>CAIJQQ010000025.1 GCA_903822825.1 uncultured Burkholderiales bacterium | reverse complement strand
ATCTGTCAGTGCGCGCTGGACCCGCACTTGATGGGTGCCAGAAATACCCAAAGACACCAGCGAAACCCCGGAGTCCCCCAACGCGATGCCCCAAGCGCTGGTCACTTGGCGAAATGGAAAACCCGGCCACAGTTTCAGCCATGATCTCACGGTGCGCCTCCCTTGTGCTGAGGCCTGAAATGGCCTTCTGGCTGTTTTTTAGCATGAACAACCGGAAAATTCAATTCATTTTGTTAACCATAGAATTCAATAATACAAACCCCCACTCACCAAGGCCTGCTGGATTTTTATAATCACAGACCGTTGACCGTCCGTGCCAGCGACCACCAAAGTCCTATGACCCCAACCCCCTCCCCAACGCCTCAAAAGCCCTCTGCGCCTGCAACTGCTTCTTCCCCCTTCGCATCGCTCTTGATCAAACTGGGGCTGTGGGCAGCAGGCTTGGTCATGGCGGGCTTGCTCGCTGTGCTGCTGGTGGTGGGTGTGGCCATGGTGGTGGCCTACCCCAACCTGCCCGACACCACCGATCTGGCAGATTACCGACCCAAACTGCCCCTGCGCATTTACACCGCAGACGGGGAACTGATGGGGGAGTTCGGTGAAGAGCGGCGCAATCTGACCCCGATCAAGGACATCCCCAAGGTGATGAAAGACGCGGTCCTGTCGATCGAAGACGCACGCTTTTACCAGCACGGCGGTGTGGACTACCTGGGCATCCTGCGCGCAGGTGTGGCCAACCTCGGCCGCGTCAAGAGCCAGGGCGCGTCAACCATCACCATGCAGGTGGCTCGCAACGTCTACTTGTCGACCGAGAAAACCTACACCCGCAAGATTTATGAAGTCTTGCTGACCTACAAGCTCGAGCAGTTGCTGAGCAAGGACCAGATCCTTGAGATTTACATGAACCAGATCTTCCTGGGCAACAGGGCTTATGGTTTTGCGTCTGCCAGCGAAATTTATTTCGGCAAACAACTGAAAGACATCAGCATCGCCGAGGCCGCGATGCTGGCTGGCTTGCCCAAAGCGCCCTCGGCCTACAACCCCATCAGCAACCCCAAGCGCGCCCGTTCTCGCCAGCTCTACATCATTGAGCGGATGGAAGACAACAAATACATCACCGCCGCACAGGCCAAGGCAGCCAAAACCGAGCCCCTCAAGCTGCGCTCGGCCGCCGACAAAAACACCCTTCACGCCGAATACGTGGCTGAGACCGTGCGTCAGATGGTGTTTGCGCAATACGGCCCCGAAACCTACACGCGTGGCCTGAACGTTTACACCACGGTCCAGTCCACTGAGCAAAGGGCCGCTTACCGCGCCTTGCGCCAGGGCATCTTGGACTACGAACGCCGCCAAATTTACCGTGGCCCCGAGAAGTTTGTAGATTTGCCCACCGACCCCAAAAAGCTCGACGAAGCCATCGACGAGGCGCTGGACGACCACCCGGACAACGGCGACTTGCTTTCGGCCGTGGTGCTCGAAGCCAGCCCCCGCAAAGTCTTGGTGGTGCGCCAGAACGCCGAGCAGATCGAAATCACCGGTGACGGCCTCAAACCCGTGCAGTCAGGCCTGTCCGACAAGGCCGCTCCCGCGGTTCGCTTGCGCCGTGGCGCGGTGGTGCGCATTGCCCAAACAGCCAAAGGGGGCTGGGAACTCACTCAGCAACCCGAGGTCGAAGGCGCTTTCGTGGCCGTGACACCGCAGACCGGAGCCATCCGGGCCCTGGTGGGTGGCTTTGACTTTGCCAAGAACAAGTTCAACCACGTGACGCAAGCCTGGCGCCAACCGGGCTCGAGCTTCAAACCCTTCATCTATTCGGCCGCCCTAGAAAAAGGCATCACCCCTGCCACCGTGGTGAACGACTCCCCTTTGTTCTTTGACAGCAGCGTCACGGGCGGGCAGCCTTGGGAACCCAAGAACTACGACGGCACTTTCGACGGCCCCATGACCTTGCGCAAGGGCCTGGCCCGATCGAAAAACATGATTTCCATTCGCGTGCTCCAAGCCGCCGGAACCCGACACACGCAAGAGTGGATTGGCCACTTCGGCTTTGACGAAGAAAAACACCCCGCTTACCTCACCATGGCGCTGGGCGCAGGCTCGGTGACGCCCATGCAAATGGCCACAGGCTATTCGGTGTTTGCCAACAACGGCTTTCTGGTGCAACCCCACCTGATCACCCGCATTTCAGATCCCAAAGGCAAATTGTTGGTCGACAGTCCCCTGCCAGCAAGGCCTACTGAAGAGCAACGCGCCATCCCCTCGCGCAACGCTTATGTGATGAGCAGTTTGTTGCAGGAAGTGACCCGGTCGGGCACGGCCGCGCGTGCACAGGCCACCCTCAAACGCCCGGATTTGTACGGCAAAACCGGCACCACCAACGACGCCATGGACGCCTGGTTTGCTGGCTACCAGCCCAATCTGACCGCGGTGGTTTGGATCGGTTACGACACGCCCCGCAAACTGGGCGACCGCGAAACCGGGGGGGGCTTGAGCCTGCCGGTGTGGATCAGTTTCATGGAAACTGCCCTGCGCACACAAGCTGTCACCCTGCCAGCGGTGCCCGAAGGTCTGGTTCAAGTCGGGGGAGAATGGCTGTTTGACGAATTTGCCAACGGCGCTGGGGTGACATCTTTGGGGCTGGGTGACGCCCCTGCCAATGGCACTGACGAGAAGCGAAAAATAATGGACCTCTTCAAGAACTGAGGCCTTCAATGGGCATGGGGTCAGGCGCGAAAGGCCAGCGCTTGCCCCGACTGCTCGCTGGCGTAGCGCGACAGGCTGGCCCAGAACTCGCCCTGACCCTTGGTGTCTTGCCAATCCGATCCGTCAAACTTGTAGTGAAAGCCCCCGCAACGCGCAGCAAGCCAGACTTCATGCAGCGGTTTTTGCAAATTGATCACGATCTGGCTGCGGTTGGCAAAGGTGATGGTGACCATACCGCCGGTGCGCTGGTTGTCCAAGTCGGCCTCGGTTTCGTCGTTGATGCGGTCGCAGCTGGCTTCCACGCCACGCAATAGGCGCTCGGCCTGGTCCAGAAATTCAAGGTCGTTCATTACAATCGATGCATGTTGAGAGTTCTGAAGATTCTAGTCATCGGGCAAAGCCTTGCGGCCTGTGCGGCGATGCTCGCAGCTTGCGGCCAAAAAGGCCCGCTCGTGCTGCCCCAAACCCCCGAGTCGGTTGGGCGTGCGACTTTGACCCAAACCCTCAACCCTTGGCAACCCGCTGCCCCACCCACACCTTCTGCTGCGTCGACCAAGCCTGCTGCCGTCAGCGCCTCCGAATCCGCACGCTGAACCCACACACCGTCCCATGAACACTGAGCTGACCGCCTCTGCCCTGCCGGGCCAACCCTTCGTCGCCTACCAGGGCAGCCATTTGATGGTCGAAGGCGTGCGCCTGGCCGATCTGGCCCGCGAGCACGGTACACCGCTGTTCGTGTACTCCAAGGCCGCCATGCTCACGGCCTTGGCCGCCTACCAGCGCGGCTTTGCGGGTCGCAAAGCGCAAATTTGCTACGCCATGAAGGCCAATTCCAGCCTGGCCGTGCTTCAGGTGTTTGCCGATGCCGGTTGCGGCTTTGACATCGTCTCGGGTGGTGAGCTGGCCCGCGTGCTGGCCGCTGGTGGCGATCCGGCCAAAGTCATTTTTTCGGGTGTGGGCAAAACCCGAGCTGAGATGAAACAAGCGCTGCAAGTGGGCATTGGCTGCTTCAACGTCGAAAGCGATGCAGAACTCGATGTGCTGAGCGATGTGGCTGTGGGCCTGGGCAAAAGAGCCCAGGTCAGTCTGCGCGTCAACCCCAACGTCGACCCCAAGACGCACCCTTACATTTCGACGGGTCTCAAGGGCAACAAATTCGGCATCGCCCACGAGAGCGCCGTCCAGGTCTACCAGCACGCGGCCAGCTTGCCAGGGCTGCAGGTGGTGGGCATCGACTGCCACATTGGCTCCCAGATCACCGAGATGACGCCTTACCTGGACGCCATGGACCGCGTTCTGGATTTGGTCGCTGCCGTAGAGGCCGCAGGCGTGCCGATACACCACATCGACTTTGGTGGCGGTCTGGGCATCAACTACAACGGCGACACCCCGCCCGAGGCCGATGCCCTGTGGGGGCAGTTGCTGGCCAAGCTGGACGCACGCGGCTATGGCCAGCGCCAGCTCATGATCGAACCCGGCCGCTCGCTGGTGGGCAATGCGGGCGTGTGCCTGACCGAGGTCATGTACCTCAAGCCTGGCGAACAGAAAAACTTCTGCATCGTCGACGCCGCCATGAACGACCTGCCGCGCCCAGCCATGTACCAGGCCTTTCACAGCATCGTGCCCGTGGCTCCACGCAGCGGCAACGCCGTGGCTTACGACGTGGTCGGCCCCGTGTGCGAGAGCGGTGACTGGATCGGCCGTGACCGCCAACTGGTGGTGCAGTCTGGTGACTTGCTCGCCGTGCTGTCGGCAGGCGCCTACTGCATGAGCATGGCCAGCAACTACAACACGCGTGGCCGCGCCGCCGAAGTGCTGGTCGACGGCTCGCAAGCCCACTTGATCCGCCAACGCGAATCGGCCTTCGACACCTTTGCGCTGGAGCAGCTGGTCGGCTAAATGGCCCGCCTCAAGCAGGCCGTTTCTTCACCCGCTTGAGCACGCGCCAGGCCAAGAGCAGTGCAAGAATGCCGGCGTAAACCAGCACCTCTTCGTAACGGTGCTTGGCCGATCTCATCCACCAAAAATGCAATATGGCGAGCATGGCCGCTGCGTACACGGCACGGTGCAGCAACTGCCAGCGTGCAGCCCCCAACCAACGGATGGCCCGATTGAACGAGGTCGCGGCCAGCGCCAGCAGGATCAGCATGGCGCTAAAGCCAACCAAAATGAAGGGCCTTTTGGCCATGTCTTGGGCGATGTCGCCCCAGTCCAGCCCCATGTCAAACCAGGCGTAGCACAGCAGGTGCAGCGCGGCATAGCCAAAGGTGAGCAAACCCAGCATGCGGCGAAAGCGCGCCAGCTCAGGCCAGCCCAGCGCGGTGCGCAAAGGCGTGACCGCCAGCGCGACGCACAGGCCGCGAAGCGTCCAGTCGCCCGTGGCGCGAATCAAGGTTTCGGCCGGGTTGGCGCCCAGTTGGTCCAGCAGGATGCGCGACATGAGCCAGAACAAAGGCAGTGACCCCAAAGCCAATATCACCCACCAAGCGGCAGGCTTTCGGAGCCAGCCGCGCATCAGAAGAATTTCTTGAGGTCCATGCCTGCGTAGAGCTGACCCACTTGCGCTTCGTAGCCGTTGAACATCAAGGTCTTGCGTTTCTTGGCCAGCAGCCCGTCCTCACCGATGCGCCGCTCAGCGGCCTGACTCCAGCGCGGGTGGTCCACCGTCGGGTTCACGTTCGAATAAAAACCGTACTCCTGCGGCGCGGCCTTTTCCCAGGATGAGCGCGGTTGCTTGTCGGTGAAGCGGATCTTGACGATGCTCTTGCCGCTCTTGAAGCCGTATTTCCAAGGCACCACAAGGCGCACGGGCGCGCCGTTTTGCTTGGGCAACACTTCGCCATACATGCCAAATGCCAGCAGGGTCAGCGGGTGCAGGGCTTCGTCCAGACGCAGGCCTTCCACATAAGGCCAGTCCAACGCGCCGCCGCGCACACCGGGCATGGTTTTCTCGTCGGCCTGGGTGATGAACTCCACATACTTCGCACCGGGCTGGGGCTCTACCCGTTTGATGAGGTCGGCCAGCGAATAGCCCACCCACGGGATGACCATCGACCAGCCTTCCACGCAGCGCAGGCGGTAGACGCGCTCTTCCATGGCGCTGAATTTCATCAGGTCTTCCAGGCCGTAACGGCCCGGTTTTTTGACCAAGCCCTCGATCTCGACCGTCCAGGGCTGGGTTTTGAGGGTATGGGCGTAGCGTGCGGGGTCGGACTTGTCAGTGCCGAACTCATAGAAGTTGTTGTAGCTGCTCGCGTCTTTGTAGGCGGTGGGTTTGTCCATGACATGGGCCCCTGGCATGGCCGACAAAACGCCGGGCAAGGGGGCCAGCACGCCGGGGCGGGCGATCGGGGCAAGGCTTTGCGCCATCGCTTCGCGCCCAGCCCAGCCGCCCAGGGCAAGTCCTGCAGTGCCTGCGGCCAGTCCTTTGAGCAGCTCGCGGCGGCCCTGGTAGAGGGCCTGCGGCGTGATGTCGCTGGCATTCGGGTGGGTGAATCCGGTGTCGTGGGTGCGAATGAGCATGGCAAGTCCCCTGATGGTTTCAGCAAAAAAATTCAGCTGGCGTTTGGATTGTGACCCTGATCGATTCGCCCTGCAGCGTGATCGCCCTACACAGCCCGGCCCATGTTCACAAGGTGCCGTAACTGTGCAAACCGCTCAGGAACATGTTGACGCCCAAAAAGGCAAAGGTGGTCACGGCCAGCCCAGCCAAAGCCCACCAAGCGGCCACGGCGCCGCGCAGGCCCTTCATGAGGCGCATGTGCAGCCAGGCGGCGTAATTGAGCCAAACGATCAGGGCCCAGGTCTCTTTCGGGTCCCAGCTCCAGTACCCCCCCCAAGCCTCGGCCGCCCACAGCGCGCCCAGAACGGTGGCGATGGTGAAAAACGCAAAGCCCACGGCAATGGCCTTGTACATCACGTCGTCCAGGATTTCGGGTGCTGGCAAACGCTCGGCGATGCGGCGGCGCCCCAGCAAAATACCTGCAGCGATCAGGGCAGAGATGGCGGCGTACACCACCCAGTAACTGCCGCCAGCTTCGCCAATGCCGCGCTGGCGAAAAGCGATGGGCACGAAGCACAGCGCCGCGCCCAGGAGCCAGATCGGGGTGAGTTTGAACCAACGGGTTTCGTTCGCCTGCTGCTTGATCAAATAAGCAAACGCCACCATGGCCGACAGTGCAAATGTGCCGTACCCGATGAAGTTGGCGGGCACATGCAGCTTCATCCACCAGCTCTTGAGTGCCGGCACCAGGGGTTGGATTTCATGCGCCTCGCGCACCAGCGTGTACCAGAGCAAAAAGCCCACCGCCGCGCTGACCACCAGCATCACAAATGCCCCAAGAGCGCGGGTTTGGTAATGGTCTTCGTAATACAGGTAAAAAGTCGCCGTGATCCAGCAAAACAAGACGAACACTTCGTACAGATTGCTCACAGGGATGTGCCCGATGTCGGCGCCAATCAAATAACTTTCATACCAACGCACCATGGTGCCCACCAGCGCCAGCACCACAGCCACCCAAGCCATTCGAGAGCCCAGAGTTTCAAGTGCATCGCTCTGCCCACGAATGAACATGCCGCCCCAGTAGAACACGGTGCTGATGAAAAACAGCATGCTCATCCACAGGATGGCCGACTGGCTGGACAGGAAATATTTGAGGCCAAAAACCGTGTCGGCCCGGGCCAGGTCGCCCTGGTAGCTGAAGACCGCCAACAAGGAGAATGCCGCCACTGCCAGCATCATGTAGCGCAACGGGCGCCAAAACCAAGCCAGCCACACCACAGCGGGCCAGGCGCACACCAGAATGGCTTTTTCATAGACATCCATCGCCTGCTGGTAGTTGGCAAATGCGAACACCATGCCCACCAGCGACAGCAGGGCAAAACCCCAGTCGGCGAGGCTGCGGCGAGAAAAGAAACCAGGGTTCAAGGTGACAGTCGTGTTCATGCAGCGTTCTCCGGGCCCGTGGGGCGTGCCAACAGGCGGGTCTTGAGTTGTTCAAATTCACGGTCGCCGTCCATCGTCTTGCGGTTCGACGACAAGGCCATCACGGCTTGGGCGCCCACACCCGCTGGCGTGAGCCAAATCCACAGGCGGCGCTCGCGCACATAAAGCATCGCAAACACGCCCAAAATCAACAAGGCGCAGCCCAGGTAAACCACCGACTTGCCCGGGGCTCGCGCCACCTGGAACACGCTGGCCTGCACCTGCGTGAAGTCCTTGAGCATCAGCGCCATGGGGGCGGTGTAGAGCGGCGCGTCGCTCAGCGCCAACACCGCCTGGCCCATGAAGGCCTGTGCTTTGTCTTGGGGCAGGGGCTGGACACGCGCCTGCTCGCGGGCCAAGGTGTCCAAAGTCACGAGAACACCATTCAATATGCGCACCAGCATCTCACCCGCACGGGCCCGCTCGGCCTCGGGCACATTGCTTTCCATGAAGTTGGCCAAGGCCTGCAAACCCGCTACGGGTTGGCCCTTGACCGGTTCAAGCCCCGCAAACAGGCCCAAGGCCCGGGTGGCAGACTCGGCCAAGGGCTTGGCCAAGTCAGGGCGTTGAGGATCAACCGCTTGCCGGGCATAACGCTGCACGGCCCGCTCACGCAGCTCAGGCGATTGCAGAGCCGCGCGCAGACGCACAAAACCGTCCATGCTGGATTTTTCGTCGGCCGGCACGCGCATGTACCGGTAGGCCTCGCCCGGGTTGTCTCGCATCCCCAGCAAAAAGACCGCTTGGCCCTCACCCATGTCCACCGGGGCCATGTAGTTGTTATATTCGCGGGCCTGCCCAGCGGCATCGCGCAGCTTGTAACTCACGCTGGGGCCAATGTTGCGCAGCTCTTTTTGGGTGGTGGTCTTGTGGCCCGACCCCAAGCGGCCTTCAATGGTCTCGCGCAGGTTGACGGCACGCACATCCACCGCCGCCTCGGCTGCACGTCCGGCGTCAGCAAAGTTCTCGACGTTGATGACCCGAAGGCCTGTGAACTCCAAACGCAGCTTGTCCAGGCCATTGGTCAGCTCGGTGCTGCTGCCAATGGTGCCATCCACCTCAAACGGTTTGCTGGCCGCCGTCATGGGCACGGCTTGCAGCTTGACGGTCGAGCCGCCATCGTCAAAGCTGGACTGGTAAATCTCGATGCCTTTGAAGTTGGCCGGGTGATTGACCTCGACTCGGGCTTCTTGCTTGTCACCTGTGGCTTTGTCGTGGATCACGATGTCGCTGGCAAACAGCTTGGGCATCCCTGTCGAGTAGTACTCGACAATGAACTTCTTGAGTTCGATGGCAAAAGGCAAGTCCTGCAGCAAGATGCCGTCAGACTGGTTCAGGATCGCGGTGCTCGATGCGGTGTTTTCAGCCACCATCAGGTTGCCACGAAACGTCGGGTTGCCCTCTGGCAGGCGGTGCTGTGCAGGCACATCCGCAATCAAACCGCCGCCGTTGTAAGCCGACTTGCCGCCCAACAGCATCTGCGCACGCACGACCAGATCGCCATCCAGCAGCCCCCCCACACACACCAGGACGATGGCCGAATGCGCGGCGATGTAGCCCATTTTGTTGGCCGCGCCCGTCTTGGCTGCCAGCATCCAGCCCTTGCCTTGGGGCGTGTCACGCGACTGCAGCTTCACCTTCCAGCCACCCGTGCCCAGCAACTGGCCCAAACGGTGTGCGGCAGCCTCCGGGGGGTCTTCCAACAAGCCTTCGGCTTTATGGTGAAAGGCTTTGAGGCTTTGTTCTCGGATATTTTCCTTGAAGGTTTTCAGATCAATCAGAATTTTGGGGGTATTGCGGGCAATGCACAGGCTGGTGCTGGTGACCAAAAAAGCCAAGATCAGCAAAAACCACCATGCGCTGTAGACCGAATAAAGGCCGAGGGCACCGAAGACTTCGGCCCAAAAGGGACCAAACTGGTTGACGTAATTGGACAGTGGTTCATGCTGTTTGAGCACAGTACCAATCACCGACGCGATGCAGATGACAGTGAGCAAAGAAATGGCAAAGCGCATCGATGACAACAGCTCCACCGCAGCGCGCCAACGTGCCGAGCCCCGTTGCAATTCAAGACCTTGGGAGGAAACAGTCATCGTGTCAAAGTCAAACGGACAAACAAAAGCGGGTCTGGACCCGCTGAAATGGAACAGGCCGGAGAACCGGCCTGCTTTTGGAAGCCCTGCACTCAGGAGCCCCGATTGTGTCCCAGCCAGAAGAAGCTGACCGTAACCCCTGAACCACTGGGGCTTACCCAGATCACCCAAGGGTCGTGCGGTTCAACGCAGGCCAGCGATGTAATCAGCGACCGCCTTGATTTCACGGTCGTTCATTTTGGCGGCCACACCGGTCATTTGGATGCTGTTCTTGCGAATGCCGTCACGGAACGATGTCAACTGGGCTGTTGTGTAGTCAGCGTGCTGGCCCGAAAGGCGGGGGTACTGCGCAGGGATACCTGCACCATTGGGCGAATGGCAACCCGCACAAGCGGCGATCTGGCGGTCTGCAATGCCACCGCGGTAAATCCGCTCACCCAAGGCCACCGTTTCTTTGTCTTTGGAAAAACCGGCTTTGGCTTGCTTGGAAGCGAGCCAATACGCGATGTTGCGCATGTCGTCATCGCTCAATGCGGCGGCCATGCCGCTCATCACCGCGTTCGCACGCTTACCGGACTTGAATTCCTGCAACTGCTTGACCAGGTATTCCGGATGCTGCTGAGCCAATTTGGGGTTGACTGGTGTGGTGGAATTGCCATCTGCGGCGTGGCAAGCGGCGCAAACGACGCCAAACGAGGCCTCACCTTTGGCGAGATCGGGCTTGGCTGCAACGGGGGCTGGGCCATTGGCCAGAGCGGATCCCGCGATCAGGGTGAACATCAGAAAAGAAAAAATCGACTTCATGGGGGTCATCCAAGAGTTGGCGCAAAACCCAAGGATTCTACAATGACCCCAGCGTCAGTTTCCTGACGACCCAACATGGCCCTATTGATGACCTTACGTCCACCTGTTTCTTCTGCGCCCACATCGGACGTCAAACCCGTCACCCCCATGGGCTGGATGCACACCGCCAAATTTTTGACCACGGCAGCCCAACTGCACCACCTGCCGGTCTACGACCTGCCCGAAATCGCCTTTGTGGGCCGCTCCAACGCGGGCAAGTCCACCTGCATCAACACCTTGACACAGCAAAAACAGCTGGCCTTCGCCTCCAAAAAGCCGGGCCGCACCCAGCACATCAACCTGTTTTCGCTGGGCAAACAAGGCATCACCGACGCCGTGCTGGCAGACCTGCCCGGCTACGGCTACGCCGCTGTGGCCAAGATGGACAAGGCCCGCTGGCAGCAAGTCATGGCCAACTACCTGGTCAGCCGCAGCAATTTACTCGGCATCGTCATGATGTGCGACCCGCGCCATGGACTGACCGATTTGGACGACGCGCTGCTTGAAATCATCCGCCCCCGGGTCGAGGAAGGCCTGAAATTTCTGATCGTGCTGACCAAGGCCGACAAGCTGACCCGCGCCGAACAGGCCAAGGCCTTGTCGATTGCCAAGCTTCAAGCAGGCGGCGGCGAAGTCAAACTCTTCTCGGCGCTCAAAAAACAAGGCGTGGACGATGTGGCCCAGCTGCTGTGGGACTGGACACACCCGCCCGAAGGCAGCCCAGCCTTGGTGCCCAGCGCACTGGCGCCAGTCGACGACACCGAGCCCCCAGCCTTGGACGAATAAAGAGGCCCACCGTGATCGACACCTGGCAGCAATCCCTCCCCCACGGCATCACCTTGAGTTGCCGCGCAAGCGGTACCAAAGGCCGTCCGGTGCTGATGTTCCTGCATGGCTTTCCGGAAGCGGCTTTCGTTTGGGATGAGCTGCTCGAACATTTCTCTCGCCCCGAAAACGGCGGCTACCGCTGCGTGGCCCCCAACCTGCGCGGCTATGAACATTCCAGTGCGCCCACCGACGTGAAGGCCTACCGGGCCAAATTTTTGGTGCAAGACATCGTTGCCCTGATTGAGCAGGAATGCGGTGCAGACCAAGCCCTGGCCGCGCTGGTGGCCCACGATTGGGGCGGTGCTTTGGCATGGAACCTGGCCAACCAACACCCTGAACGGCTGCGCCAGTTGGTCGTGATCAATTCACCGCATCCTGGGCCTTTTGTTCGGGCCATGCAAAGCAACCCCGCACAGCAAGCGGCCAGCGCCTACATGAACTTTCTGGTGCAGCCCGACGCTGCGGCGCAGCTGTCGGCAAACAGGTTTGACAAGTTGCTCGGCTTTTTGCGCGGCCACGATGGCGAGCCGAGCAGCCGCCAGAGCCTGGCCGCCAAAGCCGCGCCATGGCTCACGCCCGAGCTGCAAGACCGCTACCGCGCCGTCTGGGGTCTGGGCCTGCAAGGCGGGCTCAACTATTACCGGGCTTCGCCCTTGAGGCCCGCCACCGCGCAGGACCCGGCGGTGGCCAACATCACCCTGCCGCCCGAGATGATGCACATCGCCGTGCCCACACTGGTGCTCTGGGCGCAGGAAGACATCGCCTTGCTGCCTTGCCTCACCGAAGGACTGGAGCAGCACATCCCCAACCTGAAAAAAGTGGACATTGAGGGCGCCACGCACTGGGTGGTGCACGAGCAACCCGAGCGCGTGATCGCAGAGATCGGCGCTTTTCTGCAGCCTCAATAAACGCCCGGCTCGCCCTCTGGCCGGCTCTTGAAGCGGCGGTGCACCCAGTGGTATTGCTCGGGCATGGTGCGGATGTAGCCTTCGAGCAACTGGTTCATGCGGGCCGTGTCGAGGGCCAGATCACGGCTCGGAAAATCACTGATTGGGGGGTGTGCCTCGATGCTGTACCCCCAAGGCGTCATGCGCGTGACCACAGGCACCACCCGCGCGTTGGCCACACGCGACAAACGGGACAGCGACGTCACAGTTGCCGCTTGCTCCACCTTCATGAAGGGCACAAAAATAGACTCGTTGCGCCCAAAATCCATGTCCGGCGACAAGTGCAAAGGCTCGCCCCGCTTGAGTCCTGCCAAAATCTGGCGCATGCCCTCGTGACGGAAATGCGGACGCGCATTGCCTCCCCGCTCGCGACCAGCGCGAACCCATTTTTCGACCACCGGATTGGACTGGGCTGAAAAGATAAACGCCACCGGCACCGGCATCTTGAGCGAGACCGCCGTGCCTCCGGCGTCCAGCCCCACAAAGTGCGGCGCGAACATCACCAACGGCCCCGGATCGGTCAGTGCATTCACGTTGCCCGTCCACTGCAGGCGGGCACGCACCACGTCCAGCGGGGCATGCCAGAGCCAAGCGCGGTCGAGCACCGACTGCCCAAAAGCCACGAAGTGGCGGTAAGCCAGGTCACGGCGCTCGGCATCGCTCAGCTCGGGCATGCACAGTCCCAGGTTTACCAGCACGATGTGCCGCCTCGAACGCGCCGCATGCCACAGCAGCCAACCCAAGCCGTGGCCAAGCACCCTCACCCATGCCAGGGGCAGAACCGCAAAAAACCGCATCAACGCTATCAACACATGGGCCACTTGCAAGACCTCTTCACTCGGAACGCGGTTGTTTGTAACGGGCATAGCCCCACAGGTACTGCCCGGGCTGCTGACTGATCACACGTTCCATGGCCTGGTTGATCTGCACCACAGCCACTTCCAGCTCGGGCGACAAATCGTGCCCCAGACCCCGCGTGTGCAAGCGGTAGCCCTGCCCCCAAGGCAAACGCTCGCCCCAGATCACCACCACACTGGCGCCGGTTTGCAGCGCCAATCGGGCGGCCAGCGTCATGGTGTAGGCCGGTTTGCCGAAAAACGGGGCCCACTGGCCCAGGCCCTCGGGCGGCACCTGGTCGGGCAGCAGACCCACCGCACGCCCTGCACGCAAAGCTTTGATCATTTGGCGCACCCCCGCCAAATTGGTGGGCACCGCCTCCAGCCCGGGACGGTTGCGGGCCGACGCCATGACCTCGCCCAGATCGGCTCGCCGCGCAGGGCGGTACAACACCGTGAGCGGCCCATGCCCAGCAGAAAACCGGGCCGCCAGGGCTTGCGCGGTGATTTCGAAACAACCCAAATGCGGCGTCAAAAACAACACCCCTTGGCCCTTCGCGTAGGCATCGACGGCTGCGCGGTCGTCAGCCCACTCGACCGGTGCCGGTGAACCCAACCACAAACGGGGCAGCTCGGTCGACATGGCGCCCGCATGTCCGACGGCCGGTGAAACCCGCAACCAGCCCAATCCTGCTTGGCGGGCATTGTCCAAAAAGCGCCTGCGGTAGGAAGGGGACAACAACCAAGCCAGCCAGCCTGCGGCGTGACCCAGAAGGTGCAGGGCCCACAAAGGCCAGTGACTGAAAAAGCGGAACCAGGCAAGCATGGGGGGGATTTTGCCCTGAACCGCTCAGGGCTCACCAAGCACCGTGAAGAATCGATCTTTTTTCAAAGCGGTCTGCTTGTTCATCGGCATTTCACCAAAAACCTAGACAGCCCAGCAGCCTGCTCAATCCACAGCGCCTTCTGTCGCCCCTGTCAATCACCCACTCAGAGGGGGTTGCCCCTGGCTACGGTGGGTGCAGTCAAACTTCACCTGCCTTCGCCCTGGGCATGACGGGTCGTCCATGGCATTGAAGATCACTGCGTGCGGAAAAGCACTGCTTGAAGACTCCTGAGGCCGCCCGGCCATCCCATCTCTATTTAAAGCAACTGTATAAATTTTTTTATTAATTAATTAAATTTAATATGTAAAATACCTAATTTTATCTAAAATGGACAATCCAATCTCTTCGGATTCACTGCTGATCATCGATGACCACAGCATCTTTCGAGCGGGTCTACGCCTGACCCTGTCGGAAGGGATCCAGCCTTCACCAACCATCAAAGAAGCCGGAACGATTGCTGAAGCATTGGATGTATTGCGCGGGGGCTTCGAACCTGACTTGATCCTGACCGACTTATTGATGCCTGGCATCAGTGGTTTTGATGGTATCAAAATGCTCAAACAAGCCTGCTCTAAAAGCAAGGTCATCTTGATGACCGCACTGGCAGATCGGCAAATCGAACACGAATCCATGCTTCGTCAGGCTGATGGATTTATCAACAAAACAGCTTTGCCCTCCGAATTGACGAACATGGTGCGCAACCTGATCCAAACGGGGCAACCTGCTGACGGTCATGAAAAACAGGTCCATTCATTCAAGCCCATGCGGCTGACATCGAGGCAGATTGAAGTGCTGAATCTCTTGGCCCATGGGGACAGTAACAAAGTCGTTGCGCGAAAACTCAATCTGTCCGAAAACACCATCAGGGTGCATGTATCGGCGATCCTTGAACAATTGGACTGTGACAGCCGATACGAAGCTGTCGAGCGGGCAAGAAGCGAGGGGCTTCTTCGAAAGTAAACCCATGAATCCCAACCCTGACACTGAGATGGAACGAAACGTCAAGCGTGAGCAAATTGGCACTGTTCTGAAAAATTACCCATTTGGATTGATCTTAGGCAACATTGGAGGATGGTTGACCGCTGGGGGTTTTCCTTCGACTTGGAACTTCACTCTGACTTGGAATGGGGTTTATCTTCTTTACACGCTCTTGACCATCAGGCTGGTGAAAAAATACTGGATTCCCGCCACTGCTAAGAGAGATATCGATGGCCTGAGTCTAAAAATCTCTGTCTCCCAATTGGGTGCGGGGGTCATATTGGGTGTTTACTCCTTTTGGTTGATCAGTTTCGGCTCCTATGAACAGGTAACCATCACCCTTTTGTATTCCTCCGTCCTGGCTTCAATGAGTGTGCCTTACGCGGCCACCCACTTGGCATCTTTGATTGCCTACACTTTTCCCGTGGTTGTCGGCGTTGAGTTAGCCTGCTTGATGCACATTGATGATTCAAAACTGCTCACTTTTGTCGCGGTCAGCATGCCCTTCTTCACGGTCACACTGATTTACTACGGATACACCCACAACAAGTCAACACGAAATCATATTCGGGTGCGCCTTGAAAAAGAGCAGTTGAACCAGCGCCTTGCCAGTGAAGTTGAACTGATTCAAAAAGCACGGCAAGCTGCAGAGAATGCCGAACGTGCCAAAACACGCTTCCTGGCTACGGCCAGTCACGATCTTCGTCAACCGTTGCAAGCCTTGCATCTGTTTTTGGACGCATTGGACCGCAAAGAACTGAATCAGCAACAACACTATGCACTTCATCATATTGATTTGGCGCTTTCGTCTTTGAGCCAAATGCTGGATGCGTTGCTGGACTTCTCGCGGATAGAGTCTGGAGCCGTTGTGGTTCATCCAGAAAACTTGGCCTTGCAGCCCCTGTTGCAGAACCTCCTGAAATTGATGGGCCCATTGGCAGACGAGCGGGGCTTGGTGATGCGATTGCGGGACACGAAAGCCATTGCGTATACGGACAGAATGCTGCTTGAAATGGTGCTGCGAAATTTCATAAGCAATGCTCTTCGATATACCCAGCAGGGGGGCGTCTTGCTCAGTGCCAGGCGGCGTGGCCGGCGGATCATGATTGAAGTTTGGGACACTGGCATTGGCATTTCTGAAAAAAATTTATCCGTCATATTCCATGAGTTTTTTCAACTGAGCAATCCAGAGCGCGACTGGCAAAAAGGTCTCGGTTTGGGCCTTGCCGTTGTGCAAGGTATCTCTCGACTGATCGGAGGGGAAATTGAAGTCAAATCTCGGCTGGGGAGGGGCAGTGTCTTTCGACTGTGGTTGCCATTGGCGCACACCACACCCAGCCCTGCCAATCTGATCTACACAGCGGGGCAATACATCGACATTACGGGCCTGCAGATTCTGGTGGTTGACGACAACAGCACGGTCACCAACGGCATGAATTCCTTACTGTCACCTAAAGGCTGTATTTGTTTTTTAGCCACTGACGGGCAAAGCGCCAAATTGTTGATTCAATCCAACCACATTGACGTCGTGATCACCGACTACCGACTGCGCGATCACGAAACCGGTGGGCAGGTTATTGAAAGTCTGCGTCGCATTCAACCCCATTTGCCTGCAATCATCATCACCGGTGATACAGATCCGGCCCTCCTCAACGAGGCTCAACGACTTAACGCGCGCATTTTGACCAAGCCCGTCCCTGCGGCATCGCTGATACTGGCGATTCAAGCCCAGGTGCTTCAGGCCACAACCATGCCCGTGGTGACAGCACCGCCAAAACGCGATAACCTCGATTGAGTGATGACTCGTCAAATCTGCTGGGTTCACGCATCTTGTCACGCCAAGTTCTCAACCACTAAGAAATTGTGCACAGGTCGATCAACTGGCCTGATCCATGCACAGTTGTCACGGCAAGACCCCCTGCGACCCGCAAGACTGGCTGATATCGGGACTGAATCCCGACGGCCTCTTTTGCAGGCTTGTGCAGGCGCTTGTGCCCGCCCGGCTGATGTTGGCTACTCGGTGTGGCTGAAAAAGCCATGTCACTTCAACAATGACGTCAACCCGCTCTTAACTGCGACAACACTTCGTCTCTGGGTCCATCCTTGGCCACGCGCCCGCCAGTCACCACCAACAATCGGTCCACCAATGAAAGCATTTCCATTTTGTGCGTCACCAATACCAGGGTGTCTGTTGGCTTGATTTTTTGCTTGAGCATATCGATCGTCTGCAACTCCAACGCGCGGTCCAACGCAGAGGTAGGCTCGTCCAACAACCAGATTTTTGGGCTGCGAAGTAAAACGCGCGTCAGGTTGACCAACTGGCGCTGACCACCTGACAATCCACCTCCACCCTCGGGAATCACTTGCTCAAGTCCGAGCGGATGTTGCGTAATGACCGCCTGCATCAGACCCGATGCTCGCGCTGCCGCCAAAATATCTTCGTCACCGGGATCGACAAGACCCAGAAGCAGATTTTCGCGCAACGTGCCCCCCAGCAAACGGCCATCCTGAGGCAAGTAGCCCATGTTTTCTGCCAACAAGGGCTTTGACAGGTGCGCCATGTCGACATCGTCCAGTAACACGCGACCCTTTTGCGGCTTGTACATGCCTGACAAAGTTCGCAGCAAGGTGGTCTTGCCAGCGCCAACTGTGCCAATGATGCCCACTTTTTCTCCAGCACGCAGGGATAGATTGTTCAAACTCAGTACAGGTTTGCCCGCCATGCTGACTTCCACTGCATCGCAGCGGAAATCGCCCCGAATGACATCCAGCACTATCGGCTGATCGTCCCCATGGTCAGTCTGAAGGTGCCAAATCGCATCGAGCCCCTTTAGAGCCGACTTGGCGTGCGCCCACTGCACCAATTGTGTTGTCAGGCCTGCGGCTGGACTGAGGATTTTCCCGGAAAGGATGGAAGATGCAATCAAAGCGCCAAAGCTCATCTCGCCCTTGCTGACCATCAAGGCCCCTATGGCCACAATGGACACATAGGACACTTGCTGAAGCAATGCAATGAGGTGTCCAGAATGTTCATTCACTTTTCGCATGTCCAAATCCACGGCCCGCGAGTCATCAGTGCTTCTTAGCCAGCGCTCTAACATGCGCCAACCGCCTTGACCCGATTTAATGATCTCAGCGGCCTCCACGGTTTCGACCAACAATCCGATTTTCAGGTTACTTAGGTTCTGGCTCTGCATGCTGAGCTTTTGAACGCGCCTCTTGAAGTACAACCCGACTCCAATTGACACGAACAAAAAAACCAAAGGAATGATTGCAACCCATCCTGATATTGCCGCCAACACCAACAGGAACAAAACTCCAAAAGGGGCGTCTACCATATACTGCGTGAACAGACTCACCAAAAAACTTCTCACGCTCTCGTAACCGCGCAACTGACTCGCCAAACTGCCAACGCTTTGTGGAAGTTGATCGAGCCGCACCGACAAGAATCGACTGAACACCATTCGGGACAGTTGGGCATCAACGTCGTCAACGATGCGGTCATACATGTGGCTTCTGACCTTCTTCAGCACAAACTCGAATGCCATAGCCATCAATACACCTATGGTCAATACCAGCAGCGTTTGATAACCGCTCGTCGGAATCACGCGGTCATAGACTTGCATTGAATACAGAGACGTCACCAGCGCCAATAACGACATCATTGCGCCCGCCAGCATGGCCTCCATCAATTTCAAGCGATGGGCACGCAACTCTTGTAAAACCGTCTGCAAAACCGGGCTTTCAGAGATCTTCAATGGCATCGCCAAACTCATACGGACCAACACCCATTGAGAATCTACAAATACCAACCGTTCTTTCCATTGGCCAGTTTGTTCATCAAGTACGTCGGCCACCCACTGCCCCACGGTATTGCGGCTGCGGATCACGAGCCATTGCCCACCTGGTTCCCGCGCCAATATGGGCAAAGCAGCCTGGTCGAGTTGTTTCAGAAACCGTGGCGTTTTGAACTGCATCGCTCGTGCAATGTCCACCAACATGGAGCGATCATTTTCGCGTGATCGGGCGTTGTTGATCACAGCCTGCAAAGCAGGCGAATCGATCGGTTCGCGCTGCAATCGCGCAAGGCGCTGGAAGCTCAATAACAAATTCGAATTTTCTTGTGGCTGATCATTCATCTCAATGTCCTTTGGTGGCCGCGGCAGACATGAACTCGTCCACCCCATCGGCATAAATTACCAAACGCTTGCCCAAAGTGATGGCTTGCGCTTGCACATCGCCCCATTGGGCTTCGTTTTGAGCTTGCTCACGCGCAGCATTCATGACTTCTTGCCAGCTTTTCCTACCGGACAAAAATTGCCTGGACCATGATTCGGCGACGTTCTCTGATGCAATAAAAGCGGCCTCCAGCATCGTGCTGCGTTGCACGGAGCTGATCCACTGGACATAGTCAGAACGCACCTGCTCTGTCACGGTGAGGCGCTGCAGTTGCCATTCACTCTGCAAGGCCTCAAGGCGCGACTGTGCGGCGGCGGCAGCCGTCTGCTTGGACAAACCGGCGCCCAGACTGGCCTCCATGCCGATGTAAAAGGTGGTGCGAAAGGTGTTCACATCGCCGTGTTTTTTCTCAAGACGGCCAAACACCTCGGGCCAGAAAGCCGCTTTGGCAATATCGACTTCAGATGCCTGAGCCTGAACGCGCGCCTGCGCCCTGGCAATATCAGGAGATCGATCAAGCGCTTTGTTCACCCATTCATCCACAGCGAACTCGTCGGGCACTGAAGTCAACTTCTCCAAAATCACTTCAGTCGCAAGCACTTTTCGACCTGTCAGTTGAGAAAGCTGCTCCAACGCCATGACCAGTTGCATGCTGCTGCTGTTCTTGTCGGCACGCACCGACTCCAAGCGGGCACGAGCAAGCAAAACATCACTCTCGGCTGATGCGCCCTCTTCTTGACGACGCACCACCTGTTTGAGCAATTTGTTGTGCGTTTCCAAGCTTTTTTCATGGGCCTTGAGTTTGTGCAAGGCCGATTGCACTGAACTCCAGCCCGTCAATACACGCAAGGCCAGATCCTGCCGTACATCTTCGAGCGCGGCGGCACTCACCAGCTGGTTGGACAAGGCCCGATTCACCTGCGCTTGGAGACGACCGCCAGTCCAGATCGGCTGCTGCACACTGATGGTGCGCAGTTTGGAGTCGTAAGCCGCAGTCGCGCCCTGGTTGCCTTGTTGCACTGACACCGCTGGGGTCGGAAAGTATTGCCAGCGCGCATTGGCCGTGTCCTGCTCTGCAGCTGCTTGCTGTTGTCGTGCAGAAATCACTGAGGGATGAAACTCTAAGGCCTCACGCATGAGATGCGTCAAGTCAGCAGCCCATATACGAGTCCCCAGCATCATCAGCACAGCAGCCAGTGTGGCCTTCATCCTGTGATCAAGTTTCACTTCAAATTTCCTTCATTCTTTTGGGGAAAGGGCATCAGCGCTCAGACATGGCTCCCGCCAATGATTTGTTGATGGGCTTGAGCAGGTAATACAAGACGCTTCGATATCCCGTCAAAATGTCTGCTGTTGCTGTCATGCCGGGCTTGATGTCGGACAAAGACAAACGCCCGTTACCAGACGCCTTGGTCATGCGCACACGCGCACGGTAAAAAGTCAGCGATTGACCGTTGGCACCTTGCTCTACCAGCGTGTCGGGGCTGATGAAAACCAATTCACCCTCCAAACTGCCGTAAATGGAGCTGTCAAATGCGTCCATGCGCACCTGAGCCTTCAGTCCTGTGCGCAAGTGCCCCACATCTGCAGGATTGATCTTGAGTTCCAACAAAATTTCATCGTCTGCGGGGACAATTTGCATCAGTTCGTCGCCCTGCCGTAAAACACCACCAATGGTGGTCAGCTTGATCTGCTTGACCACGCCGTCTATCGGTGCGGTCAACATGGTGTGCTGTAAGACACTCCTGTTGGACTCCATCTTGTAGTGGTTACTTGATCGCTCGTCGACCAACTTGGTCAAGTCTTGCCTTGCCTCTTGGGTGAATTTGTCGATCACCGAACGGCGCCGACTTTGCAAGTCAAACACTTGCCTTTCAGCACGCATCACATCCAGCTGTGCCACATCGCCCGTAGCAAGGAGTCTTTTGTTCATCTCCAGTTCTTGTCGCGCCAACTGCATGCTCTGGGCAATGGTGCGCATCTCGTCTTCCATGCTTTCCTTGCGGTGTGCATAGGCCACTTTTTGTGCTTGCGCAAATACGGGGTGTGTGCGTTCATAAACGCCATACATCGGCTTGTTCCCCTCCAGTTCAGCCATCAATCTGATCATCAAGATGTCTTGGCTTGCCAACTTGTCGCGACTTTCTTCAAACGCAGCACGCGAACGCTCCTCCTCCAGTGTGGCGAGTACCTGCCCAGCTTTGATACGCTGACCTTCTTCCACGTTGATGGCGCGCAGAACGCCGCCATCTGCCGCTTGAATGATCTGTGTGCGAACACCGACAATCGTTTGGCCCTGCGCACGAACTGACTGGTCAATCTCAAACCAGGCCGCCCAACTCAAAAACAAGGCCAGCAGGGCCAGCATGAACCACAATAAAAAATAAGGACGTTTTTCCATGTCATTGTCTTAATCAGGTGTGCAAAAGTCTCAAGAGTGGGCAGTGACAGTTGTCAGGTGACTGTGCCTGCTGTCAACTGCCCTGCCCTTTCAGAGATGAAGATCCCGGCCGAGAGACGGAAGTGGATTGAACTGATTCAGCCCAACAACCACTTCTCTTCGGTCATCCTCCCCAGCCCCAGGCCGGGAAACTCTCAAATTGAGAACACAACGTCTTTTGTGAGGTCGAAATTCGAATTAACACCAAAATTCAAACTGTATATATTTGAACCTGCATCGGTAACAGTTAATATTTTGGCGGCTGAATCATATTTGAGGCTGCTCTGACTCAAACCCAATTTATCAAAGAAAAGCTTATCTTCACCAGATTTGAAGTCAAGGATCGTATCCATGTTTAAATCCTTGAGTACGTTGTAATGAACCTCGTCTTTACCTGCACCCAATGAGAGCGTATCAGCACCCAAGCCAGTGGTATAAAATTTATCATTGCCATCGTTGCCAATCAATACATTGGGGGCATCGTTTCCATAAAAAACATCATCGCCAATATTGCCTGTTGCATTTTCGATAGTAACACCTTCGGCAATATTAATTTTTGCCACCTCCTCAAAGGTTTTAGTACCTAGAAATTGATTGAAATTTCCATTGTAAGCTTCAGAACTATAAGCTGTTGAAAAAAAATCATCTGAAGCTGCTCCGCTCGATTGCGTGGTGATTTTCACCTGGACTGTCTGCTTCACATCTGTCGGGTCATACCACCAACGAAATTTCCCATCCCCCAAATCCTCTGTGAAGCCAATTGAAGTTTGAAAACCCACCAGTTTTGAGCCCAGTCCAAGGCTGGTAGTTGAATAGTCGTAAAACCCCATGGTGTCACCTAACTTACTGGTGTGGAACCCAGAGCGCAGGTCAATCACCGCGTTATCTCTGCTACCTTGCACAATGGTGTCTGTCCCACCACCGTCCCAAATCGTATCAGCCACTTTTCCGGTGTATTTGTAGGTGGTGTCTGTTACATTCGTTTTGAGATTTGCGCCGTACAAATGCTGAAGTGCAGCCACGTCATAATGACCAAACTCCAGTCCCATTGCATTTCCATTTTGATTATAAGCCATGATTGTCTCATTAACAGCCGAATCGGTCAGCGGTGTATCGTAACCGCCACCTGTAGATTTTCCTAAGTGATTCAAGGTTGTCGTAGCAGACGAATAATATTGAAAATTATTGCCGCCAATTTGGAAAGGGTGATCCAGGCCCAAAGCATGCCCAATTTCATGAATAAGTGCAGTTTGACCAAATGTCAATGCACCATAGAAATCAGAACTCTTTTCTCGGACCATGTAAACATCACCAAGGTTAGCGGCTGTGTAGTTATTACTTGCAACAGGTTGGGTTGCAAATGCAGCTGTGGAATTATCTCCCGGACTCAACAATAATTTACTGGATCCCATAAAAAGTCGCATATTAGCGACCAATGGGTCTTGGCTTGTTGTTTCAACGAATGTGATATTACAATAATCGCTGATGGATTTTAAAGTATTGCGAAGCAAATCTTTGTCCTGTTGACTGAACTGATCGTCAATTGGTTTGCCCGCTCCATTACCCGTACCTGCTAACTGACCAAGGTTCATGAATGAATAAGTGACAGTGACAGCACTATTGGCTGGACGTACGCCATTGACCATCTCAGCCCAGGAGGCATTGCTGTTGTCGTTCGAAAGCAAAGACGCCAGTGCATCATTCAACGTCAAGCCGCCTGATGATGTGGCTTTGGGCACGTAGGTGGTCGATGTGATCTCTGAGGGCATCTCCGTGATATCCCCAACCTTGATTTGCACATCCTGCGTTGACGAGCTGTTGCCATAACTGGCTTTCACCTGCAGTTGGTAGGTGTTGTCTGCGTTGGCGTCTTTCGTATTTTCAAAGTCCAGTGCCGTTTTGGCTTTGATGGCGCCGCTGGCTGCATCGATCTGGAAATATTGGGCATCTGCGCCTTGCAAGCTGTAGGTGACACCGTTGACAGCGCCGCCAGTGCTGCTCTTGGCCCTGGCTTGGTAGATCACGCTGGTACTTGCCGCTCCCTCGGTGGTGCCTAGACTGACAGTGGCCTGGTCAAAGACCAGGTTGAAAGTTTGCGCAGTATTGCTCACCGTCATGGCAGCAATCGACGGCGCCAAATTGCCCGACGCATCTTGCACCAACGCTGTGCCAGTCAAACTGCCGTTGTAGCTCAAGACAACTGTTTGCCCAGGCACAATGGGGTTCAAAAGGTCCAGCGTCACCTGCGATGTGCTCGAATCAATGGTGACAGCGATCACAGACACCGCTTTACCATCCACCAATACGGAGTAGGCCGATTGAGGTGGGAAACTGTTGCTGGACAGCCCCGATTTGTCCGAGTAAGTCAACACAATGTCACCATTGTTCACACTCGCTGTTTTGAGCACTGGCGCTGTCAAATCGGCCACGGTCACTTTGGTGGCGGTGATGTTGCTGCCTGTGGCATCAGAGACTTTGATATTGACCTCATAAACGTTATCTGCACCTGCATCAGACGGTTTGAGGAAATCCGGCGCACTCTTGAAGACCAACTTGTCGCCGTTGATGCTGAACATCGCCGCATCGGCTCCTCCGGCAATGCTGTAGCTGGGAAGCAGGCCTGTCTTGCCCGAACTGCTGGTCAGGGTGGTCACGGCAGTTTGGTCTGACGCCGCCACCAAGTTGCTGGCCACGGTCAACACCGGTCCCGCTTCAAGCACATCGTTGACATTGATGGCGAACAATTTGGCGGCTTTGTTGACACCATCACTGGCTGTCACCTCCACTTCGTACTTGTTCGACTTCTTGCTGTCCTTGGGGCTTTCAAAGTCAGGCGCCGTCACAAAGCGCAGTTCCCCATTGACCACTTCGAACAAAGCTTTGTCAGCTCCGCCTGTGATGGCGTAACTGATTTGTCCTGTGTTCGGTGTGTCTGGATCTTGTGCTGTCAACTGCACAACTTTGTTGACGTTTTCATTCACAGCCACTGGGCTGGCATTGGTGATCACTGGGGCTGTGTCATCCACATCGATCAGCCCCACGGTGTAGCTCTTGACTTTGGTACTGGCATCCGCAGAGCTCGCCTTGATATAGATCGTGCGGCTGGCTCCTGCCTCGTAGTCCAGTGGCTTGGCGGTACTCACCACACCAGTACTGGCATCAATCACAAACTCCCCATCCGTGTAATCTGCCGATGCGTTGGCGTCTTTGGCCAGGCTGTAAGTGATGGTGTTGTTTGTGCCATCTGCATCCTTGGCAAAGGCCTGCAAACCCACCTGTGTGCCCGCCACTTCGCCTTCTTTGACTTTGAGGGTCGGGTTGCTGGCCACATTGGTGATGTCCGACACTGCAAATTCATTGACGTCCTGCAGCTTGATCGTGATTGCCTGAATCTTGCTGTTGTTCGCGGCGTCTGTGGCCCTGACCTTGATTTGGTAAGTCGGCTGCGAACCGTTGACGCTCAGCGCTTCATAGTTGCGATTGGTGCTGTCCCAAAACTTGAGCTCGCCCGTGCTGCTGTTGAGGGAGAATTTGCCGTCATCGAGGCCACCGGCCAAGTAGTATTTGACTCCACTTTGTGCTTCATCCAAAGCCATTGCCTTGCCAATGACCGTCGTAGAGGGGATGTTTTCCTTCACTTGAATCGTCAAATTCGCTGGCATCAATACTTTGCTGATGTCTGCATTG
Source organism: uncultured Burkholderiales bacterium (assembly GCA_903822825.1). Taxonomy (GTDB): domain Bacteria; phylum Pseudomonadota; class Gammaproteobacteria; order Burkholderiales; family Burkholderiaceae_C; genus Limnohabitans_A. The sequence continues at coordinate 4,163 of CAIJQQ010000025.1, read as the reverse complement.
ATCAGGCTTTGCACGGCTGTACTGAGCCCTGTTTGCGTGCTCGTCTGTCCCTCGGACACCAAGGCGCCTTGCACGAGCGCTGCCTTCAACGTTGCATTCAATGCGTCTGCGCTCGCAAATCCGCTTGCCAACTTGCTCATGCTCGCGTCAATTGAGCCGTTGATTTCAGCCATGCCTGCCATCGCAGCCAGCACCTTGCCGTAGGCGTTGGACGAGGCCATATTTCCACTGGCATCTTCATTGATGGTGGTCACCGGCGCACTGCGCACCAGATCAACACTGCCAAGCCCCAGTGCCGTGGCGACCGAAGCGTTCACGCTGCTCACCTGAGTGACGTCAGTTGCCTGACCTACCGACTGCACTGAGCCGTCCGCATTGATCACCACCCCCAGCCGATTGCCAGCCAGCGTGGTCGCCGAAGTGATGTTCAGCTTGACCGCAGTTTCCGCCGCTCCGATGACCGCGACCGCCATCAGTTCTGTGGCGTCACCTATGCTGGCACGCGCGCCCGTCGCTTCGCTGATGTAGTCAGGCGCAGCATCTGTATCAATCGCCACTGCAATCACCACCCCGCTGTACCCACTCTTGTCAATGTATTCGAACGCCTTGGTCGCGGCGTTGTAACTCATCTCTCCCAGCTTGTTCCCATCTGCTTTGTAAAGCACCACCTTCGTACCCACACCACCATCAGTGACCGGCCCCAGCGTTAACACCGCTTGGTATGACTTGTCTTTCGCACCAACAGTCCCTGCTGTTGAGGAGCCCGATGCAACCGCTGCACTGCCCGCCACCGCAGCCGCAGCTGCCCCCGCAGTTGCCGACCCAGTTGTAACAACAGGCACCAACAAACCCACCGCTGCGCCGCTGTCCGCCGTTTGTGCCTCAGCCAACACCTCGGGCGTCAACTGCAGCCCTTCCTGTGTGAATTGCAGACCCTTCGCTTCAGAAACATCCCAATGTGCGCCATACAAGCTCACCTCTGGTTGTAGGTAGTAGTTTTCCAATTCCACGACCACGTCGCTTCCTGCTTCCACCACCAGCATCTTGCCCATTTGGACCAGGCGCATCGTCTTGCCGCCCCACTTTTGCGAACCATCTACTTTTTGGCCATTGAGCTCCAAATGAATCTGGCTGCCTGCCGGCACTTTCACCAGCACTGGTGCACCCGTTTTTACATCCGTGCGCTGCTCTTGCCCATCGGACTTCTTCAAAACCACTGTCAGATTGCTCATGTCTATCTCCTGTAAAAAATCAGAACATATGGCTAATTTAGTTACAATTAAGAATAAATAAAATAGTAAATAAGAACTAAAAGACTAGTTATGGTCTGCAAAAGTTTGCCTTGTGATGGCCTGATCTGAGACATTTGAGCGATGAAACAAATGAGCCTTGCCACCACCGGATCCCCGTTGTTCACCGTTTGCCACAGAGTTGATGCTGCGCATCCATTGGCTTCAGCAGTTCTTTGACCGCTCAGAGCCCGCCATGGGGCAAGAGTGCTCCTGCTGAGCGGCAGAGAGCCCTAAAACAGGCCCTGACGGCCCTGAACCTTCGCTGACTAACCCGACCCGCCTGGGGTCTACTGGTTTTTCCATCCGTACCTACCTGTTTCACCGCCTATCGCTTCGAACGAAGACCGCCTAGCATGGTCAAAAGCCTCGCATTGCAGCCCCCACCCGGTGGCCCCATCCACAAAGCATCCCTTATGAAAAACGAGAAAAAGCTCTCTGCTTACGTCAGCACCACCCAAGCCGCACAAAGGCTGGGCCTGTCGGTGGGCACCGTTCAGCGCATGGTCGAAACTGGCGCCTTGCAGGCCTACACCACGCAAGGTGGGCACCGACGTATCCTGATCACTTCTCTGAATCACTACTGTCGGGGCGCTTTGGGCAACTTGCCAGGTACTCCCAACGTCTGCGTACTCAGTTCCCTCCCGCAAGTCACGGCCAATCTGCAAGCCCTCACCCAGATGGAGGGCCTGCAAGTCATCTCCAACCCTTTGGAACTTGCAGGCATCCAGGACAAGGTGGAGGTGCTGTTCATGGATGCTCGCATCCCATGGTTGCCCTGGGCCGACCTGCACTTGGCTGAAAGCTTGGGCACCGATGCGCACTGCATCATCTACAACAGCGATCAGTTGCCAGAAAGCAGTCTGGCCGCTTTGCAAGACCAAGCCATCTTTTTCCCTGGCGATGTGAACGCCGACTTGGTGCATGGTTACCTGCTGGGCCATGTTGTGGCGAGCCGCAACGCTGCCCCCACCGGGTATGAGCACGGCACCGCAAACGTCCAGAATTTTTTGGGCAAGCGGCACTGATGAACTGCTCGGCACTTGAAACCAGGACAAATGGCCTTATCATTAGCACTCGATGGAGTTGAGTGCTAACACCGCTCCACAAAGTTAATGAGCACCAACATTTGATGCTCTTTTTTTCAGCAACCCTTGTTTCAAATCCAGGAGATTCCATGAAACTGCGTCCTTTGGGCGATCGCGTGATCGTCAAACGTATCGAAAGCGAAACCAAAACTGCTTCGGGCATCGTGATCCCCGATTCAGCCGCTGAAAAGCCCGATCAAGGTGAAGTCTTGGCCGTCGGCCCAGGCAAAACCAACGACAAAGGCGAGACCAAAGCCCTGAGCGTCAAAGTCGGTGACCGCGTGTTGTTCGGCAAGTACAGCGGCCAGACCGTCAAGGTCGAAGGCGACGAGCTGTTGGTCATGAAAGAAGAAGACCTGTTTGCGGTAGTGGAATAACTTGCGGGACAGACCGAACGACGCGCGAAGCGCCCGTTCGCTCTGTCCTCAACCGATTAAATCAATTTTGGAGTTAGAAAAATGGCAGCAAAAGACGTAATTTTCGGCGGCGAAGCCCGCGCACGCATGGTTGAAGGTGTGAACATTTTGGCCAACGCGGTCAAAGTCACCTTGGGCCCCAAAGGCCGCAACGTGGTTCTGGAGCGCTCGTTCGGCGCCCCTACCGTGACCAAGGACGGTGTGTCCGTGGCCAAAGAAATCGAACTCAAAGACAAGCTGCAAAACATGGGCGCGCAGATGGTCAAGGAAGTGGCTTCCAAGACGTCTGACAACGCTGGCGACGGCACAACAACTGCCACCGTGTTGGCCCAAGCCATCGTGCGCGAAGGCATGAAGTACGTGGCCGCCGGCATGAACCCGATGGATCTGAAGCGCGGCATCGACAAAGCGGTTCATGCTTTGATCGAAGAGCTGAAGAAGGCCACCAAGGCCACCACCACAACCAAAGAAATCGCCCAAGTGGGTTCGATCTCTGCCAACAGCGACCACAGCATCGGTGACATCATCGCCAAAGCCATGGACAAAGTGGGCAAAGAAGGCGTGATCACAGTCGAAGACGGCAAGTCTTTGGACAACGAACTCGACATCGTTGAAGGCATGCAGTTTGACCGCGGCTACCTGTCGCCTTACTTCATCAACAACCCTGAAAAGCAAGCCGCTTTGCTGGACAACCCCTTCGTGTTGTTGTTCGACAAGAAGATCAGCAACATCCGTGACTTGTTGCCCACACTGGAAGCCGTTGCAAAAGCTGGCCGTCCATTGCTCATCATTGCCGAAGAAGTCGAAGGCGAAGCCTTGGCCACTTTGGTGGTGAACACCATCCGTGGCATCTTGAAGGTTGTGGCTGTCAAGGCTCCAGGCTTTGGTGACCGTCGCAAAGCCATGCTGGAAGACATCGCCATCTTGACCGGCGGCAAAGTGATCGCTGAAGAAGTGGGCCTCACCCTCGAAAAAGTGACTTTGGCTGACCTCGGTCAAGCCAAGCGCATCGAAGTGGGCAAAGAAAACACCATCATCATCGACGGCGCTGGTGCTGCAGGCGACATCGAAGCCCGCGTCAAACAAGTGCGTGTGCAGATCGAAGAAGCCACTTCTGACTACGACCGCGAAAAGCTGCAAGAGCGCGTGGCCAAGTTGGCTGGCGGTGTGGCCGTGATCAAGGTTGGCGCTGCCACCGAAGTCGAAATGAAAGAAAAGAAAGCCCGCGTTGAAGACGCCCTGCACGCCACGCGCGCTGCTGTGGAAGAAGGCATCGTAGCTGGCGGCGGCGTGGCATCGCTGCGTGCACGTCAAAACGCTGGCACCATCAAAGGCGACAACGCCGACCAAGAAGCCGGTATCAAACTGGT
>CAIJQQ010000024.1 GCA_903822825.1 uncultured Burkholderiales bacterium | reverse complement strand
GCCTTGATTGACCAAGCCACGGATCGGGATGAACCGACCGATGATCTGCGATTGCGTCGCTTCAAAAAGCGCCGATTGGCATTGCGCGATCAAATTGTGCGCTTGCAAATGATGCTCGAACCCAAGGAACCGGCTTGACCCGATTGGCCGATGCGGTGGCGGACACCCTGTCTGATGCCGGGCTGCTGGCCGAGCAGGTCAGCGGCTTTCAGCCGCGCCAAGGGCAAACCGAGATGGCCATGGCGGTGGTCGAAACCATTGAACAGGGCGGAGCGCTCGTGGTGGAGGCTGGCACGGGCGTTGGCAAAACCTACGCCTACCTTGTGCCCGTCTTGCTCAGCGGTCAACGTGCCCTGATTTCAACCGCCACCAAAGCATTGCAGGACCAGCTTTTTTCGCGCGACATTCCGCGACTGGTTCAAGTGCTCAATTTGCCTGTGCGCGTGGCCTTGCTCAAAGGGCGCTCCAGCTACCTGTGTTTGCACCGCATGGAGCAAGCGCGCCACAGCCCGCAAGCGGCTCAGGCCGCTTACCAGCGGGCCATTGCCAAGGTCGAGTCTTGGTCGCAGGTGACGCAATCTGGGGACATGGCCGAGTTGCCTGGCTTGGACGAAAGCTCGTCGCTGTGGCCTTTGGTAACCTCTACCCGCGACAACTGTCTGGGCTCCAACTGCCCACGCTACCGGGCTTGCCATGTGAACTTGGCACGCAAGGAGGCCATGGCGGCCGATGTGGTGGTAATCAACCACCACCTCTTTTTTGCCGATCTGTCGGTGCGCGAATCGGGCGTGGCCGAACTCTTGCCCACTGTGCGCGTCACGGTCTTCGATGAGGCTCACCAACTCAACGAAATCGGCGTGAACTTTCTGGGTCAAGACTTGTCCACCGTGCAGTTGCTCGAACTGGCGCGCGACGTGCTGGGCACGGGTTTGCAACTGGCCCGAGGTTTGGTGGACTGGCAGGCGCTGTCCGCAGGCCTTGAAAAGGCCACGCGCGACTGGCGGCTTTGTGCGGGTCAACATCGGGGGGCTGTGCGTTTGCGTTGGGCCGAAGGGGCGCCGCAAGGCGTGGAGCCTGCCGTCTGGACCGCGGGCCTGGCACAGTTGCAAGCGGCGCTGGACACGCTCAGCGCCGGGCTCGACCAAGTGACTGAGTTGGCACCCGACTTTCAACGGCTCATGGAACGCACCGTCTCCTTGGGGCAACGAGTCCGGCAATTTGCCAATGCACCCGATGCCGATGCCGTTCGCTGGGCAGAGGTCAGTGCGCAGCTTCGACTGATTGAGGCACCGCTGGACATCGCCGACACGTTTTCCAAGTTGACGAGTCCAGCGCAGGCACCTGCTTTGCCGCAAGAGAATACGACTGAGGGAGCCGCTGTGCCTGTGCAAAGGGCCTGGGTGTTCACTTCGGCCACACTGGGTTCGGACGAGCGCTTAGGCTGGTTCACCCAGCCTTGCGGGCTCACGGCAGCCCGCACCATGCGGGTGGGCAGCCCATTCGACTACGCTCAGCAGGCCGCACTTTATGTGCCCAGTCATCTGCCCAAGCCGAGTGACCCCACGCACGCGATTCAAGTTGCGCAGATCGTTCACGAGGCCGTGGTTCTTCTAGGCGGTCGCACACTGGTGCTGACCACCACTTTGAATGCCATGCGCGTCATCGGAGAGCACCTGCAGTCGAGGTTCGATTCGGGTCTGGTTGTGGAGGTTCTGGTTCAAGGTCAAAGCCCCAAACGCAAGCTCATGGAACGGTTTCGTGAAGGCGTCGACCAAGGCGGTGTTGGCTGTGTCTTGGTGGCCTCGGCATCGTTTTGGGAGGGTTTCGATGTCCCCGGAGACGCACTGCAGCTGGTGGTCATCGACAAGTTGCCCTTCCCACCGCCAGACGACCCTTTGTTTGAGGCCAGAAGCCAGCGGCTGACCCGCGAAGGTCGCAGCCCCTTTGCCGATCACGCTTTGCCCGAGGCGGCAGTAGCCCTCAAGCAAGGGGCAGGGCGCTTGATCAGAAGTGAGACTGACCAGGGTGTTTTGGTCGTGTGCGATACGCGCCTGAGCACCATGTCTTATGGCAAGCGCCTGATGGCTGCATTGCCGCCGATGAGGATCATCACCAGTCGGTCGGAGTTTCTTTCAGAAATCCGCGCATTGGCACAATGATCACCACAGCTTCCACCAAGCAGAGGCTTTTTTCAAGCCCTTGCCTTGCAGGTAAGCAGAGCGAGGGTAATTTGTCTCGAGCACGCGCTTGGCATCGTCGCGCAGGGCGGTCAAGCCCATGGCGTCATAAGACGTGACCAAAATGGCCAAAGCATCCTCAACCGCAGGCACCCCTTGGTAGTCGGAAATGGCTTGTTGCGCCCGGTTCACAGCTGCAACATGCGCGCCTTTGGTGGCGTAAAAACGCGCCACATGAACCTCGTAAGCGGCCAGTGAGTTGACGATGTACGTCATGCGCTGGCGTGCATCGGGTGTGTATTTGGAATCAGGAAACCGTGCAGCCAAATCTCGAAAAGTCTCGAAAGATTCTTTGGCTGCCTTTTGATCTCGCTCAGACAGATCTTGCTGTGTGATGAAGGAAAAAAGCCCCAGGTTGTCGTTGAAATTGACCAAACCTTTGAGGTAAAGCGCGTAATCGAGGGCCGGGCTGGTGGGGTGAAGACGGATGAATCGGTCCAGGGTGGCAACGGCCTGAACTTTGTCACCGGTCTTGTACTGTGCAAATGCTTTTTCAATTTGGGCTTGTTGAGCAAGGGGGGTACCCGCAGCGCGACCTTCCAGCTTGTCAAACAGGCCGATGGCTTTGTCCCAGGCACCGGAATTGACCTCGTCTCTGGCCTCTTTGTATATGCGTTCAGTGGTCCATCCGGAGGTCACATCCTTGGGGGTGCTTGAACAACCGGACAAGATCGATGCCGACAACAACAGGCCTACGGGAAGCACCGATAATCTGAAACGCACCATGTACCACATCCTTGAACTGTTGACTCTCCTTGATTATATCGACCCCCCCCACACTGCAAACGTCTGAGCCGCCTGATTCAGAGGCTATACCCTCGGAAACAGAGGTTGACGCCACTGAAGTTCGATGTGACGAGATTCCCATTGCGCTTCAGGGATGGCGACTCGACCGCGCATTGGCCCATTTGGTGCCCGAGTTTTCGCGCAATTATTTGCAGCAACTGATCGAGCAGGGCGATGTCCTGCTCGAGGGCAAGCCTGCGACCAAGTCATCCTCCAAAGTCAAATTTGGGCACCACATTGAGGTCACACTTCGGGCCACCCCTCAGTCGCAGGCGTTTGTGCCTGAGGCCATGCCCATCGATGTGGTTTATGAAGACGAGCACCTTCGGGTGGTGAACAAGCCTGCAGGTCTCGTTGTCCATCCGGCACCGGGCCATTGGCGCGGCACGCTGCTCAATGGTTTGTTGGCGCTGGACCCGCTGGCCATGCATGTGCCCAGAGCTGGGATCGTGCACCGCTTGGACAAGGACACCAGTGGCCTCATGGTGGTGGCCCGAACGCGCCAAGCCATGGACGCCTTGGTCGCCATGATCGCTGCCCGAGACGTGAGCCGCCAGTACTTGGCCATCGCCCATGGCCGATGGGGGAGCGACGCGGTGCGCAAGGTCGAGGCACCGATTGGCCGTGACCCCAGCAACCGTTTGCGCATGGCCGTGGTCGATCTGAGCAACCAATCCGGTAAAACCGCTTCAACCACCATGGAGTTGCTGCACGAGGCGGACGAAGGCTGCCTGGTTCAATGCACTTTGCACACGGGCCGTACGCACCAAATTCGAGTGCACATGGCGCACGTCAAGCACCCCTTGCTGGCAGACGCTGTTTACGGCGGCAAGCCCGCGGCTGGCATGCAAAGGCAAGCCTTGCACGCTTGGCACTTGGCATTCACACACCCGATCACTGGGGCTGAACTCGATTTCAAGTCCGTGTTACCGCAAGACATGCTTTCTGCGCTGGCCGACTGGGGCCTCAGCTACAATGGGATTTGATTTAGCTTTGGCGAATCTGGAGGACAGTGTCCTCAGGCCGGGCCCTTGCCTACAAGATGCAACGGTGCAGGCCCGGCCCACGATGGCCGCCCCTCACAAACCCTCCAACTCATGAAGACTGAGTGATTTTTCCCGGAAGACCGACTCCATGAACACGGCGCAAGCCAAGCGTGTCCTTGAAACAGCCTTGCTTTGCAGCCATCAGCCATTGTCGCTGCGGGAAATGCGCGTCTTGTTCGACGACGCTTTGGGTTCAGACACTTTGCGGCAGTTGCTCTCCGATTTGCAGCATGACTGGGCTCAGCGTGGACTGGCGCTGGTCGCGGTAGCCAGTGGCTGGCGATTTCAAAGTCGCCCCGATATGCGCGATTTCCTGGACCGCCTGCACCCTGAAAAACCACCCAAATACACCCGGGCTGCCATGGAGACTTTGGCCATCATCGCTTACCGCCAACCCGTGACCCGTGGTGACATGGAAGACATCCGGGGTGTGACGATCAACTCCCAGCTTCTCAAGCAACTGGAAGACCGCGGTTGGGTCGAAGTCATTGGCCATAGAGAAACCGTGGGTCGTCCAGGACTTTATGCCACGACGCGTCAGTTTCTGGATGATTTGGGGTTGGGGTCTTTGGACCAGTTGCCCTTGCTCACCTCGGTTGACCGTCAGATTTCTCCACTCGCAGGCTGGGTGGACGAAGAGTCGGGCCAGCCCCATTTGTCACTCGAAGACGCGATGCCCTCGGTTGTGCAGGGCATGGCAGACATGTTTGCGGAGTCCGAAATGACGCCGATTTTGCCTGCGCAGCCGCAAGCCGGCTCCGAACCGCTTGACGCCCCAGCGCCCGAGCAGGCCGTTCCTCCTAATGTGGGTGATTTAGACCCCAAACACCCATGAATTCTCCGTCTCAAGATCCCCAACAGCCCGCAGGTGCACCCGAGATGCCGCGGCAAGGGCCGCTTCGCTCTCCCACACCGGGTGCCTACAAAGCCGTCGCCCTGTCCGATGTGGTGTCGGGCGAGTTTGACAATGAAGGCGATGCCCCCGAGAACGAATTGGATTTGGGCAAGCGCGTGTTGGCCCCTCAGGCCGACTCGCCCAAGTTGCACAAAGTGTTGGCCCAAGCGGGCATGGGCTCGCGTCTGGACATGGAGAAGCTGATACTGGAAGGACGGATTGCCGTCAACAACGAGCCAGCCCACGTTGGCCAACGCATCCAGTATGGCGACCAAATCAAGGTCAACGGCAAACTGATCCATGTGCGGATTGAGCCGCCGCCAGCGCGCGTGATCGCTTACCACAAGCCCGCAGGCGAAATTGTCAGCCATGACGACCCGCAAAACCGGCCCTCGGTCTTTCGCAAATTGCCGCGCCTGATGAACGGCAAGTGGCAATCGGTTGGGCGTCTTGACTTGAACACCGAAGGCCTGTTGCTCTTCACCAGCTCAGGCGAGTTGGCCAACCAATTGATGCACCCTCGCTTCGGTTTGGAGCGCGAATACGCGGTTCGGGTGCTGGGTGCTTTGAGCAACGACGAGAAAAAACGCCTTCTTGACGGCGTGATGCTGGACGACGGCATGGCCCAGTTTGGATCGATTGAAGACGGCGGCGGTGAAGGATCCAACTGCTGGTACCGCGTCACAATTTCCGAAGGACGCAACCGCGAGGTTCGCCGCATGATGGAGGCCGTCGGTCATGCTGTCAGCCGCTTGATCCGAATCCGCTATGGCGCCATGGTGCTGCCGCACGGCTTGCGCAGAGGGGCTTGGCTGGAGCTCGAAGAGGGCGACATCCGTGCGCTGATGCGTGCGGCCGGCTCTCAGGAACTCGCCGCACCCGCTGCGGGGCCACGATCAGCCCGCCCCGCTCGCGGCGTGGGTCGGCCTGACCGCAGTCCCCGCACAGGCGGAAGAGGTCAAGCAGGCACCGCAGTGCCCCGCGCCAAACCCGCCCCGCGAGGCAACGCTGGGGCTTCGAATGAGCCCCAAGCTGAACCAGCCCGCACGTCCAAGGGCTACATCGGCGCCGAAAGTTTCAACCGCGTCAAGCAGGCACCGAATGGTCCAGGTCGAGGTGGCAAACGCAAGAGTGGTGGCCGCAGTCGCTGATGCCCACCCCAGCGACAGGTTTTGTGCATTGTTCATTGGAAGCAGGACTTGCCGCAGGTTAGAATAAGTAGCTTTGTCAATTGGCAAAAATGCTTAAAAATCACCCCATCACAGGAATCAACATGGCGATCGAACGTACCCTCTCCATCATCAAACCCGACGCAGTGGCCAAAAATGTCATTGGTCAAATCTACGCTCGCTTTGAAGCTGCTGGCTTGAAGGTTGTGGCCGCCCGGATGGCCCACCTGTCGCGTGGCGAAGCCGAGCAGTTTTATGCGGTGCACAGTGCCCGTCCTTTCTTCAAGGACTTGGTTGACTTCATGATTTCCGGTCCTGTGATGATCCAGGCATTGGAAGGGGAAGGCGCCATTGGCAAAAACCGCGACCTCATGGGTGCAACCGACCCCAAGAAGGCCGATGCTGGCACCATCCGTGCTGACTTCGCTGACAGCATAGACGCCAATGCCGTGCACGGCTCTGATGCCCCTGAAACTGCTGCTGCGGAAGTTGCCTTCTTCTTCCCCGGCATGAACGTTTACAGCCGCTGATCGCGTCCCGACTTTCTTGCGACTCAAAAACGCATGACGGCCAACCTTCTCGAATTCGATCTGGAGGGTCTGGCCGTTTTTTGTGAAGGGCTGGGAGAAAAGCGTTTCCGCGCCACCCAGCTGTTTCGTTGGATTCATCAGCGAGGTGCCAGCGATTTTGATCAGATGACCGATCTGGCCAAATCCCTGCGTGAAAAGCTCAAGACTTCCGCCCACATCGCCGCTTTGCCTGTCATCTCGCAGCACGCCTCTGCAGACGGCACGATCAAGTGGCTGTTCGATGTGGGAGATGGCAACGCCGTGGAAGCCGTGTTCATTCCCGAAGACGACCGGGGCACGTTGTGTGTGTCTTCCCAAGCGGGCTGCGCCGTGGGCTGCCGCTTTTGTTCAACCGGTCACCAAGGGTTTAGCCGTAACCTCAGCACGGCGGAGATATTGGCGCAGCTTTGGTTTGCCGAGCATTTTTTGCGCAAGCACCTGAACACCGACGGGCGCGTCATCTCCAATGTGGTCATGATGGGGATGGGCGAGCCGCTCCAAAACTATTCAGCGCTGGTGCCAGCACTCAAAGCCATGCTGGACGACCACGGCTATGGCCTCTCGCGCCGCCGGGTCACCGTGTCCACATCGGGCGTGGTGCCGATGATCGATCGGCTGGCACAGGACTGTCCTGTGGCGCTGGCGGTGTCATTGCACGCCCCCTTTGACGACTTGCGCGACAACCTGGTACCGCTCAACCGCAAATACCCTTTGGATGAACTGTTGCAGGCATGCACCCGCTATTTGGCTGCTGCCCCCCGTGACTTCATCACCTTTGAATACTGCATGCTCGACGGCGTCAATGACCAGCCCGAACATGCCCACCAATTGATTGATTTGGTCAGAAAGCATGGCCACGATGGTTTACGCTGCAAATTCAACCTGATTCCATTCAACCCGTTTCCGGCGTCGGGCTTGCTCCGATCGCCGCTGGCCCGCGTTCAGTCCTTTGCAAAAATTTTGTCGGATGCTGGTCTGGTGACCACCGTGCGAAAGACGCGTGGCGACGACATAGATGCAGCCTGCGGCCAACTCGCAGGCGACGTGAAGGACCGCACCCGCGTGCAAGACCGAATCGCGCTGCAAAGGACCATCCCGCTGGTGCCTGTTGCGGCCGATTCTCTTTGAAAGGGCCGTGATGCCACCATCCCAATCTCCTGAGATGCTGCTGATCCACGAAGGCATCCCTGATTCGTCATCACCACGGCTTACAGCCGGTCAGTTGCTGAAGAACGCCAGGTTGGCCAAAGGCGTGCATTTGGCGGTTCTTGCCGTGAAGCTCAAGGTGCCTGTGCGACAGCTCGAAGCACTCGAGGCCGACGAATACGAGGCTTTCAAAGGTGGCCCGGCATTTCTGCGTGCCATCACATTGGCCTTGTGCCGCCAGCTTGACACCGATGCAGGGCCCGTACTGGCCTTGTTGCCGGCGGCTGTTTCGAGCATGTCGGTCCTCAAAGCCTCTGTGATTTCTGGAGCCGGTCAGCAGCGCATTTCTCTGCGGTCGTCGGGCAACTCCCACGTTGGGGCCCGTTCGGTGCTGGGCCTGGCCGCGCTCATGCTGCTGGTGACAGCTGCTTTCTTGTGGTTGCCAGCACCAGAAGCTTGGTGGCTTGGATTTTCAAACAATGAAAAGGCCTCTTCCGCAGAAGAGGTGGCGGTGCCATTGGGGCAAGCGTCCAATCCCGAAAGCACTGAAGCGCCCATCCCTGCGGCGTCCGCTGCCCAGTCGTCAAACTTTTCACCCCCGCCATCCGCACCCCCCCCGGCAGTTGTCTCGCCGGTCTTTGCACCACCAAGCATGTCGGCTTCTGAATCCATTTCGCCTGAGTCAGCCGTGCTTAAGCTGGACGCCACAGCCGATGCATGGGTTGAAGTGCGCGACGCCCAAGGCAAGCAAACCAATAAACTCCTGAAAGCTGGAGAGAGCCTAGAGATATCGCCTCCAACGCCTTTCAGCGTGGTGATAGGGCGCGTCGCAGTGGTCAAGGCCACTTTGCGGGGTGAACCCTTTGACTTGAAACCCTATGCACAGCAGACTGTGGCCCGATTCGAGGTGAAAGAATGACCCATCCCATGCCCATTCACATAGCGGCACCCTCGGCCCGTCGCAGTCGTCAAGCCCGCGTGGTCTGGGGCAGCCGCGTGGTCACGGTGGGCGGCAACGCCCCTGTGCGCGTGCAGTCCATGACCAACACCGACACGGTGGATGTGATCGGAACCGCCATCCAAGTCAAAGAACTGGCGCTGGCTGGCTCCGAGATGGTTCGCATCACGGTCAACACACCGGAAGCCGCCGAGGCCGTGCCCCACATCCGTGACCAACTCGACAAGATGGGCATCGATGTCCCCTTGATCGGCGACTTTCACTACAACGGCCACCGCTTGTTGACGGACCACCCAGCTTGCGCCGAAGCACTTTCCAAATACCGCATCAACCCCGGCAACGTGGGCAAGGGCGACAAACGAGACACCCAATTCGGACAGATGATCGATGCGGCCATGCGGTGGGACAAGCCTGTGCGCATTGGCGTCAATTGGGGCAGCCTCGATCAAGAATTGCTGGCCGAGCTGATGGACCAAAACAGCCTCCGCCCGGATCCTTACGAAGGCCGTCAAGTGATGTACGAGGCGCTCATCCAGTCAGCCATTGGCTCGGCCCAACGTGCCGAAGCCATGGGCATGGACGGGGCACAAATTGCACTGTCCTGCAAGGTCTCGGGCGTGCAGGATCTGGTTTCTGTTTACCGCGAATTGGCTCGCCGCTGCGATTACCCTTTGCACCTGGGCTTGACGGAAGCGGGCATGGCCACCAAAGGCACTGTGGCTTCCGCCACTGCTTTGTCCATCTTGCTGCAAGAGGGCATTGGCGACACCATCCGCGTGTCTCTCACGCCCCAACCGGGCGAATCCCGAACACAAGAGGTGGTGATCGCTTCCGAGATTTTGCAGTCACTGGGTTTGCGCCTGTTCGTCCCCAGTGTCACCGCTTGCCCAGGCTGTGGTCGCACCACCAGCACAACGTTCCAGGAAATGGCCAAACAAATCGACGATTTCCTGCGCGCGCAAATGCCTGTTTGGCGTGCACGCTACCCTGGCGTGGAAGGCATGAAAGTGGCTGTCATGGGGTGCATCGTCAACGGCCCAGGAGAGAGCAAGCACGCCGACATTGGCATAAGCCTGCCTGGCACAGGCGAATCCCCTGCAGCACCGGTGTTCATCGATGGCGAAAAACGCCTGACCTTGCGCGGAGAGGGCATTGCTCAGGAGTTCCAGCGCATCGTCGAAGACTACATTGAAAACCGTTTTGGCTCTGCCAAAGCCTGACTTGAACACATGACAGAGAGCACACCGAAGCAGCCCAAAGCCCAAAAGCTGGTGGGCGTCAAAGGCATGAACGACATCCTACCGCCCGAATCGGCCCGGTGGGAGTGGTTGGAAGAGCGTGTAAGGGGCCTGATGGCCCGCTACGCCTACCGAAATGTGCGCTTGCCCATCGTTGAGCCCACGGCGCTTTTTGTGCGCGGTCTGGGTGAGGTGACCGACATCGTCGAAAAAGAGATGTACTCCTTTGAAGACCGTCTGAACGGTGAGCAACTGACCTTGCGCCCCGAAGGCACAGCGGGCTTGGTTCGCGCCATGGTCGAGCACAACTTTCTGTACGAAGGCGGCAAACGCCTGTACTACATGGGCCCCATGTTCCGCCATGAGCGCCCACAACGTGGCCGTTACCGTCAGTTCCACCAGATCGGTGCAGAGGTGCTGGGTTTTGCGGGCCCCGAGGTCGACGCTGAACTCATCTTGCTGGCCAATGATTTGTGGCATTCCTTGGGCCTCAAAAACGTGCGGCTGGAACTCAACAGCCTTGGCCAAGCCGAGGAGCGCAAGGCGCATCGCGCCGCACTGATCGCCCACCTTGAGAAACACGCCGAGCTGCTGGACGAAGACGCCAAGAGGCGCCTGCACAGCAACCCGCTGCGCATCCTGGACACCAAGAACCCGGCCATGGTACCGGTGGTCGAATCGGCCCCCCAACTGCTCGCCTTTTTGGGCGAAGACTCTTTAACGCACTTTCATGCCGTCAAATCAATCCTGGACGCCAACGGCATCGCCTACAACATCAATCCGCGGTTGGTGAGGGGCATGGACTATTACAACCGCACGGTGTTTGAATTCATCACCGAGAGTCTGGGCTCGCAAGGCACAATTTGCGGGGGCGGTCGCTATGACTACCTTGTAGAGCAAGTGGGCGGCAAACCTGCGCCCGCTGTGGGTTGGGCTTTGGGCGTGGAACGCGTCCTTGAGCTGATCAAAGAGCAGGGCATGGCACATGACGCCCCCGCCCCGGATGTGTATGCCGTGATCCCAGATACCGCCACTTTGCCGGTCGCCATGCAGACTTTGCAACTCCTGCGTCAGCTGGGCGTGTCGGTGCAGATGCACGCGGGCTCTGGCGAGAGCATGGGCTCCATGAAATCCCAGTTCAAGAAGGCCGACAGCAGTGGCGCCAATTTTGCGTTGGTGTTTGGTGCCGAAGAATTGGCGCAGGGCCAAGTCACCGTCAAGTCGCTGCGTGACGGTGCAGGCGCGCAGCGACTTGAAGCGCTCGATCAGGCCCGGGCCTGGGCACAGAGCCTACAATCCCTCTGATTCATACCAACCACCTACTTATGGCATCCCACCTTGACCTTGAAGAACAGGAACAGCTTGCTGAAATCAAGCATTTCTGGAAGACCTATGGCAACCTGATTTCCTGGGCGTTGATCGCCATTTTGGGGAGCTATGCTGCTTGGAATGGCTACCAATATTGGCAACGGGCCCAATCGACCAAAGCCTCTGCCTTGTATGACGAGGTTGAAAAGGCCGTTGCAGCCAACGATGCCACGCGCGTTGAACGCAGTTTGACCGATATGAAAGACAAATTTGGGACGACGCACTTTGCCCACCAAGCCGGCTTGCTCGCTGCTCGCAGTTTTTACGCACAAGGCAAAACCGATCAGGCCAAAGCCGCTTTGGCATGGGTCTCTGAAAACGCAGCGACACCCGCCCTGAAAGACGTGGCTCGACTGCGCCTCGCGGCACTCCTTTGGGAAAGCCAAGCGTTCGATGAAGCACTCAAGCAACTCAATGCATCATTCACGCCGGAGATGAATGGACTGGCTTCTGACATGCGTGCCGATGTGCTGCAGGCCAAGGGCCAACCGATCGAAGCTGCTGCGGCTTATCAACAGGCATGGAAGCAGATCCCCCCAAACTCGGATTACCGCCGAATAGTGCAGGCCAAACTGAGTGCCTTGGGCGTTCAGGTCGCATCCGAACCGCCTGAAATGGCCGCCAAATGAGGATGCACATGGGCCAGTTCACGATACGTTGCTTGTTCATTGTCCTGGGCGCAGCCTTCTTGTCTGCATGCTCCAGCACAAACGAAAAGCCTCAGCCGTCACCGTTACCGACATTCACAGCGCAGTTGCAGGTTCAAAAAATCTGGGCCACCAAAGTCGCAGAGGTCAGCACACCCCTGTCAGCCTCTGTCCATGGCAACCTCGTTGCGGTGGCTTCTACCACCGGAGATGTGGCCTTGATCGATGCCCAAACGGGCTCGGATGTATGGCGGATGAACCTCAAAGAACGCATCCAGGCGGGCGTCGGGGGCGACGGCCAACGCTTTGCCGTGGTGTCACAAAAGAACGAAGTCATTGCGATCGAAGCGGGTCGAGAGGCCTGGCGTCAAAAATTGCAAGCAGGCACATTTACTGCGCCTTTGGTGGCTGGGGGTCGTGTGTTTGTGCTGACCGCTGACCGCACCGTATTGGCTTTCGACGGAGCCAGCGGACAACGGCTGTGGTCTCAGCAGCGCAATGCCGAACCTTTGGTATTGCGCCAAGCAGGCGTTCTTGCCGCTTGGAACGACACACTGCTCGTGGGTTTTGAAGGGCGTCTGTTGGGCCTCAATCCATTGACGGGCTTGCCCCGTTGGGAGTCGGTGGTGGGCAGCTCGCGCGGGACCAATGAAGTCGAGCGCTTGGTGGACCTGGTCTTTGGCCTCAGCCGCCAGGGCAACCAAGTCTGCGCTCGGGCATTCCAAACCGCGCTCGCTTGTATTGACGCCAGCCGCGGCGCTGTTTTATGGACGCGGTCCGCACAAGGTCACACGGGCTTGGATGGTGACGACGCACGCGTCTATGGCGCTGAGTCGGACAGCAAAGTTCAGGCATGGAACAGGCTCAATGGCCAACCAGTCTGGACCCAAGACGCCTTGCGTTTCCGGGGGCTGGGAGCGCCGCTCGTGATGGGACGTGCGCTGGTACTGGGCGACGAGGCTGGCTTGCTGCACTTCCTCTCAAGAGACGACGGCACAGTCATGCAGCGGGTAGCGGGCGACCCCTCTCCTGTGGCTGCACGCCCTGTATTGGCAGGCAAAACCCTGGTGGTGATTCATCGAAGTGGCCAAATCTCTGGCTACAGGACTGAGTGAAGTCGTTCGCGACGGATCGGAATATTTGCAAGTGAAACCTGTACTGGCCCTGGTGGGCCGCCCCAATGTGGGCAAATCCACGCTGTTCAACCGCCTCACCAAAACCCGGGACGCCATCGTGGCCGACTATGCCGGCTTGACCCGTGACCGCCACTATGGGCAGGGCAAGCAAGGCCCGCATGAATACATCGTGATTGACACGGGCGGTTTCGAGCCCGATGCCAGCGCTGGCATTTACAAGGAAATGGCCAAACAGACCCAACAGGCGGTCGCAGAGGCCGATGTCGTCATCTTTGTGGTCGACGGCCGAGCTGGTTTGTCCTCACAGGACCATGACATTGGCAAGTACCTGCGCAAGATTGGCAAACCTTGTCTGCTGGTGGCCAACAAGGCCGAAGGCATGCGCGAAGGCATCCAATTGAGCGAGTTCTATGAACTGGGTCTGGGCGAGGTATTGGCCATCTCCGCAGCGCATGGCCAAGGTATCCGTGGTCTCGTTGAATTGGCACTGGAGCCTTTGAACTTGCCAGAAGACCCGCAAGAGTCTGAAGTCGACACCAGCATCATCAAGTTGGCGGTCTCTGGCCGACCCAACGTCGGAAAATCCACCCTCATCAACACCTGGCTGGGTGAAGAACGGTTGGTGGCTTTTGACATGCCAGGGACAACGCGAGATGCGATTTCTGTGCCGTTTGAGCGAGAAGGTCAAAAGTTTGAGCTGGTGGACACGGCCGGCTTACGTCGTAAAGGCAAAGTTTTCGAAGCCATCGAGAAGTTCTCGGTCGTCAAGACGCTGCAAGCCATCGAGTCGGCCAATGTGGTTTTGCTCGTGCTCGATGCGGAGCAGGGCGTGACCGATCAAGATGCACACATTGCTGGTTTTGCCCTCGAAAGCGGCCGTGCGATGGTGATGGCCGTCAACAAATGGGATGCTGTGGACGAATACCAGCGCCAGCTGGTGCAGCGATCCATTGAAACCCGATTGCCGTTCCTGAGTTTCGCCAACATGCACTTCATCTCTGCCAAAAAGCGCCAAGGACTGGGGCCTGTTTGGACATCGATCGTCAAGGCCCACAAGTCGGCCATGTGCAAGATGAGCACCCCGATATTGACGCGCTTGTTGCTTGAAGCCGTGCAGTTCCAAAGCCCGCAGCGCGGCGGCATGTTCCGCCCCAAACTGCGTTATGCGCACCAAGGCGGCATGAACCCCCCGGTGATTGTGGTCCACGGCAACTCACTCGAACATGTGACCGAGTCTTACAAACGCTTCCTAGAAGGGCGTTTTCGCAAAGCCTTTGATCTGTCAGGGACCCCGCTGCGGATTGAAATGAAAACCTCCACCAACCCTTTTGCCGGCAAGGAGTCCTCCTGAACTTGGCGGATTTATCCTGCGCACCCAGGTTTCAATTGTGCCTGTGGTAAGGTAGGTGGTTTCCACTTCTGAACACGGAGAATATCGTGATCAACAAAGGTCAACTTTTGCAAGACCCCTTCCTCAATGCCTTGCGTCGAGAGCACGTGCCAGTGTCGATTTACCTGGTCAACGGCATCAAGCTGCAAGGTCAAATCGAGTCTTTTGACCAGTATGTTGTGCTCCTGCGCAACACGGTGACGCAGATGGTTTACAAACACGCCATATCAACCATTGTCCCTGGTCGCGCTGTGAACCTGGGTGAACCTGCTTCCGAAGAAGCCAACTCCTGAGATCCACTGCCATTGTTCGTTGAAAATGCGAACGGTGCATTCAACCGTTGACAGATTCCTCCTCTCCCGCATCCACGCCGACCCTTTTGGTCGGCGTTGATTTTGGTCTTCCCCATTTCGACACCGAACTCGAAGAACTCGGTTTGTTGTCCGAATCTGCTGGCCTGCACCCCGTGGCGCGCATGACTTGCAAACGCAAAGCGCCAGATCCAGCGCTTTTTGTGGGCAGCGGCAAGGCCGACGAAATCAAGGAATTGGCCCTCATGCATGGGGCCAAAGAAGTGCTGTTTGACCAGTCACTGAGTCCCGCGCAGCAGCGCAATTTGGAGCGCCATCTGGGCATGCCGGTCAATGACCGAACGCTTTTGATCCTGGAAATCTTTGCCCAGCGTGCCCGCAGCCACGAAGGCAAACTTCAAGTCGAATTGGCCCGAATGCAGTACCTGAGCACACGCTTGGTGCGGCGCTGGTCCCATTTGGAGCGGCAAAGCGGTGGCATTGGCATGCGCGGCGGGCCAGGCGAAACACAGATCGAGTTGGACCGCCGCATGATTGGTGACGCCATCAAACGCACCAAAGACCGATTGCTCAAGGTCAAAAAACAAAGAAACACCCAGCGCCGCCAACGAGAACGCCGCCAAACTTTCAACATTTCGCTGGTTGGTTACACCAATGCGGGTAAATCAACGCTGTTCAATGCGCTGGTCAAAGCCCGGGCCTTTGCGGCCGACCAGTTGTTTGCCACGCTTGACACCACCACACGCCAGCTTTACCTGGGCGAGGTGGCGCGCACGGTGTCCCTATCAGACACCGTGGGCTTCATCAGAGACCTGCCACACGGCCTGGTCGAAGCATTTCAGGCCACCTTGCAAGAGGCCATGGAGGCCGATGTGCTGTTGCACGTGGTCGATGCATCCAATCCCAATTTCCCGGAGCAAATGCTGGAAGTGCAAAAAGTGCTGACCGACATTGGCGCAGACAGTGTGCCTCAACTGCTGGTGTTCAACAAGATCGACGCGCTGGATGATCAACATCAGCCTCTGCAAATGCAAGACGAGTACGAGCAGGATGGCATCCAGGTGCCCAGGATTTTTGTGAGTGCCAAGGCAGGTGTGGGTCTCCACCTTTTGCGAACTGCTCTGGCCATGCGCGCCCAGCAAGCGCTGGGGCCAGCGCTCCCCGTCGAAGCAGATGTCCGTGACTTGCCCCGGGATTATTCCGGGCATTCGGACTGATGTTTGGCCGTTTTCGGCACAATGTCTTTCATTCAGACCAAAATACACCATGAATTTTCATTTGCCTGCCCTGCGTTCGCTCCGATGGCCAGATCGGGTCCGTGGCGTGTTCAATTTGAACGATCCCCGGTGGGGCCGTTCGGATGACAAAAGCCCTCAAGACGCGGTGCCACCCGAATCCAAACCCCAGCCCGATGCAGAGCCCCGGCAGCCTGCAAGAGGCTCCCAGCAAGCCGGGCCTCCCGACTTGGACGAGTTGTGGCGCGACTTCAACCGCAAACTTGGTCAAATGTTTGGCCAGCGCGGTGGCCCCCACGGCACCGGTGGCGGTGGCTCTTCCGGAGGCCCAGGCGGTGGAATTCCTTCATTTTTCAAAAATTTAGGCTTGAGTGTCATTGCCACTGCGGCCTTTCTGGTGTGGCTGGGAACAGGCTTTTTCATCGTCCAAGAAGGCCAACAAGCGGTCATCACCCAGTTTGGCAAATACAAATCCACCGTGGGTGCCGGTATCAATTGGCGCATGCCTTACCCCTTGCAGCGCCATGAGTTGGTGTACGTGTCTCAGATCCGCTCCGTGGACATCGGCCGAGACAACATCATCAAGGCCACAGGCCTGCGCGAATCGGCCATGCTCACCGAAGACGAGAACATCGTCGAAATCAAGTTCGCGGTTCAGTACAGGCTCAATGACGCCCGCGCTTACCTCTTTGAGAGCAAAAACCCCACCGAGGCTGTCGTGCAAGCGGCTGAAACAGCAGTGCGGGAGGTTGTTGGAAAGATGAAGATGGACTCGGCTTTGGCCGATGAGCGTGATCAGATTGCCTCACGCGTGAGGTCTCTGATGCAATCCATCTTGGACCGCTACAAAGTGGGCATTGAAGTGGTGGGCATCAACTTCCAGCAAGGCGGTGTGCGCCCCCCCGAACAAGTCCAAGCTGCGTTTGACGATGTGCTCAAGGCAGGACAAGAGCGCGAACGCACCAAGAACGAAGCCCAGGCTTATGCCAACGATGTGATACCCCGTGCCGTGGGCGCTGCCTCCCGGCTCAAGGAAGAGGCTGACGCCTACCGTGAACGCATCGTAGCCCAGGCCGAAGGTGACGCACAACGCTTCAAGGCCATATTGCCCGAGTACCAAAAAGCGCCGCAGGTCACGCGTGAACGCATGTACACCGACACTTTCCAGCAAATTTACAGCAACGTGACCAAAGTGATGGTGGACAGCAAACAAGGCGCCAACCTGTTGTACTTGCCGCTCGACAAAATCATTCAGCAAGCCAACCAAGCCTCGGTCGCTGCAACGACGGCAGATACCGCACCCGCTGCGCCGGCAAGCAATGCCGCTTTGAACAGCACCCCCGACCCCCGTTCACGGGATGCCCAGCGCAGCCGTGACCGCGACGCACGATAAGGACCGAAAATGAACCGATTGGGATTGTGGATTTCTTCCCTGCTGGTCTTGGTGTTGCTCCTCAGCTCCACTTTGTTTGTTGTCGATCAGCGCCAGTTTGGCGTGGTGTACTCACTTGGTCAGATCAAGGATGTCATCACCGAGCCAGGCCTGCATTTCAAACTGCCATCGCCTTTGCAAAATGTCAATTACATTGACAAACGCCTGTTGACCCTTGACAGCCCGGACACTGAGCCCATGCTCACTGCTGAAAAGCAGCGCGTGGTCATTGACTGGTATGTGCGCTGGCGCATCACCGACCCGCAGGCTTACATCCGAAATGTGGGCATCGATGAAAAAACCGGCGCCAACCAGCTCAACCGGGTGGTGCGCAACGCTTTTCAGGAAGAGATCAACAAGCGCACTGTCAAGGATTTGTTGTCGCTCAAACGCGATGCCCTGATGAATGATGTCAAGCGCGAAGTGCTTGAAGTGGTCAAAGGAGGCGCCAAGCCTTGGGGCATGGATGTGATCGACGTTCGAATCACACGCGCCGATTATGTGGATGCCATCACAGAGTCGGTTTACCGTCGCATGGAGGCCGAGCGCAAACGCGTGGCCAACGAGTTGCGCTCCACTGGCGGTGCCGAAGGTGAAAAAATCCGCGCTGATGCCGACCGCCAGCGCGAAGTCACCATCGCCAATGCTTACCGCGAAGCCCAAAAAATCAAAGGGCAGGGCGACGCGCAAGCTGCCCGCATCTATGGCGAAGCGTTTGGCCGTGACCCGCAGTTTGCGCAGTTCTACCGCAGCCTCGAAGCCTACAAAACCACCTTTGCCAAAAAGAGCGACGTGATGGTGCTCGACCCCGCCAGCTCCGAGTTCTTCAAGGTCATGCGGGGCGGCGTGTCAGCAGCGCCTGCACGAAAGTAAGTTTTGTCGGACACCTGGCTGCTGGCCTTGGGCCTGATGCTGATTTTTGAAGGTCTCATGCCCATGGTGGCGCCCCAACATTGGCGCCGACTTTTCGAGCAACTGTTGCAGATGCAGGAAAGCCAGATTCGATTTTTTGGCTTGTTCATGGTGCTTGCAGGCTTGATCTTGGTCTGGTTGATGGGTTAAACACATCCGATCGGCGCGAAACTGGCCCCGATGTCGGTAAAATCTTGGTTTTAATCGTTTACCTACTCCTCCATGTCTGCTTGGGTCCTCCCGGATCACATTGCCGATGTCCTGCCCTCTGAGGCACGGCACATCGAAGAACTCCGTCGTGAATTGCTGGACACCGCCCGTGGCTTTGGCTACGAACTGGTCATGCCGCCGCTGCTGGAGCATCTGGAATCCTTGCTGACCGGCACGGGTGAAGCGCTTGATTTGCAAACCTTCAAACTGGTCGATCAGCTCTCAGGCCGGACCCTTGGCCTGCGGGCCGATACCACCCCCCAGGTTGCTCGCATCGATGCCCACTTGCTTGGCCGCAAGGGTTTAACACGGCTCTGTTACTGCGGCCCCGTATTGCACACCCGCCCAGCGCACCCCCCACGCCACGCGTGAGCCGCTGCAGTTCGGTGCAGAGATCTACGGCCATGCAGGTCCTGAAGCCGACTTCGAAATATTGCAATTGGCGCTCGACAGCCTCCTAGCAGCACATGCCAGTGGTCTGCAGCTTGATCTGGCAGATGCCCGCATCAGCAACAGTTTGTTGTCTTCGGAAAGTGTCAGCGACGAGCATCGGCATGGCGTGCATGCAGCCTTGGCCACCAAGGATGTGAGTGCGCTTGAACGCTTGAGCACTGGTTTTTCGTCTGAAAACCGGCAAGGCTT
This sequence comes from uncultured Burkholderiales bacterium, assembly GCA_903822825.1. GTDB lineage: Bacteria > Pseudomonadota > Gammaproteobacteria > Burkholderiales > Burkholderiaceae_C > Limnohabitans_A. The sequence continues at coordinate 6,998 of CAIJQQ010000024.1, read as the reverse complement.
GCTGGCCTTGGTGGATCTGTATGGCGACATCTCCGTGCTCGACAAAGCGGCTGAGCGTCTGCCTGCAAGCCCTGTGATCACCAAAGCACTTGCGCAGTTGCGCTGGCTGGCTTCGCAAGTGCATGGAGCCCGTATCAGTTTTGACTTGGGCGACTCCAGAGGCTATGCCTATTACAACGGTATGCGTTTTGCCGTCTACGCTGAAGGGGCATCCGACGCTTTGGCACGGGGCGGACGTTACGACGGTGTAGGTGCTGTGTTCGGTCACCGCATTGACCGTGATCGTCCTGCCGTCGGCTTCAGTCTGGACCTCAAAGAGCTGGTGATGTCCGTTCCATCTCCGGCGCTGCGTGCGGCCATATGCGCCCCTTGGGGTGACGCTGCGGCACTGCGCGCAGCCATTGCCACTTTGCGCAGCCAGGGCGAGACCGTGGTCTGCGTGCTGCCCGGGCATGAGAGTGAAATCGATGAATTCCATTGCGACCGCCAGCTGATCGAAGTGACAGGCCAATGGGTGGTCCAATCCATTTAATTTTTGAAAATCCAATAGCATGAACATGAAGCAAGGCCGTAACGTGGTCGTCGTGGGTACCCAATGGGGCGACGAGGGCAAAGGCAAACTGGTGGACTGGCTGACCGAAAGCGCTCAAGGCGTGGTGCGTTTTCAGGGCGGTCACAACGCAGGCCACACCCTGGTGATCAATGGCGTGAAAACCGCTTTGCACCTGATCCCCAGCGGCATCATGCGCGCGGGCGTCAAGTGCTACATCGGCAACGGTGTGGTGTTGTCCGTGCCCAAACTGCTTGAAGAAATTGCTGGACTTGAAAAAGCCGGGGTCGAAGTTCGCTCGCGTCTTCGCGTGAGTGAAGCCTGCCCCTTGATCTTGCCTTACCACGTGGCCCTCGATGTGGCCCGTGAAGCGGCCAAAGAAAAAGCCGGCACCGCCAAGATCGGCACCACGGGTCGCGGCATTGGTCCCGCCTACGAAGACAAGGTCGCCCGCCGCGCCATCCGCGTTCAGGACCTGAAACACCCCGAGCGTTTTGCCATCAAGCTGCGCGAGAACCTGGCGCTGCACAACCATGTGCTGGTCAACTTCCTGGGCGCTTCCCCCGTGGACTTTGACACTGCCTACAACGAAGCCATGTCTTATGCCAAGGCCTTGCTGCCCATGGTGGCAGACGTATCGCGCGAGTTGAACGAGGCCCACAAGGGCGGTGCCAATTTGCTGTTCGAGGGTGCACAAGGCACCTTGCTCGACGTAGACCACGGCACCTACCCGTTTGTGACCTCCAGCAACTGCGTGGCAGGCAACGCTGCCGCTGGCTCCGGTGTCGGCCCCGGCATGCTGCACTACATTTTGGGCATCACAAAGGCCTATTGCACCCGCGTAGGCGGTGGCCCATTTCCGACCGAACTCGATTGGGAAAAAGAGGGCACGCCCGGTTACCACATGTCCAATGTGGGTGCTGAAAAGGGCGTGACCACGGGTCGTTCAAGGCGCTGCGGCTGGTTCGACGCGGCACTGCTCAAGCGCAGCGCGCAGGTCAATGGTCTGAGCGGCCTGTGCATCACCAAGCTCGATGTGCTCGATGGCCTCCAAGAGCTGATGCTGTGCACAGCCTACGAACTCGATGGCGAAACAATTGACATCCTGCCCATGGGCGCAGATGACATCGCTCGTTGCAAGCCGATTTACGAAGTCATCCCTGGCTGGAGTGACAGCACAGTGGGTGTGACGGAATTGGACAAGCTGCCCGCCAACGCCCGGAAATACCTGGACCGCATCGCTGAAGTGACCGGGGTGCCGGTGCACATGGTGTCCACCAGCCCTGACCGCGACCACACCATCTTGCTGCACAACCCCTTTGCAGCTTGATCCGTATTTTTTGAAACCTCACCCACATTCATCATTGGAGCCCTCACCATGTTGACCGAAGACGGCAAACACCTTTACGTGAGTTACGACGAGTACCACAACCTCATCGAAAAACTCGCCATCAAAATTCACCAGTCCGGCTGGGAGTTCGACACCATCCTGTGCCTGGCCCGTGGCGGCATGCGCCCTGGTGACATCCTCTCCCGTGTGTTTGACAAGCCTTTGGCCATCATGTCGACCAGCTCGTACCGGGCAGATGCGGGCACCGTGCAAGGCCACTTGGACATCGCCCGTTTCATCACCACACCCAAAGGCGAGATCGCAGGTCGAGTGCTGCTGGTGGACGACCTGGCCGACACCGGCCACACCCTGCGTGCCGTGGTCGACCAATTGAAGAACAACTACAAGCCGATCACAGAGCTGCGTTCTGCCGTGATCTGGACCAAAGGCGTGTCGACCTTCAAACCCGATTACTCGATCGAAGACCTGCCCACGAACCCCTGGATTCACCAGCCTTTCGAGCCCTATGACAGCATGCGACCAGAAAAGCTGAGCGAAAAGTGGAAAGTCTGAGCGAGCTTGGTGCTCGTTCAAAAGCCCGGCCTGTGTGCCGGGTTTTTTATGCCCAGCTTTTTTTGACGCATGTGGGCAACGCAGTCCGCCGTGCATCGGCTAGCATGTCAGCATGGCACATGATCACCACGACACCACCCACCTGATTCACCATCCGTACCAGCCCCCTGCAGGTTTTGAATCGCCGCAGCCCGGCGTGTTCAAGGCGTCGACAGTTTATTTTCCGAACGTGGCGGCCATGCGGCAACGCGAGTGGAAAGACAAATCGGCCTACACCTACGGCTTGCACGGCACACCCACTTCATACCTGCTGGAAGAACGCCTTTGCGCGCTCGAAGGTGCTCAGCAATGCGTGTTGGTGCCAAGTGGTTTGGCGGCCCTGGCGACGGTGGCCCTGTCGCTGCTCAAAACCGGTGACGAGGTCCTGATGCCTGACAACGCCTACGGGCCCAACAAAGCCTTGGCTGAAGGCGAGTTGCGGCAATATGGCATCACCCACCAGTACTACGACCCCATGAATCCGGCCGATCTGGCGGCGCGCATCAGTGAGCGCACCCGCCTGGTTTGGCTGGAGGCACCCGGATCGGTCACGATGGAGTTTCCGGACCTGGTTGAGCAAGTGCGCATCTGCCAAGCCCACAGCTTGACCTGCGCTCTGGACAACACCTGGGGGGCGGGGCTGGCTTTCCAACCCTTCGATCTGCTGGGCGATGGCCAGTTGGGTGTGGACATCAGCGCACACGCGTTGACCAAATACCCCAGTGGGGGAGGCGATGTCTTGATGGGCAGCATCACCACGCGCGACAGTGCGCTGCACCTGAAGATCAAGCTTTGCCACATGCGCTTGGGGATGGGCGTGGGCGCCAACGATGTCGAGGCCGTGCTCCGAGCATTGCCCAGCATCGGTCTGCGCTACGCCGCTCAAGACCGAACGGCCCGCGCCCTCGCACTTTGGTGGCAATCCCAGCCTCAGTGCGCCCAACTGCTGCACCCTGCTTTTGCCGGTGCCCCAGGCCACGCGCAGTGGCAAGCGTTGTGCGGCGTGCATGGCGCCAGCGCGGGTCTGTTCAGCGTGATGATCCATGCGCGTTATACGCAAGAGCAAGTTGATGCTTTTTGCGATGACCTCAAGCTCTTTCGCCTGGGCTACAGTTGGGGCGGGCCTGTCAGCTTGGTCATGCCTTATGCGCTCAGTTCGATGCGGTCCAGTTGGCCTGCACATTTGGAACGAGGCACCTTGGTGCGCTTCTCGACCGGTCTGGAGTCTGCCGAGGCCTTGTTGCACGACCTGGCCCAATCGCTCAATCAGAACCTTCCGGCTTGAGCTCTTGCCTGTCGTCAATGGTGGCTGAGGCAAGATGAACTGCAGGCACATTGAGGCGGAAAAAACGGCTGATAACCTGTTACATTGGGCGCAACAAACTCAAGGAGCCATCTTGGCCACACCCAATTACGGATTCGAAAAGCGCCAAAAAGAGTTGGCCAAAAAACGTAAAAAAGAAGACAAGCTCAAAGCCAAGGCCGATCGCAAAGCTGGGTTGTTGCCAGGCGACGAGGGCTATGAAGATGAACCCGATGCGGTCGATGGACACGCCGCCCCTGCCACGGATGCGCAGGCGCCATCTGCCTGACCCCATGGTCCTTCCATTCAGGGCCTTGCATTCAACAAGGCCGCAGCGCCCAATTGCATGGCCTGCATGCTGTGGTCTTGCAGTGTCAGAACTTCGGCTCGACCAAACTGCACAAAATTACGGCGCGTTGAACTTTCGTAACCTGGGTCGTAATGCCCGTGCAGCAGATCTGCGACGACTTGCGCGATCTGGCCCGCATGGATCTGTGTTTGCCAGCCTTGCACCACAGCGCGACCTTTGAGGTCCACCAGTCGATCCAATCGATCGCAAAAAAAAGCAGGGTCGTTGGTGAAGTAATCGTAGTCCTCGATCAGCAGCTGAACCCGTCCCTCAAGCGCCAAATCAAGGCGAATGCATGGGCTTTGCCGCATGGTCTGGATCAGGGCCTCGGGCACAGCCAGGTTGCCCACTTTTTTGCTTTCGGCTTCCACAAACACAGGGCGGTCGGACTGCAATTGGCGCAGCGTTTGCCACAAAGTGGTTTCAAATGCCTTTTGGGTGGGCTGTGGTTGCCCAGGGATGGCCCCCAGCACCGAGCTGCGGTGGCTGGCCAACGCTTCGAGGTCCAGCACTTGCGCGCCTTGCGCGGCCAAGGCCTGCAACAAACGGGTTTTGCCTGAACCCGTTGGGCCACACAACACCCGAAACTGCAGACGTTGCACTTGCAGCGGGATGTCGCTCACAACCGCCGCGCGAAACGCCTTGTAGCCGCCTTCAATCAAGTTCACCTTGAAACCGATCTGACCCAAAATCAGCGCCAGCGAGTTGCTGCGCTTGCCCCCGCGCCAGCAATACACCAATGGCTGCCATTTTTTGGGCTTGTCTAACACATGGGCAAGAATGTGGTTCGAGATGTTTTTGGCCACCAAAGCCGCACCTATTTTTTGAGCTTCAAAGGCGCTCACTTGCTTGTACAGCGTGCCCACCTGGATGCGTTCTTCGTTGTTGAGTGAAGGCCAGTTTTGGGATCCCGGCAAGCGGTCTTCGGCGTATTCGCCTTCAGAGCGTGCATCGATCACGGCATCAAATCTGTCGTACCGGGCCATGACCTCTTGGGCCGAAATCACATGAAGGCTCATTTCAACTGCTTTTTCAATTCCGGCCACACATGGGCCAGCATGCGCGGCTGAGCCGCGGCATTGGGGTGGATGCGATCCGGCTGAAACCATTTCAGCGGATCAGGGTCGTCGCCGACACCTTGCAGAAAGAAGGGCACCAGCGCGCAATGGGTCTTTTGTGCCACCTGCGCAAACACCTGCGCAAACTGCCGTCCCATCTCCGCGCCGTAGTTGGGGGGCATTTGCATGCCCAGAAGCAGCACGCGTGCGCCGCTGGCCTGAGCCGCGCGAACCATTTGTTCCAGATTATCCTGTGTCAAAGACAAGGCCAAGCCGCGCAATGCGTCGTTGCCGCCCAACTCGATCACCACCAGGTTCGGTTGGTGTTGTTTCAGCAAAGCGGGAAGCCGCGATCGACCGCCTGAGGTGGTTTCGCCGCTGATGCTGGCGTTGACCAAAGTGGCGTTTGGAAAGTCCTGTACCAGCTTTTGATGCAGCAAACTGACCCAACCTGCGCCGCGCGGCAATCCGTATTCGGCACTGAGCGAGTCGCCAAGCACCAAAATCCGGCGATCGGTTGTAACGGCCCTGACCGTGGACGAACCAAGCCCCCAAGCAGCCAAGGCCAGAGCGCTCACGGTAAAGTGGCGACGTTTCAACAAAGGTGAGTGCATGCCTGAATCCATTTTGGCCGTCAGCAAAGTCTGTAAAAGCGTCGAAGACGCCAGCGGTACGCTTGCCATTTTGCGCGATGTCGATTTCACCTTGCAGGCTGGGCAAACTGCGGCCATCGTGGGGGCCTCGGGTTCCGGCAAAAGCACCTTGCTGGCCATTCTGGCGGGTCTGGACACGCCAAGCAGCGGGCAAGTGGTGTTGGCCGGACAAGACTTGTTTGCCCTGAACGAAGACCAGCGCGCCGCCCTGAGGGCCGCGCATGTGGGCTTCGTGTTCCAAAGCTTTCAGCTCATGCCCAACCTGACGGCCCTTGAAAACGTCATGCTGCCGCTGGAACTGGCCGACCGCCCCGACGCCAAAGTCTTGGCCACTGCCATGCTCGAGCGCGTGGGCTTGGGTGAGCGCCTCAAGCACTTGCCCAAAGTTTTGTCGGGTGGCGAGCAGCAACGCGTCGCACTGGCACGCGCCTTTGTCGTCCAACCGGCGTTGCTGCTGGCCGACGAGCCCACAGGCAGCCTTGACCACGCCACAGGCGAGGCCATCATGGACTTGATGTTCAGCCTCAACCGGGAGCAGGGCACGACTCTGGTGCTGGTCACGCACGACCGTGCCTTGGCCAGCCGCTGCGAGCGCTGCCTCACCATCCAGGCTGGAGCCCTGAGCGAAGAACGATAATCGGGGCATGTCATCCCCCAAAGTGCTGTTCGGCTTCCATGCCGTGGGCGTGCGCCTCAAAGTTGCGCCCCAATCCATCGTCGAGGTTTATTTCGAAGTCTCGCGCCGCGACGCCCGCATGCGCCAATTCATCGATCGCTGCAAAGAGGCCGGTGTTCGCCTGATCGAGTCCGACGGCCTGCGCTTGGCCAAACTGGCGGGCAGCCACGGCCACCAAGGCGTGGCCGCTTTGGTGCAGCACATGGAACCCGTTCACTCGCTGGACGACCTGCTTGACAGTATTTCAGAGCCGCCCCTGCTCTTGGTGCTTGACGGCATCACCGATCCGCACAACCTGGGCGCTTGCCTTCGGGTGGCCGATGGCGCCGGCGCTCATGCCGTGATTGCCCCCAAAGACCATGCCGCAGGCATCAACGCCACGGTGGCCAAGGTGGCCAGCGGCGCCGCCGAAACCATGCCGTACTTCATGGTCACCAACCTGGCGCGCACCTTGGGCGAACTCAAGG
>CAIJQQ010000023.1 GCA_903822825.1 uncultured Burkholderiales bacterium | reverse complement strand
TTCTATCCTTCAAGCAGAAACAATCTCGATGAAAAAGACTTATTTCCAGCGAATAACAGCGTGATGTACGGCGTTGAAATCCCAGTCCCTGTAAATTCTGAAATTTACCTTCAAAAAACCTATGGGGAAATGTGGGGAAAACCCGACATCAGATTCAGTCATCCTTGGAATCGGGATGAATATTCTGATATCGCAGGGATTCGCAATCGTCCCATCATGTGGACCCGGGGAGAACTGCATGCCAATCAGGCACGCCAACGAGGCGTTAAAAACCAAACCACTGTCAATAGAAAATGATCATTGAACGGGTCGATTTGGATGCCATTCAAAAAACCGAGTATCTGACAACACTCGGACGACTGGGCATTGGCGAGAGTATTTTTTGCACCGAGCTCAAGCAAGCCCAAAGCCTGCGCTCGCTCTCGTATTACCTGATCCGCTCCAGAAAGCTGGACTGGAAGTTCACATTCCGCAAGATGGATCGGGGCTGGCGCATCATCCGAATTTTGTGAGTCAGTTCATCACCGATTTGAGCAAATAGGAAACGAGTTCTTTGTTCATGCTACCCGACTGGGCCAGCATGGCTGTGGCCGCATCCCTTTGAATTTGAGCGGAAGCCAAATTGGAAGTCTCTTGGGCCATGTCGGCATTCATGATCTTGCCGTAGGCCACAGAGTAGTTGGTGACGTTGCTGGTGGCCAAGTTGGTTTGAACATCCAGCACATTGGCTTTGGCACCGATGTAGGCCTGGTAGGTGGACACCGCTGCAATGGCGACGTCAATGGCAGTGACTGCCGTGGTGGCATTGTCTGCCGAAGAAACACTCAGGCTGCTGACACCCAATTCCGAAGCCGTGATCTTGTCAAAGCTCAGTGAAGTGGTGTCCCCTGAGTTGATGCCGCTTTGGATGGTCATGCTCGACGAGGTGCTCATCAAGGACGAGCTGTTCCAGACCGCGTTGCTGGAAATGCTGTCAATTTCGTCCACATAAGCATCGATGGCGTCTTGGTAGGCTGTGCGATCAGACGTGGCCAAAGTGCTGCTTTCAGAAGCCACAGCTGCGACACGCACGTAGCTCAACAAGTCCGATATCTGCGACAAGGAGTCGTCCACGATTTGGGTGACGGCTGTGCCTTGGCTCAGGTTGTCCAACACCTTGTTGAATGAGCCCACTTGCGTCTTGAGTCTGTTGGCCACACCCAGGCCTGCCGGGTCATCTGAGGCATGGTTGATTCGCAACCCCGTGCTGATGCGCTCCGAAGCTTGCGACATCACAGCGTTGGCGGCGTAGATCCCCTTCAGCGCATTCAAGGCATTGATGTTGGTGCTGATTTGCATCGTTGTTCCTTACGGTTTGCCAGACCAGCGGCCATTTTTTGCCGCTTTTGTGACCCGACCATAAACCAGCCATACGGCAAGCGGTAAAACTTGAGCCCAATTTGCACTCTTTGCACCGATTTGCACTTTTTTCACTTGCAAGACCTCAAGTTTTTCAGATTTGTGCTTCAAAAAACGCGCCTTTGGGGGGGGTTTGAGCAAAGTACAAGGTGGTGTGTGCAAAAAATCCGCCACAGAGCCGATCTGGCACGGGCTTTGCTGATGTGGTCTCGAACCGAATCGCGGGCAGGCATTGCCGTCGATTTATTGACAACCCCATCGCTTGGACATTCCTACCATGACCGTCATCAACACCAACATCAAATCGCTGGTTACACAAAACGCCTTGAATCTGAACAGCAGATCGCTGTCGTCGGCCATGGCGCAACTGTCCACCGGAAAACGCATCAACAGCGCCGCAGACGATGCAGCCGGTCTGGCGATCTCCGCCCGGATGACCGCGCAAATTCGCGGCTTGGACCAAGCGGTGCGCAATGCCAACGATGGCATCTCTCTCATTCAGACCGCTGAGGGCGCACTGGTCGAGGTGACCAACATGATGCAACGCATGCGTGAACTGGCGGTGCAGGCAGGCAATGACACCTACTCCACCGATGACCGCAGTGCCTTGAACCTGGAATACAAGCAGCTGATGTCGGAAATCAACCGGGTGGCCAGCAACACGCAGTGGAACGGGATGAATATCCTGGACAACAACTCTTCCGCAGGATTGGCCATCGGGACCGGCGGCACAATGGCAAGCCCATCGTCAGCGGGTGATGAGTTGCGCAACATCAAGTTCCAGGTGGGTGCCAATTCCGATCAGACCATCAGTGTCCAATTTCGGGACTTCACCATCCCGGTCACGGCCAACGGGGACCCAGACAGCACCTCCACACCATCGGCCAACCAAATTTTCAGCGGCGACGCTGCACTCAATACCACCAGCATCACCAGCTCTGCCCTGGCCAACACGGCCATCGGTCGTTTGGACAACGCCATCAACAGTGTCGATGAGCAGCGCGCCACCTACGGTGCTGTCATCAACCGGTTAACCTACGCGGGCGACAATTTGACCAACATTTCGCAAAACACCAATGCATCGCGCAGTCGGATTCTGGACACCGATTACGCCAAAGCCAGCAGCGAACTGTCCCGCACCCAAATCATCCAGCAAGCGGCCACGGCGATTTTGGCCCAAGCCAACACCGACCATCAAACCGTGCTCAAGCTCCTGCAAAACTAATCCATGCAGGACAACCTGTCGCCTCGCCCCGCTGACGTGCAACCCCAAGAACGCGGCCCCAACTGCTGGGGCTGCGTTTTCTTTGGCGTGAGCCATAACCCTGCCACCCCCTACGCTTGCCGCCTGATGGGGTTTCAGTCGCGCGCCATGCCATCCATCGAAGTCCTGCGGGCCGATGGCCACCCCTGTCGAGGATTCAGAGCCAAAGCAACGGCCTGTCAAACTTCCGGCACAACTGCTTCTTGACACGCATTGATTTTGTTATTTTCAAAGTATTCATTTTTGTTATTTTTAGCGTTTTAAATAGATAAATCAATTTCTGGCACAAGGGTTGCTTAGTAAACCTCAACTCACTACGAGGTTTTACCGTGAAGCCACAACCCGTTTCTGCCCCTCTGGCCCTTTGGCTGGACCCCGAAACTTCTCTCAGCGAATGCCATGCCCAAGTCTTGAACGAAACGGGCTGGGCCGTGCTCGCAGTCGAGACACTCGATGGCCTGATACAGCAGGCGCCCCATGCCTCGGCCATCGTGGTGCGATTGGCGCAGGACGTGACCCGCTTGAAAGCTGTTCAACAATTGCTGCAAGACTCAGGTGTGTCATTGCCCCTCATTTGCCGTGTTGACCGCCAGGAGTTGGAGCTGGCCGTGGCCGCCACCCAAACAGGCGCGGCAGCGGTGATTGCGTTGCAAGACGACCGGGCAGAAACCTGGCTACAGCTGCAAAGCAAGCTGTTTCAAAATCCAGCGGCTGTGGCATCGGTGTCGCGCCGCATTCGGCATGTGGTGTTTGTCGACCCGTCCAGCCAACATTTGTTGGCACTGGCACAAAAGGTGGCTCAAGCCGAAGTCACCGCGCTGCTGGTCGGCCCCACGGGTGCGGGCAAGGAAGTGCTGGCCCGCGTGCTGCACGAAACCTCGCCCCGCGCTCGCGGCCCCTTTGTGGCGCTGAACTGCGCTGCTATGCCCGAAAACCTGATCGAAGACATGCTTTTTGGTCACGAAAAGGGCGCGTTCACAGGCGCCCACCGTGAGCACAAAGGTCTGTTTGAACAAGCCCAGGGCGGCACCCTTTTCCTTGACGAGATCGGCGAAATGCCCATGCACTTGCAAAGCAAATTGCTGCGCGTGCTGCAAGAAAAACAACTCACCCGCTTAGGCGGTCAAACCGTCATCCCACTGAACGTGCGCATCGTGGCGGCCACCAACAAGGATTTGCGCCTGGCCATCGAGCAGCGCGAATTCCGCGAAGACCTTTACTACCGCATTGCCACATTCCGCATGCGCTTGTTGCCACTCAAGGAGCGGCCAGGCGACATCATTCCTCTGGCGGTGCAAAGCCTGGTGCAAAACGACCCCTGCGGCAAAGCCTGGCAAATCCACCCCGAGGCGCAGGCCCAGTTGCTGCAATACCCTTGGCCTGGCAATGTGCGTGAGCTCGAAAACGTCATGCGCCGCGCCATGGTGCTGTGCCCTGACCATGTGGTGACGCCTGCACACCTGATGTTTGACGACTGGTTGACCACTGAATGCATGCCACCGGCCTTGAGCGCCACCGCACCTGCCGCACCTGCCGCACATTTTTCACAACCGGCAGAGGAACACTTTGCAGCGCCATGGACCGCACCCCGCCATGCACCCGCCCCAGTGCCACCGATCTGCACATCGCAAGACCTCAACAGTGCCTCGCGCATGAACGAACACCAAGTCATCATGGCCACTTTGGCTGCGACACGCAGCAAGCTCGAAGCCGCCAAGCGTTTGGGCATCAGCCCACGCACCCTGCGCTACAAGCTGGCGCAACTGCGTGAACACGGTCTGGGCATGGCGACTGCCAGCTGAAAGGAATGGACATGATCGAAAAAGCCACCTCCCCCGCCAACATCAGCGCCATGCTGCAGACGCTGCGTGCACACCAGGCTGAGGCCACTGGCCAGTTAGGTGCAGTCGACGGTCTGGGCCAAAAACCGGTTGCCAAAACAGGCTTTGGCGATTTGGTGTCCAACGCCATTGGCAACGTCAATGAGCTGCAAAACACAGAGGACAAAATCCAAGACGCTTACGACCGCGGTGAAAACGTGCCCCTGACCGATGTGGTGCTGGGCATGCAAAAGTCTTCTCTGGCCTTTGAAGCCACCTTGCAAATTCGCAACAAGGTGCTCAAGGCTTACGAAGAAATCCTGAACATGCCCGTCTGATCACGCCCCTAAAGAGTAAATACCATGGCTACAGCATCAATGAATCCAGGCACGATGACGGGCATCCCGATGCCCTCGGCGTCGGGCACAGGCAACGCCGTTTCGACCACCAACAACAATTCACTCGCGCCGGCCGAGGCTGGCTCTGCCGCCTCCACGGCGCTGGCGCCTTGGGGCGTGAGCAACATCGCAGAGACTTTCAAAACCGTGATCTCGCAACCCGCGGTGCGCCGCATGTTGCCCTTGATCGTGATGCTGTTTGTGCTGGTGGTGTTTGGCTTGACGTACGCGGTGATGCAAACCACGCCCTACCGTCCGGTCATGCCCGGCTTGCTCGAAGCCGATCAGCAAGCGGCTTTTGAAGCCCTCAAAAAGGCCGAGTACAGCCCCAAGATCGACCAGGCATCAGGCCAATTGACGGTGCCCTCAAACCGCTTTCATGAAGCGCGCATTTTTCTGGCATCGCAAGGCCTGCCCAAGGCGGGTGCCACAGGCTTGGATGGACTGAAAGACCAGTCGTCCATGACGACCAGCCAGTTCATGGAGCAGGTCAAAGTCAACGCCGCCATGGAGCAGGAACTGGCACGCAGCATCATGCAAATTGGCAGCGTGCAAAGCGCCCGTGTGCACCTGGCCACCCCCAAGCAAAGCGTGTTCGTGCGTGACCGCACGCCGCCCAAAGCGTCTGTGGTGATTTCGCCCTACCCAGGACGGGCTGTTTCGCAGTCGCAGGTCCAGGCCATCGTGCATTTGATTTCTTCGAGCGTGCCTTACCTGACCCCCGACAACGTGACCCTGGTGGACAACGTCGGCAAACTGATGACCGAATCTGCCTCCGAGCTCAAGCTCGGTTTGACGGCCGCACAAGACCAGCACAAGCAGCAGATGGAAGAGGTTTACCGCAATCGGATCATGCAAATCCTCTCGCCCATCGTGGGCGAGGCGAATGTGCGCTCGCAGGTGAATCTGAACCTCGATTTCACACAGATCGAAAGCACCACCGAAGACTATGACAACAAAGACAAAGGTCCTCGCACCCGATCTGAGGTGCTGGCCGAAGAGCGCGGCTCACTGCGCGATGCCACTGGTGTGCCAGGCTCTTTGTCCAACACGCCGCCGCCCAACCCCACAGCAACGACCAACACGCAAGCCGATGCCAGCAAGGGTGACACCGAATCGAAAAGCACAACCAGCAGCCGCTCGACACGCAATTACGAACTCGACAGAACCGTCCGACATGTCAAGAACGCCACCGGCGGCATCATGAAGGTCAGCGTGGCCGTGGTGGTGAACGAGCGAGCAACTCCAGCCCCTGGCAAAGACGCACAACCCGACCCCAAAGCCCCCACCAGCGTGGCCTACACGCAAGAAGAAATGGACCGCATGCTGCAACTGGTGCGCGGCGTGGTGGGATTCGATCAGCAACGCGGCGACAACGTCTCGGTGGTGCCTGCCAAGTTCGAGCCGGCGGCGGCCATGGAGACCATCCCTTGGTACCTGGAGGACATGGTTCAAACCGGCATCAAAAGCGGTTTGGTGGCTGTGAGCTTCATCGTCTTCATGCTGATTGTGGTTCGCCCCATCATGCGCAACATCTATGAGTCCAAGGCCAAGGCCGAGGAAGCCGAGTTGGCGAAAGCGGCCACTGCGGACGGCGAACTCAGCCAAGAAGACATGCGCATGATCCAGATTGGCGAAGGGGAAAGCCTCGAGGAGATCAAGGCCAAACTCAAACCCAAGAAGTCCAGCATCTCGATGGAAATGCTCGATACAGCGAACACTTACGACGACAAGGTTGCCCTCATCCGAATGCTGGTGGCAGAAGACTCTGGCCGAGTGGCCAACGTGCTCAAGGGCATGATCAAGACCGCTTGATCTTCACAAGGACAAACAACAATGGCTACCCAAAAAGAAGACAAACCTGCCAAAGGCAAAGAAGGTGCTGAGGTCAAAGACGCCAAAGCGCCCAATGCGGCCAACGCCGTGGCCAATGTGCTGATGACTGAAGAGCTGAAACAAGAGCTCCAAAACCTCAGCGGCACACAACGTGCGGCCGTTCTGATGCTGCTGCTTGGCGAACAACAAGCCTCAGAAATCATCCGCTTCATGAGCCCCAGAGAAGTTCAGTCCTTGGGGGGGGCCATGGTCTCTGTGGCTGAGCTGTCGCAAGAAGCCGTCAACGTGGTGCTCGACGAGTTTGTGGTCACGCTCAAAAAGCAGACCAGCCTGGGGCTGGGCACGGGCGACTATGTGGAAAAAGTCTTCAAGCGTGCGCTGGGTGACGACAAGGCGGCGTCTGTGCTCAGCCGCATCATGCCAGGGCAAGGCAGCAAGGGCCTGGAAATTTTGCAGTGGATGGACGCTCGCTCCATTGCCGACATGATCAAAGGCGAACACCCCCAGGTGATCGCCATCATTTTGTCCGTCCTGGAATACGCCATTGCAGCCGACGTGATGAGCTTTTTGCCAGCGGACTCGCGGCCCGAAATTTTGCAACGCATTGCCAGCCTCGAAACCGTGCAGCCTTCTGCCATGGAAGAGCTCGAGGCGATCATGAAGAAACAGTTCTCCAACAATTCATCGGCCCAATCATCCAGCTTTGGCGGGGTCAAGGCCGCAGCCAAGATCATGAACTTCGTCAAGGTGGACATGGAGTCCGGCATCATGTCCGGCCTGGGTCAACTCGACCCCGATCTGCTGATGAAGATCCAGGACAACATGTTCGTCTTCGACAACTTGGTGGGCGTGGACAACCGCGGCATCCAGGTGCTCATGCGCAACGTCGAGCCTGACATGCTGATGACCGCCCTCAAAGGCGCAGCCGAAGGCGTCAGGAGCAAGTTTTTCGACAACATGTCAGCCCGCGCGCGGGTCATGTTTGTGGACGACATGGAGGCCAAGGGTCCTTTGCGCATCACCGATGTGGAAGAAGCGCAAAAGCAGGTCATCCGCATTGCACGCAAGCTGTCGGACGCGGGTGAAATGATGCTGGCAGGACGTGGCGATGACTTCGTCTGACCTCGCCAAACCGGCCCCCAGCTGGAATGCCGACCCTTTGCTCACGGGCAAAAGCCAGGCGCCCAATTACCTTCGCACGCAGTGGGATGAAAAATCCACCCACAGTTTTGGACCCTGGCGCATCAAAGACAAGGCCGATCCCAACGTGAATCAGACCACCGCCCTGCCCATGGCGAGCAAGGCCTTGGCAGAGGACGCCGATCCGGCTCTGCACGCTCAGGTGCTGAGCGAGCCCTCCCCGATGGCAGACATCCTGGAGACGGCGCAAGCCCAATTGTCTGAGACGGCCTTGAACGCCTTGCGCGAAGAAGCCTACCGACAGGGCCTGGTTGCGGGCTTGCATCAAGCGCAAAGCCAAATGAATGAAGAGCGCCACCAAGAGCGCGAGTTGTTCCGGCATTTGTCCATCGAGTTGCGCAGCCTGAACCAGGACCCGCAACGCTTCTTTGAACCGCTCAAACGCTTGTCACTGCATTTGGCCGAGCAACTGGTCCGCGGTGAGCTGCAGATCTCGGGGCATGTGATCGACAACTTGATCAGGCAATGCCTGGAGCAATTTGACCACCCGGCAGACAAAGTCGTGGTGGCGCTCAACCCCGACGACCTGCAACGGCTCAAGGGCATGGAGCCTTCTGTCACTCAGGGGCTGGCGTTGGAAACGGACCCCCTGCTGCATGTGGGCAGCGTGAAGGTTCGTGTGAATGACACGGTGGTGCAAGACTTGATTGAGCACCGACTGGAACCCTTGGTTAGACGCCTGCTGAACCAACCAGAGGCCTGGATCAACCGCTCGGCGCTGCTGAGCAAAGACAAAATCGACGTGAGCGAAGTCACTCTGCCGACCCGAGACTGGGGGCGTCCCTTGCCTGATGTGCAGGACACGGAAGCCAAACCCGTGACACCCACCACGATCGAAGACGAAACCAAGGACGGCAGCGATGAACTTTGACACCGAAGTTGACCTGCTCATGAGCGGCTTGCATGCGCCAGAACCGCAGCGCAGCGGCACTTTGGTGCGGCTGGTCGGCATGCGCCTGGAAACCCGGGGCCTGATGGCGCCTTTGGGGGCCTGTTGCGAGGTCACCGGCCAATTCGGGCACAGCGTTCAGGCCGAGGTGGTGGGTTTCAACGACGAAACTTTGTATCTGCTGCCCTTCAATGAGCCGCACGGCATTGGGCCGGGCGCCAAAGTCACGGTGATCAGCAACACCGCTCAGGTGCGCCTGGGGCCAGAACTGCTGGGCCGCATCATTGACGGCAGTGGCGAACCGCTGGACGGTTTGCCTCCCCCTGACTGCAAAGATGTGCTGAGCTTACAAGGCCGCCCCATCAACCCGATGGAGCGTGGGCCGATCAACCAAATTCTGGATGTGGGTGTCAAGGCCATCAACGGCATGCTGACCATTGGGCGCGGCCAGCGTCTGGGCCTGATTGCAGGCTCTGGCGTGGGCAAAAGTGTTTTGTTGGGCATGATGACCCGCTTCACCGAAGCCGATGTGGTCGTGATCGGTTTGATTGGCGAACGTGGCCGCGAAGTGCAGGCCTTCATTCAAGAATCGCTCGGCCCCGAGGGCCTGGCCAAGTCGGTGCTGGTCGCCGCGCCCGCCAACGTCTCGCCTGTGCTGCGCGTCAAAGCCACGCACATGACCCATGTGATTGCAGAGTACTTCCGTGACCAGGGGAAAAACGTGCTGATGCTGGTGGACAGCCTCACACGGGTGGCCCATGCGCAACGTGAAATTGGCCTGGCTGTGGGCGAACCGCCCACGGCCAAGGGCTATCCGCCCTCGGTGTTTGCTTTGCTGCCCAACCTGATCGAACGCGCTGGCGTTGGCCGACATGGCGTGGGCTCGATCACAGCCATTTACACCGTGTTGGCCGAGGGTGACGACAGCAACGACCCGATTGTGGACATTGCCCGTGCATCGCTCGATGGCCAGGTGATGCTTTCGCGCAAGTTGGCCGATGCCGCGCACTACCCTGCCATCGACCTCAACGGCTCCATCTCACGCGTGATGCAGAACCTGCTGGATCCGCAGGATTTGAAAATGGCCAACCGTTTCAGGCGCTTGTGGTCGCTCTACCAACAAAACCAGGACTTGATCCAGGTGGGCGCTTACGAAACGGGCAGCAACCCCGAACTGGACCAAGCGATCCGCTTGCGTGAAGCCATGGAAAACTTTTTGCGCCAAGACATGCACATCAGCCAAGACGCGCAAACCACGCGCCAGGGCATCCAAAGCCTGATGCAGGTCTGAACTTGAACAAGGAATGCTTATGAAACCCGAATTGCGCGCTTGCTGGCCTGTGCTGTCTGGCAAAGCCAAGGACAAAGTGCTGGAGTTGCAAACCAGCATTGGCCAACTGACTCAGCGGCTTGAAGATTTCAGGCGCAATCAAGAACGCTTGCAAAAACTCTACAACGAATACCGCACGCAAGAAATGGCTGGCGGAAACAACAGCCAAGGCATGCAAGCAGCGCTGAACCAGCGGCAGTTCATGAACCAGTTGTTGGGTTTGCAAGAGAAGTTGACCCTGGAAATTCAGAGCACAGAATCCACACTGGCACAGCAGCGCAAGCTGTTGGTGCTGGCCGAGTTGGAATACCAAAAAATGGAAGCGCTGTCAGAACAAGACCAGCGCCAAGTGAAGAAAGCGCTCGACAAAATCGAGCAGCGGCAAATGGACGACTTGGCCGTCGCCCGCTTCAACCTCAGGTCAGCCTGAGGCCGCCCAGCCCACGAACCTCGCCGGCTGAGCGGACCGGCGAAGGGCAGCGCAGATCCAGCGCCAGCACCTTGCCGGCAAGTTCCAGATGTCGTCAATCTGGACTGGTGTCCGATGAGATGGAACTCAACAGGCTTTGCACGCCTGGCAAAAACCTCAACGCAGCATCGTCATGCACATCGTTGCAGTTGTCCCGATGCCACATGTCCTCCGACCTGACCGCCTGCGCACCTGCATCGGCCATGCCGCTGTGCTGCTTGAAGGTCTTGAAGTATTCGTAACTCTGACAGACGTAATGGTTGATGCGCAAAAAATCGTATGTAGGCTCGGTTTCTGGCATGTAGCCCACTTTCAGCGGCCGCATGTGCTCGTCCACAGCCCCCAAGGGGGTTTTGAACAAGTGTGCATTCTGTAGTATTGAAAACGCATCTCCCAAATGGCCACGCACCAAGCATTTGAAGTGGCGGTTGTTCAGGTGAGACAACTCTGGTCGACGCATGTAATTCTGGATGATCAAACCTTCGGGTTCCTTGACATGGCCGTTGCTGCCGTAACAAACCCACCAAACGCCCAGCGCCGACAATTTTTCATATTGGTAGCGCTGTAAAACGGTTTGCAGATCCCCGTCTTGACTGGGAAAAAGAAACTCATCTCCGTCAATGAAGGCCATCCAGTCCACTTCGTGCCCATGCTGCTGATAGGCATGTTGGTATGCGGCGAGTTGGGGCCTAACGACATCTTCGCTCAAGGTATAACAACGGATATCAAAGTGTTTTTGCAAGCCACGCACGACAGTTTCAGAGTCGTCTTGGCAGCGATGCAAAAAAATATAAAACTTTCGAATGCCAACCGAATGGTGAAAAGCCACCCATTCGCGCAGCCAGCGCCCCCGGTCGCGCTGAATGGTGCAGATGCCCAATCTCATGTTGTCCACACCTGCTCCTGTTTCATCGATGTGATTGCAGTCCCCTTCACCGAGCGCCGCCAGTTGAACTGACCCTTGTGCGGGGGGCAAGCACAGCTTGCAGCGCCCGGAGATGGGCATGATCACCGCTTATATCAGATCAAAGAAAGACCGCAAGACCACACTAGACTTGGGTCAGGTTGACATCGCTGACCTGACATGGGTCAGCGATGTCAATCCATGAGGGCATCAAGACCCGAATGGCAGAGCACTGATCTGATCCGACGTCATGCCATCGATCTGATCAGAGGTCAAAGCACTTGTCTGAGCTGTGGTCAAAGCAGCCACTTGTGCTGTGCTCAATTGGCTGATTTGATCGGTGCTGATCTGGCTGATCTGAGTTGTCCCCAATCCTCGGATTTGTGCCGTTGTCAAAGACTGCAGGTCATCGGTGGCCATGTTGTTGATCTGATCCGAGGTCAACGCAGCCAACTGGATGGTCGTCAAGGATTGGACCTGGTCTGTCGTCAGCGCAATGATTTGATCCGTGCTCAAAAGCGCCAACTGGGTCGTGCTCAGTTTGCTCATTTGCGCTGTGGTCATCTCGGCTATGTCATCCACCAAGATGGCCGCCAGTTGGTCACTGGTCAATACGTTCAGCGCTGCCGATGTCAATGCCTTGATCTGATCCGTGGTCAAAGCCGCAATCGCATCGGTAGACAGGAAGGATGCCTGAGCAGACGACAAGGCTGCAATGTCACGCGTCTCCATCACCGACACCTGTGTGCTGCTCAGGTTAGAAAGCTGATCGGAGGTCAGTGCACGCACCTGCGCTGTGGTCATGGCCTGGACATCGTCACTTTCCATGCTGTTGAGCTGCGCCGATGTCAAGGAAGTCAACTGGGCCGTGGTCAGCGCCTGAACATGGGCCGTGGTCAAGGCCACAATCTGGTCCGTGCTCAACAGAGACATTTGGGTGGTGCTCAACTTGCTCACTTGCGCAGTGCTCATTGCGGCGATGTCATCCACCACAACAGCCGCCAACTGGTCACTGGTCAAGGCATTCAGCGCTGCGCTGGTCAATGCCTTGATCTGATCTGTGGTCAAAGAGGCCACAGCATCGGTAGACAGATGCGTGACTTGGTCAGACGACAAGGCAGCGATATCGCGTGTCTCCATCACGGCCACCTGTGTGCTGGTCAAATTGCTCAACTGGTCAGAGGTCAAAGCACGCACTTGCGCCGTGGTCAAGGCCTGAATGTCATCGCTTTCCATGCTGTTGAGCTGATCCGATGTCAACGAAACCAGCTGGCTCGTGGTCAAAGACTGGATCTGTGCCGTGGTCAAGGCCACGATCTGATCGGTGCCCAACTGCGACAGCTGAGTCGTGCTGAGCTTGCTCACTTGCGCAGTCGTCAACGCGGACACATCGTCCACAACCACCGCTGCGAGTTGGTCGCTGGTGAGGGCGTTCAGAGCGGCACTGGTCAGCGCCTTGATTTGATCGGTGCCCAAGCTGGCGATGGCATCCGTTGACAGCTGTTCAACCTGAGCAGATGTCAATGCGGCGATGTCTCGCGTCTCCATCACGGCAATCTGTGTGCTGCTCAAGGCCGCCATCTGGTCTGTTGTCAAAGCCACCACTTGTGCCGTGGTCAAGGCCTGCACATCATCGCTGGCCAAGTTGTTGAGTTGGTCTGATGTCAGGGCAGTGATTTGTGCAGTGCTCAGTGACTGCACTTGCAAAGTCGTCAACGCCACCAGTTGATCGGTGCTCAAGTTGCTGACCTGATCAGAGGTCAACGCACGCACCTGGGCGGTTGTCAAAACCTGCAAATCGTCGCTGGCCAGGTTGTTGAGTTGCGCCGAGGTCAATGTGGCGACTTGCGCAGTACTCAGTGCTTGCACCTGTTTGGTTGTCATGGCAACCAATTGGTCAGAACTCAGATTGTTGAGTTGATCCGAGGTCAGTGCACGAACCTGCGACGTGGTCAGCGTCTGCAGGTCATCGCTCGCCATGTTATTGAGTTGCTCGGAAGTCATTGCAGCCACTTGCGAGCTGGTTAAGGCCTGCACTTGTGCGGTCGTCAGCGCCACCACTTGATCGCTGCTCAGTTGCGATATTTGCAAGGTCGACAATTTGGCGACTTGAGCCGTTGTCAAGGCCGCCACATCATCGGTGCTCACTGCGGCCAGTTGGTCGCTGGTCAGGGCGTTCAGCGCTGCACTGGTCAGGGCTTTGACTTGGTCGGTGGTCAATGCGGCAATCGCATCGGTGGACAAACTGGCCGCTTGTGAAGAAGACAAAGCAGCAATGTCACGTGTTTCCATCACCGACGCTTGCGTGCTGCTCAAGGCACCCAGTTGGTCTGAAGTCAGTGCCCGAACCTGGGCTGTGGTCAGCGCCTCGATATCGTCAGTGGCCATGTTGTTGAGCTGGTCCGAGGTCAGCGCCGCCACTTGCGTGCTGGTCAGGGCTTGGACCTGGGCAGTGGTCAATGCCACCAACTGGTCACTGCTCAGCTGAGAGACCTGCAAAGTAGACAGCTTGCCAACCTGCGCTGTGGTCAGCGCCGCGACATCA
>CAIJQQ010000022.1 GCA_903822825.1 uncultured Burkholderiales bacterium | reverse complement strand
GCGATCACGCCGTCTTTCATGGGGCGAATGGCTTCGATGTTGCCGGGCACCTTGCCCAACATGGCCTTGGCCTCGTGGCCCACGGCCTGCAAAGTCTTTTTGCCTTGGGGGCCGCCTTCGTGGCGGATGGCCACCACCGAGGGCTCGTCGAGCACGATGCCCTTGTCGCGCACAAAAATCAGGGTGTTGGCGGTGCCAAGGTCAATGGCCAGGTCGCTCGAAAAATAACGAAACAAAGACGAAAACATGCGGGAATCCTTAGGAGCCCAATCTGCCGGCCAAGCTGGGGGCAGCGGAGAGTGAGCGCGGCAATCAAAAATCAGAGGTTTGCGATGGGCTTGCGGTGATGCTTGCAGGCGCCTGAAGCAAACACTGGATAATACCCGATCACCCCCTTCTGAAGCGGTTTGGCCGTCTGTGAAACGGGGTAAATATTTGTCGCCAACTACCCTTTTGAAGCCATGTCCCTGAACCTGCAGGATATTGACCGGATCGCCAACCTGGCCCGTCTGGAACTGAAACCCGAAGAAAGCGAGCGCATGCTCGCGCAGATCAACGGCTTTTTTGGCATCGTCGAGGCCATGCAGGCCGTCGACACCTCGGGCGTGCAGCCGCTGGCGCACCCTGTGGCGGCCATCCAGGACATCGCTTTGCGCCTGCGCGAGGACGTGGTGAGCGAGACCAACAACCGCGAGGCCAACCAGCGCAGCGCTCCGGCCGTCGAACGCGGCCTGTTCCTGGTTCCCAAAGTCATCGAGTAAGCCATGAGTGAATTGCACAACCTCAGCGTGAAAGCGCTGGCAAACCTTTTGCACACCAAAGATGTCAGTGCCGTCGAAGTGGCCACACGATTCCTAGCCCGCCTGGGCGGCAACCCGCACAACGCGTTTTTGGACATCGACAGCGAAGCCACGCTGGCGCAGGCCCAAGCCTCTGACGCCAAACTGGCGAACGGTACAGCTGGCCCGCTCGAAGGCGTGCCCGTGGCGCACAAAGACGTGTTCGTCACGCAAGACTTTGCGACCACCGCAGGCTCCAAAATCCTGAGCGGCTACCGCTCGCCGTTTGACGCCACCGTGGTGCAGCGCCTGCGCACAGCGGGCATGGTCACTTTGGGCAAGCTCAACTGCGACGAGTTCGCCATGGGCTCGGCCAACGAAAACTCGGCCTACGGCCCGGTGCAAAACCCTTGGGACACCGCCCGCGTGCCCGGCGGCTCGTCCGGCGGCAGCGCCGCTGCAGTAGCCGCAGGCTTGGCGCCCGCCGCCACCGGCACCGACACCGGTGGCTCGATCCGCCAGCCTGCCAGTTTTTGCGGCATCACGGGCATCAAGCCCACCTATGGCCGCGCCAGCCGTTACGGCATGATCGCCTACGCATCGAGCCTTGACCAAGCGGGCCCCATGGCCCGCAGCGCCGAAGACTGCGCCTTGCTGCTCAGCGCCATGTGCGGCCCTGACCCAGACCGCGATTCGACCTCGCTGGACGTGCCTGCCGAAGACTTCACCGCGCAGCTGAACGGCTCGATCGATGGCCTGCGCATTGGCATTCCTAAAGAATTTTTTGGCGAAGGACTGCACGGTGATGTGCGCGCTGCCGTGGACAGCGCTTTGCGCGAATACGAAAAGCTCGGCGCCAAGCTGGTGCCCATCAGCCTGCCCCGCACCGAGCTGTCGATTCCGGTGTACTACATCATTGCGCCAGCCGAAGCCAGCTCCAACCTCAGCCGCTTTGACGGCGTGAAGTTCGGCCACCGCGCCAAGGACTACATCGACCTGGTGGACATGTACAAAAAGACCCGCGCCGAAGGTTTTGGCAACGAAGTCAAGCGCCGCATCATGACGGGCGCTTATGTGCTGAGCCACGGCTATTACGACGCCTACTACCTGCAAGCCCAAAAAATCCGCCGCATGATCGCCGACGACTTCCAAAACGCGTTCAAAGAATGCGACGTCATCGCTGGTCCCGTGGCCCCCTCGGTGGCCTGGAAGTTTGGCGAAAACGCCAACGACCCGGTGGCCGACTACCTGGCCGACATTTTCACGCTGCCTGCATCGCTGGCCGGTTTGCCCGGCATGAGCGTGCCCGCAGGTTTTGGCACAGGCGACATGCAGAAATCGGAAACGGGAATCGGCAAGCCGCTTCCCGTGGGCCTGCAACTGATCGGCAACTACTTCAAGGAAGCCCAGTTGCTGAACGTGGCGCACCGCCTGCAACAAGCGACCGATTTCCACCTTCGCAAGCCGGAGGGCATCTGACATGAGCAAACTCGTCCAAGGCTACGAAGTCGTCATCGGCTTCGAAACACACGCCCAACTCTCGACCAAGAGCAAGATCTTCAGCCGCGCCTCGGTGGCGTTTGGCGCAGAGCCCAACACGCAAGCTTGCGCGGTGGACATGGCCCTGCCCGGCACGCTGCCCGTGATGAACATGGGCGCTGTTGAGCGCGCCATCGAGTTCGGTTTGGCCATCAACGCCCACATTGCCGAGCGCAGCATTTTTGCCCGCAAAAACTACTTTTACCCTGACCTGCCCAAGGGCTACCAAATCAGCCAGTTCGAGATCCCGGTGGTGCAAGGCGGCGAGGTGTCGTTCTTTTTGGAAGAAGGCAAAGAGACTGTTCGCAAAACCGTCCGCCTGGAGCGCGCCCACCTCGAAGAAGACGCGGGCAAATCGCTGCACGAAGACTCAGCACTGGGAGGTGGTGGCCAATCCGGCATCGACCTGAACCGCGCAGGCACGCCGCTGCTGGAGATCGTGACCCAGCCCGACATGCGCAGCAGCGAAGAAGCCGTGGCCTACGCCAAAGAGCTGCACAAAATCGTGACCTGGATCGGCATCTGCGACGGCAACATGCAAGAGGGCTCGTTCCGTTGCGATGCCAACGTGTCGGTGCGCAAGCCTGGTGGCGAACTGGGCACCCGCCGCGAGATCAAGAACCTGAACAGCTTCAAGTTCATGCAGCAAGCCATCGACTACGAAGTGCGCTGGCAAATCGACCAAATCGAAGACGGCCACAAGATCCAGCAGGCCACGGTGCTCTTCAACCCCGACACGGGCGAGACCCGCGCCATGCGCACCAAGGAAGACGCCGCCGACTACCGCTACTTCCCTGATCCGGACCTGCCACCGCTGGTGATTGGCCGCGACTGGGTGGAACGTGTGAAGGGCGAGATGGCCGAGCTGCCCCGCGTGATGGCCGAACGCTTCGTTAAAGACTACGCCCTGCCCGAATACGACGCCACCCAGCTGACCCAAAGCAAGGCTGTAGCCGCCTACTTTGAAGCCACGGCCAAAGCCTGCGGCCAGCCCAAACTGGCCAGCAACTGGATCATGGGCGAAGTGTCACGCCGCTTGAATGCCAGCGAAATGGCCATCGAGCAGGCCCCTGTGAGCGCCGCCCAACTGGCCGCTCTGATCGGCCGCATCAGCGACAACACCATCAGCAACAACGCGGCGCGTCAGGTGTTTGAAGGCTTGTGGAATAAAGAAGGCCCCTACGGTAGCGAAGGCGATGTCGACGCACTCATCGAAGCCAAAGGCCTCAAGCAGATGAACGACACCGGCGAGCTGGAAAAAATCATCGACGACGTGCTGGCAGCCAACCCCAAAAACGTGGAAGAGTTCAAGGCCGGCAACGCCAAGGCGTTGAACGGTTTGGTCGGCCCGATCATGAAAGCCAGCAAGGGCAAGGCCAACCCGGGGCAGGTCAATGCGCTGCTGATGAAGAAACTGGGCTGACCCAAGCCCGTTGCCCTCTCTGACCGTTTGCGCTTCAAGTGTGAAGCGCAAACGGTTTTTTTACGCTTCACGAGGGTTTGCAGAGCCCAAAAATCGCCGCGAGGGCGCGGCTCCCACAGGGGCAGCTACACCCCGTACCGGTCCCGATAAGCCTGCACTTTGGGCAGGTGTTGCCCCAGTTCGTTGCCGCTTTGCGCCGACAGGTAAGCCAGCAAATCCGACAGTTCGGCAATGCAGCACACGCTCATGCCCAGTGTGCCGCGCACATATTGCACCGCGCTGTGGGCCACATCCTGCACCGAGCCGTCAGCTTGCTTTTCCGTGGCCATTTCCTGGCGGTCCAGTGCAATCGCAATCGCGTGGGGCGTGGCCCCGGCGGCTTTGATGAGTTCGATGGATTCGCGGGCGGCGGTGCCTGCGCTCATCACGTCGTCCACGATCAACACGCGGCCTTTGAGGGGTGCGCCCACCAGCGAGCCGCCTTCGCCGTGGTCTTTGGCCTCCTTGCGGTTGTAGGCAAAGGGCACGTTCTTGCCCAGGCGGGCCAGCTCGATGGCCACAGCCGCGCCCAGCGGAATGCCTTTGTAGGCGGGGCCAAAGATCATGTCGAATTCAATGCCGCTGGCCATCAGGGCTTTTGCATAGAATTGCGCCAGTCGGCCAAGCTTGGCGCCATCGTCAAACAGGCCGGCGTTGAAGAAGTAAGGGCTCATGCGCCCGGCTTTGGTCTTGAATTCGCCAAAGCGCAGCACGCCCGAATCGACTGCAAACTGCACAAATTCCTGAGCGAGCGCCTGTGTGTCGGCGCCGCTTGCCTGTCCTGTCACCATGGGGAAATCCTTGTTCAAACTCACCAGCCTCAACCTCAACGGCATCCGTTCGGCCACGACCAAAGGGGTCGAAGCTTGGCTGGCGCAAGAGAAACCCGATTGTATTTGCGTGCAAGAGGTCAAAGCCCAGGCCCCCGATGTGGCGGGCAAGTTCGAAGAACTTGCGGGCTTAAAAGGCCACTTCCACTTTGCCGAGAAGAAAGGTTACTCGGGCGTGGGCGTCTACACCCGCCACGAACCCAGCGACGTGGTGGTGGGCTTTGATGGCGGCGAGTTCGACGCCGAGGGCCGTTATGTCGAAACGCGCTTTGACACGCCCGCCCGCAAATTGTCCATCATCAGCGTGTACTTCCCGAGTGGCTCGTCTGGCCCTGAGCGGCAAGTGGCCAAGTTCCGGTTCTTGAACAAGATGTACCCGCATCTGATGGCTCTCAAAGCCGAGCGCGACTTCATTGTGTGCAGCGACGTGAACATCGCGCACCAGCAAGCCGACCTCAAGAACTGGAAGGGCAACCTCAAGAACAGCGGTTTCCTGCCCGAAGAGCGCCAATGGATGACCCAACTCACCACCGAAGGCGGCGTGGTGGACGTGTACCGCCGCTTGAAACCCGAAACCACCGACGATTGCTACACTTGGTGGAGCAACCGCGGGCGGGCCTATGCCAAAAACGTGGGCTGGCGGCTGGACTACCACCTGGCCACGCCTGCCGTGGCCGAGAAGGCGCGCAGCGAGCACATCTACAAGGGCGAGAAGTTTTCAGACCACGCGCCCATCACCATCGGTTACGAGGGTTTGTTCTGAGGGCGTGACGGCCTGAAGCTGTTTCAATGTCTGCCGAACCCCTGTGGGGCCAGACGGAGACACGATGAAAAAGCTGTTCGGTGTTTTGGGTGTGATGTTACTGGCAGGGCTGGCGTATTTCTGCCTGTGGCCCATCCCGATCGAGCCGGTCAGCTGGGACGCCCCCGCCGCGCCGGGCTATGCCGGGCCGCACGCGGTCAATGACAAACTGGCCAAGCTCAACATGATCGACCTGGGCGCCGAGACAGGGCCGGAGCACATCGCCATTGGGCCAGACGGCAAGCTCTACACCACGGTGGAAAGTGGCCGCATCTTGCGCATGCAGCCCGACGGCACGCAGCAAGAAGCCTTTGCGCAAACGGGTGGCCGGGTGCTGGGTTTTGACTTTGACGCCCAAGGCCACCTGATCGCGGCCGATGCCGTCAAAGGCCTGCTGTCCATCGCCCCCGACAAGACGATCAAGCTGCTCACCGACCAGGTGAGCGTGAACGGCAAGGCCGACCCGATCCGATACGCTGACGCAGTGATCGTCGCCAAGAACGGCAAGATGTACCTGAGCGACGCTTCTACCCGTTTTGCCCCCAAGGACTGGGGCGGCACCTTCGAGGCCAGCGTGCTCGACATCCTGGAGCAGGCGGCCACGGGGCGCGTGCTGGAGTTTGATCCGGCCAGCGGCCAAACCCGCGTGGTGGCCCAGGGCCTGAGCTTTGCCAACGGCGTGGCGCTGAGCCAGGACGAGAAACACCTGTTCGTGAACGAGACGGGCAAATACCGTGTGTGGAAGATCGACGTCAACGCCCAAAGTGTGGACGTCAGGGCTATGGATGCGAAAAAGGGCAGCGACCAAGCCCGCGTGCTGTTTGACAACTTGCCGGGCTACCCCGATAACCTCATGCGTGGGCGCGACGGCAAGATCTGGCTGGGCTTTGCCAAGCCGCGCAACCCGACCATCGACAAGCTGGCAGACAAGCCCTTCATGCGCAAAGTCACGCTGCGCCTGCCCCGCGCCCTGTGGCCCATCCCCAAGGCCTACGGCCATGTGATGTCGTTCACCGAAGACGGCAAGGTGGTGAATGACTTGCAAGACCCGAGCGGCCAATACCCTGAGAGCACGGGTGTGACCGAAACGGCGGATCGCCTCTACATTCAGAGCCTGCACGCCAAAGGTCTGGGGTGGTTGCCGCGCCCTTGAGGCGATTGCGCTCTGTGGGCGGTGCCTCTGGTCTGTGCGCTATCGCACTGACAAAGGAGGAAGTTGTTATTTTGTGACCTGCAGGCGGCTGCGCGCCTGCAGTTTGAACACCTCAAAGGCCCTATTTCTGGGGCTCCCAGCGTCTCCATGAATTGTGTGTCTTCAGTGTTTGGTTGGAGAAAATAAATAAATCAGCGCTGGGGTGTGCTTGCGGCCATACTGAGCTTGTTTATCCAAGTACTGCTCAGCGCAGCGCAGCGCAGCCCATGCCTCTTGCCAAGTTTGCTGTTTCCAAAGAATCCAACAGGCTGTTTGCTGCCTTGCCCATGAACGATTGGGCACGGTGGGTGCCGCATCTTGAACTGGTGGAGTTGACGGTGGGCCAAGTGTTGTTCGAGCATGGTCGCCAGCTCAGCCACGTTTACTTCCCGGTCAACAGCATCGTGTCATTGCAATGTGATCTGGAGGACGGCTCGGCCTCTGAATTTGCGCTCACGGGCAACGAGGGCGTTGTGGGTGTCTTCATCTTCATGGGCACCCGCTCGACCATCAGCAACGCGATCGTCATCCGCGAAGGGCTGGCTTACCGTTTCAGTGCGGATTTGCTGTTCAACGAGTTCAACGTGTCTGGCGAGTTCAGGCGTTTGATCTTGCGCTACATGCAAGCCATGATGACCGAGGCATCTCAAAGGGCGGTGTGCCACCGTCGCCACTCGATCGACCAGCAGCTGTGCCGCATCATCTTGCTGTGCCTTGACCGCACGCAGGCCAGCGAACTGACGCTGACCCAAGAACTGATTGCACGGACCATGGGTGTGCGCCGCGAGGCGATCACGGTGTCTGCACAAAAGCTGCAGGCCGCTGGTTTGATCCGCTACATGCGAGGCCATATCGAGGTGTTGGACCGCACAGGCGTCGAAGTGCATGCATGTGAGTGCTATAAAATTGTCAAACATGAGTTTGATCGGCTGCTTCCTGAGGAAATCGCCTCATGAATGACTTTGTTGCACAACACTTCACGAATCAAACGGGGTCCGAATGACCGATGACATCAGCAACTTCCGCACGGAATTGGCCCAGCTCCAGGGCGAGGTCAGCGGGCTCAAGCTCAGCTACAAAAACCTGCACGTCAGCTATACAGACACCTTGGTGGCACTCCAAGGCCTGACACTGCACGCCTCAGAGGCTGCCAAGCGGGCGGTCAAAGCGGCAGAGAGCGCCGCGCATGCGTCCACCTGTTGCGCCAATGTGGCCAAAGAGGCCGCACAAGCGTCGGTGGTGGTGGCCGCTGAAATGGCTGCCGAAGCCGCCAGTGCGTCTGCCCAAGCGGCCATCGAGGCCGCAGCTTCTGCCGCTTCTGCCGCTGCTGCTGCGGCCATGGCGGTCGCGCACCACGCAGAAGGTGCGTCGGCCCAAGCTTCTGCGGAAGCAGCCAATGCAACCAAAATGGCCACCGTGGCCGCTGCACATGCGGTGGCCATGTCCAACGCTGCGGCTGAGTACGCCCGCATGGCCCGGGTCAAACATTCTGATTCCACCATTTGATTTGCCGCTCTTGGTAGCGCTTGTTTCATGCTCCAGTACCTCACCATTCCGGTCACCCCTTTTCAGCAAAACTCCTCTTTGGTTTGGGACGACCAGACCCAGCAAGCTGCGGTCATTGATCCGGGGGGCGACTTGGATGTGTTGCTGGGCGCGGTGCAAAAGCTGGGCTTGAAGCTCGAGCAAATCTGGATCACGCATGCCCATGTGGACCATGCTGCCGGCACAGCCGAGTTGGCCGAGCGCTTGGGATTGCCAATCATCGGGCCGCACCCGGATGACCAGTTCTGGATCGACCGGCTGGAGGCTTCTGCGCAGGGTTATGGTTTTCCGCCCGCCAAGGCTTTCACGCCCACGCGCTGGCTGCAAGACGGGGACACCGTGACCTTGGGCAGCCACACCCTTCAGGTGCGCCATTGCCCAGGCCACACGCCGGGGCATGTGGTGTTTTATTCGCCAGAGATCAAGCGGGCCTTTGTGGGCGATGTGCTGTTTGCGGGCAGCATTGGGCGCACCGACTTTCCGATGGGCAACCACGACGACCTGATCAACGCCATCGTGCAGCGCCTGTGGCCCATGGGGGACGACACCGTGTTCATTTCGGGTCATGGGCCCGAGAGCACCTTTGGACGTGAACGCAAGAGCAACCCTTATGTGGGTGGGACCTGAGTCATAGAGGATTCATGTGGGGGCCCCGCCCTCGGGGCGTTGGTATTGGCGCGAGACCGCGGCGAGGGCGCCGCTCCTACGGAACGGATTAACGGTCCTGGCGAGCCTGCTCGTACAGGTGCTGCACCTTGGGCAAGTTGGCCTCGAGCTCGTGGATGCGGTTGCCGCCGCTGGGGTGCGTAGACAGCCAAGGCGAGCCACCGCTGCCGTTGGCGGCGAGCATTTTTTTCCAGAGTTCCACGCTGGCTTCGGGGCGGTAGCCGCCGCGTGCGGCGATTTCCAAGCCCACCAAATCGGCCTCAGTCTCATCGTCGCGACTGAACTTGAGGCTCAGCAGGTTGGCACCACCGCGTGCAAGCAAATCGGTCACCCGTGGGTCAATACCGAACACGCTGGCCGCCACAGCGCCACCAAGCCGTGACAGGCCTTGTGTGGCCATGTTCTTGCTGGCTTGCTCGCGTGCATGCTCGCGCAAGGCATGTGCCATTTCGTGGCCCATGATCATCGCGACTTCGTCGTTGTCCAAACGCAGCTGATCGAGGATGCCGCTGTAGAACACGATCTTGCCGCCAGGCATGCACCAGGCGTTGAGTTGTTTGCTGCCGATCAGGTTGACTTGCCAACGCCAGTCGCGGGCGCGTGGGTTCCAAGCCAGCGCGTGTGGAATCAGCCGCTTGGCAATGGCATGCAGCCGCACCAGTTGTGGGTGGCCTTCTGGTGCCAGCGCATTTTTGGCGCGGGCATCGGCAATGACTTGGTTGTATTGCTGGCGGGCATCGTTCTCAAGCGTTTCGGCTGGCACGAGATTGCGGATGCCAGAGGGGGCCCCCACGTCGACCTGCGCCGAAGCACCCGTGGCGAGTGCTGCGCCCGCAGCCAGCAAAAAGCCGCGCCGCGCCTGCCAACGGTGGGTTGTTTCAGGCGTGTCAGAGGGTGGGGTTTTGAAATCGCAAAGAAAGCACATGGTGAGCAATGATAGCCATGAACCGGGGCGCGGGCTGCGCCCGATAATCAAGCCCATGACCGAAGCGAACCCCTCCACCGCGACACTTCAACGCACCTGGCGCGAGGCGCTGGTTTTTTACCTGCAGCCGGCCAGCTTGCGCATGCTGATGCTGGGCTTTTCTGCCGGACTGCCCCTCTTGCTGGTGCTGGGCACGCTGAGTTTTCGGCTGCGCGAAGCGGGCATTGACCGCAGCACCATCGGTTATCTGAGCTGGGTGGGTCTGGCCTATGGCTTCAAGTGGGTTTGGGCACCGCTGGTGGACCGGATGCCGATCCCCTGGCTCACACGCCGTTTGGGGCGCAGGCGCAGCTGGTTGCTGTTGTCGCAAGTGATGATCATGGGTGGCCTGGTGGGCATGGCTTTCAATGACCCTGCGCAGGTGTTGGGGCCCTTGGTGGGCTGCGCTTTGGTGGTGGCGTTTGCATCGGCCACGCAAGACATTGCGCTCGATGCTTACCGCATTGAGTCGTCTGAGGCCGATGCCCAGGCAGCCTTGGCTGCGAGCTACCAAACGGGCTACCGCTTGGCCATGATCTGGGCCGGGGCCGGGGTGTTGTGGATCGCGGCCCGCGCTCAGGGCGCGGACGCGAACGGATATGCCCACGCGGCATGGCAAACGGCCTACCTGGCGATGGCGCTGAGCATGTCCTTGGGCATGGTCACGGTGCTGGCCAGCGCCGAGCCGCAGTCGGTGCCCGTGCCACCTGCTCGCAACCTAGGTGAATGGCTTCAGGGGGCGTTGATCGACCCGTTTGCGGATTTTTGGCGTCGCTACCGCTGGCAAGCTTTGCTGGTGCTGGCGCTGATCGCGGTCTACCGCATCAGCGATGTGGTCATGGGCATCATGGCCAACCCGTTTTATGTGGACATGGGCTACACCAAGGACGAGGTCGCAGCGGTCACCAAGGTCTACGGCGTGGTCATGACGCTGGTGGGGGCGTTTGTGGGCGGTGTGCTGTCCGGTCGCTTTGGCGTGATGCGCGTCTTGATGTTGGGTGCGGTGCTGAGCGCCGCCAGCAACTTGCTCTTTGCCTGGCTCAGCGGGGTGGGGCACGATGTGCCGTCGTTGATCTTTGTGATCTCGGCCGACAACCTGGCCAGCGGTATCGCGTCGGCGGCGTTCATCGCATACCTCTCGTCGCTGACCAACATCACTTACTCGGCCACGCAGTACGCGCTGCTCAGTTCCATGATGCTGCTCTTGCCCAAGTTCATTGCCGGGTTCTCGGGTGACTTTGTCAACGCCTATGGCTACAGCACCTTCTTCCACGCCACCGCCTGGCTGGGGGCCCCGGTGTTGGTGTTGGTGGCCTTGGCTGCTCGGGTGCATCCAATCCCTTCACCCAATACTTGAGCTGGGGTTTACCGAACTTTACCCCGGCGTTACCGGCAGGCGTCCTGAACGGGAGATGATGTGCTGATGCAATTGTTGATGATCGAAGACGACCAGCGCTTGGCCAGCATGGTGTCTGACTACCTGTCGGCTTCAGGCTTTGTGGTGACCCATGCGCCCGATGCACAGACCGGTCTGACGAATCTGCAAAACCAGGAAGTGGATCTGGTGATCCTCGATCTGATGCTGCCTGACATGGACGGTTTGCAGGTGTGCCAGCGCATCCGAGCCTTGCCAGGGGCGCTGGGTCAGGTGCCCGTGATGATGCTGACGGCCAAAGGCGACCCGATGGACCGCATCATTGGTCTGGAGATGGGGGCAGACGACTATTTGCCCAAGCCCTTTGAGCCGCGTGAGTTGCTGGCCCGCATCCGTGCGATCTTGCGGCGCAAGTCGGGTGGAGTGGCGACCCAAGGCAACAGCTTGCAGTTCGGCTCATTGGAGATCGACCGGGACGCTCGGCGTGTGAGCGTCAAAGGCGAGTACTGCGATTTGACGTCTTACCAGTTTGACCTCTTGGTGGCACTGGCCGAGCGCGCCGGGCGGGTGCTCACGCGTGACCAGATCATGGAGGCGGTGCGTGGCCGCGAGCTCGAAGCGTTTGACCGCTCGATCGATGTGCACATGGGGCGCATCCGCGCTGCCATTGAAGCGGACCCCAAAACTCCGCAACGCATCCTCACGGTGCGTGGCGTGGGCTATGTGTTTGCCCGTCAGCAGGACTGAGCCGTGTCGCTGAAAGCTGTCTCTCGGCATTTGTACCTGCGCATCTGGCTGGCGGTGGTCGCGGGTGTGGCTGTGCTCATGCTGGTGGTGGGCTGGGCCTGGCGCGTGTCTGTGGAGCACAATTCGCCCCCCATGCCGCGTGACTGGGTGATCATGATGCCCGATGGGCAGGTGCTGGGCACGTCGGCACCGCGCCGTGGCCCGGGCATGCCGTTGAAATTTGAATTCACCCTGCCAGACGGCCGGCCCATGCAACTGCTCATCCAGCGCCAATGGGAAGGCGGGCGAGCACCACCCCATTTGCGGCGCGAGCCGCCTTGGTGGGTGGCACCGCCCTATGGGTTTTTCTGGATGTTGGGTTTGATTGGTCTCGCGGTGGCGCTGGGCCTGTACCCGGTGGTGCGCCGGCTGACGCAGCGCCTCGAAGGCCTGCAGCGCGGCGTGCAGCGCTGGGGTGAAGGGGATTTGTCTGCCCGCGTGCCCGTGCAAGGGGACGACGAGGTGGCTGATTTGTCCCAGCGCTTCAATGCGGCAGCGGCGCGGATCGAAGGACTGATGGCGTCTCAAAAGTCGCTGCTGGCCAACGCCTCGCACGAGCTGCGATCGCCACTGGCCCGCATCCGCATGGGGCTTGAACTCCTGGAGGTGGCAGCAGCAGATGCTGCCATTCGCCAGCGCACCCAGGGCGAAATCCTGCGCAACATGGCCGAGCTGGACCAGCTCATTGATGAAATTTTGTTGGCCAGCCGCCTGGATGCCCGTGAGGCTGATCTGGGCACGATCGAGTCGGTCGACTTGGTGGGCTTGTGCGCCGAAGAGTGCGCGCGCGCGGGTGCTGTGCTGGAGGTGCCTGAAGGCATGCAC
Source organism: uncultured Burkholderiales bacterium (assembly GCA_903822825.1). Taxonomy (GTDB): domain Bacteria; phylum Pseudomonadota; class Gammaproteobacteria; order Burkholderiales; family Burkholderiaceae_C; genus Limnohabitans_A. The sequence goes on along the minus strand of CAIJQQ010000022.1, from coordinate 76,773 downwards.
ACCTTGGAGGTGCAGGGTGTGGGCAAACTGCTGCGGCGCATGGTGCGCAATTTGCTGGAGAACGCACGGCGCTATGGCGATGCCTTGGGTGCAGCGGATGCCATGACCTTGTCGCTGGGTCGTGGCGCATCGGGCGTGCAGTTGCGTGTTTGCGACCGAGGCCCTGGTGTGCCTTCACAGTGGCGTGAACGGATTTTCGAGCCCTTTTTTCGCTTGTCTGGTGCCAGTGAGCGCGTGGGCGGTGTGGGGCTGGGCTTGTCGCTCGTCAAGTCGATTGCCGAGCGCCATGGCGCGACGGTGCGCTGCGAAGACCGGGACGGTGGAGGAGCGTGTTTCAGTGTCGACTTTGTTCTTGCGTTTCCTGCTTGAGCCCAAAAATCAACGAGGTCGCAGTGTGGCCATCCACAGACTGATGCCGATGAGTAACGACAGCGTTGCGGTGTATTGGTTGTGTGCAAAATTCACGTTGGATAAGCTGCTGCTCGCATGCACAAAACAGACCCCTGCCAAGGCGAGAGCCGGTGCGGCATGATGGGTTTTGAGAAGTTTCCAGCTCAGCCAGATTAGACCAAAGATGTAGCAAAGCTGGCTCAGCAGTCCAAGCAAACCATGATCGAGCCATTGGTTCAAATATTCATTGTGGACGTGCCCAAGACCCTTGATGGTGGTCGAATGAGCCATTTCGGCCCATTGCGCCAGTTTTTCTTTGCGTCCATCATGGCCAAATCCGATCCAAGGCGATTCTTGAATCGCAGCCCAGCTTTGCCGCCATAAATAGATCCTCGCGCCAACAGAACTGTTGGCGCCTTTCTCGGCAGACTGTTGCGAAACCGAGATTTCGTTGGAGGCCTGTTGTATGGATTCCATCGGGCGCTTGAAAATCGGACTTTGACTCAACAGGACCAAACCGATCAAAAAGGCTGCCGCGATCAAGATTTGGCGTTGAAATGTTGTTCTGGTGACAGAGGCAGCCATTCCAAGACCCTTTTTGCGTGCCCAGAAGTGGTGGACACAAACAACAATCCACCAGAGCACGATGCCGTAAGCTCCCCGACTTTGGCTCGACAGCACGGCCATGACCGCGATCAGTCCACCCGAGAACCAGATGCGCCTGTGCGGCAAATCAAAATCCGACTTGAGCGAGATGGCCAGCAACACTGCGCTGATCATGGCCATAGAACCCGCCCAAGGAATAGGGTGTGTGGATAGATTGTCCCGTCCAAAAATGATCACCCAAATCAAACCAACCGCACTGCAGATGGACAAGGCGTAGGCGATGCCGGATAAGGTTTTTCTTTCCAGAATTTTTGAGCTTCCAAATGAGTACACAGCCAAAGCCCCTAAAAACATCCGCAACTCACCATGCCGCTCACCCCACGGGTCTGACCAATAGACCACGGGGATCGTTTTTGCAAACAATGCGGCCAAGGTGATCAACAGCCAGGCTTTGAGCAACGTGACAACTGCGGTTTGTTTGAAGCTCTTGTGGCGTTGAACCCATCCCCACACCCCTGCCAGCACAAGCATCACCCAAGCCAGCCCGATCGCTTTGCTGGTGAGCGATGAAAACGCCAATGCTGCAAGAAATGCGAATTCAAAAAAGTTGAGTGACATCCAATGATTTTGAAATTGCTTTCACCAAGGATTACATGAAAAGCTGTTTGAATTTTTTACGCCACAACCGCAACCCTGTTGGGTTTGATGCACTGGGACTGACACTTTGGAACTCCCCAATGTGTTCGCAGCAGCCTGGATTCATGTAAGCCGTGAAAGAGCCTTTTGATCGCAGGTGTCTTGAAATGTGCCGCTCTTTCTTGAATTGCGCGAATCCACCGAGCTTTTTCCACAAATCGAGCCTGGCCAAGTGGGGGTTGAACGTGAACCCATGCCATTGCGGGTGAAGACCGTCCAGTCTTTGATAGCGCAATTCATTGTCCCGACACACCAAAATCAGTTTTTTTTCATCCTCAGTCAAGTCAAAGTCGCTCACTTTGCGAAGACATACTTGGCTGATGCCGAGGTCTGACTCAAGCAAATGCATGCCATTGGCGAGGTCAATCGGTTGATTGAACACCCAATCATCCTCGCAGTGAAGCACATAGGGCGTGGAAACCTGCGCGTACATGTGATCTACAGCTTTGTGATGACCCAGCTGATGGTCAAGACTGATCAGTTGACCCTGCGGACAAAGGCTCTTGAACATGTCATTGCTGGGTGTATCCCGAAAGTCGTTGATGGCAATGATGTGCTTGATTTCAACGAGGGGCAGCAGGCTGTCTAAAGTTTGCTTCAACAGATCAGGACGATTTCCGATGGTCAAGCACAAGGTGATGGGTTCCATGCTTTGTCCAGTGTGTTCAGCAATTCGCGATGCACTCGGTGGTCTGTGTCAAGCTCAGCGCTTGACGATCTTGTTCAGGTGGTCGCGGTCATAACGCAGCATGGCGTAACGGCAGAATGCTTCCAGAGCGACAAACAGGCAGTAAAGAAACCCCTCAGGCCCGCAGAGAAAACCGCGCCTGAAAATGTAGAGCTGTATGAAGCTGGCCAAGCCAGACGCAAAGCCGCGCAGTATGCCGCCCGTCTTGCCCTTTTGGGCGCGTTTGGCGGCGCCCAATTGCGCGTACTGGGCCAGCTTCTGGATGCTGCCATAGATGGTTTCGCGCGAGTGGTGCAGCAGCCTTGCCTTGAATGTGCGCACGGGCAGTTTGCCCGCCTTCATTTTGGCGCCTTCGTGCACCACCCCTTCAAACCGGTCGATGCTGGCGCTGCGGAACATGCGTTGCACACCGCCGGTGGTTTTCATGCGGCTCAGTGCCCGACCATAGGCGACCTGATCCCACATCACTGCCCAGATCACATCGGCAGGTTCTTTCAGGGCCTGCAAGATTTCCTTTTCGAGCGCTGGCGTGATTTCTTCGTCGGCATCCAGAAAAAAAATGAAGTCACAGCGGCAATGCTTGAGCATGCGGTTGCGTTGCTCGGCGAAGCCCTGCCAGTCGGGGTAGTCGTGCACCTCTGCACCTGCCTCGTGGGCCAAGGCCCGGGTCTGGTCTTGGCTGCCGCTGTCGATGACCAGGATTTGGTCGGCGAAATGAGCGCTTCGGATGCACTGGGTGATCCGCTTTTCTTCATTGAGCGTGAGGATGCCAATGCAGAGGCTGGGGCGGCAGGCGGTAGTGTTCATGGGTGTTCGCAAGGCTTGAAAAACGACGGGCCCGTTGCCGGGCCCGTGGATCTCAGTGGTGTTGACCCACCACCTCACCCGCCTTGAGTTTGTAAACCGTGCCGCAGTAAGGGCACTTGGCTTCACCGTTCTTGGCCACGTCCAGGTAGACCTTGGGGTGGTTGTTCCAGAGTTTCATGTCGGCTTTGGGGCTGGGGCAGAACACGCCGCCTTGGGCGTTCAAGTCGGTGGCCAGCAGTTCGATGGGGTTGCTCATGCTTGTTTCCTTAAACCAATGTCAGCCAGTGGGCGTACTTGGGGTTGCGGCCGTTGACGATGTCAAAGAACGCAGCTTGAATTTTTTCTGTGATCGGGCCGCGGCTGCCCACATAGCCCTCTTTACCGAGTTCAATGCGGTCGAGTTCGCGAATCGGCGTGACTTCAGCGGCGGTGCCTGTGAAGAAGGCTTCGTCAGCGATGTACACCTCGTCTCGCGTGATGCGCTTTTGCACAATCTCCAGGCCTAAATCTTTGGCGATGTGGAACACAGTGTTGCGGGTGATGCCGTTCAAAGCACCAGCAGACAAGTCAGGGGTGTAGATGACGCCGTCTTTGACCACAAAGATGTTTTCGCCCGCGCCTTCAGACACAAAGCCCGAGGTGTCGAGCAGCAGCGCTTCGTCGTAACCCTCGTCGGTCACTTCCATGTTGGCCAGGATCGAGTTGGTGTAGTTGCTCACCGCCTTGGCTTGCGTCATGGTGATGTTCACGTGGTGGCGGGTGTAGCTGGAGGTCTTGACGCGGATGCCGCGCTTCATGCCTTCTTCGCCGAGGTATGCACCCCAAGTCCAGGCGGCGACCATCAGGTGGATGGTGTTGCCTTTGGGGCTGACACCCAACTTCTTGTCACCGATCCAGGTCAGAGGCCGGATGTAGCCGCTTTCCAAGTTGTTTTCACGCACAGCTGCGCGTTGGGCTTCGTTGACCAGCTCTTTGGTGAACGGGATCGCCATGCGTAGGATCTTCGCGCTGTTGAACAAGCGGTCTGTGTGATCTTGCATGCGGAAGATGGCGGTGCCCTGCTCGGTTTTGTAAGCGCGCACGCCTTCGAAGGCGCCGCAGCCGTAGTGCAGGGTGTGGCTGAGCACATGGATTTTGGCATCGCGCCAATCGACCATCTGGCCGTCCATCCAGATTTTGCCGTCGCGGTCAGACATGGAGGGGATGACAACGCTCATCGAAGTGTCCTTGAAAGTAGGGGTTTGGAACCTGCAAAAAAATCATTTTACGGTCTGGCAGGGCCTGAGGGTGTCTGGGTTGGATCAGGCCGAAGTGGGGTGTTGGCTGTTTTCGACCGGGCGTTCAAGTGTCCATTCGGTCACTTGGCCACCCATGAAGATGCAGGTGACTTTGGAATCACCGGCGTCTGTCCAAGAGAACACTTCGGGTTGCTCGTCTTTGGGGCTTTGCAAAGAACCCAAGGAACGGGTCATGGCGATGACGTGCATCAAGGTCAAGCCCTTTTTGAGCTTGGCATTGAGCATGACCGCACTGCCCACATGCCCCACCGGGCGGTTGGCCGCTTTTTTGAGGATGGTCATGAGCCGTGTGAAGTGCAAAAGAATCCACATCACCACGCCGCCAGCGGCCAGGGCCAGTCCGGGCCAGCCCATCGTGCGCCAGCCCCCGATGGCCAGCACGATGATGGCGATGGGTGGCAAAATTTTGTTGAAGTTCATGGGGCGAGATTGTGCCTTGTGCCGGGTCAGTCCAGCCCCCGCACCACCTGCATCGCCTCTTCGATGCGTTCGACCGGGTACACCGTCAGGCCCTCAAAGGCCTTGTCGCCTTTTTTGGGCATGTTGGCCTTGGGCACCACGGCGGTCTTGAAGCCGAGTTTGGCCGCTTCCTTCAGGCGCTCCTGACCGCGTGGCGCGGGGCGAACTTCACCCGCCAGACCCACTTCGCCAAAGGCGATGAAGCCCTTGGGCAGCGGCTTGCCGCGCAGGCTGCTGGTGATGGCCAGCATCACCGCCAAGTCGGCCGCGGGCTCGCGGATGTGCACGCCGCCCACCGCGTTCACAAACACGTCCTGGTCCATGCAGGCCACGCCCGCGTGGCGGTGCAGCACCGCCAGCAGCATGGCCAGGCGGTCGCGCTCCAGGCCCACCGACAAGCGCCTGGGGCTGGGGCCGCCCGAATCCACCAGGGCCTGGATCTCAACCAGCATGGGCCGTGTGCCTTCGAGCGTGACCATCACGCAGCTGCCGGGCACCGGTTCACTGTGCTGGCTCAAAAAGATGGCGCTCGGGTTGCTCACGCCCTTGAGGCCTTTTTCGGTCATGGCGAACACGCCAATTTCGTTCACAGCACCAAAGCGGTTCTTGATGGCGCGGATCAATCTGAAGTTCGAATGCGTGTCGCCCTCAAAGTACAGCACCGTGTCCACCATGTGCTCCAGCACGCGGGGGCCAGCCAGGGCGCCCTCTTTGGTCACATGGCCCACCAACACGATGGTGGTGCCGGTGGCTTTGGCGGTGCGGGTCAGGTGCGCAGCGCATTCGCGCACCTGCGCCACCGAGCCGGGGGCGCTGGTCAATTGGTCCGAATACACCGTCTGGATCGAGTCGATGATGGCGATGTTGGGCTGGCGGGACTGCAGGGTGTGCAAAATCTTTTCAAGCTGGATCTCAGGCAGCACCGGCACCTGCGAGTCCGGCAGGCCCAGTCGCCGTGAACGCATGGCCACTTGCGCGCCGCTTTCTTCGCCCGTCACATACAGGGTGTTCATGCCGCTGCGCTGCAAGGCGTCCACGGCCTGCAACAGCAAGGTCGATTTGCCGATGCCCGGGTCGCCGCCGATCAGCACCACGCCGCCTTCGACCATGCCGCCGCCCAGCACACGATCGAGCTCGTCGATGCCGGTGGGCTGGCGGTCAAAGTCGGCGGCTTCGATTTGCGACAGGGGCAGCACCGCGCTGGAGGGGGCCAGGGCCTGGTATTGCGCCGAGCCCAAGCGGTTCTTGCCGCCACTGGCAGCTTCGGCCGCGCTCTCGATCAGGGTGTTCCAGGCGTTGCAGCTGGGGCATTTGCCCATCCAGCGGGCGCTGGTGCCGCCGCATTCGCTGCAGGTGAAAATCGTTTTGTCTTTGGCCATGGCCATGGATTGTGACGGCAGGCCTTGGCACTTCCAAGGCATTTGCTTACAACCGATTGGAATAAAATACTGGACAAATATTTCTTTGGGAAATATAATTGCGTCAGCGCTTGAAATGGGTGCCCATCTCAAACCACTGAAAGCAAGCCGTCACAGGCCTGCGCCATGCATCGACTGACATCGAATCCATTGTTCTGCGGAGCTGCAGACAATTCATCTTTTTCACCAGCTCCACACCCCAGGTCGAATCCTGCGGTCGTTACAAGTTCACAGCATTTCCAACCCCAACCCCAATCTCTGCGGTTTCTATTTTGAAGCCGCTTCTCCCTGCGCTTCGGTGTTTCACAGTAAACCCGGGCGCCATCTCTCTGAAAGGCTCTGACATGAGCAGCAAAATTTACGTGGGCAATTTGCCTTATTCCATCGACGACAGCAACCTGCGCGAAAACTTCTCTGCTTACGGCAGTGTGGTCTCCGCCAAGGTCATGATGGACCGCGACAGCGGCCGCTCCAAAGGCTTCGGCTTTGTCGAAATGTCCAGCGGCGAAGAAGCGCAAGCCGCCATCGCTGGCCTGAACGGCATGTCCGTCGGTGGCCGCGCCATCGTGGTCAACATCTCCAAGCCCAAAGAACCCACCACCGGTTACGGTGGTGGCTACCGCGACAACCGCAGCTACTGATCTTCCGATCACCCCCCGAAAAAGCCGCTTCAAGCGGCTTTTTCTTTGGCTGCGCGGTGCCAGGCCTCAATGGCGTCCTGTGTGATGCGGGCAGCCGGTTCTGCGCGCAAGCCGCTGGTGTTTTGCCCAGCCCACATGGGCGTGAAGTCGCTCGACTGGCGCGCCTCGGCCGCAGCGCGCAGCAGTGCGATGGCCGCTGTGGCCAGCGGAAAGGCGGGTGCGACCGCACTCATGGGCCCCAGCTCGCGCATGAGCCGGTTCACGATGCCCCGCGCCGGGCGACCGGTGAACACATTGGTCAAAGCCGTGTGCCGCGCCGCACCGGACTGCAAGGCTGCCCGGTGCAGCGCGCTGGTGGTGGCTTCGTCGCTGCACAAATAGGCGGTGCCCATCTGCACGCCAGCGGCCCCCAAGGCTTGGGCGGCGGCCATGCCTGCGGGGTTGGCGATGCCGCCAGCTGCGATCACCGGCAGCTTCACCGCCTGCACCATTTGCGGCAGCAGGGCGAAGGTGCCTATCTGGGTGCTCAGGTCATCGTTCAAGAACATGCCCCGGTGCCCACCGGCTTCGAGGCCTTGCGCGATCACGGCGTCCGCGCCATGCGCTTGCAGCCACAAGGCCTCATCAACGGTGGTGGCCGAGGACAACACCAAGCTGCCCCAGCTTTTGACGCGATCGACCAGTTCACGAGAGGGCAAACCAAAGTGGAAGCTCACCACCGCGGGTCGAAAGGCCTCCAGCACGTCGGCGGTTTCGGCATTGAAAGGCACGCGGCCCGGCCCACTCGGGATGGCGTTGGCATCGAGCCCGAGTTCCACGTAATACGGGGCCAGTGCCTCGTGCCAGCGTGCTTCGCGCAAGGCGTCGGAGGCCGGTGCGGCATGGCAAAAGAAATTGACGTTGAAAGGCCGCGCCGTCAGGGCCCGCAGCGCGGTCAGCTCGGCAAACAGCGCGTCTGCGCTCAGCATGGCGGCAGGCACAGAGCCCAGGCCACCGGCCTCGCACACGGCGGCGGCGAGCCGGTGGTTCTGCACGCCCGCCATCGGGGCCTGGATGATGGGGGCCGCGAGCCCCAGCCGGTCAAAAAATGCGTCCATGGCTTCACTGTAATGGTTTGCCCTGAGTGCTGAAGGTGACCCATTCATTTAACATGTTAAATAAATGAGTGCAGCCACCCCCTTCGTCCACCGCAACTTGCCGCGCCTGCTGCTGCAGGCACGCGAAGCGGTCATGGCCCACACGCGCCCGAGCTTGCGTCAGCATGGCCTGTCTGACCAGCAGTGGCGCGTGCTGCGGGTGCTCGGCGAACATGCCGATGACCCTGCGGGCACAGAAACAGGCCGTGTCGCTCGCGAGGCTTACCTGCTGGGCCCCAGCCTGACGGGTGTGCTCATGCGCATGGAGCGTGACGGCCTGATTGAACGTGAGCGCTGCCCGCAGGATGCCCGCCGTACCGTGGTGCGTGCCACCGAATTGGGGCTGGACAAGGTGCAGGTGCTGTCGCAAACCATCGAGGTGCATTACCAGTGGATGGAGCAACAGCTGGGCAAGGCCAAGCTGGGGCAGCTGTATGCGCTGCTCGACGAAGTGATTGCACTTGAAACCCCTGACACAGAAACGCCAGAAGAGCTGGCCGAGGAAGACGAACGATGAACCCGTGGACACCGACATGGCAACCGACTGGCACGGTGTACGGCACCTTGCTCAATTTCCGACGCGAGTGGGACCTGTGGTCCCCGCGCATGACGCAAGATCCACACAAAGCTGCGCCCCAAGCGCCCGTGCTTTATGTCAAGACGGCCAATACCTTCAGCCCTGCCGGGCAGAGCCTGTTGCTGCAAGACGGCGTGACCGAGGTGGACATCGGTGCGACGCTGGGCTTGGTGATTGGGAGCGACGGCCAGGTGGCGGGGGCTGCGCTGCTGTGCGACTGGTCTGTGCCGCATGCGAGTTATTACCGCCCGCCGGTCAAGTTCCGTTGCCGCGATGGGTTTCTGGCTTTGCCTGAGCAAGTGACGGCTGGCCAGGTGCAGGGCTGGGCCGCGTTGCAGATCGCGGTGCGTTGCAATGGCGAACTGGTGCAGACCGTTCAGCTCAACGCGTTGATGCGTGACCTGCCTAGGCTGTTGGACGATGTGGGCGAGTTCATGACCTTGCAGCCCGGTGACGTGTTGATGGTCGGCACCGATTGCCTGGCCGATGGCACACGCCCACGCGCCAAAGCCGGTGACCGGGTGGAGATTTCTGCACCGGGCTTCACAACTGTGTCTGTGCAAGTGGGAGGTGTTGCATGAAACACGCCCGCATCGCCTGGTCCGGCGCCATCCAGCAAGCCGTTGAATCCGATGGTCAGTTGCTCATCACACAGGGCCCGCACAAGGGCCGCCGCGTGGCCTTTGACGAGGTGGTTTGGCTGCCGCCATTGGCCCCCGCGCCGCAAGCGCGCACTGTGATCGCGCTGGGCCTGAACTACGCCGACCACGCCAAGGAATTGGCCTTCAAAGCCCCCGAAGAGCCGCTGGCCTTCATGAAGGGCGAAGCCTCGCTGATCGGGCACATGGCCTTCACCAAGCGCCCCGCCGACGTGAAGTACATGCACTACGAGTGCGAGCTGGCCGTGGTGGTGGGGCGCACCGCCCGCCGTGTCAAAAAAGCCGATGCGTATGACTGCATTGCGGGCTACACCGTGGCCAACGACTACGCCATCCGGGACTACCTTGAAAACTGGTACCGCCCCAACCTGCGCGTGAAAAACCGCGACACCTGCACACCCATCGGCCCCTGGCTGGTCGATGCAGCGGATGTGCCCAACCCGATGGCGCTGAAATTGCAAACCACCGTGAACGGCAAAGTGACGCAAAGCGGCAGCACCGCCGACATGATCTTCGATGTGCCCACGCTGATCGAGTACTTCAGCAGCTTCATGACGCTCAACCCCGGCGACCTGATCCTGACTGGCACGCCCGACGGCATCGTCGACTGCCAACCCGGCGACGTGATCGTCACCGAGATCGAGGGCATCGGCGCGCTCACCAACACCATCGTTTCATCATGACCTGAATCTGTGGGAGCGACGCCCTCGTCGCGATGAGGCATTTGTCACCTTATTGCTCCAACGATCGCGACGAGGGCGTCGCTCCTACAAAAAACCGAGGAATACCCGACATGAAAATCGACCACCTGATCAACGGCAAAAGCGTCGCAGGCAGCGACTACTTCGAAACCGTCAACCCCGCCACGCAAGACGTGCTGGCCGAAGTCGCCTCGGGCGGTGAAGCGCAAGTCAACGCCGCCGTCGCTGCCGCCAAAGCCGCTTTCCCGAAATGGGCCACCACACCCGCCACCGAGCGCGCCAAGATCATGCGCAAGCTGGGCGACTTGATCACGAAGCACGTGCCCGAAATTTCGGAAACCGAAACCCGTGACTGCGGCCAGACCATCAACCAGACCGGCAAGCAATTGGTGCCGCGCGCGGCCGACAACTTCCACTACTTTGCCGAGATGTGCACCCGCGTGGACGGCCACACCTACCCCACACCCACGCACCTGAACTACACACTGTTCCACCCGGTGGGCGTGTGCGCGCTGATCAGCCCTTGGAACGTGCCTTTCATGACCGCCACCTGGAAGGTCGCGCCGTGCCTGGCCTTTGGCAACACTGCCGTGCTCAAGATGAGCGAACTCTCGCCCATGAGCGCTGCACGTCTGGGCGAGCTGGCGCTGGAAGCGGGCGTGCCCGCTGGCGTGCTCAACTTGGTGCATGGCTACGGCAAGGAAGCGGGTGAGCCGCTGGTCTCGCACCGCGATGTGCGCGCCATCAGCTTCACCGGCTCCACCGTCACGGGCAACCGCATCGTACAAAGCGCGGGTCTGAAAAAATTCAGCATGGAACTTGGTGGCAAAAGCCCCTTTGTGATTTTTGAAGACGCCGACTTGGACCGTGCGCTGGACGCGGCGGTGTTCATGATCTTCAGCAACAACGGCGAGCGCTGCACCGCAGGCAGCCGCATCCTGGTGCAGCAAAGCATCTACGCGGACTTCGCCGCCAAGTTTGCAGAACGCGCCAAACGCATCACCGTGGGCGACCCGCTCGATGAAAAAACCATCGTCGGCCCCATGATCTCCAAGGCCCATCTGGCCAAGGTGCGCAGCTACATCGAACTGGGCCCCAAAGAGGGCGCGACGATGCTGTGCGGCGGCTTGGGCCAGCCCGGCTATGCAGCCGATCTGCCCGCGCATGTGAAGCACGGCAACTTCGTCTGGCCCACGGTGTTTGCGGATGTGGACAACCGCATGCGCATCGCGCAAGAAGAAATCTTCGGCCCGGTGGCCTGCCTGATCCCTTTCAAGGACGAGCAGGACGCGATTGAAAAAGCCAATGACATTGAATATGGCTTGAGCAGCTACGTCTGGACCGAGAACCTGGGCAAAGCCCACCGCGTGGCCGCTGCGGTCGAGGCGGGCATGTGCTTTGTCAACAGCCAGAACGTGCGCGACTTGCGTCAGCCCTTTGGCGGCACCAAGGCCAGCGGCACCGGCCGCGAAGGCGGCACCTGGAGCTACGAGGTGTTCTGTGAGCCCAAAAACGTGGCGGTGTCGCTGGGCGGTCACCACATCCCGCATTGGGGAGTTTGAACATGGGCCAACTCGCTCTCGCAGCCAAAATCACCCACGTGCCCAGCATGTACCTGAGTGAAATTCCCGGCCCCCGCTTTGGCACGCGCCAAAACGCGATCGACGGCCACAAAGAGATCAGCCGCCGCTGCCGCGCCATGGGCGTGGACACGCTGGTGGTGTTTGACACGCACTGGCTGGTCAACGCGAACTACCACATCAACTGCGCGCCGCACTTCAAGGGCAGCTACACCAGCAACGAGTTGCCGCACTTCATCAACCACATGGCTTTCGAGTCGCCCGGCAACCCCGAGCTGGGCCACTTGCTGGCCAAAGTGGCCAATGATCACGGTGTAGAAACACTGGCGCACGACAACACCACGCTGAATCCTGAATACGGCACCTTGGTGCCATTGCGCTACATGAACGAAGACCAGCACTTCAAGGTGATCTCGGTCTCGGCCCTGTGCATGGTGCATTACTTGAACGACAGTGCCCGCCTGGGCTGGGCCATGCGCGAGGCGGTGGAAAAGCATTACGACGGAAAGGTGGCTTTTTTGGCCAGCGGCTCGCTCTCACACCGCTTTGCGCAAAACGGCTTGGCCCCTGAATTTGCCCACAAGATCTGGAGCCCGTTTTTAGAGCAGCTCGACAAGCAGGTCTTGCAGATGTGGGGCAACCGCGAATGGAAAGCCTTTTGCGAAATGCTGCCCGAGTACGCCAGCAAAGGCCATGGCGAAGGCTTCATGCACGACACCGCCATGCTGATGGGCGCTCTGGGCTGGACCGCGTATGACGGCGGCGTGGACATGGTCACGCCGTACTTTGGGGCCAGCGGCACAGGCCAGCTCAACGCCATCTTTGATGTGACGCCGCAGGACGGCGCGCAGGTGCCCGCCGCAGTGGCCAGCAGCGCCGAGGGTTACACGGCCATCAGCACCCGACTTTGAGGAGAACGACACATGCCGCACTTGGTGATTCTCTATACAGGACAGCTTGACCGTGAGGCCAACATGACCACTTTGTGCCGCCAGATGGCGAACGCCATGCTCACCGTGAAAGACGAAGAAGACAAACAAGTGTTTCCTACAGGCGGCACGCGTGTGCTGGCCTACCCGGCGCCGCATTACGCGGTGGCCGATGGCGGGGCGGCAGGGCGAGAAGCCGGCGGAACGGGCGACTACGCCTTTGTGTACCTGAACGTGCGCATGGGCCGGGGCCGCAGCGAGGCCTCGCAGCAACGAGCCGGACAAACCTTGGTCGAAGTGGCCAAGGCCTTTTTTGCGCCCGTGATGGCGCAACGCCACATCGGCATCACGCTGCAAATCGACGTCGGGCCTGAAGTGTTCGACGCCAAGCACAGCAACTTGCATCCTCTGTTCAACAAAATTTGATTGGCCCCTGGCGAGATGTGAGAGCCGCGCCCTCGCGGCGATGACCCTCTCAACACCCCTGAAACCATCGCGGCGAGGGCGCCGCTCCTACAGGAACACCATGTTTGACGACGCATTGATCCAGCAGCTCGCGCACGAGCTCAACCAATCCGAAAAATCCCGCACCCAGATCGAGCACTTTTCCAAGCGCTTCCCGGGCATGACGATCGAAGACGGCTACCGCATCAACCGCGCCTGGATGCGGATCAAGTTCGCCGAGGGGCGCACCATGATTGGCCACAAGATTGGCCTCACCAGCCGCGCCATGCAGGTCTCGAGTCAGATCGACGAGCCCGACTACGGCACGCTGCTGGACAACATGCGCTACAACTGCACCCCCGGCCAGGTGCTTGACATTCCACACGCCCATTTCATCGCGCCCCGTGTAGAAGTGGAGCTGGCCTTCATCCTCAAAAAAGAACTGCGTGGCCCCAACGTGACGGTGGAGCAGGTGCTGGACGCCACCGAGCATGTGACGCCCGCCATCGAGATCATCGATTCGCGCATCGAGCAGTTCGACCGCCACACCAAAGTGATGCGCCGGGTGTTCGACACCATCAGCGACAACGCCGCCAACGCGGGCATTGTGTTGGGTGCCGAGCGGGTCGATCCGTTGACCACCGACCTGCCTTGGTGCGGGGCCATCCTGCGCCAGAACGGCGTGGTCGAAGAAACGGGCCTCGCGGCGGGTGTGCAAGGGCATCCGGCCGTGGGCATCGCCTGGCTGGCCAACAAGCTCGCGCCTTGGGGTGAGCATTTGCAGGCAGGCGAAATTGTTCTTGCTGGCTCGTTCACCAAACCGGCTCTTGCCAAAGTGGGTGATGTGTTTGACGCAGACTATGGTCCGCTGGGCAAGTTGGAGTTCAGATTCATTTGACACCAGGACGCTTCGCACACCCACGCTGGTCGGGTCTGGCGGGCCTGGCTGGGCGATGTGGCAAAGCTAAGCGCCTCTGAGCCCGGGCAGGCCCGCCCGAACCGAACAGCATCCCCATCGAATGCACACACAAGGAACCATCATGCAAACCCCAAGCAACTTGTTCAAACAAGCCCTCAAAAACAAACGCCCCCAGATTGGCCTGTGGATGGGCCTGGCCAGCGACTACAGCGCCGAAATTTGTGCCCTGGCCGGATTCGACTGGCTGGTCATCGACGGCGAGCATTCACCCAACAACCTGAGCAGCATCATCGCCCAGCTCAAGACGCTCGCCGCTTACCCGGGCAGCCACGCGGTGTGCCGCGTGCCCGTGGGTGAAACGGCGCTCATCAAGCAGTACCTGGACCTTGGCGCGCAAAACATCCTGGTGCCCATGGTCGACACCGCCGAGCAGGCCGCGCAGCTGGTGCAAGCCATGCGCTATCCGCAAGATGACGGGCAGGGCGGTGTTCGGGGCATGGCCGGGGCGCGTGCTTCGCGCTGGGGCCACTACACCGATTACTTCAAGCGCGCCAACGAAGAGGTGTGTCTGCTGGTGCAGGTCGAGTCGCTTGAAGCGCTGAAAAACCTCGACGCGATCGCTGCGACCCCGGGCGTGGACGGCGTCTTCATCGGTCCGGCCGACCTGTCGGCCAGCATGGGCCATGTGGGCAATGCTGCGCATCCAGAGGTGCAGGCAGCGATTGCCGACGCCATTGCCCGCATCCTCAAGGCTGGCAAGGCCCCTGGCATCCTCACGCCTGACCGGCAATTGGCCGCGCAGTACCTGCAGATGGGTGCAGTGTTCGTCGCCGTGGGTCTGGACACGCAAATCCTGATGCGCCAGACCGCCGACCTGGCCGCCCACTTCAAGCAAGTGGTGCTGCCTGCAGCCACCCCCGGCCAGACCTACTGAGGACCTGGCATGGGCGACACGGTGGCCTTACTGAACGATGGGCGATTTTCGGGCGCCACGCGGCGGCCTGCTGGAGAAGTATGCTTTGACAGTCCGCCCCAGCCATCAGGGGGCGGTCACCCTTCAGGCGCAGTCCATTGGCTGCGCGATGAATCTTGATTTTGTGCGTGTGTTTTAACTTCAAAAAGGAGACTTCCATGAGCATTTCCCGTCGTCAACTCGTTCAATCCACCAGCGCTGGCGCCATGCTGGCCATGCTGGGCCAGCAGGTCATGGCCCAAGCCCAACTTGAGAGCTTCAAGATCGTCACGGGCTTTCCACCGGGCGGCACCTCGGACACCACTTGCCGCCGTGTGGCCACGCGCATGACCGGCGCCTACGCCAAGGCCGCATTGGTCGAAAACAAGACCGGTGCGGGTGGCCAGATCGCCATCCAATACGTCAAGAGCCAGCCCGCCGACGGCACGACCATGCTGCAAACGCCCACCTCGATGCTGACGATCTACCCGCACATCTACAAAAAGTTGAGCTACGACCCGGCCACCGATCTGAGCCCCGTGTCGCTCGCTTGCGTGTTCGATTTTGGCTTTGCGGTCGGCCCGGCCGTGCCCGACAGCGTCAAGAACATCAACGATTTCATGGTCTGGGCCAAAGCCAATCCCGCATTGGCCAATTTCGGCACACCCGCAGCAGGCTCGACACCGCACTTTGTGGGTGCCTTGCTGAGCCGCCATGCGGGTGTCGAGATCAAACACGTGGCCTACCGTGGCACACAACCGGCCATGCTGGACCTGCTGGGCGGCCAAATCGCCGCAGTGAGCGGCCCGATCGGCGACATCACCCAGCACCTGCCCACCGGCAAGGTGCGCATCCTGGCCACATCGGGTGCCAAGCGCAACCGTTTTGCCCCCGATGTGCCCACCTACGCCGAGCAAGGCCTCAAGGACATGGTGCACAGCGAGTGGTTTGCCTTCTTCATGCCTGGTAAGGCTGCACCCGAGGTGGTGGCGCGCTTGAACGCGGCGGTCAAGGTGGCCCTGGCCTCCAAGGACGTGGTGGACGGCCTGGCCACCTTTGGTTTGGAAGCCCTGTCGAGCACG
Source organism: uncultured Burkholderiales bacterium (assembly GCA_903822825.1). Taxonomy (GTDB): domain Bacteria; phylum Pseudomonadota; class Gammaproteobacteria; order Burkholderiales; family Burkholderiaceae_C; genus Limnohabitans_A. The sequence goes on along the minus strand of CAIJQQ010000022.1, from coordinate 60,791 downwards.
CCTGCCGAGTTGTCCGAGCTGATCCGCAAAGACACCGCCAAGTGGGCGCCCATCGTCAAGACCATCGGTTTCACCGCCGAGGCTTGAGCTATTGATTGACCTTTGGAGTTCGCGCCATGAATGCCGTTTTGAAACCCATGCCCACCGATGTGCCCCCCCCAGTGCACATGCACCCTGATGAATGGCAGGCGCGGCTCCAACTGGCCAGTTGCTACCGCGTGTTCGCCATGCTCGGCTGGACCGAGATGATCTACAACCACATCACGTTGCGCCTGCCCGACAGCGCCACAAGGGGCGAGAAACAGTTTCTGATCAACCCGTTTGGCCTGCACTACAGCGAGGTCACCGCCAGCAACCTGGTCAAGATCAACTTGCAAGGCGAGGTGCTGGACGGCTCGCCTTACAAGGTGAACCCGGCCGGCTTCGTGGCGCACGCCACGTTGCACGGTGGTCTTGAGGGCGCGCACTGCGTGATGCACACCCACACCACGGCAGGCGTGGCCGTGGCGTGCCTCAAAGACGGCCTCTCGCAAAGCAACTTTTACTCGGCGCAGCTGCACGACATGGTGGCTTACCACGACTTCGAGGGCATCACCATCCATGCCGAAGAGGGGCCGCGTGTCTTGCAAAGCATCGGCAACAAGCCCGCCGTGATCCTGCGCAACCACGGCTTGCTGACCTGGGGGCAGACGCTGCCGCAGACCTTTGCAATCCTTTGGACACTGCAGCGCGCCTGCGAAATCCAGTTGGCCACGCAGAGCATGGGCCAACCGATCCCGGTGCCTGAAGCGGTGGCCGCCAACTGCACACGCGATGCGCTGCAATTCAACCCCCACCATGGCGCCGGACAAGACGTTTTTGACGCTCTGGTGCGTCAGGTCGACCGCATCGACAGAGGGTGGCGCGCATGAATTCAATGAAAGAAGACATGACATACAACAAGATCGCCATCGTGGGCGCAGGCGCCATCGGCGGCTGGATGGGGGTGCACTTGGCACGTACTGGCGCGCAGCTCAGCGTGTTGGCTCGGGGTGACACACTGACCGCACTGCAAACTAACGGTTTGCAGATGCACCAGGGCGGTGAACTGCACACCGTGCCGGTGGTAGCCAGCAATGATGCGGCGGCACTGGGCGTGCAGGATTTGGTGGTGATCTCGGTCAAAGCCCCTGCGCTGGCTTCGGTGGCGGCGCAGGTGGGGCCACTGGTCGGCCCGAACACCGTGGTGCTCACAGCCATGAACGGCGTGCCCTGGTGGTTTTTGCAAGGCTTTGGGGGCCCGGTGGCGGATCGCTCGCTCAACAGCGTGGACCCTGATGGCGTCATAGCGCGGGCCTTGCCTGCGCCGAACATCATCGGCTGCGTGGTGCATGCCAGTTGTTCTGTGGATGCACCGGGTGTGGTCCGCCACCACTTTGGCGACGGCCTGATCGTGGGCGAGCCCTCTGGGCAAACCACTCCAAGAGCTCAGGCATTGCATGCCTTGTTGAAGCAAGCGGGCTTCAACGCCACGCTGTCGCCACAAATTCAAAAAGACATTTGGTACAAGCTCTGGGGCAACATGACTGTCAACCCGGTCAGTGCCATCACCGGGGCCACCACCGACCTGATCATGGACGACCCACTGGTGCGGGGCTTCATTTCGAGCGTGATGCTCGAAGCCAAGGCCATTGGCGAGCGCATTGGCATCCCGATCGACCAGAGCCCGGAAGACCGCCACGCGGTGACCCGCAAACTGGGGGCCTTCAAGACTTCGATGCTCCAGGACGTTCAGGCCAAAAAGCCCATCGAGCTTGATGCCTTGGTGGGCGCAGTGCGCGAACTGGGCCAAATGACCGGTGTGACCACCCCTTTTACCGATGCTTTGATGGGTTTGACCAGGGTATTCATAAAAAATCTACAAAAATAACACAATAGAAGTGTTAAACAATCTAAAATAATGATTTTAAATAAATTTTTTTGGTAGACAGTAATACTGATTTTTGCAATAATTCATCCATAGACACCGCAAAATGCGAGGTCAGAGAAAAAAATCATGTGGATGTCTGTTGTTGCTTTCGTGTTGTCTTTGGTGGTTTTGGCGCTGTACTTGAAAACCGTGCGCGACATCCAAATGGAAGAAAAAGAAGAAGCGATGGTCCGCACAGAGCGGTTCCTTCAGCACAGCCAATCGCGGGAGTCGGCCAAGGCCTGAGCCTCAACACCTTGGGGGGGCTCGACCCAGTCGCCAGAATGTCACCGCCTCCAGGGGGCAGGCGGTTAAATTGCTTCAATGACCGAGTCCCCCTCCCGCCCGGCCCTGTCGGCCACCGCTTTCATCACCCTCTTGCTGATCGCCCTCATGATGGGCGCCAACCACGTGTCAGCACGTTTGGCGTTCAACCATGGCGTGGACGTGGTCACGGCGGTCAGTTTTCGCAGCGGCGTCACCGCCCTGGTGGTCGGCCTCATCCTCTGGCGACAGCAGGTGTCTCTCAAGCTCACACACCGCCACAAGAAATTCCTCCCCTTGATCGGCGCACTCATTGCGGTGCAGAGTGTTTGCCTGTACTCCTCTGTGGCCCGGCTGCCCGTGGCACTGGCCCTGCTGGTGTTCAACACCTACCCCCTGTCGACCGCCTTTTGGGCACGCCTGCTTTATGGGCACCGCCCCGAGCGCGCCGTGCTGCTGGCCATGCCGGTCATGCTGATCGGTTTGGCTTTGGCGCTGGACGTGCTGGGTGCAGCCTCTGGCCTGGGCGCTCAAGCCCATTGGGGGCAAATTGGCGCTGGCGTGGCCTTTGCCATGGGGGGCCTCGGCCACCTTTGGCCTGGCCTTGGTCTGGACGCAGCATGAAGCCGGCGACCTCGACGGCCGCCTGCGCACCTTCACCACCATGGCCCAGGTGGCCGTGTTGGCCTCGCTCACGGGGGTGGCGACGGGGGGCTTTCACCTGCCTGCGGACGCGCTGGGTTGGTGGGGTTTGGGCTTGCTGACTTTCTTGTACGGCACGGCCTTCACCATCATGTTCACTGTCTTGCCCAAGCTGGGTGTGGTGGGCAACTCCGCCATCATGAACGTGGAGCCGGTGTTTGCCTTGGTGCTGGCTTGGGCTTTGCTCGGCCAGTCAATCGCGCCGATGCAGCTGGCCGGTGCGGCCATCGTGGTGGGCACCGTGGTCGCCCTGGGCCTGCGCAAGCGCTGACCAGGCCCGGCTGGCTTGGGTGCTTTGCCAGCGCGCACCGACTCAGTCTTGGGCGTCCTGTTTGAACTGCAGGGCCCGATCGTACAGAACGTTTTTGGATTCCCCTGAAATTTCAGCCGCGAGCTTGACGGCGGTCTTCAGTGGCAGCTCGGGCAGGAGCAGCTTGAGCACGCGCTCGCCTTCGCCAGCGTCAGCGACCACCGGGGCGTCATGCAGCACCAGGGCGAATTCACCGCGTTGACGCTCGGGTTTTTCGACCAGCCAGGCGGCCAGGTCTTGCGCCTTGATGGTTTCGATTTGCTCAAACTGCTTGGTCAGCTCTCGCCCCAGCGTCACCCGCCGCTCGCCCAAAACGGCCAGGGCTTGTGCCAAGGCCTCGATCCGGTGCGGGGCTTCGAGCAAGACCACGGCGCGGGGCTCAGCGGCCAGGGCCTGCACCGCGCTCTGGCGCTCGGCCGATTTGGACGGCAAAAAGCCTGCAAACACAAAACCGTTGTCGCCCGTCATGCCTGACGCGCTGAGCACGGTGACCACACTGCTGGCGCCGGGCAGCGGCAGTACCCTGTAGCCGGCCGCACGCACGGCCGCCACCAGCCTCGCGCCGGGGTCGCTGATGGCAGGGGTGCCTGCATCGCTCACATAGGCCACGCGCTGGCCTTGGGCCAGCTTGTCCAGAACGCTTTGGGCGGCTTCGGCTTCGTTGTGTTGATGCACGGCCAGCAATTGGGCGCCAGGGCGGTCAAGCCCATAAGCGCGCAGCAGTTGTTGGGTGTGGCGGGTGTCTTCACAGGCCAATGCATCGACACGGGCCAGCACATGCAGCGCCCGCAGACTGATGTCGGCCAGGTTGCCAATCGGGGTGGCTACGACATACAGTGTGTGCGTCGGATGGTTTTGTGATCCGGCAGCGTCTTGCGCGGCCTCCAAGGCCCGGGCAAACGAAGCGTTCAAGGGAGAAGAAGTCAATGCAATTCCTTCAACAGGGCAAGGCAGGCACCCCTGCCACCACCAAAGCCCGCGGAGATGCGGGCGAAGACGAGGCGCTGGCCTATCTGCAGGACCAGGGCTTGCGGTTGTTACAGCGCAATTATCGGACGCCCGGGCGCGGCGGTGGCGAAATAGATCTTGTCATGCAAGCGCCCGACGGCACGGTGGTGTTTGTCGAGGTCCGAAAGCGCAGCCGCAGCGACTTTGGTGGTGCCGCTGCCAGCATTGGCCGCACCAAGCAGCAGCGCGTTGTGTTTGCCGCGCGCCATTACCTGATGCGCTGTCGGCGCATGCCGCCCACCCGTTTTGATGTGGTGTTGCTCGACGGCGGCGCACCCACTTGGCTGCAAGCGGCCTTTGACGCGGCTTGAGGGGCAAGCACAGGCCCAAGCGCAAAATCCGAGCTTGTCAAGCGGGCTGACATGTGCCCGGTTATCATCCGCGCCATGTTAGAACTGCGCATCCAGCAACACTTCATCGACAGCGCCGACCTGCATTACCAGGTCGCTGAAGCCTTGGCCAAACCCGTGGACGCCGCGGTGCAAGCCGTGCTGGCCAGTGTCACGGGCGGTGGCAAGGTGCTGGTGGCGGGGCAAGGTGCATCGGCTGCATTGGCGCAATACCTGGTGCATTTGCTGGTGGGGGGGTTTGAGCGAGAGCGCCCTGGCCTGGCCGCGCTGGCCTTGTCGGCCGATGCTTTGATGGCCACCGCCTGGACCGATGACCAGACGCTGGCCCGCCAGGTGCGTGCCCTTGGGCAGGCCGGCGACGTGCTGGTGCTCATCAGCCTCGATGGCCAAGAGCCTGCCTTGCTGAAAGCCGTGCAAGCCGCCCATGAGCGCGAAATGACCGTACTGGCACTCACTGGGGGGCATGGCGGTGCGGTCGGTAAGCATTTGCACGAGACCGACGTGCACGTGGGTGTGCCCCATGAGCGGGGTGCGAGAATCCGTGAAGTGCAGCACTTGGTGCTGCATTGTTTGTGTGATGGAATCGATACCCAGTTGCTGGGTGAACAGGAGCCTTTGGAATGAAAACCGCTTTGAAACTGTCTTGGCTGTCGTGTGTTTTGGCGGGTGCTGTCATGTCCGGGCTTTCCGGCTGCGCGCCGTTGATGTTGGGCGGCGCCGTGATGACGGGCGTGGTCGCCACCGACCGCCGTACCGCTGGCACTCAGCTGGAAGATGAAGCCATTGAACTGAAAGTGGCCCGTGCTGTGAGGCAAGATCTGGGGGACCGTGTTCACTTGAACGTGACCAGCTACAACCGCCAGGTGTTGCTTAGCGGTGAAGCCACTGCAACGGCTGACCGTGAGCGTGCTGAGAAACTGGCGCAAAGCCAGGAAAACGTCAAGGGCGTGGTCAACGACCTGGCGGTCATGGCCGCCAGCAGCATCACCCAGCGTTCCAATGATGCCTACATCACCAGCAAGATCAAGGCCTCCTTTCTTGATGCCAAAGACCTGCAGTTCAACAGCATCAAGGTGGTGACCGAGCGCGGCATCGTGTACCTGATGGGCCGCGTGACCCAGCGCGAAGCCAAACGCGCCACCGACATCGCTCGCGGCGTGGGCGGTGTGGCCAAGGTGGTGCGGGTGTTTGACGAGATTTCAGAAGATGAACTCAAGCGCTTGAGCCAGCCGCCCATGGGCAAGTGAGGTTCTGCTGAAACAGGAGCGGCGCCCTCGACGCGAACGGGCCGCTGCAAGGGCACGGGCCATCGCCCCGAGGCCGGGGCTCCCACAAATTTTTCGTTCAGCGCAAGCGGCGGATCAGGCTTGACGTGTCCCAACGGCCGCCGCCCATTTTTTGCACATCGGCATAGAACTGGTCCACCAGCGCTGTCACGGGCAGGCGGGCGCCGTTGCGCTTGGCTTCGTCGAGCACCAGGCCCAGGTCCTTGCGCATCCAGTCCACCGCAAAACCAAATTCAAACTTGTCGTCAGCCATGGTCTTGCCGCGGTTGTCGAGCTGCCAGCTTTGCGCGGCGCCCTTGCCGATCACGTCCAGCACCTGGTGCATGTCCAGACCCGCTTGCTGGCCAAAGGCCACAGCCTCTGACAAGCCCTGCACCAACCCGGCGATGCAGATCTGGTTGACCATCTTGGCCAGCTGGCCCGCGCCCGACTCACCCAACAGGGTGAAGGCGCGCGAGAACGCCATGGCCGCAGGCTTGACGTTGTCAAAAGCGGCCGCATCGCCACCGCACATCACCGTGAGCATGCCGTTTTGGGCACCCGCTTGTCCACCCGAGACGGGCGCATCGATGAATTGCAGGCCCAGCTTTTGGGCCTGGGCCGACAGCTCGCGCGCCACCGACGCAGACGCCGTGGTGTGGTCCACAAAGATCGCGCCGGGCTTCATGCCGGCAAAGGCGCCGTCCTGTCCCAACACCACACTGCGCAAGTCGTCGTCGTTGCCCACACAGGCGAACACGATGTCCGCGCCCGCAGCCGCTTCGCGCGGGGTGGGGGCACTGGCGTTGCCGGGGCACTCGGCCATCCAAGCGGCGGCTTTGGCTGCGCTGCGGTTGTACACGGTGACATGGTGGCCGGCACGGGCCAAGTGGCCCGCCATGGGGTAGCCCATGACGCCCAGGCCCAAAAAGGCCACTTGGCGGGCGGGTGCGGGTTCGTAGGTTTTGGCGGCGATTTGGCTCATGGTGGTTCCGGTGGGGTGGTCAAAAGCAGAGAATTTAGCAGCATGTGCGCCAGTGCGTGGTCACCGTGGCGGCTTGCACCGTGGGGCGGTCGGGTTTTGGTACGCTCAGGCCATGAACTCTTCGATTGCCCAGAACTTGGCGCAGGTCCAAACGCAGATCCAAGGCGCTTGCCAGGCGGCGGGTCGGCCTGCGGGCTGCGTGCAACTGCTCGCCGTCTCCAAGACCTGGGGGCCAGACGCCGTGCGGGCTGCCCACACGGCCGGGCAAACCGCCTTTGGCGAGAACTACATCCAAGAAGCGGTGGACAAGATCGCGGACTTGCACGATTTGCCGCTCGTGTGGCACTGCATCGGCCCGATTCAGAGCAACAAGACACGGCTGGTGGCCGAACACTTTGACTGGGCGCACAGCATTGACCGCCTCAAAATCGCCCAGCGCTTGTCCGAGCAACGCCCCGAACACCTGCCGCCCCTGCAGGTGTGCATCCAGGTCAACGTGGACGGGGGCGAAACCAAGTCGGGCGTGAGCCCGCAGGATTTGCCAGCGTTGGCGCTGGCGGTGGCAGCTTTGCCCCGTCTGCAGTTGCGTGGGCTCATGACCATTCCAGAGCCAGCCGAAACCGAGGCGCAGATGCGCGCCGTGCACCGCCAGGCCAAAGACCTGTTTGACAGCTTGCGCACCCAGGGCTTGCCAATCGACACTCTGTCGATGGGCATGAGCGCCGACATGAGCGTCGCCATTGCCGAGGGCAGCACCATGGTGCGTGTGGGCACGGCGATTTTTGGCAAGCGCTGAGCCTGTGTTTTGCTGCGGCTTGCTTGCCGCTTGCATGCTGTTTTGGGGTGTGTCACACTTGTGGCACAAAAGGATTTCCCATGTCCACCACCACCTTGCGAATTGACGACACCTTGCGTGAACGCATTGCCCGCCTTGCGCAGGCTTTGGACCAGACGCCACACAACTTCATGGTCGAAGCTTTGGCGCAAAAAGCCGATGAAGCTGAGTGGCGCATGGCCATGCAACTGGACGCCCACCAACGCGATCAGGCTCTCAAAGCGGGCGAGCCCGGCGTGGAGTGGCATGAAATGCGCACGTATTTGCAAGAGCGTTTGAAGGCCAGCGACGTGCCCCAACGAAAGGCCCGGGCGCGATGAGCCGGGTCATCGTGGCCCCCAAGGTCAAAGATGATTTCGACCGGATTTTTGATTTCCTTTTGGGGCACGCCCCTGAATACGCCAGCCAGCGGATCGGGGCCATCGTTGCCGCTATCGATGTGCTGGCTTTGAGCCCGCTGATCGGACGTCCCGTCGCCCTGGGGCAGCGTGAGTTGATCATTTCCACCGGGGCCAGTGGCTATTTGGCGCTCTACCGCTTCGACCCAGCCCAGGACACGGTGTATGTGCTGGCGGTGCGCAGCCAACGCGAGCAGCAGTACAAGCCCTGAGGGGACTTGTCCCGAATTTGACCGTGGGCCGGGGGCCATGCGCCCCACAATGGCCCGATGCAAAAAATACATTCCCCCCTTCAGGCGCAGGTGGTGCAATGGCTGGTCCAACAGGGCGAGGCCGTGGCTGCAGGCGATGTGCTGGTGATTCTGGAAGCCATGAAGATGGAGCACGAAATCCGTGCGGAACATGGCGGGCGTTTGGGGGAAGTGTTCTACACAGCGGGCGAGGCGGTGGCCGAGGGCGATGTGCTGGCGATGCTGGCCAAGGGCGAGGCCCCCGAGAGCGTTGCTGCTGCACCTGCTGTGGCCCCTGCGGCCAGTTCCGCAACCAGTTCAGTGACAGCGCCTGTGCAGGCGCCTGCACAGGCGCGTGCCGACCTGCAAAAACTGCAGGACCGCCTGGCTTTCACCGAAGACGCGCAGCGCCCCGAAGCCGTGGCCAAGCGCCACGCCCTGGGGCTGCGCACCGCCCGCGAGAACATCGCTGACCTGTGCGACGCAGGCTCCTTCATCGAATACGGCGCGCTGGCCGTGGCCGCGCAAAGCCGCCGCCGCACGGCGGACGATCTGGTGCGCAACACGCCAGCGGACGGCATGGTCACTGGCATCGGTTGCGTCAACGGCCAGCGCGTGGTGGTCATGGCTTACGACTTCACCGTGCTGGCGGGCACGCAAGGCATGCGCAACCACCAAAAGACCGACCGCATGCTGGGCATCGCCCTGCGCAACAAGCTGCCTGTGGTGCTGTTTGCAGAGGGTGGCGGCGGTCGCCCCGGCGATGTGGACATGCCCATCGTGGCGGGCCTGCATGTGGGTACTTTCGCGTCGTTTGCCCGCCTCAATGGTCTGGTCCCGGTGGTGGGTGTGGTGGCCGGGCGCTGCTTTGCGGGCAACGCCGCTTTGCTCGGCTGCTCCGACGTGATCATCGCCGCGGCTGCCAGCAACATCGGCATGGGCGGCCCGGCCATGGTCGAGGGGGGTGGCCTGGGGGTTTACAAACCCGAGCAAATCGGCCCGAGCAGCGTGCAGCACGGCAACGGCGTGATCGACATCCTGGTGGAGACGGAAGCGCAGGCGGTGGCTGCGGCGCGGCATTATTTGTCGTTCTTTCAGGGGGTGCAGCCCGAATGGAAAGCCCCACCTGCACATGCATTGCGTGACGTAGTGCCCGAAAACCGTTTGCGCGTGTACGACACGCGAACGGCCATGCAGGGCGCGGCCGATGTGGGCAGCCTCTTGATGCTGCGCACGGGTTTTGGCGTGGGCATCCACACGGCGCTGGCGCGCATCGAAGGCCGCCCGGTCGGCCTGATGGCCAACAACCCGCACCACTTGGGTGGCGCGATCGACGCCGATGCCGCGGACAAGGCGGCGCGCTTCATGCAGCTGTGCAATGCGCATGGCTTGGCCATCGTCAGTCTGGTGGACACGCCCGGCTTCATGGTCGGGCCCGACATCGAGACCCAGGGCCAGGTGCGGCACGTCTCACGCATGTTCATCGCGGCGGCCCATTTGCGCGTGCCCTACCTGAGTGTGGTGCTGCGCAAAGGCTATGGCCTGGGCGCCATGGCCATGACGGCTGGCGGGTTCCACGAGCCGCTGTGCCTTGTCGCCTGGCCCACAGGCGAGTTCGGCGCCATGGGGCTGGAGGGCGCGGTGCGCTTGGGCTTTCGCAAGGAACTCGAAGCCGTGCCCGAGGGGCCTGAGCGCGAGGCGCTGTTTCAGAAACTGCTGGCGCAGCAATACGAGGGCGGAAGCGCCATCAACATGGCCGCGACGCTCGAAATCGACGCCGTCATCGACCCGGCCGATACACGCGAGTGGCTGGTGGCCGGGCTGCAGGCCGGGCGGGTAGAGGGTGTTGACCGCCCGCTGGCCATCGACACCTGGTGAGGTGGCCAAACACTGGTTATGGCCGCCGTTAGGCAGGCATGGTTGCGAATTCGACCACAGACGGGGGCAGTATTTTCATGCCCCTCATCGAGTCAAAACTCAAAACCGCCTTGTTTTCTCACTTGCACAGAGGCTGGGCCTGCCAGCAATTGCGCCAAGATCAAGGCTTGTTCGGGCTCTTGGGCGCCCGTGCAAATGCCCAGCGTGTAATCGGTGCTCAGTTCAAACTCAGAGGGCAACACGTCGATCAGGTCCACGCCTTCGGTGTAGTTGATTTCGGTCACTTGGGTGCAGCCGATCAAGCCACTGTCTTGGCTTTGGGCCATCGCGGCCATGGCGGTGGCGCCATTGGGGAACACGCGAAAGCGGCTTTGCAGGCTGTCGTTCAAGCCCAGCGCTTTGAGCACGTTGAGAAAATGGATGCCCGCCGTGGCTTTTTCGGGATCGGGGAAATAGATGCCTTGCGCTGCGCTCATGGCGGCATGCAGTTCGGCACGTGTTTTGACGCTGGGATGCGCTTGCCCGCTGCGCACGGCGATACCCGTCTTGACCAAACCCAGCGAACGGGCGCTGCCGGGCACCACATGGCCCGAGGCGATCAGTTGAGCGATCAAAGGCCGGGTGAGGATGATGACGTCGCAAGGTGCGCCGCCCAGCAGTTTGTCGCGCATCATGCCCACCGCGCTGAAAGTGCCGTCGATGCGGCTGCCCGTGGTTTTTTCAAACTCGGCCTGAACGCCTTGGACCACGGCTGCGGCTGCGCCGCCACTCAATACATGCATGTTGTTCTCTCGGTTGGCTTAAGGGGTTGAAGGACTGAGCGGTTCATCGGTGTCGATGGCGCGCATCAAGTTGTCGGGGGTGAAGGGCATGCTGCGCACGCGCACACCGATGGCATCAAAAATGGCGTTGGCAATGGCCGCGCAAGTCGGGCCGGAACTGCATTCGCCAGCGCCCAGCGAGGCGTGGTTTGCACCGGGCATCAAGGCCACAGACACCTCGGGCATGTCACTGAATTTCAAAATCGGGTAGCGCGTCCAGTCGTTGGAGGTGATGCCTTGTGGGCTGAGGTGCGCCGTTTCACACAACGCCCAACTGGCCGCTTGCAAGGCGCCGCCTTCGAGCTGGTTGATGGCGCCGTCGGCGTCGACCACATGGCCCACATCGGCGGCGATACAGACTTTGAGCAGCTTCACCTTTTCTGCCACCACCAGCTCGACCACCACGGCGCAAAACGCGCCGGTGTTTTTGTACCGTGCATAAGCCAAGCCGCGGCCCCAGCCCTCAGGGGCGTTGTCGGGTCTTGCGCTGGTCCAGTGCGCCAAGTCGGCTGCTTTTTGCAGCACCGCTGCGGCACGGGCATGGATTGCGCCGCGAAGGTGCGCCAGTCGGAACCCCAGAGGGTCTTGCGATTGCAGATGGGCCAGTTCGTCCATGACCGACTCGGCCGCCAGCACGTTGAGCGGTGCGCCCAAGGCCCGCATGGCCGAGACGCGAAAAGGCATGTTCAGCACGCGGTGGTTGACGACTTTCAATGCTGGAATGTCGTAGGGGGGTTGGGCGTTGCGCTCGGAGCCCCCACCGACTGCCATCGCGGCATTCACGGCCAGCGTCACTGGCGCCGGATCGGCGGTTTGCCATGCACCCAGCAAAGCCGGTGTTTTGCCTCGGCCTGGCCGCGTGCCGTGACCCTGGCCCCAAACGGTTTGTGTCCACTCTGTGAGCTGACCCCATTCATCCAAGCCCGCATCGATGCGCACCACCATGGCCGGGGCCAAAGGGGCATGGCCCAGCTCGGCCTGGCGTGTCCACTGCACCCGTACAGGACGCCCGGGCACCAGCCGCGCCAGCCACGCGGCATCCCAGGCCACATCGTCTGCGCCATTGTGGCCATAGCAGCCTGCGCCTTCTGCATGTGAGACCTGCACGTGCTCGGTGGGCACATCAAAGGCCAGCGCCAAGTCGCGGCGCAGGTTGTAAATGCCTTGGCTGTGGCTCCAGACTTCAAGGTGGGGGGCAGAGGGCAGCGCCGACCATTGCGCCAAAGCACAGCACAGGCCAATCGAGGCGTGCTGTGCAAAAGGCCGTTGAAATTCGGCCACCACGCGCTGATGTGCGCCGTTGCTGTTGACCGTTTGAGGGGGGATGTCGGCCACCACGGTGGTCTCATGGGCTTGCGTTTTCAACCATGCCGACAAGTTCAATGGGTCAGGGACTTGGGCCGCGCAGCGCCAAAATTGGCCTGCGGCAGCGCCTGCTTCGACCTGGTGGGCGATGGCGTCCAAGGCGCCTTCAGTTTCGGTCAAGACGCCCAGCAACAAACCGTCGCGCACGACCTTGAGCACACCCTTTGCGCCTTGCAATTTCTTTGCCAGTGCCTGCAAGTCGTGCTCGATCACCTCGGCGCTCAGTGTGCCTGGCCGAAACACCATGCCGTGGCACATGGGGTGCGACACGCCCGGCATGACGCGGTCATGGATGTATTCAAATTCGCCAAACACTTTGGCCGCCACGTCGGGGCGAGCAGGGGTGGTTTCGGTGGCCCAGTGGATCAGGTCCATGGCGGTATGCGACGCCTGTGCATGTACAGGCTCAATCGCGCTGTCCCACAGGCCGGTGGCTGACAGCTCTTGGTAGGTAAACCGAAGGGCTCTCCCAGAACTGTCCCCAGCGGCAAAAAAATGACCGCCTGCGCACCTGACAGCGGACGGCTCAAGGCCCAAGCGCTCGGCCATGGCCTGCCTGCAGGCCTCGCGCCAATGTGCGGCTGCGCATCGCAAGGCTGCGCCCGAATGCTGCACCGACAAACTGCCCGAGGTCACAGCTTCGTCGGGGCTGAATTGGGTGCTGGCAGGCACCATGTCAATCAGCTCAGGCGGCAACCTCAATTCTTCGGCCACGATCAGCCTCAGCGCATGCGAGATGCCTTGGCCCAAATCCACCTTGCCTGAAAAGGCCTGCACTTGCCCGTCTGGCCCCAAGGCCAGCCATTGGCGCAGCAGCGGCTGGGCTTTGAGGGATTCGGGCATCATGGTGCGGCCAGTCGTGCGGCGGCTTTTTCAATGGCCCGCACCACACGGTTGTGCGCACCGCAGCGGCACAAATGCCCGTCGATGGTTTGCACAATTTGCGCCCGAGTGGGCTGGGGCTGTCTTTGCAGCAAGGCCGCCGCCGACATCAAAATGCCGCTGGTGCAAAAGCCGCACTGCATGGCTTGCTCTTCGATGAAAGCGGTTTGCAAGGCATGCGGTGCAGACCGGTTGCCCAAGCCTTCCACCGTGGTCACAGATTTGCCTTCAATGGCCCACAAGGGTGTTTCGCAAGCGGCCACGGCGTGGCCGTCCAGCATCACGCGGCAAGCGCCGCACTGGCCTTGCCCACACCCCATGCGTGTGGCTTTGAGCTGCAGCGTGTTTCGCAAGAGGTCCAGCAAGGTTTGCCCGCTGTCGTTTGGCACGGACACGCATTGCCCGTTCAAGCGAAATGGAACTGCCGAGGTCATGGCACAGTCCGCTGTCAGTCGGGCTTGGCGCCCGAAATCTTCACGATGTTGGCCCACTTGGCGATGTCGGCGTTCAAGTATTGGTCAAACTCGGACACGGTCATGGACATGGGCACCGCGCCTTGCTTGGCCCACGCCGCCTTGACATCGGGGTTGTTGACGATCTTGCGCACTTCGGCGTTGAGTTTGTTCACCACCTCGGCGGGGGTGCCTTTGGGGGCCATCAGGCCCAGCCAAATGGTGGCCTCGTATTTGGGCACCGTTTCAGCCACGGTGGGCATGTCTGGCAAGTTCGTGGACCTGGCCAGGCCTGTTCCGGCCAAGGCGCGCACCTTGCCCTCTCGAGACATGACCGCCATGGTGGTCTCGGCGTCGAACATCAAGTCCACCTGTCCACCCACGGTGTCGGTGCGCGCGCCCGAACTGCCTTTGTAGGGCACATGGGTCATGTCAATGCCCGCCATGTATTTGAACAATTCACCGGCCATGTGGTAGGGCGTGCCGTTGCCCGAGGAGGCGTAGTTCAGTTTGCCCGGTTTGGATTTGGCCAAGGCCACCAACTCAGCCACGGATTTGACCGGCACCGAGGGGTGCACCACCAACAGCAAGTTGGAGTAGTTGACCGGGGCGATGCCGACAAAGTCTTTCATCAAGGCAAAGGGCTTGTTAGGCACAAGAGACTCGTTGACTGTTTGCGTGTTCGACATCATGAGCAAGGTGTAGCCGTCCGCAGGGGATTTGGCTGCAAATTCGGTGCCAATGATGGAGCCTGCCCCAGGCTTGTTGTCAATGACAAACGATTGCTTGAGCTCTTCCCCCAAACGCAGCGCCATGAAGCGCGCGTAGTTGTCGGCAGGCCCGCCTGCGGCAAAAGGCACCACGATTTTCACGGGGCGGTTGGGGTAGCTTTGTGCATGGACGAGGCCGCACCCCCATGCCAGTGCCAATGCTGTGAATTTCATAAGCTTGCTTAAGTTCGTCATGTCTTGTCTCCAACTCTTCCTGTGGGTGGTGGCTTGGGCTGTGAACCCCTGTGGGTCAATCGACTTTGCCGATGCGGATGACGAGGGCACTCATGTCTTTCGCATCGGCTTGCACAAAGCGTTCAAATTCCGGTGCATCTTGGTACATGAAGGACGTGCCTGCTGCGGCCAATGCACCCACGGCGCGGGGGTCTTGCGCGGCAAATTTGGCGGCTTGACGCAAACTGTCCACCACCGCAGCCGGTGTGTCGGCCGGTACAAACAGGCCCGACCATTGCGAGTACTGGATGGGCACACCCAACTCTTTGAAGCTGGGCACTTCAGGCATGCTGGCCAAGCGGCCCTCACCCCAGTGCGCCAAGGCGCGCAAACGGCCCGAGGCGATGTGTTGCTTCACGCTGGCGGGGCCGGTAGACAAAGCTTCGATCTGGCCGCTGAGCAAAGCCAAGACCGCAGGCCCCGCGCCGGTGTAGGGCACATGCAGCATGAAGCTCGATGTGGCCGCTTTGAGTTGTTCCATAGGCACATGCATGGTGCCGTAGTTGCCCGATGAGCCAAAGGAAATCGTTCCGGGGTTGGACTTCGTGTAGGCCATGAATTCGGCGTAAGTCCTCCATGGGCTCTCGCTGCGCACCACCAACACAGTGGGGTCGGCGGTGAAACGGGCAATGGCTTTGAGTTGATTGACCTGAAACATCGGGGCACGCTGCAAGATCTTGTCGGCTTCGGGCAAGACCACCAGCGAAGACAGCGACATCAACACGGTGTAGCCATCGGGCTTGGATTTGGCCACTTGGGCCATGCCGATGCCGCCACCCGCGCCGCCTTTGTTCTCGACCACAATGCTTTGCTTGAGGTGGCGAGACATGGCTTCGGCCACCGGACGCCCCACCGTGTCGGCCACGCCGCCCGGCGGAAAGGGCACCACCATGGTGATGGGTTTGGTGGGGTAGCTTTGCGCCCCAGCGCTCAGGCCCGCGCAGGCCAGCACGGTGCACAAGGCGATTCGGAACAACGAACGTTTTTTCATGACTTGTCTCTTCTTGTGGCGCAGGTCAGGGTCAGGCCCCGCCTGCTTTTCATGTGATCAAACGAAGCGGTTTTCGATCTGGCCCACGCCGTCAATTTCGACGCGGATCACGTCGCCTTTGGCAATGTAGCGTGGCGGGTTCAGACCCATTCCGACGCCAGCGGGTGTGCCCGTGGCGATGATGTCGCCGGGGTACAGCGTGATGCCACGCGAGATGGTTTCGATCAGGGTGGGGATGTCGAAAATCATGTTTTCGGTGGGGCCGTCTTGGCGCAATTCGCCGTTGACCCAGCAGCGCACCCGGGTTTGGCGCCCGTCGATTTCGTCGGCTGTCACGATCCAGGGGCCCATGGGGCAAAAAGTGTCGAAGGACTTGCCCATGTCCCATTGCTGGTGGCGCATCTGCACGTCGCGGGCGGTCACGTCGTTGACCACGGTGTAGCCAAACACATGCTTCATGGCATCGGCTTGGCTGATGTTTTTGCCGCCTTGGCCAATGATGACGGCCAACTCGGCTTCGTAATCTATCTGGTCAGACACGGCTGCGCCGGGCAATTGCACGTCGTCGGTCGGGCCGACCACGCATTCGGGCACTTTGGTGAAGACGATGGGCCAAGCCTTGGTGTCGGTGTTGCTGTCTTTGAAGACCGAGGCCTGCAGCTCTTTGGCGTGCGCATGGTAGTTGCGGCCCACGCACCACAGGTTGCGGCGGGGCACGGGCAGGGGCGATTCCAGTTTGACCGACGACACCGCCAGCGCGGCACCACTCAGGGCGGGCAAAGCAAGACCGGCCACCAGGGTGTCGATCAGCAGTTGTGCGCCGTGGTGGGCTTGGGCTTCGGTCAGGTCAAAAGGCGTGACCTGCAGGCCGTCGGCTGAGACCTGACCGACGTGGCGTTTTCCGTTGTGGTTAAAAGTGGCGATGCGCAAAATATGCTCCTAAGGACCTGACGCCTGAGCGCCGTTTGGTATTGGAAATTGGGTGGATCAGCGAAGGCAAATGCTGACCCATCGAAACCTGATTCTCACAGATGAATTCAAACCATTTTTGCCAGCTGGCTTCAGGCTCAAAAGCGTTCCAGTTCCGGGTGCTTGATCGCCCCCGCCCGCACCAGCATGCGGCCGTATTCGGCGCAGCGGTTGAGCGTAGGGATGACCTTGCCGGGGTTGAGCAGGCCTTGTGGATCGAAGGCGCGTTTGACGGCAAACATCTGCTCGTTTTCTTCGGCGCTGAACTGCACGCACATGCTGTTGACTTTTTCAATGCCCACGCCGTGCTCGCCCGTGACCGTGCCGCCCATGGCCACGCTGGTTTCCAAAATTTCGGCACCAAACAACTCGCAGCGGCGCAGCTGGTCGGCATCGTTGGCATCGAACAAGATCAGCGGGTGCAGGTTGCCGTCGCCCGCGTGGAACACGTTCAAGCACTTGAGGGCGTATTTGGTTTCCATCTCTGAGATGGCTTGCAGGATGTCGGCCAAGCGCTTGCGCGGGATGGTCGAGTCCATGCACATGTAGTCGGGGCTGATGCGGCCCGACGCCGGAAAGGCGTTTTTGCGACCGCTCCAGAATTTCAGGCGCTGCGCTTCGTCGCGGCTCACAGTGATGGCGGTCGCGCCGCAGCCCCGCAGCACCTCGCTCATGCGGCCAATTTCTTCTTCGACCTCTTCGGGCGTGCCGTCGCTCTCGCACAAAAGAATAGCGGCGGCGCTCAGGTCGTACCCGGCGTGCACAAAGTCTTCGACCGCGGCGGTCATGGGGCGGTCCATCATTTCAAGCCCTGCGGGGATGATCCCCGCCGCGATCACGGCGGCCACAGCGTCACCGGCTTTGCGCACGTCGTCAAAGCTGGCCATGATGCAGCGCGCCAATTGCGGCTTGGGCACCAGCTTGACGGTGACTTCGGTGGTCACGGCCAGCATGCCTTCGCTGCCCACCAGCACGGCCATCAGGTCGTAGCCCGATGTGTCGAGGGCGTTGCTGCCAAATTCGATCGGGTCGCCCTCAATGGTGAAGCCGCGCACCTTGAGCACGTTGTGCACCGTGAGGCCGTATTTGAGGCAATGCACGCCACCCGAGTTTTCGGCCACGTTGCCGCCAATCGTGCAGGCGATCTGGCTGGACGGGTCAGGGGCGTAATAAAGGCCGTAGGGCGCCGCCGCCTCGCTGATGGCCAGGTTGCGCACACCGCATTGCACGACCGCCGTGCGACTGACGGGGTCCACGGTTTTGATTTGGTTGAAACGCGCCATCGACAGCGTCACGCCCATGCGGTGGGGCATGGCGCCGCCCGACAGGCCGGTGCCCGCGCCGCGCGCCACCACCGGCACTTGCAGGGCATGGCAGGCTTGGAGAACGGCTTGCACTTGCGCTTCGGTCTCGGGCAGCGCCACCACCAAGGGCCGCTCGCGGTAGGCGGTCAGGCCGTCGCACTCATACGGCGTGGTGTCTTCGGGCGTGAAGAGGATGGCATCAGCGGGCAGAACCCGACCCAGGGCCTGCACCACAGCGCGTTGGCGCTCGGCACGTTCGGTGGCGGTCAGTTGCTGTGTTTCGGCAGGGGTGTTGGCGCTCATGACAATCAAAACCTTGAAGGAATACCCAACTGTAAGCGCAAGCCCCTGGCGCGGGGCTGAAGAATCTTTGACTGACGTGTGAATTTGCACGCACCCGCTGGGGTGGGCCATCGCGGAGGGTGAAATGTGGGAGCCCCGCCCTCGGGGCGAATGCCTGCGGGCCGTTGAGGCCCTGTCGCGGCGGGGGCGCCGCTCCTACAGCAGGGGGCTTCAGGCCAGCGCGCTCTTGAGCCAGTCGGCAAAGGTCGAGCACTCCCAGCGCTCCATGGTGCCGGTGCGCCAGCACAGGTAGTGGGCATGGGGGCTGGGCACGTTGCGGTCAAACAGGCGCACGAGCTGGCCGTTTTCGAGCCAGGGTGCGCCCAGTTTGAGCCGCACCAGCGCCACGCCCAAGCCCAGTGCGGCGGCGTCGCACATCAGGCCAATGTCGTTGAAGGACGAGCCTTCCATCGGCTCGGGCCAGTCCAGGTCGTTGGCCGCAAACCAGGTGCGCCAGGGCTCCAGCGGACTGCGCAGCAGGGCCAGGCCTTCCAGCTCTTGCGGGCTACTGAAGGGGCCGTTTTCTCGTATCCACGCGGGTGATGCCAACGGTGTGACCTCGTCCTTGGTCAGGCACAGGTGCTCCACATCGGCGTAGCGCCCGGTGCCAAAGCGGATCGTCAGGTCGGCCTCTTCGGCCACCACGTCCAAGAGTGGAATGCTCACTTGCAGCGTGATGTCGATCTCGGGGTAGGCCTCCAGAAACTGCTTGAGCCGGGGCATCAGGATCGAGCGGGCAAAGGTGGGCGTCACGGCCACACGCAGTTTGCGGCGGCCTTGGCTGTTGTTGGCGCTGGGAAAGCGTTGCAGCGAATGCAGGCCTTCGCGCACATGGGCCAAGTACTCGCTGCCCTCCACCGTGAGCGAAAAATCAGCACGGCCAAAGAGCTTGGTGCCGATGATCTGTTCGAGCTGCTTGACCCGGTGGCTCACCGCGCTGGGCGTGACGAACAGCTCGTCGGCCGCTTGCGTCACGCTGCGCAGTCGCGCCAAGGCCTCAAAGGTCTGCAGGCACTGGATGGGCGGGATGCGGGATGCGACGGACATCACTTGAAGATCACTGTCTTGTGACCGTTGAGCAGCACGCGGTGCTCGCTGTGCCACTTGACGGCGCGGGCCAGGACTTGGCTCTCGGTGTCGCGACCAATGGTGGTGAGGTCTTCTACGGTCTTGCTGTGGTCCACGCGGGCCACGTCCTGCTCGATGATCGGGCCTTCGTCCAGGTCAGCCGTCACGTAGTGGGCAGTGGCGCCGATCAGTTTCACGCCCCGGTCATGCGCCTGGTAGTAAGGTTTGGCCCCCTTGAAGCTGGGCAAAAAGCTGTGGTGGATGTTGATGGCACGGCCCGAGAGCTTGCGGCACAGGTCATCCGACAGGATCTGCATGTAGCGCGCCAACACCACCAACTCAGCCCCTTCAGCCTGGATGATTTCGAACTGTTTGGCTTCGACCTGCGCCTTGTTGTCTTTGGACACTGGGATGTGGTGAAACGGCACGTTGTAGCTGGCCGCCAGCTGATAGAACTCGCGGTGGTTGCTCACGATGGCGCGGATGTCCAGCGGCAGCAGGCCCGACTTCCAGCGGAACAGCAGGTCGTTCAGACAATGGCCTTCCTTGCTGACCATGATCACAGTGCGCACGGGCTGGGCCGTGGTGTGCAGGTGCCACTGCATCTGGAAAGATTGCGCCAGCTCACCCAGCTGCGCCCGCAGGGCATCGCCCCCGATCTGCTCACACGCAAACTGCACCCGCATGAAAAACAGGCCGGTGCCCGGGTCGCTGTACTGGGCTGCTTCTTCGATGTTGCCACCGCGCTCCAGCAAAAAGCCCGAAACGGCATGCACGATGCCGGTGCGGTCAGGGCAGGAGAGCGTGAGGATGTAAGTCGTGGTCATGTCGAATGGGGGCGCAAAAACGAGGTGCGTATCGGGCTTGTATTGTAAAGACAGCCTCTTGTTGTCACCTGGGGCGCGGCTGGAGGGCGCAGGCGGGCTTAAACTGCTGCTTTGTGCCTCAAACCGACAGGAGCCGCGCCTTGGCAGATCACAACTTCAACATGGACAACCAGTGGTTGCCTTTCACGCCCAACCGCAGTTTCCGCAAAGATCCACGCGTGTTTGTGGCGGCTGACGGCATGCATTTCACCACGCACGATGGCAAAAAAGTCATCGACGGCATCTCCAGTCTCTGGTGCGTGGGCGCGGGCCACAACCGCAAGCCGATCAACGAAGCCATCAAAAAGCAGCTCGATACGCTGGACTACGCCACGGCTTTTCAGGCCAGCAACGACCAAGCCTTCAAGGCCGCAGAGATGATCGCAGCCATGGCCCCCGGCGACCTGAACAAGGTGCTGTTTTGCAACTCTGGCTCTGAAGCCGCTGACACGTCTTTGAAAGTGGCGCTGGCCTACCACCGCGCCCGGGGCGAGGGCCACCGCAACGTGTTCATTGGCCGCGAAAAGGGCTACCACGGGGTCAACTTTGGCGGCATGAGCGTGGGCGGCCTGCCCGCCAACCGCAAGGTGTATGGCGCGCAGCTGCTGCCGCGTGTCGACCACATGCGCTTTATTCACGATCCGGTGAACCACGCCTACATCCACCACGAGGAACCCGTGTGGGCCGAGGACCCGCTGCTGGAGCTGGAAAACCGCATCTTGGTGCTGCACGACCCCAGTAACGTGGCGGCCGTGATCGTCGAGCCCATTGCGGGCAGCGCAGGCTGGTACCTCCCCCCACAAGGCTATGTGAAGCGCTTGCGCGAGATTTGCGACAAGCACGGCATCTTGCTGATTTTTGACGAGGTCATCACCGGCTTTGGCCGTCTGGGCGTGAACTTCGGTGCCGATTTTTATGGCGTGGTGCCCGACATGCTGAACTTCGCCAAGGCGGTGACCAACGGCGTCATTCCGCTGGGCGGGGTGATCTGTCGCGACTTCATTTACGACGCGATGATGAACGCCAATGCGCCCGATCACGCGATCGAGTTCTTCCATGGCTACACCTACTCCGGCCACCCCGTGGCCTGCGCCGCAGCCATCGCCACGCTGGACTTGATGAAGGAAGAAAACCTGATCGCCCGCGCAGGGCAGCAAGGCCGTGTGCTCGGCGACGCCATGCACGCGACGTTCAAGGGTTTGCCGAATGTCGTCAGCATCCGCACATTGGGCTTGGCTGGCGCTGTCGAGTTGGCCCCGGTGGCAGGCTCGCCCGGCAAGCGCGGTTACGACGTCATGCTCGACTGCTTCCACCATGGGGTGTGGGTGCGCGCGGCGGGCGACAACCTGGTGATTTGCCCGCCCTACATTGTGGACAACAGCCACATCGACCAGATCGTGCAGACCCTGGCCGACAGCATCCGGCGGCATGCCTGAGGCACGGTTGGGCACCGCTTCCTTTGTGTGAGCGGCGCCCTCGCCGCGACAGGGCGTGCGCAGACCCAGAGCCATCGCCCCGAGTGCGGGGCTCCCACCATGCCCGCCAAAGCCCATGGCAAGTCCCACACCGACAATTCATGAAACCGGAACGACAAGCCTTTGCACCCATCGCGCTGACTTTGCTGGCCGCTTGGCTGGCGGTGCAGTTGTGCCTGTGGCTGCACACGCCACTGCCCTGGATGCTGGGGCCTTTGGTCGTCACGGCACTCACCTCCGTCCTGGGGCTGCCCACCCGCAGCTCGGACCTGTTGCGCAACGCCGGGCAGTGGGTGATTGGTGCGGCGCTCGGTTTGTACTTCACGCCGCAAGTCGGGGCGCTGGTCATGAACCTCTGGTGGGCAGTGCTCTTGGGCGTGGTTTGGGCGCTGGCGCAGGGCTATGCCTTTGGCATCTGGCTGCAGCGGCAACACCGCGTTGACTTGGGTCAGCTGAGCCCGCATGCCCTGCGGGCCACGACTTATTTTGCGAGCGCCATTGGCGGCGCGTCCGAGATGACGCTGCTGTCCGAACGCTCAGGCGCCCGCACCGACTTGGTGGCGGCATCGCACACCTTGCGCTTGCTGATGGTGGTGCTCAGCGTGCCTTTTGCCATGCAATGGGCGCAGGCGCATTGGGGCTTGCATGTGGACGAAACCCTGCGCATGGTCAACCGAACGCCCCAGTGGCCAGGCCTCTTGTGGCTGGCGCTGGCCTCGGGTGCAGGGGCTTTGCTCCTGCTTGCGATGCGCCGCGCCAACCCGTGGTTCATGGGTGCGCTGCTGGCGTCGATGGCCGTGACGCTCTTGGGGCTGCAGTGGTCGGCCATTCCGCAAGGGCTGACCAATGCGGCGCAGCTCGTCATTGGCGTGAGCCTGGGGGTGAAGTTTCGCAAGGATTTCATCCACACCGCGCCACAGTGGCTGCTGTCGGTGGCGGTCGGCACGCTGGCCATGATGCTGTGCTCAGGGCTGTTTGCTTGGGCGCTGTCTTGGGGAACCGATTTGCACGTGGCCACGCTTTCCCTGGGCACGTCGCCCGGGGGCATTGCCGAGATGGCCATCACGGCCAAGGTGCTGCAGTTGGGGGTGCCGGTGGTGACGGCGTTTCAGGTCAGCCGCTTGGTGGCGGTGCTGCTGCTGGTGGGGCCTTTGTTCAGGCTCGAAGAGCGCCGCATCGCTGCCGTCTGAGCCTGGGCAGGCCCAAAGGCGTGCAACTCAGTGAACGACCACAGGCTGCTGCGCCAATCCCACGTAGCCGTCGAGCGTGTCTTCGACTTCTTCTTGCGTGGGGGTGTGCTGCTGCCAGACTTGGATCTTTTGTTGGAACATCTCGGCCCAGGAGCCGTCGAGGTACACCTCTTTGCCCGAGCGCTTGTCGACGATTTCAAAACCGTGGCGTTCCAGCTTGGGTTTGCTGGGCGCAGACGCGTCGCTCTCAGAGGCATTGGCCAACACATGCATCACGGCGAAAGCGTCAGATTCGTACAGCAGGTTCATGGATTCATTCTCGCTTAACAAGACTCACATGTGGGCATGGGCATGACAAATTCAAGAGCTTGTGGTTTTTTCGCCAACCGAACTGTCCACTGGCAGAGAGGGCAGCGGCTCCATGGTGCGCAGGGTCAAGTCAATGAAGCTGCCGCTGACCTGGGTGATGCGAATGCGGGCTGGCATCCAGGCGTGGCGAGGTGACAGCCAGATCTCCACTTTGGCGTCGTACTGGCTGCGGGGCTGGCAGACCCACTTGGTGGTTGTCATGGTTTGGCCCGCCACGTCCAGGGGCTCTTGGCCTGCCATGACCAACAGCCAGGGCACAGCGTCACGCAGCGTGGCTGTTTGCACCTGCAGTCGGGTTCCTGCCGGGTAACGCTCGGGGTCGCCCGCCATGGCGCCAGCGAGCTGCATGTAAAGGCTGATCTGGTCTTGCGCACCGGGCTGCAAGGTTGCCACAGGGGCATTGCCGCTGAACACGATGCGCTTTTGCTCGCGGTCAAAGTGGGATGCGCGCTCGCCCCGCCAGGTGTCTGAAAATTTGAGGGGTGACAGGCCCGAGCCGTCGATCAATCCCGTACTGCGCCAGTTGCGGCTGCCGATCAGGAAGGCCTTGACAGTCAAGGTCAAGGCGTAGGCCTGAGGATTGTGTTGCCAGCGCAACTCGCCATTGGCGTAATAGGTGAAGCCTTTGTCCATGCCCGTCAGCTCGTAGCGCGCCAAGCTGGACGGCGGCAAAGCCCCCAGTGCCATGGTGGGCCAGCTGGCTGTGGCTGGCGTGGTCGACGCCTGTGCAGGCGCTTCAACCGGTGCAGATGCCGCAGGCGCTGCACTGGCGACAGCACTGACCGGCTCTGACGCAGCGGGCTCGACTGGTGCAGGGGCTTGGGCCGTTGTGGTTTCGTTCGTTGATTCTGAGTCGCGCGGCTCTGCAAGGGGCGCCGTGCGGCGCACCGGGCTTGGGGGTGCTTGGGCCGTTGCCGGGCGCACAGCTGGAGCTTCGGGCGGCGAAATCATGCGTGTTTTCAAGGGCACCGCCACCGCTGCGGTGTTGGGCTGCAGGCGCCAGTCGAGTGTGCCAGTCACGCCCAGCAGCAAGGCCAGATGCACCAGCGCGACCGCGAGCGCCAAGACCCACAGCGTGCGCCGTGAGGGGCCTGTTGGGTCGTGTGTGCCTGTGGGGTGGCTCATGCGTGTGTCGCGTCTTGGGCGAAGTTATTGGCCGTTCCAGCCCAGATCGGCAGACAGTTGCTTGGACATGCTTTTGAGGGCTTGTGCCAGCGGGCCGTTCCAGTCGGTCGAAAACGTGGCCGAGGAGCCCAAGGACACCACG
Organism: uncultured Burkholderiales bacterium; assembly: GCA_903822825.1. GTDB lineage: Bacteria > Pseudomonadota > Gammaproteobacteria > Burkholderiales > Burkholderiaceae_C > Limnohabitans_A. The sequence continues at coordinate 36,253 of CAIJQQ010000022.1, read as the reverse complement.
CCCAGCGCCAAATGCCCATCGGCGTCGAACACCGGGGCGCAAAAGCCCGAGATGCCGGGCAGCAACACATTGTCGACACGCCCCATGCCTTGCGTGCGCAACTCGCGCATCAGTGCATCCAGCTGCGCTGGCGTGTGGGGTACATCGTGACGGCCGGCTTTGCGGGCCTGGGCCATTTCGGCCTCGATCATGGCGCGGGCCTGATCCACGCCGATGCCGTGCCCCATGAATGCAGCAAAACAGCGGCCCGTGGCCGAGCTCAGCATGGGCATCACATCTCCCAGGCGCAGGTTCACTGGCACCGCCAGTGGGGATTCTTGCCAGTGCACGAGCGTCGGCCCCCGGTTGCCCCAAACGGCCAGCGCCAAGGTGTGGCCGGTTTGCTCCATCAGGGCGGGAAGCCGTTCGCGGGCCATCTTGACCGCGTCCAAGCGCGACAGTGTGGCCAGTCCCAAACGCAAGGTGGCGGGCCCGAGCTCGTAACGGGTGTTGCCGCCGTCTTGAACCACCAAGCCCAGACGCTGAAAGCTCACCAGATAGCGGTGCGCTTTGGCCGCGCTCATGTCGGCGGCTGCGGCAAGGTCGCGCAGCATCAGCGGGCCGGGTGCCTGAGCGAGCACGTCGAGCAGCGCAAATCCGACCTCGACCGACTGGATGCCAGCGCGTGTCTTGTCTTGTGGGTGGGGGCTTGAGGTGGCCATTGGGTCTAAAATGGATTTTCGTTTAGTTAAACGAGTTTACCAATGCGTAATTTCATCTGCGGCACACTGTAGCGGATCGAACCTTGAAGAGACACAAGCATCATGAAACTGGCGACCTACAAAGACGGCTCACGCGACGGACAACTGGTGGTGGTGTCGCGCGACTTGGCCAGCGCCCATTATGCGACCGGCATCGCGGACACCTTACAGCTGGTGTTGGACGACTGGAACTTCTTGTCGCCGCAGCTCGAAGACCTTTACCAGACGTTGAACAACGGCAAGTCGCGCCATGCTTTTCCGTTTGATCCGAAAAACTGCATGGCCCCGCTGCCCCGCGCCTACCAGTGGGCCGACGGCTCAGCCTACCTCAACCACGTCGAGCTGGTCCGTGCGGCGCGCAACTCCGAGGTGCCCGAGAGCTTTTACACCGACCCTTTGATGTACCAGGGCGGCAGCGACGACTTTTTGGGGCCGTGCGACCAGGTGGTCTGCGCCGACGAAGCGTATGGCATCGACTTTGAAGCCGAGATCGCAGTGATCACTGGCGACGTGCCCATGCAAGCCACGCCAGAAGAAGCGATCGAAGCCGTGCGTCTTTTGATGCTGGCCAACGACGTGAGTTTGCGCAACCTGATTCCGGGTGAACTGGGCAAGGGCTTTGGTTTCTTGCAGAGCAAACCCGCCACCGCCTTCAGCCCCGTGGCCGTGACGCCCGACGAGCTGGGCGACGCCTGGCAGGGCGGCCGTGTGCATCTGACGCTGCAGTCCACCTGGAATGGCCGCAAGGTCGGTTTGTGCGACGCGGGCCCCGAGATGACGTTCAGCTTTGGCCAGCTCATCGCCCACATCTGCAAGACGCGCAATGTGAGAGCGGGCGCCATCGTGGGCAGCGGCACGGTGAGCAACAAGGGTGTGGAAGTCAACGGCAAGAAGGACTGGCCCAAAGGCTACAGCTGCATTGCCGAAAAACGCGCGATCGAAACCATCCTGGACGGCCAACCAGAGACCGAGTTCATGAAGTTCGGCGACACCATCCGCATCGAAATGAAAGGCAAGGACGGCCAGAGCCTGTTCGGCGCCATCGACCAGCAGGTCGCTCAGCTGGCGTAAAGCGTGTCCAATGAGGCGAGCCCCTTGATTTCCAGGGGGTTGCCGAAGGGGTCTAAAAAGAACATCGTCCACTGCTCGCCGGGCTGCCCGGCAAAGCGCAGTTGTGGCTCGATCACAAAGGGCACGCCCGCAGCTTGCAGGCGATCGGCCATGCTCTGCCAATCGTCCTTTTGCAGGACCAGACCGAAATGCGGCATGGGCACCAGGTGCTCGCCCACGCGGCCTGTGGGGGCCGTCTTGAGCGGCTCGCCCAAGTGCAGCGAAATCTGGTGGTTGAAGAAATCAAAGTCCACCCAAGTGTCGGTGCTGCGGCCTTCCTGGCAGCCCAGAATGCCGCCATAAAAGTGGCGGGCCTCGTTCAGGTCCGTGACGTTGAAAGCGAAATGAAACAGGCTGCGCATGCGGCAAAGCATAGCAGCCTGTGGCCGTTGCGGCAGCGCTGGCAAAGGGCCATTGACCGGTGCTGCGCAGCCCCAATCACAATTGGCCGGGGTCGGGTGCCATGTTGTCGAACTTCTTGAAGTACTGCCGGGCCAGCGCCACCAATTGCTTGTCGGTCGGGTGGTCGGCCGGGATGTTGTCCACGATCCGTTTGGCCGTGTCGCTGCGGTGGTGCTTGCACCACTCCAAGAACTCCGTGCGGGCGGTGCTCGGCCCGGTCAGCAGCACTTCGTGGCTGCCCTGCAGGGCTTGCGCCACCTCGGTGAAATAAGCCGCGTGCTCATTCGCCTTGCCCGAGTGCTTGTGGTGGCTGCGCGATGGGATGCGCTGGGACTCGAGGTGTTCGTGGTCGAACATCAGAACGTGCGATTCCTTGTGGTCGATCCAGACGAGGGCGTGGAAAGTGCTCATGCTCAATGCCTTTTCGGATCAGTGGTTTTTTTCGAACGTGGTCTGGCAGCCCAGGCAGCGCAGCGCCACCGGATACGCGGCCAGTCGCGCCTCTGGGATGGGCGCGCTGCAGTCCTTGCATTCGCCGTAGTGCCCTGCGTCCAGACGGGCCAATGCTTCTTCAAACGCCCCCAGCTCGGCGGTCTCGTGTTCGTTCATGGCGAATTCGTCGTCGCGCTCGGAGAAGGCCTGGGCCCGGTTCTCCAAATCGCGCACATCGTGCTCGGCCGCCATGTCGGCGCGCGAGACCAGGCCGCCGCGCTCTTGAGCCATGCGGTGCAGGAGCTCTGCCCGTTCGTGAAAGAGCCGCTCTCGGTGGAGGTTGGGGGTTGGGGTATCGGATGAAGTCATGGCTTCATCCTAGGCACCGCTCTCGACGCGGTATTGATGTGGGTCAATGCCGCCTGCCGCGTGGCACAGGCCACGGGCAGGGACGATGCACATCAGGTGCTCAAACGCACAGACTTAGCTTTTGGCTTTCATGCGCGACATCATCAATTCCATGTTGGCTTTGCGGTCGGCGTTGATGGTTTGCATGTGGGGGCGCTCGCCCATCATCTTCAGATACTCGCGGGAGGGTGTGTCGGCCAAAAAGTCTTTGCCGTAAATCAGCTTGGTGGCACCCGAGACCAATGGCAAGTGCGTGACGGCCGCGCAGTCGGCCAGCGTCAGGCTGTCGCCCGCCACAAAAGGCGAGAACTTGGCCAGCTTGGCAAAGGCTGCGACGTTTTTCTCAAGTTGCGCACCGACTTTTTCTTTGACCGAATCACTCACCTTGCCGCCAAAAAAGGCTTCGGGGTAAAGGTTGCGTGCGACCAGTTCCAGGTGCAGGTCCAAAAACAGCGCCAGCTCACGCACCTTGCCCGCAGCAAACGGGTCGGCGGGCAGCAGGGGGTTTTGCGGGTACTTTTGCTCGATGTACTCCAGCATCACGGCCGATTCGCAGATCGCGCCCTGCTCGGTCTTGAGGTAGGGCACCTTGCCCAAGGGGCTGGCCGACGCGTCGGTGGCACCCACCCAGGCCAACTCTTCTTCAAAGGGCACGCCTTTTTCCATCAGGGCGAATTTGACTTTGTTGTGGTAATTGCTGGCTGCGAAGCCGCAGAGTTTGAGCATGGTGGTTCCTAAACAAGGCAAAGTCTAAAGATTAACGGCTGGCATTCCGCGTTGCCGTCACTTAGATGACCGGTGAGCGATGGCTTGCAGGACCATCTGTTGGCGTGGGCTCGCACTGCGGCTTTTATGCTTTAGCATGATTGCCATGTTTCAAAAGCTGAAAATTTGGGCACAGCAGATCAAGTCGGATGTCATCACGGTGTATTTCGCAGCCAAGGATCCGCGCTGTTCTTGGGGTATCCGCTTTTTGGCAATGCTCGTGGCCGCTTATGCCTTGAGTCCGATCGATTTGATTCCCGACTTCATTCCCGTGCTTGGCCATCTGGATGACCTGCTGATCGTGCCCGCAGGTTTGTGGTTGGTGATTCGGCTGTTGCCACCACAACTTCTGGCGGATGCCCGCGAACAAGCCGCTCGATTGGCCAACAAACCGCGCAACCATGTGACAGCGGCGGTTTTTGTGTTCACCTGGTTGGTCTTTGCAGTCTGGCTGCTCAGCTTATGTTGGTGACTTAAAATCTTTGGCATGCAAACCCTGCGCAACGCACACCTGATCACCCGCCTCGTGCTGGTGTGGTTTGCTTTGTTCATCGGGGTCTCGGTGGCTTCGCCCTTGGTCAAACCCCAAGCCACCCAGATGGTCTGCTCGGCCATGGGCGGCATGAAGATGGTGATGTCGGACGACGCGGGCGACAGCAACACCTCGTCGGGCGGCATGGACTGCCCTCTGTGCACCCATGTGAGCGCACCGCCCCCTGCCGTGGTGTTGGGTTTTGCACCCGTGAGCGCCTTGGCCCATGCTCTGCGCCCTGCTCCGTCAGCCCACATCGCCTGGCTGACCGGCTCGCCCCTGCCGCCACGCGGCCCGCCTGCACTTTCCTGAACCTTCGCCTTGACGCCGCCGCGGTGAAAGCCGCTTGGCCGCGTCGCTCGTGTTTCGTTTTCAGGAATTCTCGTGCGCAAAACCCGCATCGCCTTGGGCCTGGCCCTGGCTTACCCCTTTGTCACCTCCGCCCAACAAGCTGACCACGCCCCCCGCAAAGACGCTGGCGTAGTCACCATCGTCAGTCAACACCCCACCTCGCTGCCCACCCAAATCCCGGCCACCATGGAGGGCATCACCGCAGCGCAGATCGCGCAAAACATCAACGCCACCGACAGCGAAGATGCGCTCAAATACTTCCCCAGCCTCTTGGTGCGCAAGCGCTACATCGGCGACTACAACCACGCCATCTTGTCCAGCCGCGCCTCGGGCACCGGCAACACCGCCCGCTCGGCGGTGTATGCCGACGGCATGTTGCTGAGCAACTACCTGGGCAACGGCGTCAGCGGCCTGAGCTTTGCGCCGCGCTGGGGCATGGTCACGCCCGAAGAAATCGAGCGCGTGGACGTGATGTACGGCCCGTTTTCTGCCGCTTACCCAGGCAACTCGGTGGGCGCGGTGGTCGAGTACACGACCAAAATGCCCGAAAAACTCGAAGGATCGGTCAAGATGGGCTACTCGCACCAACCCTTTGACCTGTACAACACCCACGCCACTTATGGCGGCTGGCAGTCCAGCGCGTCCTTGGGCAGCCGCTCGGGCGACTGGTCGTGGTTTGTCAACCTGAACCACACCGACAGCCAGGGCCAGCCCTTGACCTTTGCCACACGCACCGTGAGCACCGGCACGGTGGGGTCAGCAGGCACGGCGGTGACGGGTGCCGTTGCAGGCTTGAACAGTGCGAATGTGCCCTGGCTGATTTTGGGAGCGCTCACCCAGTACCACACGGTGCAAGACCATGTGAAAGCCAAAGTGGCCTATGACTTCAGCCCCACCGTGCGTGCCACGTATTCGTTGGGCATCTGGCAAAACACGTCCGAGGGCCGTCCGCAGTCTTACCTCACCAATGCCTCGGGCCAAACCGTCACGAGCGGCGCGATCAACATCGGTGGCCGCAGCTACGCGGCGCTCAACGGGGGTGATTTTGCCCTCACCAACGAAAAGCTCAGCCACACCCTGCACGGCCTGTCGATCAAGAGCCGCACGCAAGGCACCTTCGACTGGGAAGTGGCCGCCAGCCTGTACGACTACGGCTCGGACACCAAACGCCAGAATGCTGGCAGCAACACCTTGCCCAACGCCGCAACAGGCGGCGCGGGCACCATCGCTGACGGCTCGGGCACGGGTTGGAACAACCTGGCTTTGCGTGGCACTTGGCGCCCGCAAGGACCCAAAGGCGAACACGTTGTGGATTTTGGCGCGCAGCAAGACAGCTACAAGCTGCGCTACCTGACGTCCAACATCGCAGGTAACTGGACCACCGACGCTGCAGGCAGCGTGGCCAGCGAAGTGGGCGGCCGCACCCAGCTGCAAAGCCTGTACGCGCAAGACACTTGGCGCTTTGCCCCTGACTGGCGCGCCGTACTGGGCTTGCGGGCGGAACACTGGAGCGCCACGCAAGGCTTGACGCGCTTCTCGGCCAGCAGCAACTTGGCTTTTGCAAACCGCAGCGAGAACCACCTGTCGCCCAAAGCGGCCTTGTCCAAACAGATCGCCGAGGACGCCTTCCTCAAATACGCCGTGGGCCGCGCCGTGCGCATGCCCACCGTGAACGAGCTGTACGGCGCCACTTCGACCACCAACTCGCAGTACATCAACGACCCGAACCTGCGTCCTGAAAAATCGTGGACCCAAGAGCTGAGCTACGAGAAGAACCTGGACAAAGCCCAGTGGCGTCTGACGGCATTTGCCGAAGACACACAAGACGGCATTTATTCGCAGTCGGTGGTCGACCCCGCTGCGGGCAACAAGACCATCAGCCGCGTGCAAAACGTGGACCGCATCCAGACCAGAGGCTTGGAGGGCGCTTTTACAGTCACCAGCTTCGGCTTGCCGGGGCTCGATCTGACGGGCAGCGTGACCTATGCCGATTCGGTGATCAAGGCCAACCAGGGCTTTGTGGCCGTGGTTGGCGACACCCTGGGAAAAATGCAGCCCAACATTCCCAAGTGGCGAGCGACTTTGCTGGCGGCGTACCGCTGGAATGCCGCCTGGACCAGCTCGGTGGCGGTGCGCTACAGCGGCCAACAGTTCCGCACGCTCAACAACTCGGATGTGAACGGGGATGCCTACATGGGCGTGAGCCCCTTCACCACCATGGACGTTCGCACCCGTTGGCAAATCACGCCCAAGCTGGTCGCCGCCTTTGGCATCGACAACCTGAACAACGACAAGTACTGGAACTTCCACCCCTACCCCCAGCGCAGCACCACAGCTGAGCTGAAGGCCCATTTTTAAAGGACACCGACCATGAAACTTTTCAATCCCCTGTTGTGCGCCATGGTGGCTCTCTTGGGCTCAGGTCTGGGTTGGGGGGCTTCGGCCCACACCGTGCTCGAGTACCAGGTGGCCACCGCTGGCCAGAGTTACAAGGCCACATTCAAGGTGAGCCACGGTTGCGGCGCGTCACCCACACGCCAGATCGTGGTCGACATCCCGGCAGGCGTGCAGGGTGCCAAACCCATGCCCAAGGCGGGCTGGCGTCTGGAGGTGACCCGCGACAAGTTGGCGCAGCCCTACACCAGCCATGGCCGCACCATCACCGAAGACGTCACCCGCATCAGCTGGACTGCCAAAACGGCCGACGACATGCTGCCCAACGGCCACTACGACGAATTCGTGCTGGTGGGGACCTTGCCTGCGCAAGCAGGGGTGATGTACTGGCCGGTGCAGCAGCTGTGCGAGCAAGGCCGAATGGATTGGACGGAGGTGCCCAAGCCAGGGCAAAAGCTGTCGGACCTGAAATCGCCCGCTGCCTTGCTCGAAGTCATGCCCAGCGCAGGTGCAGCTGCACACGCGCACTGACTTGCCCCATGACTTTCACGCGGATCGAAGACAATCCCTCTACACAAGGACACCCATGAACAACACTTTCAAACGAATCGCAGCCTTGATGGCCGGCCTTTGCATCGCTGGCGTCGCCTTGGCCCAAGTCAAGGTCGAGGGCGGTTGGGCCCGCGCCACCGTGCAGGGCCAAAAGGCCACGGGCGCTTTCATGAAACTCACTGCACCCCAAGCCACCCGTTTGGTCGGGGTGTCCACACCCGTGGCGGGTGTGGCCGAAGTGCACGAAATGAAGATGGACGGCTCGGTCATGCAAATGCGCGCCATCCCTGCGCTGGACCTGCCTGCCAACCAAGCGGTCGAGCTCAAGCCCGGCAGCTTCCACCTGATGCTGATGGACCTGAAAGCCCCGCTGATGATGGGCAGCAGCGTGGCCCTGACCTTGACCTTCAAGGACGCCAAAGGCTTGGAAACAAAGCAGCAGGTCAGCGTGCCCGTGACCACCGGCATGCCGCAGGGCCAAGGCGACCACAAGCACTGATGTCCAGACGCAGCCGTTCACGGCAAGTCGCCCTGTGTGGGGCGGCTTTGTTTTTGGGGGCTGCGATGCCCAGGGTAAGCTGCGCCGAGGCGGTGCCCACCCTCGACATCCGCGCCCGCGCCGAAGACCTCTCTGGCGTCGCACAATCCGCCAGCGAGGGCGTGGTCTCTGCCGAGCGGCTGGCGCTGGTGCCGCTCTTGCGCCCCGGCGAGGTGCTGGAGATGGTGCCCGGCTTGCTGGTGACCCAGCATGCGGGCGATGGCAAGGCCAACCAATACTTCTTGCGCGGCTTCAACTTGGACCATGGCACCGACTTCGCCACGTGGGTGGCGGGCGTGCCGGTCAACATGCCCAGCCACGCGCACGGCCAAGGCTACACCGACCTGAACTTTTTGATCCCGGAACTCGTCCAGCAGGTGCGCTACCGCAAGGGGCCGTACTTTGCCGAAGACGGCGACTTTGCTTCGGCTGGCTCGGCGCGCATCGACCTGCGCCGCAACTTGGATGCGGGCCTGGCCCAAGTGACGGTGGGGCCTGGCGGCTACGTGCGCACCTTGCTCGCCGATTCGCTCAAGGCCAGCCCAGAAGCAACAGGTCAATGGCTGTACGGCTTGGAGCTGTTCCACAACAACGGCCCCTGGACCGTGCCCGAGAACTACCGCAAGCTCAATGGCGTGCTGCGTTACAGCGAAGGCACGGCCGCGCAAGGCTTTTCGATCACGGCCATGGCCTACCAAGGCCGTTGGACCTCGACCGACCAGGTGCCGCAGCGTGCGCTGAATCAGGGCTTGATTGGCCGCTACGACAGCCTGGACCCGACGGCAGGCGGCGTCACGCAGCGTTACAGCCTCTCGGGCGAATGGACGCAGGTGCAGGACGGTGTGCACCGCAAAACCGAGTTGTGGGCGCTGCAGTCGGCGCTCGATCTGTGGTCCAACTTCACCTATTGCCTGACCGATGCCCAAGCGACGTGCCCGGTGGGCGACCAGTTCCAGCAGGCCGAGCGGCGCACGGCCGCAGGCGGCGCGCACAGCCGCCACTGGGCCAGCACATGGCAAGGTTTGGACGTGCGCCACGCTTGGGGCGTGCAGGCCCGTGCCGACGATTTGGCCCCGGTGGGTCTGTACCGCACGCACCAACGCGAGCGCTTGGGCACGGTGCGCGAAGACCGCGTGCAGCAGCAAAGCCTGGGCTTGTGGGCCGAGAGCGAGCTGCGCTGGAACGACTGGCTGCGCACCACAGCGGGTGTGCGTGGCGATGCCTATCGGTTCAAGGTCCAGTCGAATCTGGCCGCCAACAGCGGGCAGGCGCAAAGCGCCTTGCTCTCGCCCAAACTGTCGGTGGTGCTGGGGCCTTGGCGCGGCTCAGAGTTTTACGCCAACCATGGGCAGGGTTACCACTCCAACGATGCCCGTGGCACCACCTTGCGCGTGGACCCGGCAGATACCGTGAGTGCATTGCAGTCGGTGTCGCCGCTGGTGCGCACCCGGGGCGAAGAAATCGGCCTGCGCAGCGAATGGCTGCCTGGCTGGAAGTCCACGCTGGCCTTGTGGCAGCTGCGCATGGCGTCGGAGTTGCTGTTTGTGGGCGATGCGGGCACCACCGAGCCCTCGCGACCCTCGCGGCGGCGTGGTGTGGAATGGCACCATTTCGTGGCGCTCAACGCGCACTGGGCGATCGACGCCGATCTGGCCTGGTCGCAAGCCCGATTCACCGATGGCGATCTGGCGGGCCCTTACATTCCCGGTGCTGCCAGCACCACGGCCAATCTGGGTTTGAGCTGGGACGGGCAAGGTCCGTGGTCGGGCGCGCTGCGCTTGCGCTATTGGGGTGCGAGACCGCTGGTGGAAGACAACAGCTGGCGCGCCCCCGCTGCGGCCTGGGTCAACTTGCGCGTGGGCTACCGCACATCTAAGCATGAGCAGTGGGCGCTTGATGTGTACAACCTGCTTGACCGCCGGGTCAACGACATCGAGTACGCCTATGTGTCCAGGCTCGCGGGCGAAAGCGCTCAGGGCTTGCTGGACCGGCATGTGCACCCGGCCGAGCCGCGCACGGTTCGGCTGCGCTGGACGCACCGTTTTTGAGAACTGAGCGCTTGTCAGTTTCGCACTGGGCGCGGTTTGGTTTAATGGCACTTATTCCTGAACAGGAGACACCATGAGCGACACATCGGCTTTCGGCTTCGGCAAATTCGTCCCGGGCTTTGACTTCTTGCAAAACCTGTCGCAAACCGCGTCCAAGACCGCGCCTGCTGCGGGGGCGATCCCCGGCATGTCCAGCTGGGTCGCGCCCACGCTGAACGTGGAAGAAATCGACAAGCGCATTCAAGAGCTCAAGGCCGTGCAGTTCTGGCTGGAACAAAACGGCACGGCGCTCAAGGCCACCATCCAGGCGCTCGAAGTGCAAAAGATGACCCTGACCACCTTGCAAGGCATGAACGTGAGCATGGCCGACTTGGCCAAGGCCTTCACCGCCAAGCCGCCAGAAGCCGCTGCACCTGCTGCCAAGCCAGAACCTGTTCCTGAAAAGACCCCCGAGCCTGAGGTGGCGCCAGAGCCTGAAGCCCCATCCAAAGCCAAACCAAAAGCCCAAGCCAAGGAGGGGGCTGACAAACCAGCGGTCGATCCAATGGCCTGGTGGGGCTCGCTCACGCAGCAGTTCCAGAGCATTGCAGGTGCCGCCATGAAAGACGTGGCGCAAGAAGCCATGAAAGCCCAAGCGGCTGCCCAAGCTGCAGCTGCTGCGGCTGCAAAACCAGCGGGCCAAGCTGCAACCCAGCCTGCCGCAGCCAAGAAGGCTGCCGGAAAAGCGCGCAGCGCCAAAAGCACACCTGCCAAAAAAGCCCCCGCCAAAAAGGCCGTGCGCAAAACGCCTGCACGCAAGCGCCCCGCCGCATGAAGCTGTTTCCCAGCGGTCATGCCACGCACCCGCAGTGGCGCATGGCCGCAGGTCTGGCCATGGCCCAGCTGCGTGCGCAGATGGCCTTGCCCGGCTTTGCAAGCGAACCCCGCTTGGGCCTGCTGTACATCACCGACCACTACGCGCCCGAAGCGCAGGCCATCCTGGATCACCTGCGCGAAGAGCTGCCCGGGGTGAGCGATTGGGCGGGTTGCACGGGCGTGGGCATCGCGGCCAGTGGGGCCGAGTATTGGGACGAACCCGCGCTGGCGATCATGCTGTGCGATTTGCCGCCTGAGCAATACCAAGTGTTCTCGGGCGTGGCACCTTTGCCTGCGAGCTGGCGCGCACAAACCGCGCTGGTGCACGCCGAGCCGCAAACCCCGGAGCTGGCTGAGCTGATCGCCGAGCTGGCCAGCCGCACCACTGACGGTGCTCTCATGGGCGGTTTGGTGTCGAGCCGCCAGCAATCGGTGCAGTTTGCTGTGAAGTCGGACGCTGCACGAGGCGTTTGGCAAGGGGGGCTGAGTGGTGTGGCCTTTGGCCCTGGGGTGGCCTGCATCACCCGCGTGACGCAGGGCTGCTTGCCCGTGGCGGGCGAGCACCACATCACCCGGGCCGACCAGCATGTGATTTTGGAGCTGGACGCGCAGCCCGCACTCGAAGTCATGCTGCGCGAGCTCGACATCTCTTTGGACGAACCGCAACGCGCGATTGCCGTGGTGCGCTCCACCCTGGTGGGCTTGAGCCTGCCCGGCGACGCGGCCGTGGGCCGCACCGGCCACCTGCAGCAAGACGTGCGGGTGCGCCACATCGTGGGCTTGGACCCGATGCGACAAGGCATCGCCGTGGCCGAGCACCTGCAGAGCGGCATGCGTGTGGCGTTTTGCCAGCGCGACGCCAAGGCCGCGCGGGCCGACTTGGTGCGCATCTGCGCCGAAATCCGCGAAGCGCTGGAGCCGGAAAGCCTGCCGCTCGAGGCAGCATGGCTGCAAAGCCCCGACGCCACGCAAACCCTGCCCCTGGGCGGCAAGCGCATTGCGGGCGCCATCTATGTGAGCTGCACCGGGCGCGGCGGTGGCCACTTTGGCGGCCCCAGCGCCGAGATGCAGATCATTCGCCACGCCTTGGGCGATGTGCCGCTGGTCGGTTTTTACGCTGCAGGTGAGATCGCGGGCAGCCAGCTTTATGGCTACACCGGGGTGCTGACAGTTTTTGTAGGAGCGGCGCCCTCGCCGCGATAGGTGCCTTCGCAGACCACGCAATCGCCCCGAGGGCGGGGCTCCCACAGCTCGATGTGCATGTCAGGAGCGCGTTTCCGCCCAGCTCAAACGCCCCGTGCGCGCTCGCTCTTGAACTGAGCCCGGAAGGCGTTGAACTGCCCCGCGTCCAGCGACTCGCGCACTTCGCGCATCAGGTTCAGGTAATAGTGCAGGTTGTGGATGGTGGTCAGCATGGGGCCGAGCATTTCGCCGCAGCGGTCCAGGTGGTGCATGTAGGCGCGGCTGAAACCGTCTCGGCCACCGTTGTCCCACGACACGCCACCGGAGCCTGAGGCTGCGTCCACCGGGTTGCCCGCGCAGGCATAGCAGGTGCAACTGGTGTCCAGTGGCTGCGGGTCGTTCTTGTGCCTGGCGTTGCGCAGCTTGAGGTCGCCAAAGCGGGTGAACACCGTGCCGTTGCGGGCGTTGCGGGTGGGCATCACGCAGTCGAACATGTCCACGCCATCGGCCACGCCTTGCACCAGGTCTTCGGGCGTGCCCACGCCCATCAGGTAGCGCGGTTTGTTCGCAGGCAGCCGGTGCGGCGTGTGCGCCATGATCTGCAGCATCAGGTCTTTGGGTTCGCCTACGCTCACGCCGCCAATCGCGTAGCCGGGGAAGTCCATCTCGACCAGCGCGTCCAGCGATTCCTGGCGCAGGTTCTCGAACATGCCGCCTTGCACGATGCCAAACAGCGCGTTGGGGTTTTTCAGGCGGGCAAATTCGTCTTTGGAGCGCACGGCCCAGCGGCGGCTCATCTCCATGGATTTACGCGCTTCGGCCTCGGTCGTCAGGTGCCCCTTGGTCTCGTAAGGTGTGCACTCGTCGAGCTGCATCACGATGTCCGAGTTCAGGATGGTCTGGATCTGCATGCTCACCTCGGGCGACATGAAGAGCTTGTCGCCGTTCACGGGGCTGGCGAAGGTCACGCCTTCTTCGGTGATCTTGCGCATGTCGCCCAGCGACCAGACCTGAAAACCACCCGAGTCGGTCAGGATGGGTTTGTCCCATTTTTCAAACTGGTGCAGGCCGCCAAAGCCTTTCATGATGTCCAGGCCCGGGCGCATCCACAGGTGGAAGGTGTTGCCCAAAATGATCTGTGCGCCCATCTCGTGCAGGCTGCGCGGCATCACGCCCTTGACGGTGCCATACGTGCCGACCGGCATGAAGATCGGCGTTTGCACCACGCCGTGGTTCAAGGTCAGTGCCCCGCGTCGGGCGTGGCTGGAAGGGTCGGTTTTGAGCAGGTCGAATTGGAGCATGGCAGGGATTGTAGGAGGCCCACCTCGGCCCGATGGTTTGATTTGTGGGAGCCGCGCCCTCGCGGCGAATGCTGGTGGTTTGTGGACGCTTGATCGCGGCGGTGGCGCCGCTCCCACAAGACGCTGTGCCTTTGAGTCCGTTAAACCGTTTGCTCCGCAGTGGGTTTGCTGCCGTCGCCAAACAGTTGGGCGACTTGCCCTCGCAGCCACTGGTGCCCCGGGTCTTTGTGCAGTCGGGCGTGCCAAAACTGGTGGATCGCGCTGCCGTCCACCGCCAAGGGCAGGGCGCGGGTGGTCAGGGCAAAGGGGCGGGTCACGCGCTGGGCAAAGCGCTCGGGCACAGTGGCGATCAGGTCCGAATGCCCCAGCACATCGCCCAAAGCCACGTAGTGCGGCACCGTGAGGCGAATGCGGCGCTGCAGGCCTTGGCGCTCCAGCGCTTCGTCCACCCTGCCGTGCCCTGTGCCTGCGGCGATCACGCGCACATGGCTGGCGGCGGCAAAGTCGGTGAGCGTCAGTGCGGCGGCTCTCGCCAGCGGGTGGCCTTCGCGCATCAGGCACACATAGGGCTGGCGAAACAGCGCTTGCTGAAAAAACCCCGCCTGCAGCTGCGGCAGCAGGCCCAGCGCCAAGTCGGTGCGACCTGAGGCCATGTCGTCTTTCAGGCTGTCGCTGGTCACGGCCACCACGTTGAGCGTGACGCCGGGGGCGGCCCCAGCCAGCGCGTCCATCAGCACGGGCAGGAAATACATCTCGCCCACATCGGTCATGGCCAGGGTGAAGCGGCGCTCGCTGGTGGCCGGGTCAAACGAGGCGCGTACATTGAGCGCTTGCTGCAGGCCATCGAGCGCGGTGGCCACGGGCTCGGCCAGCTGCAGGGCGTACGGCGTGGGCGCCATGCCGCGCTGGGTGCGCAAAAACAACTCGTCGCCCAAGCTGGTGCGCAGGCGGCCCAGCGCGCTGCTGACGGCGGGCTGGCTCATGCCCAGCACGGCGGCCACCGCCGACACGCGCTTTTCGCGCAGCAGGTGGTGAAACACCAGCAGCAGGTTCAGGTCGAGGCGGGCGAGTTCCATGCGATGAGTGGTATTTGAAATTCAGATAATGATTATCTTTGAAATTCGATTTACGAAAATCAATGCTTTGCGCATGATGGCGCCCACTGTAGGAGCGACGCCCCCGTCGCGAAGGTTTTCGATTTGCGGATGCCCGATCGCGACGAGGGCGTCGCTCCCACAAAAAGGAATTGAGGAGCGCTACCCATGACTGAACACCCCATCCATTGGGAAACGGAAGGCACCAGCCGCGTTCCGTTTGCCGTGTACACCGACGAAGACTTGCACAAGAAAGAGCTTGAGCGCTTCTTTTACAAAAGCCACTGGAGTTATGTGGGCCTGGAGGCCGAGGTCCCGAACCCCGGCGACTTCAAGCGCACGGTGGTGGGCGAGCGCTCGGTCATCATGACGCGCGCCACCGACGGGCAGATCCATGTGGTCGAGAACGTCTGCGCCCACCGGGGCATGCAGTTTTGCCGCGAGCGCCACGGCAACAAAAAAGAGTTTGTTTGCCCCTACCACCAGTGGAGCTACACGCTCAAGGGCGACTTGCAGGGCGTGCCTTTTCGGCGCGGTGTGCGCCAAGACGGCAAGGTCAACGGCGGCATGCCCGCCGACTTTGACCCCAAGAACCACGGCCTCACTGCCCTGAAAGTGGCCACCCGAGGCGGGGTGGTGTTCGCGTCGTTCGACCACAACGTCGAATCGCTCGAAGAGTTCATGGGCCCGACCATCCTGACATACTTTGACCGCCTGTTCAATGGCCGCAAGCTGGTGCTGCTGGGTTACAACCGCCAACGCATTCCGGGCAACTGGAAGCTGATGCAAGAGAACATCAAAGACCCTTACCACCCAGGCCTCTTGCACACCTGGTTTGTGACCTTTGGCCTTTGGCGTGCCGACAACAAGAGCGAGCTGCGCATGGACGCGCACCACCGCCACGCGGCCATGGTCTCGACACGCGGCAGCGCGGGTCAGGCCACGGGGCAGGCGTCGCAGGTCACGCAAGTGAGCAGCTTCAAAGAGAGCATGCAGCTCAACGACCCGAGCTTCTTGGACATCGTGCCCGAGGACTGGTGGAAATTGGAAGACCAGATGCCCTCGGCGGTGATGATGACACTGTTCCCCAGTGTGATTTTTCAGCAGCAGGTCAACAGCGTGTCCACCCGGCACATCCAGCCCGATGGGCATGGTGCGTTTGATTTTGTCTGGACGCACTTCGGCTTTGAGGACGACACGCCCGAGATGCACGAGCGCCGCCTGCGCCAGTCCAACCTGTTTGGCCCGGCCGGTTTTGTGAGTGCGGACGATGGCGAGGTGATCGAGTTTTCGCAGCAGGCGTTTGAGACCAAACCAGCGCACCGCATGCTGGTGGAGCTGGGCGGGCGCGATGTGGGCGAGACCGACCACATGGTGACCGAAACGCTGATCAGGGGCATGTACGCATACTGGCGCAAAGTGATGGAGGCTTGATGATGGTCGATATGAATACCTGGTTCGGCATCCAGCAGCTCTATGCCGATTACGCGAGCGCCGTGGACAGCGGCCACTGGGACCTGTGGCCCGAGTTTTTCACCGAGCAGTGCGTCTACAAACTGCAGCCGCGAGAAAATTTTGAACGCGGCTTTCCGCTGTGCACGTTGTCCTTCACCAGCAAAGGCATGCTCAAAGACCGCGTGTACGGCATCCAAGAGACGCTGTACCACGACCCCTATTACCAGCGGCATGTGGTGGGCGCGCCCATCGTGCGCCGTGTGGCAGATGGCTGCATCTACGCAGAAGCCAACTACGCGGTGTTCCGCACCAAGCTCGACAAAGAAAGCACGGTGTTCAATGTGGGCCGCTACATCGACACCATCGTGCAAACCCCCGAAGGCTTCAAGTTCGCCGAGCGCCTGTGCGTGTACGACAGCGAAATGATCCCCAACGCCATCATTTACCCGATCTGAAAATGGATGGCGCTTTCTCGGAGCCCTTTGTGGGAGCGGCGCCCTCGCTGCGAAAGAGCCTTGCAGACCACCACCCATCGCCCCGAGGGTGGGGCTCCCACATCACCACACACCTCAAGAGAGAGTAACCATGACCCAATGGACCGACGTGGCCGCCGAGGCCGATTTGTTTGAAGGCGCAGGCATTGCCGTCGCCCCCGAGGGCCAAGACATTGCGCTGTTCAGCGTGGAAGGTGAAGTCTTCGCCATCAACAACCTGTGCAACCACGGCAACGCCAAGCTGTGCGACGGCTTTGTGGAAGGCCACCATGTGGAGTGCCCGTTCCACCAAGCGCAGTTCAGCTTGCGCGATGGTTCGGTGGCCTGCGGCCCCGCAACCGAGCCAGCCAAAACCTGGCCGGTCAAGATCGAAGGCGGGCGGGTGTTTCTTCAGCTTTAAGGCTTGGAGGCTAGCAGCCGGTCTAAAGCGGATTGGTAAACCTTGCTGTTTTCGCGGCGGTCAACAGCCATGACCATGACGATCAGGACATCGTCTTCGACACCGTACACCAGTCGAACGCCTTGCTTGAGCAGTTTGATCTTGTAGTAGCCCTGTAAATCTCCATGCAACGCGCCGCCGGGGACGTGCGGGTTTTCGAGGCGTTTTTTCAGCAGTTTGCGCAAAGGCTCTTTGACGGAGCCATCCAGCGCTTGCCACTCGGCCAAAGCCTCCGGCAAGAATTTCAAGGTGTAAGCCACCGCTTAAACCGTATCGATGTCCACCGAAATGGCTTGCGCTTTTTGGTCTAAGCGGGACCTGACCAGGTCTTCCAGATCACGGTCTGCCATTTGCTCTAGCATGGCTTCAAACAGTGCAGGTTCGACCATGTAGAAGGCGGCCTTGTTGTGACTGAGTACGGCCACGGGGCGTCGATTGGCAGAACGCAACACCGAGGCGGGATTGCGTTTGAATTCAGACATACTCACCGTCTGTTGGGTCATCAAGGTTTCCATTGCGAAACTCCAATGAGTGCTAAATAAAGAGCTTATTTTAGCGCCGATTCAAAAACATCGCATCGCCATAACTGAAGAACCGGTACTGGCTCGCAATCGCGTGTCTGTACAGCCCCATGATGTGCTCGTAGCCCGCAAAGGCGCTCACCAGCATCATGAGCGTGCTCTTGGGCAGGTGGAAGTTGGTGATCAGGCGGTCCACCACTTTGAAATCAAACCCCGGCGTGATGAAAATCTGCGTGTCCCCGCTGGCTTGGCCGAACTTGGCCCACGACTCCAGCGTGCGCACGGTGGTTGTGCCCACCGCCACCACCTTGCCGCCCCGCGACTTGCATTCGGCAATCGCTTGCTGTGTGGCTTCAGGCACCTCGTACCACTCGCGGTGCATGGTGTGCTCGGCAATGTTCTCGGTCTTGACAGGCTGGAAGGTGCCTGCCCCCACATGCAGTGTGACGCTGGCGCGTTGCACGCCACGGGCCTCCAGTTGGGCCAATAAGGCTTCGTCGAAATGCAGCGCTGCCGTGGGCGCCGCCACCGCACCGGGCGCACGCGCAAACACAGTCTGATAACGCTGGGCGTCTTCGACGGTGTCGGTGTGGGTGATGTAGGGGGGCAAAGGCACATGGCCGTGCTTTTCCATCAGCGCATGCGGCTCGTCGCTCAGCTGCAGGTGAAACAACTGGCCGTTGGCATCGGGCCAGCGGCCCAGCAGAGTGGCATCAAAACCACCGTTGCGGGCACCGCCCATCATGAACATCTTGCCGCCCACCAAAGGCTTCTTGCTCACCTTCATGTGCGCGACCACCTGGTGGCCAGGCAGCACGCGCTCGATCAGCAACTCCAGCTTGCCGCCTGTGGCCTTCTCGCCAAAGATGCGGGCCTTGACCACCTTGGTGTCGTTGAAGACCAGCAGGTCGCCCGCATCGAGCAGGCCAGGCAGTTCGTGAAAGATGCGGTCCACCACCGTGGGCGATGAGCCGTCCAGCAAGCGCGAGCCGCTGCGCTGGGCAGCCGGGTGCTGGGCAATCAGTTCGGGGGGCAGCTCAAAGTCGAAATCGCTGAGCGTGAAAGCGCGGGGGGCAGATGCAGACATGGTTCAGGGCTGGACAGGCCCGTGCGAATGAAAAACGGCGTGATTGTCTCACGCCGTTTTGAGTTGACTTTACCTATGAAGGTTCGCAGGCTGTCAGTTTTTAGTCCACAGCATGTGTGAAGTGTTGGTTGTGCTGTATTGAATGTCTTTTGAAACGGCAGTGAACTGTCCGCTGGCATTGATGCGAGACCGACTCTGTTGTGTGAAGAGCAATTGATTGGACGTGTTGTACGCTTTCGTAATCACGTTGATGATCGCGGTATTGCCACTGTCTGTCTCAACGGCGTAGCTCAGTGTTCGGGTGCCGGTTTTGACCTGTTTGGTGCTGGATGAATAAACATCGGCGGTGCCGAACTGGGCTGTATCCCCAACTTTGACACTGATGGGCAAGTCGGTGACCGAATACACCGCATAGTCTGAACCAGGCGTCGCGCTACCCAAGGGTTTGTAGTTGGTGTCGTAGTAACTGATGCCCGTGCTGGCAAAGGATGCAGGCGTGCAATTGCTGTAGCTGCCAGTCAAAGTTGTCGTTGTTGAGACGCCAGTGGTGCCTTCGAATGTCGCAGGGACGGCAGCACTGCGTGTTTCGGTTGCTGTGCCTGTACAGGTTCCACTGATTGAAAAGCTGTTGACTTCGCTTTGGCTGATCAAACTTTGATAACCACTGCGCAAGGGGTAAGTCGTTGTCGTGCTGGGTGCTGTAGAACTGCCACCGCCACCGCAGGCTGCCAATGTCATGAGTGCGCTGATCGCGAAAAGTGATTTGATGGATTTCACTAGGGCTCCTTGAATGATTGATCCCGAACAGGTATTCAGTTGCGTTGAAAATGTAATTTACTTTAACAGAAATGGTTATAAACATTTAAGTTGAAGTTCGAGGCGCCAGCTACTTTCCTTGGATGGCGACCGCAACCGAAACAGAAGCATTTGCCCAGCGGCTCAAGCAGGCGCTGGAGGGCAGCGGTGTGCGTGCTTCGCCTACCGTGGTGGCCAACGAGTTCAACCTGCGCTATTGGGGGCGCAGTATCACACCCCACACGGCACGCAATTGGTTGCTGGGCAAGGCGATTCCCACGCAAGACAAACTCCGCGTTTTGGCTGATTGGCTCCAAGTCAGTCCTGATGCATTGCGGTTTGGCAGCTTGAGCACTGTTTCAAAAAACGCAGCAGCCGATGCCAACTTTGAACGCCTGGACATGGCCGATCGCGAAATGCTGCACCGCTACCTGGCCTTGACCGTGGGTGACCGCAAGACGGTTCGCGAGGTGGTCACTGCGCTGTCGATTGCGGCTATCGCCAAAAAGCCCGCCTGAGGCTTTGGCCTCGGGGCACAATCGGCGCATGTCCGAGAGCCCCTCGTCCCCCGCCAAAACCCTGACCGCCCCGCAAAAAGCGCTGCGCAAGCTGGGTTTGGTGCGTGACATCGATTTGGCGTTGCATTTGCCGCTGCGCTACGAGGACGAAACCCGGATCGTGAAACTGGCCGATGCCCGCGAGGGCGACACGGTGCAGATCGAGGCCACGGTCACCGCTTGCGAGATCACGATGCGCCCGCGCCGCCAGTTGCTGGTGACGGTGGACGACGGTTCAGACACCTGCGTGATGCGGTTTTTCAGTTTTTACCCCTCGCACCAGAAGGCGCTGGCGGTGGGCAGCCGCATCCGCGCTCGGGGCGAGGTGCGTGGGGGCTTCATGGGGCTGACCATGATGCACCCCAATTTCAAGGCGGCGGGCGGTGCGCTGTCCACGGCGCTGACGCCTGTGTACCCCACGGTGGCGGGTTTGGCGCAGGCGTATTTGCGCCGTGCCGTCATCACCGGCTTGAACCATGCCGACCTGAGCGAGACTTTGCCGCCTCAGGCCCATTGGCCAGACCCGCGTGGCACCTGGTCGCTGCGTGATGCCTTGCAGTTTTTGCACCACCCCACGCCCGATGTGTCGCTGGCCGCGCTCGAAGACCGCAGCCACCCGGCCTGGATTCGCCTCAAGTGCGAGGAGCTGCTGGCGCAGCAGTTGTCGCAGCTGACGGCCAAGCGCGAACGTGACCGTTTGCGTGCGCCTCATTTGCGCCTGCAAGCCCGTGACCTGCATGACCGGTTGCTGGCGGCGCTGCCCTTTGGCCTGACCGGGGCGCAGCAGCGTGTGGGGCAAGAGATCGCAGCCGACTTGGCGCGGGCTGTGCCCATGCACCGCTTGCTGCAGGGCGATGTGGGCGCAGGCAAGACGGTGGTGGCGGCGCTGGCGGCCATGGTGGCCATCGACGCGGGTTGGCAGTGCGCTCTGATGGCGCCGACCGAAATTTTGGCCACCCAGCACTTTGCCAAGCTGGTGGGCTGGCTGGAGCCTTTGGGCATCAATGTGGCTTGGCTGATTGGCAGCCAAAAGAAGAAAGAACGCACCGCCATGCTCGAGATGATCGCGTCGGGCGAAGCCGCGCTGGTGGTGGGCACGCACGCGGTCATTCAGGAGCATGTGAAGTTCAAGAATTTGGCGCTGGCCGTGATCGACGAGCAGCACCGCTTTGGCGTGGCGCAGCGCCTGGCCTTGCGCGGCAAGATGCAAGAAGGCGGCATGGAGCCGCACATGCTGATGATGAGCGCGACGCCCATCCCGCGCACGCTGGCCATGAGCTATTACGCCGACCTGGATGTGTCGGTCATCGACGAGCTGCCACCCGGGCGCACGCCCATCGTGACGCGGGTGATTTCAGACAGCCGCCGTGACGAGGTGGTGGCGCGCATTGGAACGCAGCTGGCGCAGGGCAGGCAGGTGTATTGGGTGTGCCCGCTGATTGAAGAAAGCGAAGCGCTGGACCTGACCAACGCCACGCAAACCCACGCCGACCTGAGTGAGGCCTTGCCGGGCGTGATGGTGGGCCTGCTGCATTCGCGCATGCCCGTGGCCGAAAAGAAGGCGGTGATGGATTTGTTCACCAGCGGCCAAATGGGCGTGCTGGTCAGCACCACCGTGATCGAGGTGGGGGTGGACGTGCCCAATGCTTCGCTGATGGTGATCGAGCACGCCGAGCGCTTTGGCCTGAGCCAGTTGCATCAGCTGCGCGGCCGGGTCGGGCGGGGTGCGGCTGCGTCGGCCTGTGTGCTGCTCTACGGCACGGGCGACAGCGGCCGCCTGGGCGAGACGGCCCGCGAACGCCTGCGCGCCATGGTGGAGACCACCGACGGCTTTGAGATTGCCCGGCGCGACCTCGAAATCCGTGGCCCGGGCGAGTTCCTCGGTGCCCGCCAGTCGGGTGCGCCTTTGCTGCGCTTTGCTGATCTGACCACCGACACGCCCTTGCTCGAATGGGCCCGCGAACTGGCCCCGGTCATGTTGGACCGCTACCCGCCGCTGGCCGAGCGCCATGTCAGCCGCTGGCTGGGTGGAAAATCGGAATATCTGAAAGCGTGAGCGAATGACCCTGACCGAGTTGAAATACATCGTGGCCGTGGCCCGCGAGAAGCACTTTGGCAAAGCCGCCGAGGCTTGCCATGTGTCGCAGCCCACGCTGTCACTGGCGATCAAGAAGCTCGAAGAGGAGCTGGAGGTCAAGCTGTTCGAACGCACGGCGGGCGAAGTCACCGTGACGCCGCTCGGTCAAGAGATCGTTCGGCAGGCGCAAAGCGTGCTGGAACAAGCAGCCGAAATCAAAGAAATCGCCAAGCGCGGCAAGGACCCGTTGGCGGGCATGATGCGGCTGGGCGTGATCTACACCATCGGCCCTTATTTGCTGCCGGACTTGGTGCGCCAGATCATCTCGGACATCCCACAAATGCCGCTGATGCTGCAAGAGAACTTCACCGTGCGCCTGCTGGAGATGCTGCGCATGGGCGAGATCGACTGCGCCATCTTGGCCGAACCGTTTCCGGACGCGGGCCTGGCGATCGCACCGCTGTACGACGAGCCGTTCATGGCGGCGCTGCCTGTGAACCATGCGTTGGCGTCGCAGACGTCCATCACCACCGAGCAACTCAAAAACGAGACCATGCTCTTGCTGGGCAATGGGCATTGCTTTCGCGACCATGTGCTGGAGGTGTGCCCCGAGTTCGCCCGTTACGCGAGCCAGGCCGAGGGCATACGCAAGACTTTTGAAGGCTCGTCGCTCGAAACCATCAAGCACATGGTGGCCGCGGGCATGGGGGTGACGCTGGTGCCCCGTTTGTCGGTGCCCGAGCAACCTGCCAAGTCTGGCTGGCAAGACGCGCCCGTGCGCTACCTGCCCGTGGTGGACCCGCAAGGCGGCCCGCCCCCCACGCGCCGCGTGGTGCTGGTGTGGCGGCGCAGCTTCACCCGTTACGAAGCGATCGCGGCCGTGCGCAACGCGATTTACGCTTGTGCACTGCCGGGTGTCACGCGGCTTTCTTGACCTTGGCTGTTTGTGGGAGCGACGCCCCCGTCGCGATCGGGCCGCAGCAGCAAGGTGCACCATCGCCGCTAGGGCGCGGCTCCTACAAGGTCAGCTTCTAAAATCGGCAAGATGCGCGACAAACTCCAGCTTTACCTCGACCTGATCCGCTGGAGCCGCCCTGCGGGCTGGCTGCTTTTGCTGTGGCCGTCACTGGCCGCTTTGTGGGTGGCGGCTGGGGGCTTTCCCGGTTGGCACCTGATCGTGGTGTTCTCGCTGGGCACCATCCTGATGCGCAGCGCGGGTTGCTGCATCAACGATGTGGCCGACCGTGACTTTGACAAGCACGTCAAGCGTACCGCCGAGCGCCCCGTCACCAGCGGGCGCATCGGCACGCGAGAGGCTTTGCTGGTGGGCGCGGTGCTGGCCCTGTGCGCATTTGGTTTGGTACTGACCACCAACGCCGCCACCATCCAGTGGTCGTTTGCGGCGCTGGCGGTGACGCTGATTTACCCCTACGCCAAGCGCCACGTGTCCATGCCGCAGGCGGTGCTGGGGGTGGCTTTCAGCTTCGGCATTCCGATGGCTTTTGCGGCGGTGCTGGGTGATGTGCCGCTGCTGGCCTGGGGCTTGTTGCTGGGCAACCTGTTTTGGGTGCTGGCCTACGACACCGAGTACGCCATGGTGGACCGCGACGATGACCTGCGCATTGGCATGAAGACCTCGGCCATCACCCTGGGCGACAAGGACGTACCCGCCATCATGTGGTTTTATGGGGCCTATCTGGTGGTCTGGGCAGCACTGTTGCCTGTGCCGCGCCAGAGTCCGCTGTTTGCCTTGGGTTGGGCCGTGGCGGTCGCCCAGGTGGTTTGGCACTTTGGGCTGATCCGCCAGCGCACCCGCGATGGCTGCTTCAAGGCCTTCCGGCTGAACCACTGGCTGGGGTTCAGCGTGTTCGTGGGTGTGGTGCTCGGCTACGGCTTCTGATCAGGCTTTGCCGAATTCGTCGCCCAGCTCGCGGGCGCGTTGCTCGGCGGCCTGCATGGCTTTCACAAAAGCGGGTTTGATGCCCGCGGCTTCCATCGCCGTGATGGCCGCGTAGGTGGTGCCGCCCTTGGAGGTGACGCGCTGGCGCAGGACTTCGGCAGGTTCGGCAGACGCTGCGGCCAGCGATGACGCCCCGGCAAAGGTGGCCACCGCCAACTGGTAAGCCTGCTCGGCGCTCAGGCCCATGCCCACGCCCGCTTCGGTCATGGCTTCAAGGAAAAAGAACACATAAGCCGGACCAGAGCCCGACAGCGCGGTGACGGCGTCCAAGAGGGACTCTTGGTTCACCCACAGAAACTGGCCCGTGGTGCCGATGACTTTTTCGACCAGGGCCTTGTCGTGGGCCGTGACGGCCGGGCAGGGGTAGAGCGCCGTCATGCCCTGGCCCACCAGCGCCGGGGTGTTGGGCATGGAGCGCACCACGCGCTCGGTGCCCAGCCAGCGGCCGATGCTGTCGGTGCGAATGCCTGCGGCCACCGACAGGTGCAGGGCTTGCAGCGTGTGGGCCTTGACCGGGGCGGCGGCTTCGCTGAACACCTGCGGCTTGACCGCCCACACCACCAGGCTGGCCTGCGCCAGCGCCGGGCCAGCGGCGGGCAGGGCGGTGATGCCAAAGTCTGTTTTCAGCTTGGCAGCGGTGTCGGCAAAGGGCTCGACGACGGTGATCTGTTCGGGCGTCATGCCTTGGCGGATCAGGCCACCGATGATGGCGCTGGCCATGTTGCCGCCGCCGATGAATGCGATGTGGGGGGGGGTGTGGCTCATGAAAGTGTCTCTGGGGTGTCGTGCACGGAGGTCAGTTCGGGCATTGTCGCTGTTTGTGGTCTGGACTTTCAGGTAGGCTTGCCCCTATGGACTACATCCTTGCCATTGACCAAGGCACCACCAGTTCGCGGGCGGTGGTGTTTGACCGCGCGGGCCAGCCCGTGGCCATCGCCCAGCGTGAATTCAAACAGTATTTCCCGCAGCCCGGCTGGGTGGAGCACGATGCGACCGAAATTTGGCTCACGCAGCTGGCGGTCTTGCGCGAGGTGCTGCAGGCTGCAGGCATTTCG
Organism: uncultured Burkholderiales bacterium; assembly: GCA_903822825.1. GTDB lineage: Bacteria > Pseudomonadota > Gammaproteobacteria > Burkholderiales > Burkholderiaceae_C > Limnohabitans_A. The sequence continues at coordinate 11,109 of CAIJQQ010000022.1, read as the reverse complement.
TCGCGGCAAGTGCGATCGATCGGGCTGACCAACCAGCGCGAGACCACGGTGCTTTGGGACCGCCGCACTGGCGAGCCTGTGGCCCCGGCCATCGTTTGGCAGGACCGCCGCACCGCGCAGCGCTGCGAGGCTTTGCGCGCTCAGGGCGCTCACCGCACCCTGGCCCGCAAGACCGGGCTGGTGTTGGATGCGTATTTTTCGGGCACCAAGCTCGAATGGTTGCTGGACAACGTGCCCGGTGCCCGCGCACGTGCCGAACGCGGCGAGCTGGCCTTTGGCACCATCGACAGCTGGTTGCTCTGGAAGCTGACGGGTGGTCGTGTGCACGCAACCGACCCGAGTAACGCCTCGCGCACCTTGCTGTTCAATCTGCACACTCAGAAATGGGATGACAGTTTGCTGGCGTTGATGCGCATCCCACCCAGCGTTTTGCCGCAGGTGCTGCCCTCATGCGGCGTGATGGCCGAAACCGACGCCGACATTTTGGGCCTGCCCATCGCGGTGGCCGGTTGCGCAGGCGACCAGCAGGCGGCCTTGTTTGGGCAGGCTTGCTTCACGCCCGGCATGGCCAAGAACACCTACGGCACGGGCTGCTTCATGCTGATGAACACGGGCAGCGCCCCGGTCGCGAGTCGCAACCAGTTGCTGACCACAGTGGCCTGGCAAGGGCCTGTCGGTGCATCTGAGCCGCGCACGGCTTACGCACTGGAGGGCTCGGTGTTCATGGCGGGGGCCACCGTGCAGTGGCTGCGCGACGGCTTACAGATCATCCACTCGGCCAACGAGGTCGAGGCTTTGGCGGCCAGCGTGCCCGAAACGGGCGATGTGTATTTGGTGCCAGCTTTTGCAGGCCTGGGCACGCCCGACTGGGACGGCCAGGCGCGCGGCACCTTGGTTGGCATGACGCGGGGCACCACCCGTGCGCACCTGGCCCGAGCGGCGCTCGAAGCGATCGCTTGGCAATCGGCCGATGTGTTTGGTGCCATGGCGCGCGACAGTGGCCTGGCGCTCACCGAGTTGCGGGTGGACGGTGGTGCCAGCCGCAACAACTTGCTGATGCAGATTCAGGCCAATGTGCTGGGCGTGCCCGTGGTGCGCAGCCTCGTGACCGAAACCACGGCGCTGGGAGCGGCCTATCTGGCCGGGTTGGCCACGGGCTTTTGGTCCGGGGCCGATGAAATTGCCGCGCAATGGGCCGAGGATCAGCGCTTTGAGCCGCAATGGTCTGTGGCGCAGCGCGAGGCCGGCATGGCCCGCTGGCGCGAGGCGGTGGACCGTTCCCGCCGTTGGGCCAAGGCGTGACGGCGATTCCCTTGCCCACGATCAGGGCAGACTTGCTGGCCCGACTGGCAGAGCCACGCGTGTGGGACTTGGCCGTGGTGGGCGGCGGCGCTTCTGGGCTGGGTGTGGCCTTGCAGGCGGCCCGTTTGGGCTTGAGCGTGGTGCTGCTGGACGCGCATGACTTTGCGCAAGGCACATCGTCGCGTTCGACCAAGTTGCTGCATGGCGGCGTGCGTTATCTGGCTCAGGGGCATTTGCCATTGGTCTTCGAAGCGCTGCACGAACGCCGCGCTGTGCTTGACGCAGCGCCGCACATTGCGCGGCCTTTGTCTTTTGTGATGCCGGCCTACCGCTGGGGTGAGCAGGCTTTTTATGGTGCGGGCCTCAAGGTGTACGACTTGTTGGCCGGAAGTGCCAGCCTGGGGGGCACCCGGTTTTTGAGCCGAAACGCCACCTTGCATGCGGCACCGGGCGTTCAGGCTGAAGGCTTGCGCGGTGGTGTGCAGTATTGGGATGGACAATTTGACGATGCCCGCATGGCGCTGGCCCTGGTTCGAACCGCCGCCATGCACGGCGCGCTGGCCATCAACCACGTGCCTGTGACGGGCTTGATCGACTCAGAGGGGCGGGTCGCTGGGGTTCACGCCCGCGACGCAGAGACCGGGCGTGATTTTGATGTGCGGGCCCGTTGCGTGGTGAACGCCACCGGGGTTTGGGTCGATGGCTTGCGTGGCATGGATGCGAAGGCCAAAGGCCAAACGGTGGCCCCTTTGGTGCGCCCCAGTCAGGGCATCCATCTGGTGGTGGATCGGTCATTTTGGCCCGGCGAAAGTGCTTTGCTGGTGCCGTCCACCCGTGACGGGCGGGTGTTGTTTGCGGTGCCTTGGCTGGGCAAGGTGTTGCTCGGCACGACGGACACACCCAGAGTCGAAAAGCTGCTGGAACCCTTCCCCCTCAAAGAAGAGGTGGACCAGATCCTGCAAGAGTCGGGGCATTATTTAACCCGCAAACCCTCCCGATCCGACGTGCGAAGCGTGTGGGCGGGCCTGCGCCCGCTCGTGAACAATGCCCAGCATAGCGGTGGCACCAGCCGCGTCAGCCGCGAGCACCGGATAGACATTTCCGAGTCCGGATTGCTGACCGTGACGGGGGGCAAGTGGACGACTTTTCGCGCCATGGCGACCGATGTACTCAAAACGGGCGTGGCAGCGGGTTTGTTGCCAGAGCTGGCGGCTCACCCTGCGCCATGGTTGCCACTGGTGGGTTCGCCGCAGGAAGCGGTCAAGCACTTGGGTCTGTCAGCCGAGCCTGGATGGCACGGCTACGGCACCGAAGCGTCCTTTGTGCAAAGCATGCCCGGTGGTGACAGCGCGTGGTTGCCCGGTTTGAACGAGGCCATGGTGCGTTTTGCCGCTCGGTATGAATATGCAAGAACAGTGGAAGATGTGCTGTCAAGAAGATCGCGTCTGTTGATGCTGGACGCCCGCTTGGCCAGCCAATGGGCGCCCAGGGTGGCTGAGGTGCTGTTTGAAGAGACAGGAGTGCCCCCCCAACTTGCTGAATTCGAGGCTTTGACCGATCGATACGCCCAATGCCCGTGAGTTTTTTGGCTGATTTCAGTAAAAAAATCAGCGAAGGCATTGCTCCCTCCCTTTTTTTCTGCCACAATAGAGGGCTTCGCTTTTCAAAAAGCGTGGTTATCTGCCCAATCTGAAGTGCTGCAAGTGGTTTGCGGTACGAATGACGGGTCCAAGACTGATTCCTTCGGTTGCCTTTGGTGGCTCGGGGAATACAAGTTGGGAATATTGAAATGATCCAGACAGAATCTCGGTTGGATGTTGCCGACAACACCGGCGCCAAGTCCGTGCTGTGCATCAAGGTGCTCGGCGGGTCCAAGCGTCGCTACGCCAGTGTGGGCGACATCATCAAAGTGAGCATCAAAGAAGCCGCTCCACGTGGTCGCGTCAAAAAAGGCGAGATTTACAGTGCTGTGGTGGTTCGCACTGCCAAGGGCATTCGCCGTGGCGATGGCTCACTCATCAAATTCGACGGCAATGCAGCAGTGCTGCTGAACGCCAAGTTGGAGCCTATTGGCACCCGCATCTTCGGCCCGGTCACGCGTGAACTGCGTACCGAGAAGTTCATGAAGATCGTGTCTTTGGCTCCTGAAGTGCTCTAAGAGGACGCGCCATGAACAAGATCGTAAAAGGCGACGAAGTCATCGTGATCACCGGTCGTGACAAGGGCAAGCGCGGCAAAGTGTCGTCGCGTGCCAGTGACTCGCATGTGGTGATTGACGGTATCAACATCGTCAAAAAACACGCCAAGCCAAACCCTATGAAGGGCACGAACGGCGGCATCATCGAAAAGGCCATGCCGATTCACCAATCCAATGTGGCGGTTTTCAACGCTGCATCAGGCAAGGCTGATCGCGTGGGCATCAAGCAACTGGCTGACGGCAAGCGTGTGCGCGTGTACAAGTCCAGCGGCGAAGAAATCAAGGTGGCATAAAGATGGCACGTTTTCAAGAACTCTACCGCGACAAAGTCGCCCCTGAGCTGACGGCCAAATTCGGCTACAAGTCGCCCATGCAGGTTCCCCGCATCACCAAGATCACCCTGAACATGGGTGTGAGTGAGGCTGTGGCCGATAAAAAAGTCATGGACAGCGCTGTGGGCGATCTGAGCAAAATTGCAGGACAAAAGCCTGTGGTGACCAAGGCGAAAAAAGCCATCGCGGGTTTCAAGATCCGTGAGCAGCAGCCGATTGGTTGCATGGTGACTTTGCGGGGCGTGCAGATGTACGAATTCCTGGACCGTTTCGTGACCGTGGCTCTGCCCCGCGTTCGTGACTTCCGTGGTATTTCTGGTCGCGCTTTTGATGGCCGTGGCAACTACAACATCGGCGTGAAAGAGCAGATCATCTTCCCTGAAATTGAGTACGACAAAGTTGACGCTTTGCGCGGCCTGAATATCAGCATCACCACAACGGCCAAGTCTGACGAAGAGTGCAAAGCACTCTTGGCAGCTTTCCGCTTCCCCTTCAAGAACTGAGGTGTCACGTGGCTAAAGTAGCTTTGATCGAGCGTGAGCTCAAGCGTGAAAAACTGGCAGCCAAGTACGCGAAAAAATACGCGGAACTGAAAGCCGTTGCCAACGATTTCAAGCGCAGCGATGAAGAACGCGCACAAGCCCGTCTGGGTCTGCAAAAGCTTCCACGCAACGCCAACCCCACACGCCAACGCAACCGTTGTGAAATCACCGGTCGCCCACGTGGAACATTCCGTCAATTTGGTCTGGGCCGCGCCAAGATCCGTGAACTTGCCTTCCAAGGCAACATTCCGGGCGTGACCAAGGCCAGCTGGTAATCGGCAGGAGAGATACGACATGAGCATGAGTGATCCCATTGCCGATCTGTTGACCCGCATCCGCAACGCACAGATGGTCGCCAAGACCAGCGTGTCGGTGCCCTCTTCCAAAGTGAAGGTGGCCATCGCCCAAGTGCTCAAGGATGAAGGCTACATTGATGGCTTCCAAGTCAAATCCAACGACGGCAAGTCCGAGCTGGAAATCGCGCTGAAGTACTACGCAGGCCGTCCGGTCATCGAGCGTATCGAGCGCGTGAGCCGCCCTGGCCTGCGCGTGTACAAAGGCTGCGGTGCCATTCCTCAGGTCCAAAACGGCCTGGGTGTTGCCATCGTCACCACGCCCAAAGGCGTGATGACCGACCGCAAAGCGCGCGCAGCCGGTGTCGGCGGCGAAGTACTGTGCTACGTCGCTTAAAGGGAGAATAAGAATGTCCCGAGTAGGAAAAATGCCTGTGACCATCCCCGCTGGCGTGGATGTGTCCATCAAACAAGACCAAATCAGCGTGAAAGGCACGGGTGGTCAATTGACCATCTCCGCCAACATGCTGGTGACTGTGACCAACGACGGCGGCAAGCTGAGTTTTGCCCCGGCCAATGATTCACGCGAAGCCAATGCCATGAGCGGAACCATGCGTCAGCTGGTGAACAACATGGTGACCGGCGTGACCAAGGGTTTCGAGAAGAAGCTGAACTTGATCGGTGTGGGCTACAAAGCCGCAGCGGCGGGTGCCAAGCTGAACCTGGCCGTTGGTTATTCGCACCCTGTCAACATCGACATGCCTGCGGGCATCACGGTGGCAACCCCAACCGCGACTGAGATCGTGATCAAGGGTGCTGACCGCCAACGTGTTGGCCAAATTGCTGCTGAGATCCGTGCTGTTCGTCCTCCCGAGCCTTACAAAGGCAAAGGCATCCGTTATTCGGATGAGAAGATCACGATCAAAGAGACTAAGAAGAAATAAGGAGCTGCATCATGTTGACCAAGAAAGAGCAGCGTCTCCGTCGTGCACGCCAAACACGCATCCGCATTGCCCAGCAAGGCGTGGCGCGCTTGAGCGTCAATCGCACCAATTTGCATATTTATGCCAGCGTGATTTCTGGTTGTGGCACCAAAGTGTTGGCCAGTGCCTCCACCGCGGAAGCCGACGTTCGCAAAGAGCTGGGTGCATCGGGCAAAGGTGGCAACGCCACTGCCGCTCAACTGATTGGCAAGCGCATTGCTGAGAAGGCGAAAGCTGCTGGTGTAGAGAAGGTTGCATTTGACCGTGCTGGTTTCGCTTACCACGGTCGCGTCAAGGCTTTGGCCGACGCGGCCCGTGAAGCTGGCCTGCAGTTCTAATCGGATCGGAATTTCAAATGGCTAAATTTCAAGCAAAAACGCAAGGTGACGGTCCAGAAGACGGTCTTCGCGAAAAAATGATTGCGGTCAACCGCGTTACCAAGGTGGTCAAAGGCGGCCGTATCTTGGGTTTCGCAGCGTTGACTGTGGTGGGTGACGGCGATGGTCGCATTGGCATGGGTAAAGGCAAGTCGAAAGAAGTGCCGGCAGCTGTGCAAAAGGCCATGGAAGAAGCCCGTCGCAACCTGAAGAAGGTTGCCCTCAAGAACGGCACGATCCATCACACTGTGATGGGACACCACGGCGCCGCCCATGTGATGATGGCTCCGGCACCCAAAGGTACCGGCATCATTGCTGGCGGACCCATGCGTGCGGTCTTCGAAGTGGTTGGTATCACCGACATCGTGGCCAAGAGCCATGGTTCGTCTAACCCTTACAACATGGTTCGCGCCACTTTGGACGCACTGGCCAACTGCACAACTGCCTCGGAAGTGGCAGCCAAGCGTGGCAAGTCGGTCGAAGAAATCTTCGCCTGAACTGGAGACACAACATGTCTACACAAATCACTGTAAAAATCCAGCTGGTTCGCAGCCCCATCGGTTGCAAGCAATCACACCGCGACACCGTTCGCGGATTGGGTCTGCGCAAGCTCAACAGCGTCAGCGAACTGCAGGACACCCCTTCAGTGCGCGGCATGATCAACAAGATCGCCTACTTGGTCAAAGTTCTCTGAGAGGCCGATGATGGAACTCAATAGCATCAAACCTGCAGCCGGCTCCAAGCACGCTGCGCGCCGTGTTGGCCGTGGTATCGGATCGGGTCTGGGTAAAACCGCTGGTCGTGGACACAAAGGTCAAAAATCCCGTTCGGGTGGCTACCACAAAGTGGGCTTCGAAGGCGGTCAAATGCCTTTGCAGCGTCGTTTGCCTAAGCGCGGCTTCAAGTCACATCTGCTGAAGTACAACGCAGAAATCACGTTGTCCAACCTGACTGAACTGGGCTTGGCCGAAGTCGATGTGTTGACGCTCAAACAAGCGGGCCTCGTGTCCCAAATCGCTAAAGTGGTCAAGGTCATTCACACCGGTGAGATTTCCAAAGCTGTCAAATTGACGGGCATTGGCGCGACCGCTGGGGCTAAAGCTGCCATCGAAGCAGCTGGCGGCTCCGTGGCCTGAATGTTGGTGAAAGAGCAAGTCCGTGGCAACCAGCACTAACTCAACAGCCAAGTCAGGCAAGTACGGTGACCTCAGTCGCCGACTGGTCTTCTTGTTGCTCGCGCTGGTGGTCTATCGCACTGGGGCTCACATCCCTGTGCCCGGGATCGATCCCGATCAGCTCAAGCAGTTGTTCAATGGCCAGCAAGGCGGCATTCTGAGCCTGTTCAACATGTTCTCGGGTGGTGCTTTGTCGCGCTTTACCGTGTTTGCGTTGGGCATCATGCCTTACATTTCTGCGTCCATCGTGATGCAGTTGCTGACGTATGTGTTGCCCGCTTTCGAGCAACTCAAAAAAGAAGGCGAAGCTGGCCGTCGCAAGATCACTCAGTACACGCGTTTCGGTGCATTGGGACTGGCTTTGTTCCAGTCTTTGGGCATCGCCATGGCGCTTGAAGCTTCTGCAGGTTTGGTGATTCACCCCGGCTTTGGTTTTCGCATGACCGCGGTGGTCAGCCTGACGGCGGGCACGATATTCCTGATGTGGTTGGGTGAGCAGATCACCGAGCGTGGTTTGGGCAATGGCATATCGATACTGATCTTCGCGGGTATTGCAGCCGGTTTGCCCAATGCCATGGGCGGCTTGTTCGAACTGGTTCGCACGGGTGCCATGGGACCTTTGGTTTCGATCTTCATTCTCGCACTGGTGGTCCTTGTGACTTACTTTGTGGTGTTCGTCGAACGTGGACAACGCAAAATTCTTGTGAACTACGCACGCCGTCAGGTGGGTAACAAGGTTTACGGCGGTCAGTCGTCGCACTTGCCCCTCAAGCTGAACATGGCGGGTGTGATCCCCCCAATCTTTGCCTCTTCGATCATTTTGTTGCCTGCAACCGTGATCAACTGGTTCAGTTCGGGTGAAACCAGCAACCCCGTCGTTGCGTTTTTCAAAGATGTAGCCTCAGCTTTGACACCAGGGCAGCCGATCTATGTCATGTTCTACGCGGCAGCCATCATTTTCTTCTGCTTCTTCTACACGGCCTTGGTTTTCAACAGCCGTGAAACAGCGGACAACCTGAAGAAAAGCGGAGCGTTCATTCCCGGGATTCGCCCTGGCGACCAAACTGCTCGCTACATAGACAAGATTTTGCTGAGATTGACTTTGGTTGGTGCTGCTTACATCACTTTTGTGTGCTTGCTGCCTGAGTTCCTGATATTGAAATACAATGTTCCGTTTTATTTTGGCGGAACATCTTTGATGATCATTGTGGTCGTCACCATGGACTTCATGGCGCAGGTTCAAAACTACCTGATGTCTCAACAATATGAGTCGCTTTTGAAGAGGGCAAGCTTCAAGTCTTGAGCGATTTGAAAAGAATTTCCGCGCTGCATGCGGTGCACACCATCCAACCAGACCTCAGGGCTTGGTTAAACGAAGAGTTTTAGGAGAAAACCATGAGAGTTTCGGCTTCGGTCAAGAAAATTTGCCGCAACTGCAAGATCATTCGGCGCAAAGGCGTTGTTCGCGTGATCTGCACAGATCCACGTCACAAGCAGCGTCAAGGCTGATTGCATTAGTTTTAGAGGACGAAAATGGCACGTATCGCTGGCATCAACATTCCGCCGCACAAACACACTGAAATTGGCTTGACTGCCATCTTCGGTATTGGTCGCACCCGCGCTCGCAAAATCTGCGAGGCATGCGACATTGCGTATTCCAAGAAGATCAAAGATCTGACTGACGGTGACCTTGAAAAAATTCGCGATCACATCGCTGAATTCACCATTGAAGGTGACCTGCGTCGTGAAACCACCATGAACATCAAGCGTTTGATGGACATCGGTTGCTACCGGGGTTTCCGTCATCGTCGCGGTCTGCCCATGCGTGGTCAGCGTACACGCACCAATGCCCGCACCCGCAAGGGTCCGCGCAAAGGCGCGTCAGGACTGAAAAAATAATCAGGATTGAAAAAACATTATGGCTAAAGCACCTTCGAACAGCGCAGCTCAGCGCGTCCGTAAAAAAGTCCGCAAGAACATTGCTGATGGCATTGCGCACGTCCACGCTTCGTTCAACAACACCATCATCACGATCACCGATCGCCAAGGCAACGCTTTGTCTTGGGCTTCTTCGGGTGGCCAAGGCTTCAAGGGTTCACGCAAGTCGACACCCTTTGCAGCCCAGGTTGCTTCCGAAGTGGCAGGACGTGCTGCACAGGACCAAGGCATCAAGAATCTCGACGTCGAGATCAAAGGTCCGGGCCCTGGCCGTGAGTCCTCTGTGCGTGCATTGGGTGCCTTGGGCATCCGCATCACTTCCATTTCGGACGTGACGCCAGTGCCGCACAACGGTTGCCGCCCGCAAAAGCGACGCCGCATTTAATTCTTCACCAAGCCCACCGCCAGGCCTTGCTTGCATCGCCTGGCTCCCGCATTTTTAAAATGCGGCAGTTGTTATTCAAAGGAAATTCCAGTGGCACGCTACCTCGGCCCCAAGGCCAAACTCTCCCGCCGTGAAGGCACCGACCTGTTCCTGAAAAGCGCTCGTCGCTCCATCGCGGACAAGTCGAAGTTCGACACCAAGCCAGGCCAACATGGCCGCACGTCTGGTCAGCGCACATCTGACTACGGTCTGCAATTGCGCGAAAAGCAAAAAGTCAAACGCATGTATGGCGTGCTGGAAAAGCAATTCCGCCGTTATTTTGCTGAAGCCGATCGCCGCAAAGGCAATACAGGTTCTAACCTGCTCGCTTTGCTCGAGTGCCGTTTGGACAACGTGGTTTACCGCATGGGTTTCGGCTCTACACGCGCTGAATCTCGTCAGTTGGTCTCGCACAAGGCCATCACCGTCAATGGTCAATCGGTCAACATCCCGTCTTACTTGGTCAAGGCCGGTGACGTGATTGCTGTTCGCGACAAATCCAAGAAGCAAAACCGCGTGGTTGAAGCTTTGCAATTGTCTGCGCAAGTGGGCATCCCAGCTTGGATCGAGGTCAATGCTGACAAAGCCGAAGGCACCTTCAAGAAGGTTCCTGACCGTGACGAATTTGGCGCCGACATCAACGAATCGTTGATCGTCGAACTGTACTCGCGTTAATTCTGAGTCGTTTCAATCGTTCCCGGGTCGCCTTGCATGGTGGCTCCGGGTGCTTCATCAGCCTTACCGGTGTAACGAGCCGGGGGTATTGACAGGAAGTCTGAATGCAAACCAATCTGCTGAAACCCAAAGCCATCCAAGTCGAACAACTGGCGCCCAACCGTGCCAAAGTCACACTCGAGCCTTTCGAGCGTGGTTATGGCCACACCTTGGGCAATGCCCTGCGCCGCGTTTTGCTGTCTTCCATGGTTGGCTATTCAGCAACCGAAGTGACGATCGCTGGCGTGGTGCACGAATACTCGTCCATCGATGGCGTTCAAGAAGATGTGGTCAACATCTTGCTGAACCTCAAGGGCGTGGTGTTCAAACTCCACAACCGCGACGAAGTGACCTTGAGCCTTCGCAAAGACGGCGAAGGTGCTGTCACCGCCGCTGACATCCAAACCCCTCACGATGTCGAAATCATCAACCCTGAACACATCATTGCCAACCTGTCGCATGGCGGCAAGTTGGATATGCAAATCAAGGTTGAAAAAGGCCGTGGCTATGTGCCTGGCAACATGCGTCGTTTTGCAGACGAGCCCACCAAGGCTTTGGGTCGCATTGTTCTCGATGCTTCGTTCTCTCCGGTTCAGCGCGTCAGCTACACCGTGGAAAGTGCACGCGTTGAACAGCGTACCGACCTGGATAAGCTGGTCCTTGAAATCGAAACCAACGGCGCCATCTCAGCGGAAGACGCCGTGCGCGCTTCGGCCAAGATCCTGGTGGAACAACTGGCTGTGTTTGCACAACTCGAGGGCGGCGAACTGTCGGCTTTCGATGCACCCGCACAACGTGGTGGTTCCGGCAATTTTGATCCGATTTTGCTGCG
>CAIJQQ010000021.1 GCA_903822825.1 uncultured Burkholderiales bacterium | reverse complement strand
ATTGTTAGTTTTGTAGCTAATACTAGCGGGTTCCCCCGCGCATGCGGGGATAGGCCCCCAGTAGGCGGTGGCCGCGCCTGTTTGCTTGGGGTTCCCCCGCGCATGCGGGGATAGGCCCTTGGTGTTCAAGATTCGAGAAGACCAGAGGCAGGTTCCCCCGCGCATGCGGGGATAGGCCCTAGGGGAAGCTAGGGGAGTTGGGGCTCAATGAGGTTCCCCCGCGCATGCGGGGATAGGCCCCGACTGGTGCGGATGTCGCATTGGCTGCGGCAGGTTCCCCCGCGCATGCGGGGATAGGCCCCTTTGGGCGACAGTTTGAGGATGTTGGTTCTGGGTTCCCCCGCGCATGCGGGGATAGGCCCGAGGTGAATATGGGTGAATTTATTGCGGTTCTGGTTCCCCCGCGCATGCGGGGATAGGCCCCACACTCACAGCCCCAGGCAGCAAGCCGGGGCGGTTCCCCCGCGCATGCGGGGATAGGCCCGACAAAGAATATGCTGATTGGCAAGCATCACAGGTTCCTCCGCGCATGCGGGGATAGGCCCAAAGACGATGGTGGCCCCTGCGACTGGTTCAAGGTTCCCCCGCGCATGCGGGGATAGGCCCCGCTGCAGATGCCTCAGCCAAGGCAACCCAGGGGTTCCCCCGCGTATGCGGGGATAGGCCCTAGCAAGGCACCCAGTGCCCGAACACGCCGTCGGTTCCCCCGCGCATGCGGGGATAGGCCCACGATCCATCTCATAGTGTTGAGCCTCGTAACGGTTCCCCCGCGCATGCGGGGATAGGCCCGATGGCCTGTTTCAGGATCGCGTTCTTTTCCGGGTTCCCCCGCGCATGCGGGGATAGGCCCTGAGACATCATGGTCGGTATGGTGCGCAATACGGTTCCCCCGCGCATGCGGGGATAGGCCCTACAGTCAAGGCCAAAACATGATCAATGCGTTGGTTCCCCCGCGCATGCGGAGATAGGCCTGCGGCGATGGCGGCGCTGTTGGATTCAACTGTGAATTGCATGGCATCCCCCTTATACTTGCCACAAGCTTGACGCGGAATGCACACTGTTATGTGCCCACCGAACTCTGCCAAGGCCTACAACCCGGCGTTGCAGCGCCGGGTTTTCTTTTTGGGGGTTCCCCCGCGCATGCGGGGATACACAAAATTGGATGTCGGTTTTAGAAAAGAACGGCACGTTCAGCGATGGTCATAGCGCGTTGCATTAAAGACAAAAAACAAAAGGCCCGCAGGCCTTTGTCTAAATTTTGAATTCCAAAATTTTTACGAGATTCCGTTACCACTGCGGGTTTGCAGACCTGCATTGCTGCAAGCGGCTGGTTCGTTTACTCACTCGCTCTCGAACCGTCTTTCCAAAGAGTTTAGCAAACGAAGTTCAGTGATTTGCTTGACGCCGTTTGCAAAGATTCTCATGCCTGCGACTTGCCCATGTCATCTGCGCGCCAGCTACGCCCCTAAGGGGCTGTTAGCCTGCGCCCATGATCGACCTCTACACCGCCGCCACGCCCAACGGGCACAAAGTCTCCATCGCGCTTGAAGAGCTGGCGCTGCCCTACACGCTCAAAGTGCTCGACCTGTCCAAGGGCGAGCAAAAGCTGCCTGACTTTTTGGCCATCTGCCCCAACGGCCGCATCCCCGCCATCGTGGACCGCGGTGCCGATGATTTTGCGGTGTTCGAGTCGGGCGCTTGCCTGATTTACCTCGCCGAAAAGACCGGGCAGCTCATGCCCACCGATGCCAAAGGCCGCTCGAGTGTATTGCAGTGGCTGATGTTCCAGATGGGCGGCATCGGGCCGATGATGGGGCAGGCGAATGTGTTCTTCCGTTACTTTCCGGAAAAGATCCAGCCCGCGATCGACCGCTACCAAGGCGAGAGCAAGCGCCTGTTCACGGTGCTTGATGGTCACCTCAAAGACCACGAATACTTGGCGGGTGATTACTCGATTGCCGACATCGCCAACTGGGCCTGGGTGCGCACGCACCGCTGGTCGGGCGTCGAAATGGATGACTTGCCGCACCTCAGGCGCTGGCTCGATGCGATTCGCCAGCGCCCAGCGGCGCAGCGTGGCATCGAAGCGCCGCCGTCCCGCATCAACCTGACCAAGGACGGCGACGAAGCCGCCAAGCAGTTTTCCGAACAGGCCCGCAAGTTGGTGGAGATGGGCCAAGCCCCAAAGGACAAGTCATGAAGCTCTACACTGCCCATCGCGCCCCAAGCCCCCGCCGGGTGCTGATGTTCCTGGTTGAGAAAAACATCACCGGCATTGAAATGGTCAACATGGACCTGAACGGCGGCGAGCACCGCCAGCCCGAGTACCTGGCCAAGAGCCCGCTGGCCAAAGTGCCTGCGCTCGAGTTGGACGACGGCCGCGTGATCACCGAGACGCGGGCGATTTGCACCTTGCTCGAAGGCCGCTACCCCGAGCCCAACCTGATGGGCGTGGACGGCGACGAGCGCGGCTTCATCGAGATGGCCGACCGTCAGGTGGAGCTGTATTTGCTGGGCGGCATTGCCAATGCGATCCGCCACAGCCACCCGGGCTTGGCCGCTTTAGAAAAGCCCCAGTTCCCCGAATTCGGCCGCTCGCAGGCCGAGAAGGTGCGCGATGTGGCGCGGGGTTTTGACCAGCGCCTGCAAAGCCAGCCCTGGATCGCAGGTCAGCGTTTCACCATCGCCGACATCACCGCGTTTTGCGCGCTGGAGTTTGCGCGGGGTTTGCTGAAGTTCGTGCCCGGTGATGAAGGCATGAGCGCCTTGCAGGCTTGGCGCGACCGCATGAACGAACGATCCAGCGCGAGGGTTTGAGCCGCAGGCTCAGGCGACTTGCTGAGGGTTGTTTCAGGATGGCCCCTGTAGGAGCGGCGCCCTCGCCGCGATCAAGCCCCTGAGGCCACCACCGATGCCCCCGAGTGCGGGGCTCCCACAGGGCAAAATTTAGCTCAGCAAGACGTGGTCAGCTGAACACGCCGCCGTATTCCTTGCGCAGGTCGTTCTTTTGCACCTTGCCGGTGCCGCCCACGGGCAGCGACTCGAGGAAGACCACATCGTCGGGCACCCACCACTTGGCCACTTGCGTGGTCAGGTAGTCGAGGATGTCTTGCTTTTCCAACGCCTGACCGGGTTTGCGCACGATGAACAGCAGCGGGCGTTCGTCCCACTTGGGGTGCTTGACGCCAATCACGGCGGCCATGGCCACGGCGGGGTGGCCGATGGCGGCGTTTTCCAGGTCAATCGAGCTGATCCACTCGCCGCCCGTCTTGATGACGTCTTTGGTGCGGTCGCGGATCTGCATGGTGCCCTGCGCGTCGATGGTGGCGATGTCGCCCGTGGGGAACCAGCCGTCCACCAAAGCGGTTTTCTCGGCCTTGAAATAACGCTCCACGATCCACTGGCCGCGCACCATCAGCTCGCCTTGCGAAGTGCCGTCACGGGGCAAGGTTGCGCCGTTTTCATCAACGATTTTGATCTCGATGCCAGAGACAGTTTTGCCTTGTTTGGCCACGATGGCGTGCTGCTCGGCAGCCGGGCGCAGACGGTCAGCGCGGGTCAAGTTGCTCATGGTGGCGACAGCCGTGGTCTCTGTCATGCCCCAGCCGTGGCGCACTTCCACGCCGTAGTTGTCCATGAACTTGGCGATCAGCGCCAAGGGCATGGCCGAGCCACCCACGCAGGTGCGCTTCATGTGGGCAAAGCGCAAGTTGTTTTGCTCGACGTGCTGGATCAGGCCCATCCAGATGGTGGGCACGCCCGCGCTGATGGTGACCTGCTCGGCGTCCATCAGCTCGAACAAACTCGGGCCGTCCAGTTTGGGGCCGGGCAAGACCAGCTTGGTGCCCGCCACCAGCGCGGCATAAGGGATGCACCAGGCGTTGATGTGGAACATGGGCACCACGGGCAAGATGGTCTCTTGCGTAGACAAACCCAGCACATCGGGCATGCAGGCGGTGGTGGCGTCCAGCACGATGGCGCGGTGTGTGTACAGCACGCCCTTGGGGTTGCCGGTGGTGCCCGAGGTGTAGCACAGCGCAGCGCCTGTTTGATCGTCCAATTCAGGCCAGTCAAAGGTGTCGGTGTGACCGGTGATCAGGCCTTCGTAGTTCATCACATTGGCGACGCCCTCGATGGCGGGGGTGTGGGTCGCATCGGCCAGGCACACCCAAGCGCGCACCTTGGGGCAATGCGCGGCAATGCCTTTGACCAGCGGCGCAAAGGTGGCGTCAAACAGCACCACCTCGTCTTCGGCGTGGTTGATCACATAAATCAGCTGCTGCGGGTGCAGGCGCGGGTTGCAGGTGTGCATGACCATGCCGCTGCCCGAGACGGCGTAATACGCTTCCAGATGGCGATGGTTGTTCCACGCGATGGAGCCGACTGCGCTGCCAAGCTTCAAGCCCATTTGGGCCAGTGCATTGGCCAACTGGCGTGAGCGCTTGGCGGTTTCGGCATAGGTGGTGCGGTGCAGCGGGCCATGCGTTTCGCGCGAGACGATCTCCTGGTCGCCGTACTGTGCAGCGCCGTGTTCGAGGATGCCCGAAATGAGCAGGGGGCGGGTCATCATGAGGCCGGATGTGGTCATGTGCTTGTTTCTTGTGGCGGTGTTTGGGGGGTCAGTGCCTGTGTTTTGGCGCTGACTCTGAGGTCGGCATTCATCATACCGACCCCAGGCCGGATCAATGCACTTGTCGAATCAAATCAACGGCTTTTTCAGCCATCGCGATCACTGTGGCATTGGTGTTGGCTCCGATCAGTGTGGGCATGTTGGAGGCGTCGACGACACGCAGGCCGTCCAAGCCGTGGACCTTGAGTTGTGGGTCGACGACCGCCATCGCATCGGTACCCATTTTGCAGGTGCCCACGGGGTGGTACACGGTGTCGGAGCGTTCGCGCAAGATGTGTCGGATTTCATCGTCTGTCTGCACCCCTGCGGTGAACACATTTTTGTGGCGCACGCTGGCCAACGCGGGGGCGTTCATGAGTCTCTGGGTAAGTTTGTAGCCTTTGAGCAAGGTCTCCATATCATCGTCATGCGCCAAAAAGGCCGGATCGACCAGCGGGGCTTGGCGCGCATCGGCATGGGCCAGCGTGACTTGTCCACGGCTCTTGGGGCGCAACACGCACACATGGCAAGAATAGCCATGGGCTGCATGCAACTTGCGTGCGTGGTCTTCCACCAAACCCACAACGAAGTGCAGTTGCACATCCGGCGCCGCCAACGATGGGTCTGTTTTCAAGAAACCACCGGCTTCGGCATAGTTGGTGCCGATGAAGCCTTGCCTTGTGCGGATGTATTTCAAGGCTTCTTTGGCCAAGTGAGCCGTGCCGCCCAGCGAGATGCCCATCAAATCCAAGCTTTTGGCGGCGTAGCCAAAAATGAAATCAGGGTGGTCTTGCAGGTTCTGGCCCACGCCGGGCAAGTCGTGCAGCACGCCGATGCCGTGCTGCTGCAAATGCACACCAGGCCCCACGCCCGAGGCCATCAGCAACTGCGGTGACTGGAAAGCCCCGGCACACAAAATCACTTCACGGCGGGCGCGGATGACCCGCGTGGTGCCTGACTGGATGCATTCCACCCCCACGGCGCGACGGCCCTCGAACAGGATGCGTGTCACTTGAATGCCGGTTTGCACATGCAGGTTGGCGCGTTGCCCCATGTGCGGGTGCAGATAGCCCCGTGCGGCACTCCAGCGCTCGCCGTTGCGCTGGGTGACCTGGTAAACCCCCAAACCCTCTTGCGTGGCCCCGTTGAAATCGGCGTTGATGGGGAATCCCGCTTCGCGAGCGGCGTTCAGATAAATATGCTGAAACGGGTTGTGGGTCTGCAGGTCAGACACATGCAATGGGCCGTCGTTGCCATGGAACTCATCGTGGATGCGCCCGTTGTTCTCACTGCGTTTGAAATACGGCAGCAAGTCGTCGTAAGACCAGCCTGTGTTGCCCAGCGCCGCCCAGTGGTCGTAATCACTGCGGTGGCCACGGGTGTAGACCATGGCATTGATGGCCGAAGAGCCCCCAAGCCCTTTGCCTCGCGGCTGGTAGCCACGGCGTCCATTCAGCCCTGGCTGGGGGACCGTCTCAAATGCATAGTTGTTGATTCGCGTGGGCAGCATGGCCACGGCTGCAGCCGGGGTGTTGACCAGCCAGCTGTCGCCTTGGCCGCCCGCTTCCAGCAGGGTCACCTGCGTCTGGGCGTCTTCGCTCAAGCGCCCGGCCATCACGCTGCCCGCTGAGCCGCCGCCAATGACGATGTAATCTGATGCTGTGTTCATAGTTGTCTCTGGTTTTGTACGGCCATGCTACGCGAATGCGCAGGGGCTACTGATCACTTGGGCAACATCGCCCACAATTTGGATTTGTCGACGGGGCATCCCAAGGCTTCAAAGCGGGCTTTTTCTTTCAGGTTGAGGACATACGGCAGGTACTCGCCCATGGCCTCTTTTTCTGAGCCGGGTTGGGTGACGGCGAACCAACTGTGCTTGAAGTCGGCATGCACCTGCGTGTGGCGGTTGATGAGGGATGCAAAGTGGGGTGATCCGCTGACCATGCCGTCGCCATTGCCCATGTCAATCCAGGCCACGCCGCAAGCTGCCGTGGCATTGGCCGGGCGGTCTTCCTGGCGTGAAATCACCAGTGCATAGCGGCCACTGGCGTCGGCACTGGCCGCCAGTTGTTCGTCATAGATGCAGTCGGGTGTGCTGGCGGCCGTCAAGGACCCACCTGTGCAGACCGAGGCATAACGCATGTCGTAGTCAGCAGGGTTGTCTTTTTCGCCATGCCAGTTTTTAGGGGTGCGCGGCAGCTTGGCCGTCATGACATAGACCTGACCGAAATTGCGGCTTAGGTAGGTGTAGCCGTAGCGTGTGACCTTGTTGCTCCACCAACCGCCCACTTGTTCTGGGTTCTTGGCTGTGAGCATCGGGAAAAACAAATCGGTCACCACCTGCTTGCGGTTGAAGAAGGCTTGCATGGGCCGCACTTCCACATCTTTGGCGCCCACGTTGGCTGTGTCGATCCAGGGCAAGTGGGTCAACAAAACCCAGGCACGGCCATCCACCGAGCTGGGCAATTGCTTGCCACGCATGGCGGTGTTGCTGGCTTCGCAGGCGGCATCACCCTCCAGGCGCTGGCCATCGGCTTTGACCAGAGACACAGTGGGCAGGGCCACGCTGCCCAAGTAGTCTGCGCTGTGGTCAGGCACGTAGTTGCGCATCCACATGAACACTTCTGCGCCTGCATCCGCGTTGGTGTAGAGCGTGTTGGCCGGGCGGGGCGAGACCGGCTTGCCGTTCACAATGGTGAAGGTGTAGCGGCGGTTCTTGGCATCGCGAGGCACACCCGGAGCGAATGGGTTGCCCGAGCCTGCATCGGGCGTGATTTCCACGTCATTGAGTGCATCCTGCGGCTCGCCACGGGGGTTGTAGGTGTTGAAGTTCCAATGACGCATGTGCGGGAATTCGCCCTGCACGACCAGCTTGGCGCCTTCGGGCAATTTGAATGCCGTTGGGATGTAAGTGGTGGCGGTGTCTGGGAACTGGTTTTCCAAGGAAAAGGAGTTGGCGTCGTTGGTGAAGACGCCGTTTCGTGCCCGGGGACCAGGCCAAAAGCATGAGCGCAGGCTCAGGTTGTGCTTCTGATTGGCTGCGGTGTGGATGTCCATGGGTTTTTCAGGCGGCATCGGCGGCACGATGCGGCCACGGCCTGCGCTGTCGAGCACATAACCCACATCACTGGGCTTGGGGGTGCCGTCGGCAGCGCCTTGCCCCATTTCATATTGCTTGTAGGTTGGACGGACGATGCTCGGGTCGTCTTTGGCCAGTCGTGATGTGGCCCACAGCACTGCTGCAGCCACCAGTGCGATCAGGGTGACCAGCACAGCAGCGACTATTTTGAGAAATTTTTTCATGCACTTGTCTCCTTGTTTTTCTGAGGCATCAGACTTTTATCAGTCTTCGATCAGGTGGTAGTCCGACTTCATGGCGCCGCATTCCAGGCAGCACCAGTCTTCGGGCAATTCTTCAAATGGCGTGCCCGGCGGGATGCCCGTGTCCGGGTCGCCTTGGGCTTCGTCATACACATGGGCGCAATAAGCGCAGCGGTATTTCTTCATGGCGGTCTTTCAGGGCAATGGGGTCAGTGCGATCCGATGGCGGTGGTGCCACCGGGGTGAAAGGTGGGGACGAGCGCCAAGCCGTGCTGGATGCGCAGATCGCGCTCGCGCAGCTCGGCCTCCATCAACTGCCAGACCTTGCGGTGGTTGTAGGAGGGTGTGGTGGGCCACAGGTGGTGGATCAGGTGGTAGTTGTGCCATTGCATGAGCGTGTCCATCACCGGTTCGTTCCCCATGCGCATGGTGGTGCCTGCGGTCAGGTTGTTCTGGGTGGATGCAGCCGTGGTGATGTGTTGCAGTTGCCCATGTTCATCGCCGTCCAGGTGTGGCAGCCACAAGAACACAAAACCGATCAGTGCCGTGGTGATGCGTGCGGGAATCAGCCACAGCATCAGCACTTCCCAGCCGTACCCGAAATAGACCAAGGCGGCCACCACCGCGACGGTCATGGCGGCCAGTGGCAGGGTGTCCTTGAGTGTTTTGACACCCCTTGGGTCGCCCGAGCGCCAGTTGTAGACCGCATAGGACAAGTCGAAGGTCATCCAGCGAAAAACAATGTTCCACCAAGGGCCGTGTGCGTAATGGTCGGGGTCTTTGGCTTCGTTGGTGAAGCGGTGGTGGATCATGTGCGAGTAGCGGAATGTGCTCAAAGACACCTGTGGCGCGATCATCAGCAAGGCAATTCGGCCCATCCAGTCGTTGAGCTGCACATTCGACGAGGCACTGCGGTGCGTGGCGTCGTGCGCCACATGGAAGATGGGGTACATGAACAGCACATTCAGCAGCGCCGCACCCCACAGCGGCACATGTCCGTTCAAAGCCAGTGTGTCGGTGCCCACAATGCCCACCACGATGAACACCAAGATGCCCAAAGTGGGCCAGGCGATCACGGGCGGGTTGGTCAGCCGGTACAGCTCGGCTTTTTTATCCGGTGAGACCGGGATCGGATTTTTAGAAGACGCGTTCGACGACATGGTTTTGTCTCTCTCGTTGGCCTGGTCGTGCATGCAGCCAAGCGTTTGTGTGATCAATCATTGTCTGGAGCGGTCGCATTTCGGACAGTTCAGCAAGTGACAATAATTCTTCATAAGGTGACAATCTGTTCGAATGAATGAACCCACCCCCCTTGCGGCCTGGCGCGAAGGCGTCATCCACCCAGCTTATGTGCGGATCGCCATCGCACTGTCTGAGCGCATGGGCTTGCCGGTTGAGCTGCAGCTGCCTGAAGGGGGGCGCATGGTGTCAGTCCTCGATGTGCTGCCCTTGCTTGAAAAACTGGATGTGGCCCACAAACCTTATTTGGGGATCGAACTGGGCAGCCTGATTCCGGCTTCCGCCCATGGGGCCATGGGCTATGCGGTGGTGTCCAGCGCCACCGTGGGCGAGGCCATGCACACGCTGGCGCGCTATGCTTCGATGCGAAACCGATTCTTCAAGTACCGCTGCGAAAGCGATGATGAAGAAATGCGCTTGGTTTTGGAGCCGCGCATGCCCCTGGGGCCGCTGCGCACCTTTTGCGAAATCGGCACTGCCGTCTCGGTGTTCAAGATGATCCAGGGTGTGGCTGGAGACGAGGCTGCCGCGCACATGCACTTTGACGCGCATTGGAGCGGAGAAGTGCCTTTGAATGTTCCCATGCAGATGCGCTATGCCCAAGCGCAAACAATTCTGCGGGTTCCGCAGGCGATTGCCCGCAAGGCCACGCCAACGGTCGACGCCAAGCTCTATGCCAGCGCGTGCCGAAGCTGCGAAGAAGAACTCGCTGCCATCGACGGCAGCCTGGTGTCACGTTTGCGCGCCATGATGCCCAGTGAACAGCAAGACTGGCCCAGCCTCAAGGAGGCAGCCGAGCGCTTGGCCATGTCACCGCGCACGTTGATTCGCCGACTGGTGGCCGAAGGCGTGACTTACCAGTCGCTGCTCGATGATGCCAAAAGCGAGATGGCCTGCTGGATGCTCAAAAACACCCAGCTGCCCATGAGCGCCATCGCAGAGCGACTGGGCTTTGTGGACGACACCAATTTCAGTCGCAGCTTCAGGCGCTGGCGGGGCAGCACTCCAATGGCATACCGCAAATCAGGGCAGTGAGCTGAAGCGATCGGCTTCAGAGCAAGGCAGCGTAAACCAAGTCGCGGAACAAGGGCCTGTAGTAATCGCGTTGATTCGGCGCCTGGATCATCAGCATGGCGTACATGTCGAGCGCTGGGTCCACAAAGAAGGTGGTGCCGGCGATGCCGCCCCAGTAATACAGGCCAACCGAGCCGGGCACGGGCGACAAGCCCAGCTGCGTGCGTACCGCAAACCCGAGACCAAAGCCGTGACCGGGCGGCAGCAAGGTGCCATCTGACGGCATGCCGCCCAGATGATCGGCGGTCATGTAGTCCACCGTGTGCGGGCCCAGCAGTCGCATACCGTTCAGCTCGCCCCGGTTGCGCAGGCACTGCAAAAAGCGGGTGTAGTCCATCATGGTGGACATCAACCCGCCTCCGCCGCCTTCCATGGCGGGCACTTGGCGGGGTTCGAGCACCTTCATGGGTACGCCGCCATCGGGGTCGTGCGCGAAGGGTTCGGCAATGCGGTGCTGCTGATCGGGCGGCACGGCAAAGCCGGTGTCCACCATGCCCAGCGGGCCAAAGATTGCGGCTTGCAAAAATGCGCCCAAGCCTTGCCCGCTCACCACCTCGACCAGCCGCCCCAGCACATCGGTGGCGCGGCTGTAGGCCCACACGGTGCCGGGCTGGAACTGTAGCGGCAGCGCGGCGAGTGTTTGCGAGAACTCGGCATTTGTGCGCTCGCGGGAGGCGATCTTCACCGCGCCGTATTGGCGCTGCACGGTCGAGTCGCCCAAAAATTCATAGGTCAGCCCTGCCGTGTGGCGCAGCAGGTCTTGCACCGTGGCTTCTTGCTTGACCGGTTCCAACCCATTGGCTGTTGCCACCTGTTGGTTCGCGTACTCGGGCATCCATCGGCTGACCGGGTCGGAGAGCAGCAATTGCCCACGCTCAACCAGCATCATCACCGCCACCGACACGACCGGCTTGGTCATCGAGTAGATGCGGAAGATGCTGTCGGTTTTCATCTGTGCGCCCGTGCCGGGGTCTTGCTGGCCTACGGCCTCGAACAAGGCGATTTGGCCTTTGCGAGCCACCATGGCCACCGCGCCCGGCAGTCGGCCGCTGGCCACTTCTCGGCGCAGCACGTCCATCAGGCGCTGCGTACGTTCGGGGCACAAGCCCACATCAGCGGGTTGGGCGTGGGGTAAAGCGAGGTGAGGGGTCATCGGGGCGCTCCTGAAGATGGGTGTTTTGTACACCAGCAAGGCGCAGCGGGGTATCACCTGCGGCGCAGCCACATCTCAGGCTTGTCGCCCATGCGTCAAAGAGATGAACCTTGGCGCTGTGCGAGCGTTGCTAGACTGGATTCATGCGCATTTCAGAACTCTCTGCCAAGACCCAGGTGTCGGTGCACCGCTTGCGGCGTTATGAAGCTGATGGCCTCATTGAAAGTCAGAGGCTGCCCAATGGCTACCGTGAGTACGACGACAAAACCGTGAAGCACGTCATCTTCATTGCCATGTCGCGGGAGATGGGCTTCTCGTTGCCCTTGATTGCCGAGTATTTGCCGCGCTTCAAAGCGGGCCAGTTGTCAGCGCAAGACATGATCGACGCGATCCATCAGCGTGTGGCCGAGATAGACCAGCTCATGACCGAGCAGAAAGCACTTCGCAAAAAACTGATGGACCACATCGGGTGGTTTGAAACCCAACAAAGGAAATCGACATGAGTCCACTCGACATGCTCAAAAAGATCAATGCCATGGCCGAATTCAATCGGTGGTGCGGCATCGAAGTGGCGGTGGCCGAGCCTGGTGTGGTGGAAATCCAGATGCCTTGGCGTCCGGAAGTCGCCCAGTATTCGGGCTTCTTGCATGCCGGTTTGATCGGCACCTTGATCGACACCGCCTGCGGTTTTGCAGCCGCCACCGTGGTGGGGCCGAATGTGTTGGCCGCCCATTTTTCAGTGAACTGCTTGCGGCCTGCCGTAGGTCAAAAATTCATTGCCCGGGCGCGGGTGGTCAAGCCAGGCAAATCGCAGGTGTTCACCAGCTGCGATTTGTTTGCTGTGGATGCTGAAGGGGAAAAGCTGGTCGCGAATGGTCAAACTTTATTGACCGTGGTGCAAGCGGCTTGACCGCTCAGTGGTTTCAAGCGTGTGCTTGAGTTCGGTTTCCGTTTGTCAATGTGCACTCAGCTGCGTGGCGGCAGCATGGAGCGCAAGACGCCGTCTTTGAGGACAAAGTGGTGACCGATGCCTGCGATCGCATGCAGGCCAGACAGCCACAAAATCATCTCGCCCAGCAGGCCGTGAACCTCACCCCAATCGGCCAAGTCGGCCAATGGGGAGTTGGCGGTGAAAGGGATGTCGTTCACGCGCACGCCCCCCAGCAGGGTGAACGGATGACCTTCGCTGCCCAATGCCAGCAGTGCGCTGGCAGGCACTGCCAAAAGCATCAGCCAAAGCAAACCTTGGGTGGCTTGGGATGCCAAGTGCATCCACCTGGGCATGTCAAATTGGGGTTTGGCGGGGCGCAGAGCCACCCACAGCAGTCGCAGCAAAGTCAGCGTCATCACCAGCACGCCCAAGGATTCGTGCACCACGATGTCCAGGCGGGTGGCCGGGTCAAGCCCATCGCGCATTTCGCGGCCAAAGTGCTCAGGCCCCAGGACGTAGGCGGCGATGACCGCGATGGCTGTGAGCCAGTGCAGCGCACGGCTGAATTTGTCGTAATGGGTGCGGACGGTTTGCATGGTGCTCTCCCTGAGAACCCTATTGTGCTGACCCACCTTCAAGGCGGGATGACATGGGTCAAGCAATTGGTTTCGCAAAACGCTCATGCAAATAGGCCGCGATCGCAGCCGAATCCTGCAGCCAACGGGTTTGGCCGTTGGCATCGGTGATTTGGAGGCATGGCACTTTGGTGGCGCCGCTGCCTTGCAGCAGTTGTTCTCGGTTGGCAGCGTTGTGTTGCGCGTCGCGCTTTTCAATGGGCAGTGCCAGGCGACGCATTTCCTGGCGCACCTTGATGCAAAACGGGCAGGTGCTGAACTGGTAGAGCGCCAGGCTTTGGCAGGCTTGATCGACAGCGGCTTGTTCGGCGGGTGCGCGTTGCACGCCAGCTGGCTGGGTCAGGCGCTCTTTGAGCAACATGAACGGGCCGAGCACGATGCGCAGGGTTCGGAAAAAGGCACGGATCACGGTTTTCATAGGTACTTGAAATTTCAAAAGTGGTTTGATGAAAAGGTGTGGGAGCCCCGCCCTCGGGGCGATGTGTGGTGGTCTGTGAGGCGCCATCGCGGCGAGGGCGCCGCTCCCACAAAAAAAGTTAATGCAAACATCATCGGGCCGGATCAAGAGAGCAAGCGGGCCAAATAGTGGCCCGTGAAGCTCGCCTTGTTTTTGGCCAGTTGCTCGGGTGTGCCTTCGCCCAGCACTGTGCCACCGCCCGCACCGCCTTCTGGCCCCATGTCGATCAGCCAGTCGGCGGTTTTGATCACGTCGAGGTTGTGTTCGATGATGACGATGGTGTTGCCCGCGTCGCGCAGCTGGTGCAGCACTTTGAGCAATAAATCGATGTCGGCAAAGTGCAGGCCAGTGGTGGGTTCGTCCAGGATGTAGAGGGTGCGGCCCGTGTCGCGCTTGGACAGTTCCAACGCGAGCTTGACACGCTGCGCTTCGCCGCCCGACAAGGTGGTGGCGCTTTGCCCCAGCCGTATGTAAGTCAGGCCCACGTCGAGCAGGGTCTGCAGTTTGCGCGCGATGTTGGGCACGGCGCTGAAGAACTGGTGCGCGGCTTCCACCGTCATGTTCAGGATCTGCGCGATGTTCTGGCCCTTGTATTGCACTTCAAGGGTTTCGCGGTTGTAGCGCATGCCGTGGCACACGTCGCAAGGCACGTACACATTAGGCAAAAAGTGCATCTCCACTTTGACCATGCCGTCGCCCTGGCAGGCTTCACATCGGCCACCTCCCGACGATGCGCTCACGTTGAAACTGAAGCGTCCCGGACCGTAGCCCCGCTCGCGTGCGGCTGGCACTTCGGCCATCAGCTCGCGGATGTGGGTGAACAGCCCGGTGTAGGTGGCGGGGTTGCTGCGCGGGGTGCGGCCAATGGGCGACTGGTCGACGTTGATGACTTTGTCAAAGTGTTCCAGCCCCAAGATGGCTTCGTGCGCGGCAGCCTCGTCGTGGGCGCGGTGGATCTGGTGGGCAGCGGCGGTGTAGAGCGTGTCATTCACCAGCGTGGACTTGCCTGAGCCGGACACACCCGTCACGCAGGTGAGCAGACCCACCGGAAACTTCACGTTCACGCTTTTCAGGTTGTTGCCCGACGCGCCGACGATCTCGATGAAGTCCTTGCCTGCCTTGTGGCGTTTGGGGATTTCGATCTTTTTGCGGCCCGACATGTATTGGCCGGTGACCGAGTCGGGCGCGGCCAAAATGTCGGCGCAAGTGCCTTGCGCCATGACGCGCCCGCCGTGCACGCCCGCGCCGGGCCCCATGTCGATGACGTGGTCTGCCACCCGGATCATGTCTTCGTCGTGCTCAACCACCAGCACGCTGTTGCCGATGTCGCGCAGGTGTTGCAGGGTGCCGATCAGCCGGTCGTTGTCGCGCTGGTGCAAACCGATGCTGGGTTCGTCCAGAACATACATCACGCCTGTGAGCCCAGAGCCGATCTGGCTGGCCAGCCGGATGCGCTGCGATTCACCGCCGGACAAGGTGTCTGCGCTGCGGTCCAGACTCAAATAGTTCAGGCCCACGTCGTTCAAAAACTTCAGGCGCAGGGCGATCTCGCGCACCACCTTGTCGGCGATCTCGGCCTTCGCGCCGTGCATGGTCAGGCCCTGAAAATACTGCTGCGACTCGCCCAGCGTGATGTGGCTGATTTCGTAAATGGCGCGGGCTTGTGCGCCTTCGCCAATGCGCACATGGCGCGCTTCGCGCTTGAGGCGTGTGCCTAGGCAATCGGTACAGGCCTGCATGTTGCGGTAGCGCGCCAAGTCTTCGCGCACCACCGACGAGTCGGTCTCGCGGTAGCGCCGGGTCATGTTGGGAATGATCCCTTCAAACGGGTGCTTCTTGCTGACCTTTTTGCCTTGCGAGGCGCCGGACTCCATCGTGTAGCTGAACTTGATTTCCTCCAGCCCCGAGCCTTGCAGCAACACCTGTTGATGGATGGGCGCGAGTTTCTCGAATGGCGTTTCGATGTCGAACTGGTAATGCTTGGCCAAGCTTTCGAGCATGCTGAAGTAAAAGCCGTTGCGCCTGTCCCAGCCCTTGATGGCCCCACTGGCCAAGCTGAGCGAGGGGAAGGCCACGACGCGCTCGGGGTCGAAAAACGCCATGCTGCCAATGCCGTCGCAGGTCGGGCACGCACCCATGGGCGAGTTGAATGAGAACAGACGCGGTTCGAGCTCGCTGATGGAATAGGTGCACACCGGGCAGGAGAACTTGGCGTTGAACAGGTGTTCTTTCCCCGTGTCCATCTCGAGTGCCACGGCGCGGTGTTCTGCCAGTTGCAGCGCGGCCTCAAAGCTTTCGGCCAAGCGCTGGCGCAGGGCATCCCTCGCCTTGGCATCCTCCTCAGATCGCACTTTGATGCGGTCGACCACCACATCGATGTTGTGTTTCTCGGTTTTCTTGAGCGTGGGCAGGTCTTCGACTTCCACCGTCTGGCCATTGATGCGAAAGCGCACATAACCCAGCGCCTGCATTTGCTCGAAGACTTTTTCAAATTCGCCTTTTTTCTCACGCGCAATGGGTGCCAGGATCATCAGCTTGGTGTCTTCGGGCAGGGCCAACACGGCGTCGACCATTTGGCTGACTGTCTGTGCCTGCAGGGGCAGATTGTGGTCGGGGCAGTAGGGTGTGCCTGCGCGGGCATACAGCAGGCGCAGGTAGTCGTGGATCTCGGTCACGGTGCCAACAGTCGAGCGCGGGTTGTGGCTGGTCGCCTTTTGCTCGATGCTGATGGCGGGCGACAAGCCCTCGATCAGGTCCACATCGGGCTTGTCCATCAGCTGCAAAAACTGCCGCGCATAGGCCGACAGGCTCTCCACATAGCGGCGCTGGCCTTCGGCATACAGCGTGTCAAAGGCCAGGCTGGACTTGCCCGAGCCCGACAGGCCTGTGATCACCACCAGCTGGTTGCGCGGGATGTCGAGATCGATGTTTTTCAGGTTGTGGGTGCGCGCTCCCCTCACGCTGATGTGGGTTTGCCGCAGCGCTTTGGCCAGGTAGAGGTCGTTCTCGGTCGGCGGAGATGTCGGTGCAGAAGTCACAGGGTGCCCGGTCAGCAAAACCTTTGATTATCCGGTCTGGCGAAAAATGCATGGGAATCCGCCTCAATCAAGGAAATGAACGCATGTCCAACAGCAGCACTTTGCCTTTTTCTGTGGCTTCAACATTCTGAAAGCATTTGAGCTTGGACTGCCGTCGCGGCTGACGTCCAAGCCGGTGCGTGGCTCGGCTTTGGGGCTTTACAACACGCTGCGCGCCAGGACGCATAATTGCGGGATATCTGAGGAGTTCACCATGGCATCCGTCAACAAAGTCATCATCGTCGGCAATTTGGGCCGCGACCCTGAAACCCGCTACATGCCTTCGGGCGACGCCGTGACCAACATCACGGTGGCCACCACCGACCGCTACAAGGACAAGCAGTCCGGCGACATGAAAGAGGCCACCGAGTGGCACCGCATCAGCTTTTTCGGCAAGCTGGCCGAGATCGCTGGCCAATATCTGAAAAAAGGCTCACAGGTCTATGTGGAGGGCAGCTTGCGTACCCGAAAGTACACCGACAAGGACGGCGTTGAGAAATTCGCCACCGAAATTCGTGCCGACAGCATGCAGATGCTGGGCTCGCGCCAAGGCATGGGCGGCGGCAATGGCGGTGAAGAGGGGGGTTCTGCTTCGGGCGGCGGCGGTTACTCCCGTCCTGCAGCGCCTGCACAGCGCCCCGCAGCTGCGCCTGCAGCACGCCCCGCAGCTGCGCCTGCGCCGAGCGGTTTTGACGACATGGACGATGACATCCCGTTCTGAGCCAGTTTGCTCAGGCCAGCCAACCCGCAGATCGAGAGACTGCGGGTTTTTTACTGGACTGCAGGGTCCAAGCCTGTGCCGCGCACAATCTCGGCCACGGACGGCGACGTGAAAAAGCGCACAAGTTGCTTGGCCACTTCAGTTTGCTCGGCGCCTTGCACCAGTGCCGATGAGAAGAAGATGGTTTGCTGCACGGCCTCGGGCAGGGTGCCCACGAAGTCGAGTTCCTTGAAGTAGATCAGTTCGCTGACCTGCTGAAAACCCAGCTCGGCGTCGCCGCGCGCGACCACCGCACCCACGCGCTCGCTCATGATCTTTTGGGCGGTCTTTTGCATTTGTTCGGCAATGCCCAGCTTGGGGAACAGCTCGGTGGACAGGTAAGAGCCGCTGGCGCTGGCCGAGTAGGCCACCGACTTGGCGTTGAGCAGAGTTTGCTTGAGGGCTTCGACAGAGCTGATGTCGGGCTTGCGTGTGCCCTTGCGCACGGCCACACCGATCTGCGAGCGGGCCAGGTCCACACGGCTGCCGTCCACGAGCTTGCCGTCTTTCATCAGGGCTTCGAGGCCGCCCTCAGACAGGATCACCAGGTCGAACTTTTCGCCGCGGGCAAAGCGGCTGGGGATCGAGTCGGGCGCGTTGCCGATCGATGCGCCGAAAGCGCTGATGACTTGGTGGCCACTGGCAGCTTCGAAGATGGGCACCAGTTTTTTGTAGGCTTCGGTGAAAGCGCCGGAGGTGATGACGCGGATTTCCGCGGCTTGGGCTGCCACTGAAGCCAAGGCCAGCAAGGTGCTGGCGAGCAGGCCACGAAGGGTGACGGTGTTCAGCGGTTTCATGAGGCAGCTCAGATTTTGCAGTTATTCGGCGGTGATTTTGCGCTCGCGGATCACACGCCCCCACGTGGCCGTTTCCTTGACCATGTATTTGGCAAACTCTTCGCGTGTGCTCGGTTGAGGTGTCAGGCCGTGGCTATTGAGTTGTTCGATCACCTCGGGGCTCTTGAGCACTTTGACCAGCTCTGTGTTCCAGCGGTCCAGCATGGGCTGGGGTACTTTGGATGAGGCCACAAAGGCGTACCAGTTGGTCGCACTGAAGCCGGGAAAACCCGATTCGGCGATGGTGGGTAATTTGGGAAACGCGCTCAAGCGCATGGTGCCCGTGCTGGCCAAGGGGGTCAGCTTGCCGCTTTCGATGTGCGGCAAGGCGGTGGACAGCGTAGAGTAATACGCTGCGACCCGGCCACCGATCAGGTCCTGCATGGCCGGCGCCCCGCCTTTGTAGGGCACATGCACAGTGTCGATGTTGGCCATGTCGTTGAGCAGTTCACCGGCCAGGTGCGATGCAGAACCAGCGCCAGTCGATGCGAAGTCGAGTTTGCCTGGATTCTTTTTGGCATAGGCGACAAACTCCGCAAAGGTTTTGATGCCGGTATGCGCGCCGACCACCAGCACATTGGGGAAGTTCACGCCCATGGTGATGGGCGAGAGGTCTTTCACCGGGTCATAGGGCAGCTTCATCATGTGCGGCGCGATGGTGAGCGGTCCGACCGAGCCGAACAAAATCACGCTGCCGTCAGCTGGCCCTTGGGCCGCGAACTGGTGGGCGATGTTGCCGCCTGCACCGGGTTTGTTGTCAATCACGACCGAGGCGCCGATGTTCTCGCCCAGCTTTTTGGCGATGATGCGCGCGCCCGTGTCGGCGGCGCCGCCTGCTGCAAAACCCACCACCATGCTGATGGTTTTTTTTGGGGGAAAGGTTTGTGCCGAAGCGCTCAGGCCCAAGCTGGCCAGGGCCACGCAGGCGATGGCTTGCAGGGTGCAGCGTTTTGTCATGGGGACCTCCTCAAGGTTCAGTCGTTGCCCAGCCCGATGGGGTTGGGTTGTCGTTTCTCGACGGCGTGGCGCAGCAAAGATGCTGTGCGAAAAATGCCGTGGGCAAATTTGTTGTAAGGCAAGGTGGCGAACAAGGCCATGACCGCGCCCAAGTGAATCACCAACCAGGTGGGCATGGTTGCATGGCCGCGTGCCAGCCACAGGCCCAGGCCACTGACGCTGATGAGGAACAGCAGCGCGATGAAGCCCAGGTCCATGGGCTTTTGAGCCGCGTCGCCTTGCTCGGGGTGGCGCTGCAGCTTGAGCTTGAACAGGCCTGCTGTGCCCAAAGTCAAACTGATGCCACCCACCACGCCCAGCAGCTTGGGCAAGCTGGGCAGGTCGTAGGGTGCGGGCAGTTTCAGAGCGTAGTGGTAGAGCGTGGCCACGCTGGTGGCGGCAAAGCAAAGCAGGAAGCCGTAGAAGGTCAGGTGGTGGGCTCGACTGCGCGCCAATGAGAAGGCGTCGTCTTCGTTGTTGCAGCCCTCGCCGTGGCCTCCGTCCAGGTATTTAAGGCGCAGCACATCGTGCGTGGCCTCGGCGGCAGCGGGCGGGGTGACCGAAGCCCCACTGGTGGCAGGGGTGATGTCTCGCCAAAAGCGGCGCACGCCCAGGGCCAGAGCCAGCACCGCGAACAGGAACACGGGCGCGAAGAGGCTCACCAGCAGGTTGTGCGGGAAGATGCTGTAGAAGTTGCTGACGGGGCCAGTTGACGCACCCTGCTGCGCCAGCCACAAGAACAACGCCAAGCCAGCGGCCAGCGCCAAGCTGAGGGTCAGGCCGTTGCGCTGGTAAAGCTTGCCCAGCGGCGCCGGCCAAGCGTAATGCGCGTAAGTCTGACCACGCACTTGCGCCATGGCTTTGGGGATGTTGACGGCAAAGTCGTGCGGTGCAGCGTACTGACAGGTGTGCAGGCAAGCGCCGCAGTTGTGACAGAGATTGGCCAAGAAGTGGATGTCGGCTTGGCCAAACGACAGGCGGCGCGTCATGGCCGGAAAGACCGCGCAAAAGCCTTCGCAATAGCGGCAGGCATTGCAGATTTGCAGCTGCCGTGCGGTTTCGCTCTCGGGTTCTGTAGGGACCCACTGGCCGTTGGCCAGGGCTTTGGCATCTTGGGTGAGTTGCAGCAGTGAAGTCATGATTTCGCTCCGAACCCTGAGGCTTGCGCGGCTTGGGTGCCCGCGATGCGACCGAAGGCGGTGCCAATCGACATCCCTACGCCAGCGGTGTAGCCCTTGCCCAGCACATTGCCTGCCATCATTTCGCCCGCCACAAACAGGTTGTCGCTGGGCACGCCGCCAAAGCGCACGGCTGCGGTGTCGTCGGTCTCCAGTCCGAGGTAGGTGAAGGTCACGCCGGGGCGCACTGCATAGGCGTAGAACGGGCCGGTGTCGATGGTGCGCGCCCAGTGCGTTTTGGCCGGGCTCACACCTTCGGTGTGGCAGTCGTCGAGCGTCGTATGGTCAAAGGTGCCCGGGCGGCAGGCCGCGTTGTAGTCGTTGAGGGTTTGCATGAAGGTGGCCACATCCAGCCCGATTTTTTGGGCCAGCTCCGGCAGGGTGTTGGCTTGGACGCCCTCGAACACGGGCGGCATGAATCGGCCAATGGCCTTGCTGTCGATGATCGAGTAAGCCGTTTGGCCGGGTTGCTGCGCCACCAGACGGCCCCAGATGGCGTAGCGCTTGGGCCAGAAATCTTCGCCCTCATCGTAAAAACGCTGGGCCTCGGTGTTGACCACCACGCCGAGCGACACACAGTCGATGCGTGTGCAGATGCCGCCGTCGTACAGGGGCGCGCGGGCGTCGATCGCCACCATGTGCGCTTGCGTGGCGTCGCCGATCGGATCGGCGCCTTGTGCCAGCATGTGCTTGAGCAATACGCCTTGGTTGAAGCGGGTGCCCCGGATCAAGAAGTTGTCGGCAGGCCATTCGCCGCGCTCGTTTTGGCCCCAGGCTTCGCGCAGCCAATCGCGGTTGGACTCAAACCCGCCCGCAGCGAGCACGCAGGTTTTGGCGGTGATGCGTTCAGTGCCCACCCAGGCCGCCACAAAGCGGCCATTCTCGATTTCGAGTCGCTCCACGGGCGCGTTGTAGCGGATCTGAACGCCCATTTTTTCTGCACTGCGGTAGTAGGCATTGACCAGCGCCTTGCCCCCGCCCATGAAGAAAGCGTTGGTGCGTGCCACATGCAGCGCCCCCGACAGTGGCGGTTGAAAGTGAACGCCATGCCGTCGCATCCAGTCGCGGCAAGTGCTGGACGCGCGGATGGTCAGTCGGGCCAATTTTTCATTGGTGATCCCGCCTGTGACTTTGAGCAGGTCTTGCCAAAATTCTTCTTCGGGGTAGGCGTCGATCAGCACGTCTTGCGGCGCATCGTGCATGCAACGCAGGTTGCGGGTGTGGCCCGAATTGCCGCCGCGCCACTCGCGTGGGGCGGCTTCGAGCAGCGTCACGCTGGCACCCGCTTCGGCGGCCATCAGGGCCGCGCACAAGGCGGCATTGCCGCCGCCAATCACCAGCACGTCGGTGCCCATGTCACATCCTTGTTTGTCCATTCAGGGCGCAGTGTCGGTGAAACGCCTGAATTTGTGAAATGAAATATTTACCCTCATTATTGCGTTTACCGCATCAATCTTTCCGGCGACGTTTGCCGAAGTGGTTCAAGGTCAGTTGGTAAAAGCTTTCTGCGGCGGCCGACAGGCTGGGCTGCTTGCGGCGCAGCAGGGTCACGCGCCGCTTGACCACTGGGCCGATGAGGGGGATCTTGACCACGTTGGGCCGGTCGCCGTTTTCAAACGTGGACGAGGGCAGGATGGCGCTGCCCACGCCTGCGGCCACCAGATTGATCGCGGTGGCGTGGTGCTGCACCTCATAGTGGCCGCTCAGGCGGATACCGCGCTGGCCCAGTTGGTAATCCAGGAACATGCGTGTGGCCATGAAGCTGCTCACCACAATCAGCTCCAAGCTTTGCAGGTCGGTCCAGCTGACTGTGCGCCTGTCCTTCAGGGCATGGGGGGTGGGGCACAACAAGGTCAGCGGGTCTTCGAAAAGTGCGACCTCTTGCAGCTCGGCATGCTGCTCACCGTTGATGGCGATGCCCAATTCGGCCTGCCCGTCCAGCACGGCAGCGCGCACATCGTGCGAGGAGGCGTCGAGTAGCCGCAATGTGTTGCCTGGGCTTTTCTGGGCATAAATGCGGATGAGCTCTGGCAAAACATGCGTGGTGAGAGAGGGTACGCAGGCCAGTGTGAAGTGCCCACCGCTGGCTTGGGCTTTGTCGCGCACGCGGGCCAGTGTGCGGGTGGCGTCCAGCACCAGTTGCTTTGCCTGGGGTAAAAAGTCTCGGCCTGTGGGCGTGAGTTCCACTTTGCGGGTGGTGCGGTCCAGCAGCCGGGTGTCCAGCAAGCTCTCGAGCTTTTGGATGCGACGGGTGAGTGCGGTTTGCGTCAGGTGCAGCTGCTCAGCGGCTTTGACAAAGCTGCTGAGCTCCGCCACGCAAACAAAGGCCTGCAGCCCGTCAAAATCGATTTTCAAATGCGGCCTCAGTGAGAAGTCAGGCGTGCGCCATGGCGCCAGAGATCACGCCGCCGCCCAGGCACACATCCCCGTCATAGAGCACGGCGCTTTGCCCGGGCGTCACGGCCCATTGGTCCTCGGGGAACTGCAATTGGAACGCATCAGCTGTGCCGTCGCCTGCGCTGTTGAGCAGTTGGCAGGGCGCATCGGCTTGGCGGTAACGTGTTTTGGCAGCGTATTGGCCGGGGGCGGGTGGCACGCCTGCGCACCAGTTGGCGTCATCGGCCAGCAGTCCGGGCGAGAGAAGCCAGGGGTGGTCGTGCCCTTGCACGACCCACAAGGTGTTTTTCTCGATGTCTTTGCGGGCCACAAACCAAGGTGTGTGCTCGCCAGCGCCGCGCAATCCGCGGGCGCGGAGTGCTTCCATTTCTGCGCCTTTGGCCTTGATGCCGCCAATGCCCAGGCCTTGGCGCTGACCCAGGGTGTAAAAGCTCAGACCCACATGCTGGCCAATGGTGCGGCCCGTGGGGTCCTTGATCGGTCCGGGTTCCTTGCTGATGTATCTGTTCAGAAATTCGCGGAAAGGACGCTCGCCGATGAAACAGATGCCGGTGGAATCTTTTTTCTTGGCGTTGGGCAGGCCGATCTCTTGCGCAATGCGGCGCACCTCGGTCTTGTGAAGCTCGCCGACCGGAAACAGTGTTTTGGACAGCTGCGCCTGGTTCAGGCGGTGCAGAAAGTAACTTTGGTCCTTGGACGGGTCCAAGCCTTTGAGCAGTTCGTGGCGGCCCGTCTTTCCGTTCAGTTGCACTCGGCAATAGTGACCGGTGGCGATCTTCTCGGCCCCCAAGCGCATGGCGTGGTCCAGAAAAGATTTGAACTTGATTTCGGCATTGCACAGGATGTCGGGGTTGGGCGTGCGCCCTGCTTGGTATTCACGCAGGAACTCGGAAAAAACACGGTCTTTGTATTCGGAGGCAAAATTCACGTGCTCAATTTCAATGCCAATGACGTCAGCAACAGCAGCAGCGTCAACAAAATCGATGTTGGACGAGCAGTGTTCGCTGTCGTCGTCATCTTCCCAATTTTTCATGAAGATGCCGATCACCTCATGGCCTTGTTGTTTGAGCAGGTGCGCAGTGACGGCGGAATCGACGCCGCCGGACAGGCCGACGACCACACGGGGTTTGGAAGACATGGGGTGATTATCCAGTTTTGTTCCAAGAGGGGTGTGAGATACTTTTGGGATGTCTTTAATTCAAAGATGGTGGCAAGATTTCCGTTGCGCATGCCGTGATGCGGGGAGCGGATTTTTCTTGGTATTGCATAGCAGCCTTTGGCTTGTGGGCGTGCTTGCTTTTTCAGTCGGCATTTTGTTTTGGATTCGGCCATCCTGGATTGAGAACATGAAGACACATGTTTTTGAATGGGCTCAGCAATACCCATCGCTGGAGCGGCTTGTCCCGCAAGAGGACACCCAAAAGCGCACAGTGGCCATGGATTTGAAGGCTTTGCCAGCAGCGCAGGCGGCGGTCGCGCAATGGCTGGGTCAAAAATACCGTGTCGCTCCAGAGCCTTTGGCTGTTCTTGTGGCTGAGGCTCATCAACTCTCAATACAACACAAAATGCCAGCGCATTTGATTTTGGCTGTCATGGCAGTTGAATCAGGATTTCATCCCTACATACAAAGCGCAGCAGGCGCTCAGGGGTTGATGCAGGTGATGACTGAAATCCATGCGAAAAGATACGAAGTTTATGGCGGGACGTACGCCGCTTTCGATCCTGTGGCCAATATGCGGGTGGGGGTGCATGTGTTGGCCGATTGCATTCGCATCAAAGGCAACTTGACTGAGGGCTTGCGTTATTACCTCGGAGGCAATAGCGTCACCGAGGATGGCGGTTACGTGGCCAAGGTCATGGCGGAGCAGGAGCGCATGGATGGGGTCGCAGGCGGAGCGAGCGTTCCGTTTTATTGAGGTCTCGCCTCACTACTTCTTTCTTGGCGCTTTGCTGTTTGGCTTGAGATTTCCAGTGTTGGCCGGTTTGGTGTTTGGGGGAGTTTTTCTTTTAATTTGAGCCAAAGCCTTGTTTGACTTGCTGGTTGCCAATTGAATTTCCAAAGCATTTGATTGGGGGTATTGCCGGTTGAATTCCAACGTTTGAAGCAAGGCCTGGCCGAATGCTCGGCCTTTGATGCGATAACCTCGCTCGTTCAGATGGATGTTGTCTTTGCTGGCCAGGGTGTCGGATACCCAGCTTCGCATGGTATTTGCGCCACCAGAGACGCGGTACCAGTCGTAAAAGAGGCAATCATTTTCAAAGGCAAGTTTGCGCATCAAGTCTGCGTATTGTTTGGCAGCCGTGATATTTTTCCCGCGAAAATTCATGTCTTGGACAGAGGTCAGAACAATGACAGCGTTGGGCGCACTGGCACGAACTTTCTCAATGGTTCGCAAAACAACTTCAGCATGGTTGGCAGGAACTGTATTTTTGTAAATGATGTCATTGGTGCCCCAGTCCAGAACCACCACATCGGGCGCAATGCTGGGCAATTGACGAGCGAAAAGAGCTTGCGAATTGATGGAGTTGAACGCAGCGCCGCCAACGCCCAAGTTGTGATAGATGACGCCCGAACTGCTGTTTTCAATGCTCAGACCGTGCAACTCAAATGTGCCCGGTTCAGCGCTGGTATTGATGACTTCAATGCGCAAGTTGTCAGAAAGCTGAGGCACGCTGATCTTGACGCTCGGTGACTGTTGTTCGAAAACCGGGTCCAGGTTGATGGCCTTGTATAGGCCGTCAACGCCGACGATCAATTGATAACCTGTAGAGGGGACCTTCAAGAAAATTTGGAGATTCTTGGGGCCTGCGTCCAACGCCGTTTTGAACTGAAATGAAAAAGAGCTTGTCGGATCGTTGGTGTGCGCCGCAAAACCTGACAAACCCAAGGCAAGCTTGGGGAAGAGCTGAATGCTGTTGGCCGAAGTCCAGTTGCCCTCATAACTGGATGAATAGTCGTATTGAGAATAAGTGCGTGCAATGGCGTAAGGAAAGATCATTCCTCGACCGGCAGATGGTTTGACTGTGGCGATGGTCTTGCGAATGCTGTCGATGGCGTACCCGTTCTGCAATAACGAGTCACCGAAATGGGCAATGGAAATCCTGCTGTCTGGCGTGTTCCACTTGGCTTGCAGGGGGCGCAAGATCTTTGCGTCATGAAACTCAAATATGTTCAGTTGGGGCTGAATGTGCCCTGAAGACGCATGTGCAAGCCTTGGATCTGTGTTCAATGCGCTTTGGTTGAGTGGCGCACAGGCGGTTGAACCTTCCGTGTGCTCGACCAACTTGTTGCCTTGATCAGGGCTTTCACACAGGTACACCAGTCGTGCAAGACTGGGCGCGCTGCACAAGGCGACGACCAAGCAAACCCACAGTTTGAAAAGGCTGCTCAGACGGAAGATTTTGTGCATGAATAATTCAATTCGGTGGGGGCTGATTCAAGGTGCGGAGTTGCTGCCGTCCAGGAAGCCACGGGCCCTGCTGGCAGTGTATTGGCTGTTGAGCATGAATGTGTTGTGTGCAAAAAGGACTTCTTGAATGCCGTTGTTCTTGATCAGGGTTTTGATGTTGCCTTGAAAATACCTGTAATCAATGATGTAGACCTCTTCATAATGTGAAGACAGGTACGGCACAAAAGCGTTGCCATAAGAGTCCTTGATCACAACGATTTTTTTACCAGTTTTGTTTTCTGACACCACTTTCATCAAGGGGAAGTCGCTGCCCAGAAAGACACCGTAACTGTTGCCTCCTTTGGCATTCTCAGCATAAAGCTTGGTGGGCAAACCATGGGTCATGCCCTTGGGAAAATAAAGCGCATCGGTTTTGAACGGAACTTTGAAATACTCCACTGTGTCAGGGTGACTTGCCAAGTCCTTGCTCAGTGTTTTGTAGTAAAGCGTGCCCAGGAAGTTGGGAATTTCTTTTTTCACCAATGACGACAGGGGCAGTGCGCTCACCCCCGCTGCCTCTGCAAACGCGGTGTAAGCGTAATAGGCCCCTAGACCTGTCCAGTGATGATCTGTGCGGAATTGGATGTATTCGTCTGTCTTTCCTGACAATGCCTCATAAGCACGAACTTTCACAATTCCCGGGTTCAATCCAGCATGCAATTGGTCAATGCTTTCCTTTTCCCGCATGATCCCTTTATTGACTTTGCGTGGGAGAAAAAAGTCACTGCCTGCTGGAATGGCCATGCAATAGATGCGGACATCGGGTGCGAGCTCTTGGTGGTATCTGTTGGCAATCGCGATAAAAGGTGCAATGGATTTGGCGCTGCCCCCAAACACCTGAATGGCTCGATTTTTGTAGACGATCAGGGACTCGATGTTTTGGTAGGGGGTGTTGTCACTTTGCTCGCTCGAGGCGGATGCTGTGCTGGTCGTGGTGTGTGGTTGCTCGGCCTGCGTCGTTTGGGGCGCCTGTATGGCGGGTGTCATTGCTGGCGACAATGCGGGCTTAAGTTCTTGGCTCAAGGGGGCGCCTTCTTGGCGGCTGGAGGCGGGTGGTGTAGGCACTGCGTCTGCCTGCTGGGGGGGGCTGAGCTGGACTGAGTTTGTTGCGCGATTTTCATCTGTCCCGCTGGGTGTCGTGTTCTTGTTGCTGGTTGCGGCAAACAACTCAATGCCATCTTCTGGCTGACCTCGAAATTTCCGGATCACATGTGCCCAGTGGGTGACCTGCAACCGAAATATGAAGTTGTCGGCCACATAGTCATCCAGACCTTTGGCCAACTTTCCCGACATCAGCGAACCCCACTCCAATGCAGGCAGTGCCGCCAACTCGCGTTTTTCTTCTTCCGAAAAATGAGCTTTAGGTAAAGCCAAAAACAAAATGCCGACGATCCCAAGCGCGATGCAAAAAGTTGCGGCATTGAGTCTTTGGCTTATAGGGGTGCCGATCGGACGCATGTCAGAACCTGAAATAAATAAAGGGGTTGTAAGACTGCCCAACCAAAAGGACTGCGCAGGTGCCCAGCAACAGCAGGTTGATGACCGCCATGAGAACCCCACTCAATTGATCTGACACACGCATTTGGATGTGCTTGAAGGCATTGTTCATCAAAGGTGTGCAAAGGATCACAGTCAACACCATCCAGTAGATGTTCCCCCAAAGTGTGGCCTCTACCTCGTAGCTGGAGACCTCAACGGGTGTCAAACCGAACATCACTTTGAGATAAGCGACCAATGCATTCATGTCAGTGAAGTAAAAAATGGCCCAGCCTACGACGATGAAGAACAATGCGTAGATGTGTTGCAGGCTTCGAGGCAGCCGGGACAACAACTCGAGCATGAAAGCTTTTTCCATGAAAAGCAGTACGCCAAAGTACAAGCCCCAAATCACGAAGTTCCAGCTGGCTCCATGCCACAGTCCTGTCAGCGCCCAAACAATGAAAATATTTCGCACGGCATGGTGCCGATTGCCTCCCAATGGAATGTAGACATAGTCCCGGAAGAACGTGCCCAATGAAATATGCCAGCGCCGCCAAAAGTCAGTGACAGACCTGGATGTATATGGGTATTTGAAGTTCTCGTGGTAGTAAAACCCGAACATTTTTCCCAGGCCAATGGCCATGTCCGAGTAGCCAGAGAAGTCAAAATAAATTTGCAGACTGAACATCACCAATCCCAACCAGCTGCCCGCTTGGCTGAGTTGCGCCGGCTCTTTTCCCATGAATTGCAGGCAAATTTCGCCAGCCACATTGGCGATGAAGACTTTTTTGAAAAGACCCTGACAAAAACGGTTGACGCCTTCACTGAAGTCATGCAGATGAAAAACCCGGTTTTCAATCTCTGCTGCCATGTGCGAATAACGAACAATGGGCCCTGCAACAAGTTGGTGAAAGCAAGACACAAACAACAGGAAATTAAGGAACGAACGTTGTGCTTTGACTTCGCCTTTCCAAACATCGATGGTGTAAGAGATGGTTTGAAATGTGTAAAAGGAAATGCCTATCGGCAGCAGCAAGCCAGGCTTAGAAAAAGACAAGCCTGTGGCGATGTTCACATTTTCAACGATGAAGTCAGCGTATTTGAAGCTCGCAAGCAAGCCAAGATTGATGGCGAATGTGCTGTAGAGCCCGAGCTTGGCAATCGCTTTGCCTCGAAAATGCTCTATGAACAGGCCATTGGCATAGTCGATCAGTGCTGAAAAAAGCAAGAGACTGACCCAAATGGGTTCTCCCCATGCATAAAAGACAAGCGAGAAAAATGTAAGAACAATATTTTTGGCTGTCCTGCTTGGGCTGAGGTAATAAACCACCAAACACAGTGGTAGAAAAAGGAAGAGAAAAAGGAGGCTGGAAAAAACCATGGTGGTTATTCTTTGGGATCGGCCGCTTGCTGGAGGGGCTCAGGGCAGTTTTGTGTCCATTGAATTTTATGGAGATGAACGAGGTAGTCTTTCGCACCATACCGAATACGCTTGAGAAAATCCCCGTACGACTCTTTGCCAGTCTTGTAGTTGCGGACTTGCCATTCTTTGTAATAAGTCACGCTTTGTTGCCAAGTTTCAAACTGAAGGTATTTGACTTTGCGAAAACCAAAAAGATTGTTTTTTTGCATCAGGAATGTGCCGCGCATCCAGCCAGTTTCGAATATCGCTTGCCGCATGACCCACTGAGGCTCCTCAATCCCTTGCGTGCAGATTTCTTGGAAGACTTGTTGAACCAGGTCGTGATCGATTTTGTTCAGGGCATGGGCCGAAAAATGCACAAAAAAGCCCATAAGACCCAGGCACATCAGGCAGAGGCGGTGTTTCATCGAATCTCCTTGAGTCCTCTGAGCCTTGTTGATCCGGATTCAGCCATGCGCGCATGCCAAGTTAGGACTTTTCTAAGTTCTAATCAGGGATGGGTGGTTCAATCTTTCGTTGATTTATAAATATTTTAACCGCCCACCTAGACCGCTTTCTTGGCATGGCAAGAT
>CAIJQQ010000020.1 GCA_903822825.1 uncultured Burkholderiales bacterium | reverse complement strand
TATTAAAGTTTAAGTTAAA
Source organism: uncultured Burkholderiales bacterium (assembly GCA_903822825.1). GTDB lineage: Bacteria > Pseudomonadota > Gammaproteobacteria > Burkholderiales > Burkholderiaceae_C > Limnohabitans_A. The sequence continues at coordinate 27,108 of CAIJQQ010000020.1, read as the reverse complement.
ATGCAAAAAGGTGCACACTTTGTCAAAAAACATACCCAACCTCATGACCGATTTGATGGATGCTTACAGAGCATTGCGCAATTCCTGGCAAATGGAATGGGCCGGATTGCCATCGGTGATAACAGGAACCTTGAATTGGTTAACGCAGGATGTGCAAGTACCCCACCGGTTAGAGGACACGCCCTTTTACGGCATTCTGATGCAGGCAGCGGCGCTTGTGGAAATGACAGGTGCCCAAATGGCTGAAAATGGCTTTGAGCCGCACTACCACAATCGACTCCACACAGCAGACACACTGGTCAGTATGGCGTGCCTATTGCGAGCCCAACGCCAACTGTCAAGCCGCGAATCATTCCCATTGGGTAAAGAGGAAGCACTTTGCATTTTGACCATGCTCCTGCACGATTACGGCCATGAAGGGCACATCAATATCTTGCCGAAGAAAAATGAGGCCAAGTCTGTTTTTCTCTATACGCCCCATATGAAGTCCATGGGGCTGGGCACACATGACCTGGATCGCATGAATGCGATGGTTTTGAGTACGGATCCCATGTCGTTGGGTGACCTTCACAGGAAATTTAAACCGCGACCTCCTTCAGCAAGACCTCTTGAAATCAATGAAATGACCATTCTGGTGACCGAGGCCGACATTCTTGCGAGCGCCTTACCTTATCCGGGCTTGGACCTGAGCAGAGCACTGAGCGCTGAATGGTCTAAGCTGTACAAAGAAAAATCTGTATCTCTCATGACTTGCGAAGGAAGACTTGGCTTTCTACAGTCAGGTGCTCACTTTTCCTCGGAAGCGGCAAAGGCTCTTGGCATTCCAGTGCTCATAACGTCACAGAAGCAACTACTTCAAGAACAATTGGCGAGATCAAATCAGTAAAAATTTAATTGACCAATTTGATTTCACACCTACCTCGGCTGATAGTAAGCAAGCCACCTTTGGATTCAGTAGATGCGCGGAAGCTTTTGGATTTTCCCGTATGTAAGAGATGCAACACGGTATATCTGCGATTGTCTGATCTAGACCACTAACCGCAGACACGCCGTTGACCCCTTATCAGTGCAGAGCAAGGCTCAGCATGCAAGTCAAAGGACCAACGCCTCGTCCGTGCGGCTCACACCCCGGCTGTCGCGCCAAGCAACGCCGATCTTGTCACCGGCCTTGGCACCTTTGACCATGAACACCAAAAATGGGTTTTTGGACACGGCCGTACCGCACTCCAGCGAAAACACCAGCTTGCCGTTGAGTGTGACATCGGCTTCCTGGATGTACCAAGCCGGCACCAGTTTGCCTGCGGCGTCCTTGCGCAAGCCGGTCTCCATGTCATGGTTCATCAAGACACGCACCTGGGCTTTGTCTCCCGCAGATTGGGCTCGAATTCGGGTGGCTTCGGTAATGGCTGCTCCTTGATGATTCAGGCACCGCACCCGCCGAGGGTGACTTTGACTTCTTTGCGCGCAAACAAGGCACGGCCATCGGCGAGGACAGCGACGGCATACACCTGCGAGGTTTCGGCCATTTTGAGCCGGGTCGAAAACTGGGCATCCACTGCATCGGTCAGCACAAAGCGGGCCACCAGCGCCGTGGGGTTTTTGTCCACCAACAGCAGCAATTGGCGCACCCCCGGCAAGTTGGCGCCAAAGCTGACGCCCACGGCGGCGCCGTTTTCTGCCACATCGGGCACCGTGAGTGTGACGTCCTTGCTCTCAGCCAGCGTACTCAAACTCAGGGCCTTGGCGGCGTCCTGCACGCTTCGGGCATCGAAGGCGGGCTTGCTGTAAGCCAGCGCCAGTCCGGAGTAGGCGGCAGACGCCAACATGCCAGCCAAAGCGGCCAGTGACTGGACAGTGGTTCGGCGGTCAAACACTTGGCTCATGGGTTCGTCAAAACAAGTGGCTCAGGCCAATGTATCGGCCCAGATGTTGCGCGCCCAGCCCATGGCATAAGCGCCCTCCAGCGTGTTGGCCTGAGCCGACACACCCCCTGAGCCCGCCACGGTGAGCATGGTTTTTTTGTCGGCATCGTAGCGGTGAACGCTGGCCACATGGACCACTTCCGTGGCGCTGACAAAGCTGTAGCAGGTGTTGTTGTAGATCGGCATCGGGTTGACCTCTTGGCCCGTGAGCAAGGCCACCACCGCTGCAGCGCAAGTTTTGCCGTGCTGGTTCGCCATGTGGCCGGACTTGGGCATGAGCGCAGCCGACAAGGTGGCATCGCCCAGCACATGCACGTTCTTGACCACTTTGGACTCGAAAGTCAAAAAGTCGACCTCGCACCAACGCTTGTTGGCCGTTGCCAAGCCGGCTTGCGCGGCCACATCGCCCGCCCGCATGGCCGGGATCACATTGAGCACCGCCGCTTTGAGGTCGTCATTGAAATCGAACTTGAGCGTGAGGGTCGCCGCATCCACATCCAGTACGTTGTGCCGGGGGCGGTATTCCACGATGTCTTTGTAACGCTCGCTCCAGGCTTTCTTGAACAAAGGCCCCTTGGAGGTCACGTCGTCGTTGGCATCGAGGATGATGACTTTGCTCTTGGGCTTGGCCTTGCTGAAGTAATCGGCCACTTGGCACGCCCGCTCATAAGGCCCAGGCGGGCAACGGTAGGGGGCCATCGGGATCGACATGGCAAACACCCCGCCGTCAGGCATGGCTTCGAGTTGCTTGCGCAAAGCCACCGTTTGGGCCCCGGCCTTCCATGCATGCAGCACTTTGTCTTTGGCCCCCTCGCGGGCCATGCCGGGCAAAGTCTCCCATATGAAGTCCACACCGGGCGAGACCACCAAACGGTCGTAAGCCAAGCTGCTACCACTGGCGAGTTGAACCAAGCGCTTGTCGGCGTCGATGCTGACCACCCGGTCTTGGATGAGTTGGACACCATGGCGCTTGACCAAGTTGTCATAGGGCATCGTGATGTCGGCCAAGGTTTTGCTGCCGCCCACCACGAGGTTGGAAATCGGGCAAGAAATGAAGGTTGGGTTGGGCTCGACCAGCGTCACCTGGATGCCGTAATCCGACCACATGCGGATGTATTTGGCGGCCGTGGCCCCGGCATAACCGGCACCGATGACCACCACTTTGGGGCCTTTGCCTTTGTCAGGCAAAGCGCAAGCGGACAACAGCCCCATGGCCCCGAGCGAAGAACTTGTCTGCAAGAAATGACGACGCTGCATGTTTTTTATCCTCAAGGTTTCTGTGCGGCAAAGTAGGCCGCTATGGCCACGATCTGCTCATCGCTGTACCCCTTGGCCAGCTGATGCATGATGGTGGCAGAGGGCACTTTTCCGGACTTGAAGTCCATCATGCGTTGCACGATCACCTCTTTGGGGGAGCCCGCCAAAGACTGCATGGGCGCCAAGGCTTGGCCCAGGGTGCCGTGGCAGTTGGCGCATGAGGCGGCCCAGCCACGCACCTGCAAAGCATCAGGAGCCTGCGCGCAAGCGAGTGCCGATGCTGTGAGCAGCACCACTGTGGTCATCATTTGACAGATTTTCATGAGAACTCCTTGATTCGTCGCCGTGAGGGCCTCGCTTGAACAGTGCAACTGAAGGCGCGCCAACCACTCATGGATCTTAGCGGCAGCCGAGCCCATTCTCTCGCTCGCGGCGCTGCTTTCTACCGGTATTGGGTCCCTCATTGGCACAGAATGCAGCCCGTAAGGAACGTCTCGCGCCCGCTCAAGCGCGTTGCTTGGATTCGGATTCTTGAATCAGCATCCATCCACATCACGCAACAACAAGATGTCTCGGCGCAAATCATTCGCCCAGCTTCGGCGGTCGCGCCCATGGGCCAGCTGAGGTTCACCAAAATGGACCACCGCCAAAATGGGGGGGGCCGAGAGCGTTCGCCAAATGGAGCCTATCAAGGTGTCGTCACCGATGTAGCAAGGGGCAAAACTGGTCTCGCCCGTGCGGGCATCGACAAACTTCAGCGACATGGGCTGAACCGGCGCGTCGGCCAGGATGGCCGCTTGGATCAGGTTGGCATGAAAAGGCAGCAGGTCTTGCCCGTCGCTGGTCGTGCCTTCCGGAAAGACGGCCAGCACATCGCCCTCTTTCAGGGCATTGGCCATGTCCTTGACCATGCGCAGCGCATCCTTGCGTTTGGACCGCTCGATGAAGAGTGTCTTTGAACCCTTGGCCAGCGTCCCCACCATGGGCCAGTCGCGGATGTCAGACTTGGAGACAAAGCGGCAATGCCGCGCCGCGTGCATCACCGAAATGTCGAGCCAAGAGATGTGGTTGGCCACGATCAGTGCCGGCCCTGACACCACAGGCTGACCCAGCACCTTGACGTGAATGCCCCAGAGTGCCAGAAACCGCAAAGACCACACCTGCACCCTCATGTCGCGTTGCTCGGGACCCAGGCGCGGAAAGTGGACATGAACCCACCACATGCCCAAAAGTACATGGCACAAGCCACTCAGCAGCTTCCAAATGGCCAGCAAGGATTTCATGAAGCGCTGCGGGCCTTGGCCATCAGGCCTTGGCGGCGTCGAACGCCACCTGGCCGCCCACCAGGGTGGCCAACACGCGACCGGGCAATTCATAACCCGAAAAAGGTGTGCTTTTGCCTTGGCTGCGCAGTGACTCTGCACCCACGAGCCAGTGGCCTTGCTCAGAAAGCACGCACACATCGGCAGCACCCCCGACAGCCAGCAGTCCAACGGAGCCTTGCAGGGTGGACAATGAAGCGCCCAAAACACGGGCCGGGTCCGCAGTGATGCGCGAGAGCACTTGATGCACAGGCAAGCCCGACTCTTGTCCCCATTTGAGGGCCAGGCTCCAGAGCAACTCCAGGCCCGTGGCACCCGGTTCGGCCTCGGCGAAAGGCAAGGCCTTGGCGTCGGCATCGACCGGGGTGTGGTCCGACACCAGCGCATCGAGCGTACCGTCGGCCAGGCCTGCGCGCAGCGCGTCACGGTCGCGCTGCTGGCGCAATACGGGCGTGAGGCGCGCACGGCTGTCAAAGTAGCCCATGTCGGCATCGGTCAGGTGCAACGAGTTGATACTCACATCGGCCGTGACAGGCAGGCCTTCGGCCTTGGCCTGACGAATCAGTGCCACCCCTTGTGCGCTGCTGATGCGGCAAAGATGCACATGGGCTTGGGTCGATCGAACGAGTTCGAAGAGGGTGTGCAAGGCAATCGTCTCGGCGGCCACCGACACGCCCGACAAGCCCATGCGTGTCGCCAAAGGGCCGCTGGCGGCGACGCCTTGGCCCAGGTGCAGATCTTGGGGGCGCAACCAGACGGCATAGCCAAAGTTGCTGGCGTATTGCAGGGCGCGTTGCAACACCTGGGTGCTGGGAATTGGCACTTCGGCCTGGCTGAAGCCCACGCAACCGGCGGCAGTGAGTTGGCCCATCTCGGTGAGCACTTCGCCCTTGAGGCCCACCGTGAGCGCACCCAGCGGCAACACGCGGGCCTGGTGCAACTTTTCGGCGCGGTAACGCAGCATCTCCACGAGACCCGGTTCGTCGAGCACCGGCTCGGTGTCAGGTGGACAGACCAGGCTGGTCACACCACCTGCCACAGCGGCGGCCATTTCGCTCTCGAGCATGCCCGCGTGCTCTTGGCCTGGCTCTCGCAGGCGCGCTGCCAAATCCACCAGACCGGGCGCCACGATGCAGCCTTTGGCGTTGATCACGCGGTTGGGGGCGAAGCCGGCTGGTGCCTGACCGATCGCCACAACGCGACCGGCGGCGATCGCCACATCCGCTGTCTGGTCAAAGCCGCTGGCGGGGTCGATGACGCGGCCGTTTTGAATCAGGATCTTCATGTTCTTGTCCTTATGCCTCGTTGCCCGCGACGATGCTCATCACCGCCATGCGCACGGCGATGCCGAAGGTCACCTGCGGCAAGATCACGCTTTGCTGGCCGTCAACCACGGCCGAGTCGATCTCGACCCCCCGGTTGATCGGCCCCGGGTGCATGACGATGGCGTCGGGCTTGGCGAATTGCAGTTTTTCGGGCGTGAGGCCAAAGCTCTCAAAGTACTCCTGGCTGGAGGGCAAGAGCGCGCCACTCATGCGTTCGTTTTGCAGGCGCAGCATGATGACCACGTCACAGCCCTTGATGCCCTCTTCGAGGTTGTTGAAGACGCGCACACCCATTTGCGCCATGTCGGCGGGCACCAGGGTCTTGGGGCCAACCACGCGCACTTCGGCGCAACCCAGCGTGGTGAGCGCGTGGATGTCCGAGCGCGCCACACGCGAGTGCAGCACATCGCCCACGATGGCTACAGTGAGATTTGAAAAATCTTTTTTGTAGTGCCGGATGGTGTACATGTCCAGCAGCGCCTGGGTGGGGTGAGCGTGTCGTCCGTCACCGGCGTTGACCACGTGCACATGGGGTGCGACGTGCTGCGCGATAAGGTAAGGCGCGCCCGACTCGCTGTGGCGCACCACAAAGATGTCAGCGGCCATCGCGCTCAGGTTGGCGATGGTGTCGAGCAACGACTCGCCTTTGCTGGCCGAAGAGCGCGCAATGTCGAGCGTGTAGACATCGGCCGACAAGCGGGTGGCCGCGATGTCGAAGGTGGTGCGGGTTCGTGTGCTGTTTTCAAAGAACAGGTTGAACACGCTCTTGCCGCGCAAGAGGGGCACCTTTTTGACCTCGCGGTCGCTCACGCTGACAAAGCTGCTGGCGGTGTCGAGGATGTGCGTCAGGATGTCCTTGGACAGGCCTTCGGTGGAGAGCAGGTGGATCAGCTCGCCGTTTTGGTTGAGTTGGGGGTTGTTGCGTTTGTAGAGCATGTTGTTCTCACCTTTTGGCCTGAGGATGCGCCTTCAAGAAAGCGGGGCTTTGTTCTCCACTTCAAAACTGAAGCGCCCCGCCGCGTCGCGGGCCAGCGCCAGCGATTGCGTCTCAGGCAAGGCCACACGGGCAGCGGCGTAATCGGCTTGCACCGGCAACTGACGCCCCCCGCGGTCCACCAGCACGGCCAGCTGCACACGCGCCGGGCGGCCGTAATCAAAGAGTTCGTTGAGCACTGCGCGGATCGTCCGCCCGGTGTAAAGCACATCGTCGAGTATGAGAATGTCGGCGCCGTCGACCTCAAACGGCAGGCTGGTCTGCCCGCCCGCCGAGAGGCCGCGCTGGGCAAAGTCATCCCGGTGCATGACCGAGGAAACCTGCCCCGACTCACCCGTCAAGCCCAGGTCACGTTGCAGGCGCTGGGCCAGCCAAGCGCCCCCTGAAGTGATGCCCACCAAACGGGTGTCGGCCTGGCACAAGCTGCGCACCCCGCGCGAAAGCTCCTGGTACAGGGCCTCTGCATCCAAAGCCAAAGCACTCATGGCAGGTTCCTTAAAAATTGTTCAAGAATGATGGCCGCTGCCGCCGCATCAGCGTCTTTGGCACCGTAGGAATGGGCCTCTGTCGTGGTGTAACGCTCGTCCACCTCGTACACCGGCATGCCAAAGCGCCCCCTCAGTTGGCGACCGAACTTGCGGGCGCGCAAGGTGTTTTCGTGTTCCCCGCCGTCGGGGTGGGTTGGCACGCCAATGACAAGGGCGTCAGGCTGCCACTCCTTGATGCGTTTGGCAATCTGTTCAAACCGGGCATCGCCCTCGGCAGCGATGGTGCCTTGGGGCGTGGCGGTCTTCATCAAGCGGTTGCCCACGGCCACGCCGGTGCGTTTGAGGCCATAGTCAAAAGCCAAAAAACTTTGCTGAGTCAGCGGAACGGCAGTGGACTCGGAAAGACTCATGCGTGTCCGGCTTCGGGTGAAAGCATCCAAGACTTCAAGCCCAAGAGGTCGAGTGCTTTTTCGTAGCGCTCGGCCAAGGGGGTATCGAACACAACACCCAAATCGGCGGAAACAGTGAGCCAGGAATTTTCAGCCAACTCAGACTCAAGTTGCCCTTTGCCCCACGACGCATAACCCAGCGTGACCAGCACGCGGCGCGGGCCAGCCCCCGTCGAGAGCGCTTCAAGCACATCGCGCGAAGTGGTCATCTCCAAGCCTCCAGGCACGGTGAGTGTGGATGCGAAGACAGCGTTACCCTCTTGTTCAGCGCCTTCTATGTGGATCGGATCGTGCAGCACAAAGCCACGGTCGGTCTGCACGGGGCCACCATACAAAACAGGTGAGGACAACATGTCATCTCGGCGCAGTGGCAAGTCCACCTTGTCAAACAAATGCTGCATGGAGAGCTCACTGGGCTTGTTGATGATCAGCCCCATGGCGCCATGTGCACTGTGCTCGCACATGTAAACCACAGAGCGGGAAAAAGTCTCGTCCTCCAAACTGGGCATTGCGATCAAAAAGTGATGCGTGAGCGTGAAGGAGGCAGAATCAGCAGACATGCACCGATTTTAACGGCCCCATACCCGGGCTGCCGGGTTGGTGCCACAGGTATTTACCTTCCATGGACTCCCCCTTTTCAAGCGGATTGGTTTGGTTGCGCCGGGATTTGCGGCTGCACGACAATGCAGCGCTCCACCACGCACTCAAACACTGCCGCCAAGTCCACGTGGCTTTTGTCTTTGACACCGCGATTTTGAACGCCCTGCCCCGGGCTGACCGTCGTGTCGAATTCATTCGCGAATCGCTGGTGGAATTGGACCAGCGGCTGGCCGCGCTCGGAGGCGAGGGCTGCGGCCTCATTGTGAGCCATGGCGTGGCCGAGCGTGAGATTCCCAAAGTGGCGCACCATCTGGGCGTTTTGGCCGTTTTTGCCAGCCATGACGACGAGCCCGCAGCCCAATTGCGCGACAACCGTGTGCGTGGTCACCTGGCGGACCACGGCATCGCATTTCACACCTGCAAGGACCATGTGGTCTTCGAGCGCCAGGAGGTCATGACCTTGTCGGGCACGGCGTTCACGGTGTTCACCCCCTACAAGAACGCTTGGCTGCGCAAGGTGAATGATTTTTACCTCAAGGCCTACCCCGTGGAGCCATTCGCGCAGCACCTTGCCGCCCGCCCGCCTGCCCTGCGCCAACCTGTGCCCGCCTTGCAAGACATGGACTTTGAAAGCACCAACCTGAAGGCCCTGCGCATCCCCACGGGTGAGTCGGGTGCCCAAGACCTGTTGGCGGATTTTCTGCCCCGCATTGACGACTACGAAGCGCGGCGCAACTTCCCGGCGGTCAAAGGCCCCAGCTACTTGAGCGTGCACCTGCGCTTTGGCACGGTGTCAATCCGCCAGCTCGCCCGCGAGGCCCTTGCCCGCATGCAGGGGGGCAGCGAAGGGGCGGCCGTCTGGCTTTCAGAGTTGATTTGGCGCGACTTTTATGTGCAGGTGTTGGCCAACTTTGTCCACGTGGGCCAAGGCGAGAGCTTCAAGCGCGACTACGACGCCATCCGATGGGACCATGGCCCGCATGGGCATAAGCTGTTCAACGCTTGGTGCCAGGGCCATACAGGCTACCCACTGGTAGACGCGGCCATGCGCCAGCTCAACCAAACCGGCTACATGCACAACCGACTGCGCATGGTCGTGGCCAGCTTTTTGTGCAAAGACCTGGGGGTGGACTGGCGCTGGGGCGAAAAGTATTTCGCCACCCATCTGAACGATTTTGACCTCTCTGCCAACAACGGCGGCTGGCAATGGGCCAGCTCCAGCGGTTGCGACGCCCAACCCTACTTTCGCATCTTCAACCCCATCAGCCAGAGTGAAAAGTTCGACGCCGAGGGCAAGTTCATCCGGCGCTATGTGCCCGAGTTGGCCGAGCTGTCCAACAAATCGATCCACGCACCCTGGTTGGCAGGCGAGATGGAACTGCAAGCGGCCGGAGTGCTCATCGGCAAGACCTACCCAGCGCCCATCGTGGACCATGCCCAAGCACGAGAAAAAACGCTGGAGCGCTACGCCGTGGTCAAGAAAAAAGCCGCCTGACAAGGCGGCTGGTGTGCTCTGGTGAATCCAGGACAACCCAGAGTTTCAAATGGCCACCATTTCGAAGTCTTCTTTTCGGGCAGCGCACTCTGGGCAAGTCCAGTTCATGGGCACATCTTCCCATTTGGTTCCGGGCGCCAGGCCATGTTCGGGGTCGCCCACGGCTTCGTCATAAATCCAGCCGCAGATCAGGCACATCCAAGTTTTGCTTTCCATATGGGCGTCACATTCAGGGAGTGGAATAGAATGATTTGATTGTATCGGGTCGCCCAGTGCAGCCCGTTCAAGGACTCGCGAACGCCGCTCATGACAGACACACCCACCAACGCCACCGCCCCAGAAATCAGCACAGACGAAGGCGAATCGCAAGGGCTGGCCTGTGTGCTGTGCTTCAACGCCAACGATCCCAGCGGCGCGGGTGGCCTGAGCGGCGACGTGCTGGCCATGGGCTCGGTCGGTGCGCACACCTTGCCGGTGGTCACCGGCACCTATGTGCGTGACACCAGTGGCATCCAAGACTTTTACCCCTTCGACGAAGAGGCCGTGGGCGAGCAAGCCCGCGGCATTGCCGAAGACGTGCCAATCCAGGTCATCAAAGTCGGCTTTGTTGGCACCCCCGAAAACATCGCTCTGATCGCTGAAATGGCCGACGACTACGATGGTGTGCCCGTGGTGGCTTACATGCCCAACCTGTCTTGGTGGGAAGACGACAAGATCGATGACTATTTGGATGCGTTTCGCGAACTGCTGCTGCCGCAAACCAGCGTGCTGGTAGGCCACCACAGCACACTGCGGCGCTGGCTGCTGCCCGACTGGAGTGGAGAACGCAACCCCGGACCGCGTGACATCGCCAAGGCGGCCAGCGAGTTGGGGGTGCCCTACACATTGGTGACTGGCCTGCCCCTGCCAGAGCAACACATCGACAACGTGCTCGCCTCGCCCGAATCGGTGATCGTTCACGAGAAATTTGAACGCATTGAGGCGGTGTTTGCCGGTGCTGGCGACACCCTGTCTGCTGCACTGACCGCCTTGCTGGCCACAGGGATGGACCTGCAAGAAGCCACCACAGAAGCCCTGGCCTACCTGGACCGCTGCCTGGACGAAGGCTTTCGCCCAGGCATGGGTCAGGTCGTGCCTGACCGCTTGTTCTGGGCACTGACCGAAGACGAAGCGGGTGACGTCGAAGAAGCCGAAGGCGATGGACTCGATCCTGGAGCCGACTACTTTGCAGTACCCTTCAACGAAACCAAACACTGATTTTTGAGAACCAAGATGACCGACCGCAACCAAGAACTATTTGACCGTGCTGCCCTTGTGATCCCCGGGGGCGTGAACTCGCCCGTTCGCGCCTTTCGCGCTGTAGGCGGGACACCCCGCTTTGTGCAGCGATCGCAAGGGGCTTATTTTTGGGACGCGAACGGCCAAAAATACATCGATTACATCGGCTCTTGGGGCCCCATGATCCTGGGCCACGGCAACCCCGTGGTGCTCGAAGCGGTGCAAAAAGCCGCACTCGATGGCTTCTCTTTTGGCGCGCCTACCGAACGTGAGATTGAGTTGGCCGAAGAAATCTTGAAGCACGTGCCCTCGATGGAAATGGTGCGCTTGGTCAGCTCGGGCACCGAAGCAGGCATGAGTGCACTGCGCCTGGCGCGCGGCGCCACTGGCCGGAACAAATTCATCAAATTTGAAGGCTGCTACCACGGCCACGCCGATGCTTTGCTGGTCAAAGCCGGTTCGGGCCTGGCCACCTTTGGCAACCCCACCAGCGCCGGTGTGCCACCTGAGGTGGTGCGTGACACCTTGGTGCTCGAATACAACAACATCCAGCAGCTGGAAGAAGCCTTTGCATTGCATGGCAATGAACTGGCCTGCGTGATGATCGAACCCATTGCGGGCAACATGAACTTTGTGCGCGCCAGCGTGGCCTTCATGAAGCGCTGCCGAGAACTGTGCACCGAGCACGGTGCGCTCTTCGTGTTTGACGAGGTGATGACCGGTTTCCGTGTGGCACTGGGCTCTGCGCAAAGCGTGTATGCGAAGTTGATACCCGGCTTCAAGCCCGATGTCACAGTGCTGGGCAAGGTGATTGGCGGCGGTATGCCGCTGGCGGCCTTCGGCGGCCCGCGCGAAGTCATGTCCAAGTTGGCGCCCACCGGCCCGGTCTACCAAGCGGGCACCCTGAGTGGCAACCCCGTGGCCACCGCATGTGGCTTGGCCACACTGCGCGAGATCGCCAAACCTGGCTTTTTTGACGCCCTGAGCGCACGCACGAAAAGCCTGATCGATGGCCTCACGGGCGCAGCCGCTGCTGCGGGCGTGCCCTTCAGCGCCGACTGTCAAGGCGGGATGTTTGGATTTTTCTTGTTGCCCGAGCTGCCACAAAATTACGCCAAGGTCATGACCAGCGACAGCCCCAAGTTCAACAAACTCTTCCACGGACTGCTCGACCGCGGTGTGTACATTGCCCCCGCGCTGTACGAGGCCGGGTTTGTGAGTGCCGCCCACACCGATGCCGACATCGCCGCCACCGTGCAAGCGGCCAGCGACGTGTTTGCAACTCTTTGACATGAAAGCACTGCTCGCTCTGGCTTTGCTGCTGTCGGCTGGCTTGGCGCGGGCCGACTCCGACCCCAGCCGTCTGTGGCTCAATGCCGGGTTTTACTCGGCGCACTTTGACACCGGCAAAGGCTTGCGCAATGCCAACCCCGGCCTGGGCTTCGAATACAAACTCGATGACGCCTGGTCTGCCACAGCGGGCCGCTTCATCAACAGCGACAGCGCAAACTCCAGTTATGTGGGCGCCTACTACCAGCCTTGGGTGGTGTCAGGCATCAAGCTCGGCGTGGTGGCAGGCGCGTTCAATGGCTACCCCAAAGCCTTCAACGGTGGCTGGTTTCCGGCAGTCCTGCCCGTGGCCACTTACGAATCGGGCCCATGGGGTCTGAACGTGGCCCTGGTCCCTCCACTCAAAGACCGCCTGTACGGCGCTGTGAGCTTCCAACTCAAATTCAGACTGCCGTGACGCAAGCGCAAGGACTGGGGCGCCGCACAGCACTGGCGGCCATCATGGGCACCACGGCATTGCCTTTATGGGCACAAAATCCTGTCTGGCCGGGCAAACCCATCAAGCTGGTCGTGGCCTACCCGCCTGGCGGTGTCAGCGACACGGTGGCCCGCGCACTGGCCGAACAACTCAGCCTGCGCCTGGGCGTACCCGTGTTGGTGGACAACCGCGCCGGGGCCGGTGGCTCGCTGGCGGTCAATCAGGCGGCCAAATCAGCGCCAGATGGCTACAGCTTTGTGTTCACCGCCCTGTCGCCGCTGACGCTCAGCCCCCACTTGGGCAACTTGCCTTACGACGCCTTGAAAGACCTCATGCCCGTGGCCAGCGTGATGTATTCGCCTGTGCTGATCGCTGCCACTCCGGCGCTGGCCCAAGGCGACTTCAAGGCCCTTTTGGCCCGCGCCAACCAACAGCCCGACGCTCTGCGCTGGGCCACTTCGGGCTCAGGCTCGCTCGGTCACCTGATGCTGGAGAACATCCGCAGCAGCGCGCAAGTGCGCATCACCCATGTGCCCTACAAGGGCGGCGGTCAGCAGATCACCGACGCCCTGAGTGGGCAGTTTGAAATCCTGTCGACCAACGCCTCGGGTGTCGTGCTGCAGCACATCAAGGCAGCCCGGCTGCGCGCTCTGGCCGTGGGCGCGGCAGCGCGGCTGGACGCGTTGCCCAGCGTGCCCACGCTGTCGGAGCTGGGTTTGGCTTCAGCCAACTTCAGCTCGCGCTTTGGTGTCTTTGCCCCAGCCGGTGTGTCCAGCGCCATCATTGAAAAATTCAATGCACAGGTCAATGCGGTGCTGGCCCTGCCCGCCCTGCGCGAGCGCTTGCTCACAGCCGAATGTGTGGCGGCTCCGGCCACTGCAGCCGACTTCGCCAAAGATGTGGCCAACGAATTCAAGCACATGGGCACCATCGTGCGCGAGGCAAAGATCCAAGCCGATTGAGCTACTGCAGCGAAGCATTCTGGCCAACGGCCATGCCAAAGCAGCGATAATGCCCCCCTGCATTCACGTCCGGACCGGGCGCTTGCCCCCTACAGGATCCCCCATGAAAAAGAATTTCCCCCTCCAGGCCGAAGGCAAAAATGCCGACCGCGTGCTCGAAGCCGTCAAGCACGAGGTCCGCAAATACTTCAAGCGCGAACGCAACCGCGCTGTGCCTGCGGGCGCTGACTTTTGGGACTTTGACTGCAAGGTGGGTCAGACCGAAGACACCGCCGAAGTGGTGCGCGTTGGCTCGGTCATTGAAGCCTTGGATGCGGCGGCCAAATCAGGCGCAGCCTCGGTGTATGTGGAAATTTTGAGCAAGCACGGTGTGCGCGTGCTCAAAGCCCCCGCCGATGAGGCCGTTGAAAGCCACGACGGCGATCTCAACCCACAGTGATGTGCCGCACACCCCCAGCGGGGGAGTGGGTTCACTTTGGTGGCAGGCCTGCAGCGGCTGCCCGCAGCTTGTCTTTCTTGCTCGGGCGCTTGCCCTTGACACCACCGTTCCCTTGAGGCGCAGGGGGTTCGTCGGTGGGCTCAAAGCCTGGGACTTGCTCCAAAACGAGTTCCAGGCTTTCTCGTTTCTGGATCAAATTCCAATGGGCCAAGGTTTCAGCGGTGATGAAGCTCACCGCATCACCGTGCGCCCCGGCACGGCCTGTGCGGCCAATGCGGTGGGTGTAGTCGGTGGCCGATCGCGGCAGGTCGTAGTTGACCACCACGGGCAGCATGGCGATGTCGATGCCCCGCGCCGCCAAGTCGGTGGTGACCACCACGTCCCAACGGCCCGACTTGAATTCGCTCAGAACATCTTGCCGAGCGCCTTGGCTCATCTCGCCATGGAAAGGCGTGGCAAAAATCCCGGCCTTGTAGAGCTTGCCCGCCACGTGCTCGCACGCGTAGCGCGTGGCCACAAACACCAACACTTGCTTCCAGCTGTTCTCGGCGATCAGATGGCGCAACAAGGCGGTGCGCTTCTTGTCGTCCACGGCCACGGCGCGCTGGGTGATGTCGGGTTGGTGACCTTCAAAGGCTTCGACCGTGATGCGCACCGGTTCATGCAGCAAGTTGGCAGCCAGCGCCTGCACCTCGGGCGCGAAGGTGGCTGAGAACAACAGGGTCTGGCGCTTTGCGGGCAAGAGCGCCAGCACGCGCTGCAGCTCATCGGCAAAGCCCAAGTCCAGCAGGCGGTCGGCCTCGTCCAGCACCAAGTGTTGCACGTTGGCCAAGTGCACCGCGTTGTGGTCCACCAGATCGAGCAATCGCCCCGGCGTGGCCACCACGATGTCGGCCCCGCCGCGCAGGCCCATCATTTGCGGGTTGACCGAGACACCGCCATAGACCACCGACACCTTGAGCCCCGGCTGATAGGACAGATTCGTGAGGATGTCACCGACTTGCACAGCCAGCTCGCGCGTGGGCACCAGCACCAGGGTGCGGATGGGACGGCGAAAGTTGGTTTGGCGGGGTTGCAGCAGGTGCTGCTGCACCAATGGCAAGGCAAAGGCCAAGGTTTTGCCAGAGCCGGTGGGCGCGGTGGCCCACACGTCAGCCGACTTCAGGACCACTGGAATCGCCTCGGCCTGGATGGGGGTGGGGGAATACAAACCCATTTCAGCCACGGCGCTTTGCAAGGCAGCGATCAAGCCCAGTTCAGAGAAGTTCAAAAGGCAAGCGTCCTGCTTAGATGTGCAACATCAACAAAGAACGGCATCGTACCGCAAAGGGATCTCTGGTGTTGCGGTTTCCGGGCTGAACCGCATGGTAGATGACACCTACAGCCCCTATGATGGTTGTTGAATAGAAACCAAATTGGATCATTGAGCCGCGACATGCAGCGACAAAAGACCGACCCTGCAACACCATCCCTCTTGCCTACCCAAGTGGTCAGCACGCCGGGGCTGTTCTCCAAAGAATTGTTGGCTGCGTTGCCAGCATCACTTTTGGTTGCCTGCGGAGGGGGGGGCGGCAGTTCCGACTTGTCACCATCCCCTTCGCCCACACCATCCCCTTCGCCCACACCAGCACCAGCAGAACTGACAGCAGAGCAGGCTTCACGTTTTTTAGGCCAAGCGGCCTGGGGCGCTAACCCGACCACTTTGAAAACCTTGACCGATCAGGGTTTGAACGGTTGGCTGACACAACAAATGGGACTGCCCCTGTCGCAAAGCATGACATCGTGGCTGATCGAAAAAGGCTACAACGACGCCACCGTCAGCGGCAACGTCAATGGCGATGGTGGCTGGACTGGTGCCATCTGGAACAAGCTGTTTTCCGCGCCCGATGCCTTTCGCCAACGCGCGGTGCTCGCTTTGAGCGAATTGTTTGTGGTGTCCACTTTGGGCCTGCCCATCAGCTGGAAAAATTTTGCCATTGCCAACTACTGGGAAATTCTGGAAAAAAATGCATTCGGCAACTTTCGCAGCCTGATCGAATCCGTCACTCTGAGCTCGGCCATGGGCAGCTACTTGAACATGAAGGGCAACCAAAAAGCCAACACCGCCACCGGTCGAGCCCCTGACGAAAACTATGCTCGCGAGGTGCAACAACTGTTCACCATTGGTTTGTACAAACTCAACACGGACGGCAGCTTGCAACTGAACGCGCAAGGCCAGGCTATGGAGACCTACGACAACAACGACATCCAGGGTTTGGCCAAGGTCTTCACCGGTTGGGACTTGGCGGCAGGCACCGACCCCTCGGGCACCCTGGCGTCACTGGCTTACCGCCAGGGATTGCCGATGGCGCTGAATGCGACTTTGCACAGCCCAGATGAAAAACGCTTTTTGGGCACCGTCATCCCCGCGGGCACCTTGGGCGCCGAGAGCCTGCGCATCGCCTTAGACGCCTTGTTCATGCACCCCAATACCGCCCCTTTCATTGCCAAACAACTGATTCAGCGGCTGGTCACCAGCAACCCCAGCTCGGCTTACATCGATCGTGTCGCCAAAGCCTTCATCAACAACGGCAGTGGCGTGCGCGGCGACATGAAAGCCGTTTGGACCGCCGTGCTCATGGACGCCGAAGCACGCAACGGCGGCGTCACCTCAACCACCACCTTTGGCAAGCTGCGCGAACCCATGGTGCGACTGGTTCAGTGGGGGCGCACCTTTGGCGCGACCAGTGCCGATGGCTTGTGGAACTTGGGCTACACCAACTCTGAAACGGCTTTGAACCAAATGCCGCTGTTTGCGCCCAGCGTCTTCAATTACTTCCGACCCGGCTACACACCCCCCAACACGGCGCTGATGCAAGCACGAATGGTGGCGCCCGAGTTGCAAATCACCGGGGAACCCTCCGTGGTGGGTTACATCAACTACATGGCCGGCACCGTCAACAATGCCCGCGTGGTCAAGGTGGACTACGCCGCTGAAAAAGCTTTGGCCGCCACGCCTGCAATTTTGATCGACCATTTGAATTTGCACTTGGCCGCAGGGGCCATCAGCTCGTCCAACCGCACGCTCATGACCCAGGCCATCACCACCATCGCCGCCACCACCGATGCAGGGCTGCTCAACAGGGTGTATGCCGCCATCGTGCTGGTCATGAGCAGCAATGACTATCTGGTTCAAACGTGAGGCCGCAATGACGACCTTTTCAAACACGACCCGACGCGCTTTGTTGAAACAGGGCGCAGCCTTGGCCTTTGCCCGCACCGCCACGCCGGTGGCTGTCAGTCTGGCGGCCATGGCCAACGCAGCAGCCCAAGCGGCCACCGACTACAAAGCCCTGGTCTGCATTTTTTTGTATGGTGCCAACGACCACTACAACACCGTGGTGCCCTATGACCTGAGCAACTACAACGCGTATTACGCCATCCGCAAAGGCACGGTCGTCACTGGCCCCTACGAGGGCATTGCCTTGAAGCGCGCCAGTCTCGCCGCCACTGCATTGAGTGCGCCCTTGTCTGGCGGCCGGCAAATGGCCCTGAACCCGCAAATGACCGGCATGAAAACCTTGTTCGATGCAGGGCGCGCCGGCATTGTGATGAACGTGGGCCCCTTGATCGTGCCCACCACACGCACCCAGTACGACAACAAGTCTGTGCCTTTACCGCCCAAACTGTTTTCACACAACGACCAGCAAGCGTATTGGCAATCGTCCTTCCAAACCGAAGGCAGCGCCTCGGGCTGGGGCGGACGAGCCGCTGACTTGATGCTGAGCGGCAACAGCGCATCGGCACTGACCTGCATTTCAGTCAATGGCAATGCGCTGTATTTGTCAGGGCAGCAAGCCATTTCTTACCAAATGAGCACCACCGGTGCGACCACCGTGAACGCCATCAAAGCCAAGTCTTTGTTTGGCTCCTCAGCCTGTGCCACGGCATTGCAAACCCTGATCACGCAAAGCGGCATGCATTTGTTGGCCAATGCCCAAACGCAAATCACCCAACGCGCACTGAGCACTTACGGCAGCGTGGCCACGGCCATTGGTTCTAACGCCAGCACTGACTTGAACAACTTGTTTCCGACTTCAGGCAGCAACACCTTGTCAGCCCAATTGAAAATGGTGGCCCGCTTGATCGAAAAGCAAGCCACATTGGGTGTGCGCAGGCAGGTGTTCATGGTGGGCATGGGCGGGTTTGATCTGCATGACTTTTTACCCGATCAGCACCCTGCACTACTGCAGAAATTGAGCGACGCCTCTCTAGAGTTTGACAACGCCATGCGGTATTTGGGCACCTCTTCGCAGGTGAGCAGTTTCACCGCATCTGATTTTGGCCGCACCCTCTCGTCCAACGGCGATGGCTCCGACCACGGTTGGGGCAGTCACCATTTTGTGATGGGAGGCGCGGTGCAAGGCGGGCAGTATTTCGGGCAAGCGCCCGAGATCGGCATCACGCACAACGCGCAGGTTGGCAGCGGCCGGCTGCTGCCTTCGACCTCCACCGATCAAATGGGTGCCGAATTGGCCCGCTGGTTTGGCGTGAGCACCACCGACATGCAGGCCGTGCTGCCCAACGCCAAGAACTTTGACCTGTACAAGTTGGGGCTGTTCAAGGTTTGATTTTTTCAGTTCAATCTGGCGTTCCATCAATGGCGGAAATGGCGCACGCCCGTGAACACCATCGCCACGCCACGCTCGTTGGCCGCATCAATCACTTCCTGATCGCGCATGGAGCCGCCGGGCTGGACCACACAGGTGGCGCCCGCATCCACCACCACGTCTAGGCCGTCGCGGAAGGGGAAGAAGGCATCGCTCGCCACCACGGTGTGTTGCAGGCTCAGCTTGGCGGCTTCGGCCTTGATGCTGGCGATGCGGGCTGAATCAAGGCGGCTCATTTGGCCCGCGCCCACGCCACGGGTTTGTCCGTTTTTGCAGAACACGATGGCGTTGGATTTGACGAACTTGGCCACTTTCCAAGCGAACAACAGGTCATGCAGTTCTTCGGGTGTTGGCTGTTTGACGGTGACGATTTTCAGATCGGCCAATGCCAACTCGTGGTTGTCAGCGCTTTGCAGCAACAAGCCTGAACCAACGCGCTTGGTTTCCAAGGCATTGCGCACGTCGCCGTAGTTAGCGGGCAAGGCGATTTTCATCAAGCGCACATTCACTTTGCTCTTGAACACTTCCAGCGCTTCGGCGCTGAAATCGGGGGCCATCAGTACCTCGACGAATTGCTTGCTGACTGCTTCGGCCGCGTCTTTGTCCACCGGACGGTTGAAGGCGATGATGCCGCCAAACGCGCTGGTGGGGTCGGTTTGGAAGGCTTTGCTGTAGGCCTCGAGTGCGGTCGCGCCGACGGCCACACCGCAAGGGTTGGCGTGTTTGACAATGACACAGGCTGAGTCACTGAAACTCTTCACACATTCCCAAGCTGCGTCGGCATCGGCGATGTTGTTGTAGCTGAGTTCTTTGCCTTGCAGCTGCACGCCAGTGACCAGAGAACCGACGGCTGGTGCCAAGTCGCGGTACCAAGCGGCTTGCTGGTGGCTGTTTTCGCCGTAGCGCAGGTCTTGCACTTTGACGTATTGCTCGTTGAACTGGCCGCTGAACTGGGCGCGCTCGGGCACGTATGCTTCGCTGAGTTTTTCAGCTTCAAAGTTCACGCTCGACAAGTAGTTGCTGATCGCACCGTCGTATTGGCTGATGCGGTTGAACGCGGCCACGGACAAAGCAAAGCGCAGTTTGTTGCTGAGTTTGGATTGGCCTTGAGCGTGTGATGCTTTGAGTTCAGCCACCACAGCGGGGTACTGGCTGGCGTCGGTGACGATGCCCACGTCTTTCCAGTTCTTGGCGGCAGAGCGCACCATGGCGGGGCCGCCGATGTCGATGTTCTCGATCGCGTCTGCCAGCGTGCAGCCGGGCTTGGCCACGGTGGCTTCAAACGGGTAGAGGTTGACGATGAGCAAGTCAATCGTGTCGATGTTGTGCGCCTTCAAAGCCGCCATGTGCTCGGGTGTGTCGCGCCGCGCCAGCAAGCCGCCGTGCACTTTGGGGTGCAGGGTTTTCACACGGCCGTCCAGCATTTCGGGAAACCCTGTGACTTCGGCCACTTCGGTCACGGGCAAGCCTTGCTCAGCCAAGAGCTTGGCGGTGCCGCCGGTGGAGATCAGGCCCACGCCCAGTGCGTGCAGTTGTTGGGCCAGTTCGACGATCCCGGTCTTGTCGGATACGGAAATCAGGGCTTTCATCAGGCTGTTCCTAAATGTCTAAATGTTAAAAATAAATCCGCAGCTCACTTGAGCAGCTGGTGGTCCAGCAGCTTCTTGCGCAGGGTGTTGCGGTTCAAGCCCAGCCAATCGGCGGCGCGCGACTGGTTTTGTCCGGCGCGCTGCATCACCACATCCAGCAGGGGCTTTTCGACCACCTTCACCAGCATGTCGTAAAGCCCGGCCGGGTCGGTGCCGTCCAGGTCGCGGAAATAGTCTTCGAGGTTGGCCCGCACACAGGCCTCAATGCTTTGTCGTTCGTTCACAGTTCCATCTCCAACACCGGCTCATTGCTCTGCACAGGCCAGCGGTCCATCTGGTCGGCCAGGCCGTCCAGGTAATTGCCCACAGCCGCCCATTGCCGGTCTGCGGTTTCCAAAGTGTTCATTTGCTGCCTGAAGGCTTCGGCCCCCGGCAAGCTGCGCACATACCAGCCGATGTGCTTGCGCGCCGAGCGCACCCCTGTGTGCTCGCCATACAGACCGTAATGGTCTTGCAGGTGCTCTAGCAAGGCGCGGCGCACTTCGGCCACCAAAGGCGGCGCCAGGTGCTGCCCCGTGGCCAGGTAGTGCGCAGTTTCGCGAAAAATCCAGGGCCGCCCTTGTGCGGCGCGGCCAATCATGACCGCGTCCGCGCCCGTCAGGGCCAGCACGGCTTTGGCTTTTTCAGGCGTGTTCACATCGCCATTGGCCACCACCGGGATGCGCAGCGCCGCTTTGACGGCGGCGATCGTCTCGTATTCGGCTTCGCCCTTGTAGCCCTGCTCGCGCGTGCGGCCATGCACGGTGACCATCTGCACCCCGGCCGACTCGGCGGCGCGGGCGATGCTCAAGGCGTTCTTTTCGGTCTGGCACCAGCCGGTGCGCATCTTCAGCGTCACGGGCACGCCATGCGGCAGGGCCGCAGCCACCACCGCGCTGACGATGTCGAGTGCCAGCGGCTCGTCTTGCATCAGCGCAGAACCGGCCCATTTGTTGCAGACCTTCTTGGCCGGGCAGCCCATGTTGATGTCGATGATCTGCGCCCCCCGGTCAATGTTGTAGCGGGCCGCGTCGGCCATCATCTGCGCATCGGTGCCCGCGATCTGCACCGCAATCGGCCCAGGCTCGCCATCGTGGTTGGCCCGGCGGCTGGTCTTGAGGGACTTTTGCAGATCAGGCCTTGACGTCACCATCTCGCTCACGGCGTAGCCTGCGCCAAACTGGCGGCACAGCTGGCGAAACGGCCGGTCCGTCACCCCCGCCATGGGGGCCACGAACAGGTTGTTCGGCAAAGGGTAAGGACCAATCTGCATGACCGGAGGTAGGTTGAGAGGAATTGGGAATGCCTAAAAAGGAGGCATGATTGTAATTGCTGAAAATTTCAGCAGATGCAAGTGGCCTGTGTTAAGCAAATCACCCGTCCCCGAAGAGGGTTCAGAACGGCCCCGGTACACTGAACCCATGGAACTTTGGCTTGAACACCTGCTGCAATGGCTGGCCCTGCCCCAGCATGGTCTGAGCACGGTGTTCGTGGTCGCCTTCATCTCGGCCACCTTGCTCCCGCTGGGGTCTGAACCCGCGGTGTTTGGCCTGATCAAACTCAATCCCGATCTGTTCTGGCCTGCCATCGTGGTGGCCACAGCGGGCAACACCCTGGGCGGCATGCTGACCTGGTGGATGGGCAGAGGGGCACAGTCTGCCACGTCCAAATGGCGGGATTCTTCCAGCCATTTGCGGGCACTCCAATGGCTTGAAAAACTCGGGCCCAAGGCCTGCTTGCTCAGCTGGCTGCCGGTGGTCGGCGACCCGTTGTGCGCGGTGGCGGGCTGGCTCAAGCTGCCGTTTTGGCCCTGCGCTTTTTACATGGCCATCGGCAAATTCTTGCGCTACCTGTGCATGTCGCTGGTTTTGCTCTGGTTTTTTCCTCAAGGTGTGATGGCATGAAAATACGGCGTTTGCTGGGCTGGGTGACCTTGATCCTGCTTGCGGTACTGGCCGCGGGACTGGCCCTGTCGTGGGCACCCGACCGCAGCGTGGATAGCCTCAAAGAGCGGTGGGCACCCGCCCCATCCCAATTCATCCTCTTGCAAGGCATGCAGGTGCACCTGCGCGACGAAGGCCCACGCGACGACCCCGAGCCCATCGTGCTGATCCACGGCACCTCGGCCAGCCTGCACACTTGGGACGGATGGGCAGCAGCGCTCAAAGGCCAACGGCGTGTGATTCGCATGGACCTGCCCGGCTTTGGCCTCACCGGCCCCGCGCCCGATGGCGACTACCGCATGACCCGTTACGCCGACTTCATCGCTGCGCTGCTGGACCAGCTGGGCGTGCGCCGTGCCATTCTGGCGGGCAACTCCTTGGGCGGCGGCGTGGCCTGGCGCACGGCCGTTCAGCACCCCGAGCGGGTCAGCCGCCTGGTGCTGGTGGACGCGAGCGGCTACGCGCTGCAATCGACCTCGGTGCCGCTGGGCTTTCGGCTGGCGCAGATCGAGTGGCTCAAGCCCGTGATGAGCCGGCTCTTGCCCCGTCGCATGATCGAGTCGAGTGTGCGCAACGTCTACGCCGACCCGGCCAAGGTCACGCCCGAACTGGTGGACCGTTATCACGAGCTGACGCTGCGCGCGGGCAACCGCGAAAGCCTGACCCAACGCTTGAAGCTGCGCGAGACCGATGCCCAGTCCGCCGGGCTGATTGCCACCATCGGGCAGCCCACACTGATTTTGTGGGGCGAACAAGACCGGCTCATTCCTGAGCCTTCGGGGCAACGCTTTCACAAAGACATCGCTGGCAGCCTGTACGTCGTGTTTGACGGCCTGGGCCATGTGCCTCAAGAAGAAGACCCACAGCGCAGCGTGGCTGAGGTACAGAAATTTCTGGCGTCCAAGCGCTGATCCAGCGCGTTGGCACCATGAAAAAACCGCGCCATGGCGCGGTTTTGTATCAAGGGCTTGGGCGGTTCAGGAACTGAACAAAAAGTTCATCACATCGCCATCCTTGACGACGTATTCCTTGCCTTCGGCGCGCATCTTGCCCGCGTCTTTGGCCCCTTGCTCACCCTTGAGAGCGATGTAGTCGTCAAACGCGATGGTTTGGGCTCGGATGTAGCCTTTTTCAAAATCGGTGTGGATCACGCCTGCAGCTTGTGGGCCGGTGTCGCCCACATGGATGGTCCAGGCTCGCACTTCCTTCACGCCTGCGGTGAAATAGGTCTGCAGGCCGAGCAAAGAGTAGGCTGAACGGATCAGGCGGTTCAGGCCAGGCTCGTCTTGGCCCAATTCCTTCAGGAACTCCAGGCGGTCGGCATCGTCCATTTCGGACAATTCGGCCTCGATCTTGGCGCAAATGGCCACCACAGGGGCGTTTTGCTTGGCGGCAAAGGCTTTGAGGCGGTCAAGGAAAGGGTTGTTTTCAAAGCCGTCTTCCGACACGTTGGCCACGAACATGGCCGGCTTGGCTGTGATGAAGTAGAACTGCTTGAGTTCGGCGCGCTCTTCCTTGCTGAAGTCGATGGTGCGCACCGGCTGGGTGTCGTTCAGTGCCGCCAGGCACTTTTCCAAAACAGCCATCTGCTTGACGGCTTCCTTGTCGCCAGAGCGGGCGATTTTGCTAACGCGGTGAATGGCTTTTTCGGCTGCGGCCAGGTCGGCCAGGCACAGCTCGGTCTGGATGACCTCGATGTCGGCAATCGGGTCCACCTTGTTGGCCACGTGGATCACGTTGTCGTCTTCAAAGCAGCGCACCACGTTGACGATGGCGTCGGTCTCGCGGATGTGCGCTAAAAATTTGTTCCCCAAGCCTTCACCTGTGCTCGCACCAGCGACCAGGCCGGCGATGTCGACAAACTCGACAATCGCAGGCACGATGCGCTCAGGCGTGATGATCTCGGCCAACTGCTGCAAGCGCGGATCGGGCACCTCGACCACGCCCGTGTTGGGTTCGATGGTGCAAAAGGGGTAATTTTCAGCGGCTATGCCAGCTTTGGTCAGGGCGTTGAAAAGGGTGGATTTGCCCACATTGGGCAAACCCACGATGCCGCATTGGAGGCTCATGGGGTTCTTTCAGGTTCATTCTGGAACAGCCTGTGATTTTAGCCGGGGGCTTTTACAATCTTCTCATGGCTACTCACCCTGACATTTGCATCCGTGGCGCTGGCATCGTGGGCCGCAGCCTGGCGCTGTTGCTGGCGCGCGAGCACCTGCGCGTGGCCCTGGTCGACGTGCCCAAACCCAACGTGGCCCCCGATGTGCGGGCCTACTCGCTCAACAGCGAAGCCAAAACCCTGCTGCAAGACCTGCGGTGCTGGCCTGAGAATTCAGCAGTCACCCCCGTGCACCAAATGAAGGTTTGGGGCGACGACGGCGGGCAGTTGACGTTCAGCGCCATTGACCAGGGCACGGGCGAACTCAACTGGATGGTGGATGTCCCCGTGCTCGAAGCGCGCTTGGCAACGGCTGTGCAATTCCAGCCCCTGATCGAGGTGGTCAGCGCTCCAGTGGCCGCGCCACTCACCGTCATTTGCGAAGGCCGCGCCAGCCAAACGCGTGCCGAGCTGGGCATCGGCTTTGACATCACCCACTACGACCAGCACGCCGTGGCCACCCGCTTGCAGTGCGAGCAGCCCCATGGTGGCGCGGCTCGCCAATGGTTCCGTTTTGGCGAAGCGCCTGGCATGTCACAGGCACAAGCCGAAATTTTGGCGCTGCTGCCCTTGGGCGGTGAAGGCGGCCACGAGGTCGCGCTGGTGTGGTCGGTTCACCCGGCCCGAGCCCAGGCCCTGATGGCCATGAACGCCACAGATTTCAGCCATGAATTGGCCACGGCCTGCGGGTTGGCGCTGGGCCGCATGGCACTCACTTCTGAGCGCGCCGTCTGGCCCTTGCAACTGGCCCGCGCCGAGCGCTGGATCGGGGCCATGCCAGGCACAAGCGCTCAAAGTTTTGCCCTAGCGGGCGATGCGGCCCACACCATGCACCCGCTGGCGGGCCAAGGCCTCAATGTCGGTCTGGGCGACGTGGCCGAGCTGGTGAGGGTGGTTCGCGCCAAAGAATTTTGGCGGCCTTTGAACGACCTCAGGCTGCTGCGCCGCTACGAGCGCGCACGCCAGGCTGACGTCCAAGCCATGGGTTTGGTGACCAACACCTTGCAGCGCCTGTTCGCGCAAACCGGGACAGTCTGGCAACAACTGCGCAACCGGGGTCTGTCCGGCTTTGACCGTTCGGGCCCACTCAAGCGCTGGATGACACGCCAAGCCATGGGCACCTCAGCCACCGCTGCACACCCCCCTTCAACCAAGAAAGTCACTTCATGAAGTTGTCACGATGGATCGCTGCCGCCCTGCTGGCGGGCTGCATGGGTCACGCACTGGCGCAAGAAGCCACGATCCGCAAAAACCTGAGCGAGCGCCTGCCCAACATCCCGAAGATCGACGAGGTCAGCAAAACCCCAATGAACGGCCTGTACGAAGTGCGCATGGGCAGCGACATCATGTACTCGGACGCAGAGGGCAACTTCCTGATTCAGGGCGCCCTGATCGACGTCAAGCAAAAACGCAACCTGACCGAAGAACGCACCGAAAAACTGTCGGCCGTGCCCTTTGACCAACTGCCCCTCAAAAACGCTTTCACCCAAGTGCGCGGCAACGGCAAGCGCAAGCTGGCGATCTTTGCCGACCCCAATTGCGGCTACTGCAAGCGCTTTGAAAAAGACCTGCAAAAGCTCGACAACGTGACGATCTACCACGTGCTCTACCCGATCCTGGGGGACGATTCCAAAACCAAATCGCGCCACATCTGGTGCGCCAAAGACAGGGCCAAGGCCTGGAACGACTGGATGATCAACGGCGTGGCGCCTGCGGCCAACGCCTGCGACGCGTCGGTCATTGACGCCAATGTGGAGTTCGGCAAAAAGCAACGCATCACAGGCACCCCGACCTTGTTCTTTGCCGATGGCTCGCGCGTGCCTGGCGCCGTGGCGATTGCCCAAGTCGAAAAAATGCTCACCGATATCAAATGATCCCCACCCAACACCCCGAGGACGCCACCTGGGCTTTGATCCGCCGCCTCGGATATGCCGGACTGATCCCTTTCGTTTTTCTGGCCCTGTGCCTGTGGGCTGCTGGCCCTGAGTTGCACCCCTATGTGGCGCTGTCCATGCAGGGTTACGGTGCGGTCATCGTCTCATTTTTGGGCGGCATCCACTGGGGTGTGGGCTTTCGCAATGCGCTCGTCACGCCCGAGGCACCCCGGATCCACTTCACCTGGGGGGTGGCCCCCTCTTTGCTGGCTTGGGTGGGCGTGATGATGCCCGCCTTTGCGGGCTTGCCACTCTTGGGTTGTGTGCTGATCGGCTGCTATGTCATTGACCGCCGCACTTGGCCCGCTGCGGGCCTGGCACCTTGGCTGCCCATGCGCTTGCAGCTCACCATCGTGTCCAGCCTGAGCTGTTTTTTGGCCGCTGGCGCGACCTGATGGCGGCGTCTGCTGGCCTTTGACTGAAGCTGTGGGAGCCGCGCCCTCGCGGCGACGTTCCCACCACGAACAACCATCGCCGCGAGGGCGCGGCTCCCACAC
>CAIJQQ010000019.1 GCA_903822825.1 uncultured Burkholderiales bacterium | reverse complement strand
TGACACGGGCGGGATGTCAAGCACCTAGAGAGCGCAACACCATGGCGGCTGTTCAAGATGATCAGAATGGTGCTGGCTCTCATCGCCGCATGCTGGCGGTATTGGACGTGGCCAAAAAGGAATTCCCCAAGCTCAACCTAGAACTCAATCTGGAGAAGTCTGTGGTGGTGTGTTCCGACCTGAGTCGCGTCGATGCCGACATGCTAGAGGCGTGGCCATGGCAAGAGGAGAACATTGATGTGAAGGCCTCGGCGAAGTTGCTGGGTGGGTGCCTAAGTTCGGCCGATGCGCCCTTGCTGGAATTCCTGGCAGAGCGTATTGACCCTGACCGGGCTAATGGTTTCAGCGATGCACTGCGTCGTTTGGGCCATCCTGATATGGACCCCCAGTCGGCTAAACTGGTTGCAACCATTGGTGTTCAGCATGCGTTGGACTATTATCTTCGGCTGTTCCCGCCCTCAGTGGTGAGACCGCTCCTGAGAAAGTTTGACAAAGCGCTGCTGGATGTCATGGTCAGTAAACTGGGCCTGACCGAAATGTTCCCCGACGGGCACCTACCAGAATGGGACCAGCGTCTTGAGTTGTTACGACAACAACTCACGCTCCCACGGCGCCATGCCGGTCTTGGTTTGCGACCTTCAGCAGATGTCTGCCTCGCGGCCTATCTGGCCAGTCTTGCAGCCTGCGCAACCGAGATTCTGTCCGCGACGGAACGCACTCACCTCCACCTCACTGGTCGTCAACTCCATGACGAAGACAGCCCGAACGCGTGGCTTCCAGAACGGTACAAGCGTGAGTACAAATTCTGTCGCGGGGAGCTTGTGAAACTTGCCCCTACCCTGGACGACCTGACTTTCAGTGCTGCGAACGATCCCGACGGTGCCGATCAATTGGAATACTTGCCCCCCAACCTTTACAATTTTTTGCGAATGTTCCACGAGACCCCGGCCTTGAAGGTGAAGTTTCAGGCGCGCTTGCTAGAGCCCGTCTGGGTAGCGCAACGGGAGGGGATCACTGCCTCCCTCTCCCTGGGACCGGACCCACAGCTTGCAGCAGCTGATCGGGCACGGTTGGATGCCTGGTCCAGGCCGACAGCGGGACGTGCCCTGCACGTCATTCCCACGTCGGACATGACCACCTTCACGCCGGACGAGTATGTCCAGATTGTGCGCGAGATGCTGGGGCTCATGCCAGCAGCACACTTCTACTTGATTCAAGGACCCATCAAGTGCCGCGAAGGAGACGGTGTCGACCTCAAATCCTGTCCCACCCACTCGGGACGCCTGTGCGCGTCAACCCGACGTGGGCCCACGACGGTCACTCACGACGGGGTGGCCGAAGTGCTCTGCACCATTGCCTCCCGCAATCTGGTGCAGACGACCTGGACGCCGTATCTGGAGACGGGCAAGGCGACGGATGTTGGCTTCAGCTTCGTCGACAAGTTCGTTCAAGCAGACGTCACAGTGCGTGCAGCGGACGCCCCTAGCTATGCAGCCGAAGTGGCCAAGCGTGGCGTGGACGGTGTCTTGCACCTGGCAGATGAGTCCAAAGACAAGAAGTATGCCCGCCTTGTCAACAAGAAGGGTGTTGAATTTGTTGCCCTGTCCTTCCTCAACTCGGGGGCCCACGGCAAGCCGGTAGGCCAATTGCTCAAGCGCATTTGCAACACTGGCGAAGCCCTCGGTGCCACGCGCCCAGTTGACATCAAGACAGCTCGGGACTGGATCGCTATCACCATCGCACGCGGACGAGCGCGTGCCGCCATGGCAGCCACTGCTCGCATGCGGGCGGTGGGACCGCTGTACAAGGAGGCCAGAGCGGCCAAACGGCGCAATCGCGCCCGACGCCTTGCACGGCTGGCCTTTGGCGGCGGTGACGAGGGCTAACCACTCCTCCCCACCCCCAACACTCACACACACACTCAC
>CAIJQQ010000018.1 GCA_903822825.1 uncultured Burkholderiales bacterium | reverse complement strand
CTGCCAGTTGCTGGCCTCCAGCTGCTCAAAGATGGTGACGATCGCGCTGATCTGCTTGTACTCCGAGGCCGAGTAGCTGAGGAAGCTGCTCAGGTAGCTGGGGTTGGTGGTCAGCAGCTTGGGCACGAAGACCGCAGACGGCTTGTCGGCACGCGCCAAACCAATGCCAGGGTGGCCGTCGTGCAACACGGTCTCAAACTGCAGCTCGGGGATGGCCACGCCGGCTTGGGCGTACTCCTTGATGCGCCAAGTGAGTGTGGGGATGTCCGACACATTGTCAAAGCGCAGCATCTCCAGCGCACCGAAGTCCACGTAGCTGGGCAGGCGTTTTTCGAGCCGGTCCCAGCGCGCCTTGTAGCCCAGATAAAGGTGTTCGAACCGCTGCTTTTGATCAAAGTACTCGACCAACTCCTCTTGCGCTTGGTGAAGTTGCAGCGACAACAATTCCATTTCTTCGATTTGTTGGGTGTTCTGCGACGCTTGTTTTAAGTCGCTGGCAAGCTTCTTCAGGCCGGCCTTGAGTTCAGCGTTCTCGTCCGCTAACTGCGCCAGCTTGTCTTTATCAGCCTTGGACTTGGTGGCAGGTTTTGATTCAAGCTGAATTTTTTGCTCGAAGTACTCCACCAGCTCCTCTTGCGCCTGAAGGAGCTGCAGTTGCAGCAACTCGTTTTCTTCAAGCGCCCTGACAAGCTCCGCCTTCAGTTTCTGTTCTTGCGATGCAGACTTGGGGGCGACTGAACGCTTGTCAGCAGCAGGCGCCTTGGCCGGCTCTTTGACGCTGGACTTGGTCGGCATATGCGGTGTATGAAATAGTCAGCGGTGAATCAACGAGCGAACAAGTACTTGTACGCGGTCTCCAAAGATTCATTCGGGTTGGCATTGGACAGGTTCATCAGCATCAACAGGTTTTCGGTTTGGCTGGCGACAGCCGACACGTACTCGCTTTTCACCTGAAACACGGTTTGCGTGGCGTTCAACACATCCACCGCGCTGCGCACGCCGCCCTCGTAGCTCTTGGCGTTGGCCTCCACGCTCAGCTCGGCCGCCTTGATGGCGTCGAGTTGGATGTCCAGACCCTCGGCGGCGGTGTCAATTTGCGCCCTCAGTTTGTCCACCTCCACGCGGGCCTTCTCTTCGGTGTCGCGGCGGTTTTCTTTGGCCTTGTCCAAGGTGGCCAGCACGCCCAGGCGGGCAAAGTAACTGCCCGCGTTCAGGGGCATGTTGATCACGAAGGCGGTGTACTTGTTTTCAGCGCTGGCTGACTTGCTGTCCGAGTAGGTGACAGACAGTGTGGGGTAGAAGGCGCCCGTGGCCTTGTCAACCTCCAGCTCGGCCACCCGCTCGCCAAACTTGGCGGCCATGATGGCGGGGTTGTTTTGCAGCGCCAGGTCGACGTACTCCTCGGTGCCCTTGAGGGGGAACTTGGCATGCTTTTGCGGCAGCACAAACTCGGCCAGGTTGGGGCGCTCGCCGGTGATGGCGGCGTACTGCTTGGCCGCAGTTTCCAGCTGGTTGCGAAAGCTGATCTGGGCCGACTTGGTTTGCGCGGCCTTGACCTCGATGTCACGCAGATCGGTCACTGTGCCCTGCCCCAGCTCCAGCTTGCGCTTGGCGGCCAGGTACTGCTGATCCAGCGCCTTGGACTTGGCGGTGTTGAGCTTGATGTTTTCGTTGGCCAGGATGATGGCGTTGGCGGCCTTCAACAGGCGCACGGCCAGGTCCTGCTGCTTGAGGACGAAGTTGGCGCTGGCGTAGCCCTTGCGCGGCTCGGCCTGGCGAAACATCGCCAGGGCCTCGTAGTTCAGCAGCGGCTGGCTGATGGTGAAGGTGGTGCGGCTGTTGGCATCGGTTTGCAGGCGCGAGTTGTTGATGCTTCCGGTGGGCGCGTAGGCGGTGTAGGCCTGCATCACCGAGGCCTGGCTGGCCTTGAAGTCGGCCAAGGCACTTTGGTACGAAGGGTCGTAGGTGCTGGCCTTTTGGAAGTCGGCCATCAGGTCCACGGCCTGTGCTTGGTTCATGGCCGCGAACATGCCAAGTATCAATGGGATGCGCAAATTTTTCATGTTTGTGAATTTACCATCGTTTGAGCCAAATTTTCTGAATCAGTTTTTAAATGCGACTGCAAATTTGTCGGTCAGCGGCTTGAGCAAATAGCTCATGAAGGTGCGCTCGCCGGACTTGATGATGACGTCTGCGCTCATGCCCGGCTGCAGCTGAAGACCGGCGAGTTTTTCAAAGCCCTCGGCGGTCACCTCCACCTGCCCCAGGTAGAACTCGTCGTTGGCATTCTGGCTGGGCTCCTTGTCGGCGCCCACCACCCTGACGCGCCCTGGAATGACGGGCGTGGTGGTTTGGTTGAATCCGGTGAAGCGCAGGTCGGTGGTCATGCCCACACGCACCTTGTCGATGATGGTGGCGGGAATCTTGGCGTTGATCACGAAGGTCTCGTCCTTGGGCACCACCTCCATCAGCACCTGACCGGCGGTGATCACGCCACCCACGGTGAACACCTTCAGGCCCACCACGCTGCCGCTCACGGGCGCACGCACCGCCGCCATGTCGCGGTCGAACTGCGAGGCTTCCAGGCGGGTCAGCATCGCGTCCTTGTTCTTTTGGATCTCTTGCAACTGGGTGTCCACGTCCTTCAAGACGGTCGTGCGCAGCTGGCTGATTTGCAGGCGGGCGCGGGCAATCTCGGCCTGCGTGCTGGCGATGGCGGACTCGATGTCGCTGTTTTGTCGCTCGGCCTGGTTGGCCTGGGACTTGGGCACAAAGCCGTCGTTGGCCAACTTGTTGGTGTTGGTCATCTCTTCCTTGAGGCTGCGCTGCTGGGTGCGCTTGGCCACCATCATCTCGGTCAGGCCGGTGATCTGTTCGTTCAGGCTGGCCACCTGGCTGTGAAACTCGGACTTGCGGGACTGGAACAAGCGCACCTGCAGCTCCTTGGCCTCGCGCACGTACTCGTTGTTGGGCTTGAAGCGCGTGCTCAATTCTTGAACCCAGACGATGCCCCCCAGGTTGTCACGCTCGGCCTTGAGCCTGGACTCGGTGGCCAGCAGGTTGATGTACTGGAGCTGCACACCCGTCAGGTCGGCGGTGTTCTTCAGGGGGTTGACGCGCAACAGCACGTCGCCCTCCTTCACCTCGGCGCCCTCTTTCACCATAATTTCTTCCACCACGCCACCGCCTGGGTG
>CAIJQQ010000017.1 GCA_903822825.1 uncultured Burkholderiales bacterium | reverse complement strand
TTTGCTCGATTCGTCGCGCACAACGTCGAGCACGTTCAGGATGCTGGCTTTGAGCAGCACCTGATCGGCGCTGAGCGCTTTTTTACCGGCTTTGACTTTGGGGTTGGTGAGTTCTTCGATCTCTTCGAGCACGCGCTGCGAGCTGACGCCTTGCGGCAACTCGGTCACCACCAGTTGCCACTGGCCACGGGCGAGTTCTTCGATCTTCCAGCGGGCACGCACCTTCAAGCTGCCGCGTCCGGTGCGGTAGGCGTCGGCGATGTCGCTGGCCGGGCTGATGATCTGGCCGCCACCAGGGTAATCCGGGCCGGGGATGATGGCCATCAACTCGCTGTCGCTGATCTTGTCGTTTTTGATCAGGGCGACACAAGCGTCGGCCACTTCGCGCAGGTTGTGGCTGGGGATCTCGGTGGCCAGGCCCACGGCAATGCCGCTGGCGCCGTTGAGCAAGCTAAAAGGCAAGCGGGCGGGCAGCTGGCGCGGTTCTTCGGTGGAGCCGTCGTAATTGGGGATGAAGTCCACCGTGCCCATGTCGATCTCGTCGAGCAGCAAGCTGGTGATGCGCGACAGGCGCGCTTCGGTGTAACGCATGGCGGCCGCGCCGTCGCCGTCACGGCTGCCAAAGTTGCCTTGACCGTCGATCAGCGGATAGCGCTGCGAAAAGTCCTGCGCCATGCGCACCAGCGCGTCGTACGCCGCCGTGTCGCCGTGCGGGTGGTAGCGGCCCAGCACATCGCCCACCACGCGGGCGCTTTTGACCGGCTTGGCCGCGGTGTTGTTGTTGGGTCCGCTGTACGACAAACCCATGCGGTCCATCGAATACAAAATGCGCCGCTGCACGGGTTTCTGGCCGTCGCACACGTCGGGCAAGGCACGGCCTTTGACGACGGACAACGCGTATTCAAGGTAGGCACGCTGGGCGTAGGCGCCGAGGTGGTCACCTTCAGGAGCGGCTGCGGTTTCGGGGGTCAACAGGTCAATGGTCATCAGGGTCTTTCTTTGCGGGAGCGTTCCAACAGGCGATGTGCCGAGTCAAGGCATTCGCCCGCAGGGGCAGGCTCCCACAGGGGATTCATCACACATCGATTTCGATGCTGTCGCCGTGCAGTTCCATCAGCTCGCGGCGGGCGGCAGCTTCGCCTTTGCCCATCAATTGCGTCATGAGGCTTTCGGTGCCTGCGTTGTCCAACGGGCCCAGCTCAATGGGCAGCAGGCGGCGCGTGTCGGGGTTGAGCGTGGTGTCCCACAACTGCTCGGCACTCATCTCGCCCAAGCCCTTGAATCGGCTGATGCTCCAGCCGCCTTCTTTGACACCGTCTTTGCGCAGCTTGTCGATGATGGCGGTGAGCTCGCCTTCGTCCAAGGCATAGGCTTTGGAGGCCGGCTTTTTGCCGCGTGCGGGTGCATCGACGCGGAACAACGGCGGCCTGGCCACATACAAATGCCCGGTTTCGATCAGCTTGGGGAAGTGGCGGAAAAACAGCGTCAGCAGCAACACCTGGATGTGCGAGCCGTCGACGTCCGCGTCCGACAAGATGCACACCTTGCCGTAGCGCAGATTGCTCATGTCTGGGTTGTCGTTCGGCCCATGCGGGTCCACGCCAATGGCCACCGAAATGTCGTGGATTTCGTTGTTGGCAAACAAGCGGTCGCGGTCCACTTCCCAGGTGTTGAGCACCTTGCCGCGCAGGGGCAAGATGGCCTGGCACTCTTTGTTGCGGCCCATTTTCGCGCTGCCGCCGGCCGAGTCGCCCTCGACCAAAAACACCTCGTTGTGCAAGATGTCTTTGCTCTCGCAATCGGTCAGCTTGCCTGGCAACACGGCCACGCCGGAGCTCTTGCGCTTTTCGACCTTCTGGCCCGCTTTCTGGCGGGTTTGCGCGGCCTTGATGGCGAGTTCGGCCAGTTTTTTGCCATAGTCCACATGTTCGTTCAGCCACAACTCCAAGGCCGGGCGCACAAAGCTCGACACCAGACGCACTGCGTCGCGCGAGTTCAGGCGTTCCTTGATCTGGCCCTGGAATTGCGGATCGAGCACTTTGGCACTCAGCACATAGCTGGCACGCGCAAACACGTCTTCGGGCATGAGCTTGACGCCCTTGGGCAACAAGCCGTGCAGCTCAATGAAGCTTTTGACGGCGGTAAACAAGCCATCGCGCAAACCGCTGTCGTGCGTACCGCCAGCGCTGGTGGGGATCAGGTTGACGTAGCTCTCGCGCACGGGCGCACCGTCTTCGGTGAAGGCTACGGCCCACGAAGCGCCCTCGCCTTCGGCAAAGCTGTCGTGATTGGCATCGGCAAAGCCTTCGCCTTCAAACAAGGGGATCACCGGATCGCCGTTCAGACTTTGCGTCAGGTAGTCGCGCAGACCGGCTTTGTATTGCCACTGCTGGGTTTCTTTGGTCTTTTCATTCACCAATGTCACCGTCACGCCGGGCATGAGCACGGCCTTGCTGCGCAGCAGGTGCGTCAGCTCGCTCATGGGCAAGGCGCTGGATTCAAAGTATTTGGCGTCGGGCCAGGCACGCACGGTGGTGCCTTGCTTGCGGTCGCCTTCGCCCGACTTGCGGGTCACCAGCTGTTCGGTGACATCACCACCCGAAAAGACCAGGCTGGCCACTTGGCCTTCGCGGTAGCTGGTGGCCTCCAGGCGCTTGGACAGCGCATTGGTCACCGACACGCCCACGCCGTGCAGGCCACCCGAGAAGCTGTACGCCCCGCCCTTGCCTTTGTCGAATTTGCCGCCTGCGTGCAAACGTGTGAACACCAGCTCGATCACCGGCGCGTTTTCTTCGGGGTGCAGGCCAAAGGGGATGCCCCGGCCGTCGTCTTCGATGCTGACCGAGCCATCGGCGTGCAGGATGACTTTGATCTTTTTGCCGTAACCCGCCAGAGCCTCGTCTGCGGCGTTGTCCAGCACTTCTTGAATGATGTGCAGCGGGTTGTCTGTGCGGGTGTACATGCCCGGGCGTTGCTTGACGGGCTCCAGGCCCTTCAAGACGCGGATCGAGCCTTCGGAATACTCAGGGGAGTTTTTGACAGTTGATTGGGTGACCATGGCCGGGGATTGTAGTGGTGTTCGCGCTCTCAGGCTGGATGAATACCCAGTAGTTCCTGGTCAACGCCCCCGAGCACACAGCCCTTGGCTGTCAATTGGTTACAGTCTGAGCCACCTAGACCTGAGTTGGAATGACGATGCACGGAACCCAAGCCCCCTCCCTCTGGATTCAGCGCTGGAGCCATTTGTTGGCCCCCGGCTGCACCGCACTCGACATCGCCTGCGGTGGCGGGCGACACATGCAGTGGCTGTCTGCCCGAGGCCATCAGGTGCTGGGACTGGACCGATCGGCTGAAGCACTGGCTTTGGCCCAAGCCCACGGCCAGACCCTGCAAGCGGACATCGAAAACGGTTCCTGGCCGCTCGCGGGCCAGACTTTTGGCGCTGTGGTGGTGACGAATTACCTGTGGCGCGCCTTGTGGCCGCAAATCACGGCCAGTTTGGCCCCTGGCGGCGTCCTGCTTTACGAAACCTTTGCTCAGGGCAACGAGACGGTGGGCAAGCCTTCGCGCCCCGACTTTTTACTTCTCACGGGCGAGTTGCTGAAGGTGTGTGCGCAAGCCGGGCTGCATGTGGTGGCCTACGAAGACGGCTTTTTGTCAGCGCCCGAGCGGTTTGTGCAGCGTGTGGTCGCCGTCAGCCCTTTGGCCGGGCAAGACCCTGCCCGTCGGCCTCTGGCCTGATCACCGACGTTCGGGTGCCAAGCTCACACCCACATGCAAGGGTAATTTCTCAAGGGCAAGCCACAGCAAGCGCAAGTTCACTCGTTAGAATGCACTTTTAAGTCTCAAACCGCTGACATGACCACCGCATCACGCACCATCCAAGGCAGCATTCCCGCCCTGATCACCCCCATGCTCCCAGACGGCCAAGTGGACTACGTCACCTTGCGAAAACTGATCGACTGGCATGTGGCTGAAGGCACCGATGCGCTGGTGATCGTGGGCACTTCGGGCGAGTCGCCGACTGTCAATGTTGAAGAGCACCGCGAGATCCTGCGCGTGTCGGTCGAACAAGCCGCCAAGCGCATCCCCATCATTGCCGGTTGCGGCGCCAACTCCACTGCCGAGGCCATTGAGCTGGCCAAGTTCGCAGAAACCATCGGTGCCGACGCCCAGCTGCAGGTCGTGCCTTACTACAACAAGCCCACACAAGAAGGCCTGTTCCTGCATTTCAAGGCGACTGCCGAGGCCACACCCAATCTGCCCGTGATTTTGTACAACGTGCCCGGCCGCACCGTGGCCGATCTCCAGCACGACACCGTGCTGCGCTTGGCCCAAGTGCCCGGCATCATCGGCATCAAAGAAGCGACAGGCAACATCGAACGGGCTCAGTGGTTGATTCGCGATCTGCCCAAGTCGTTTGCGGTGTTCTCGGGCGACGATCCGACCGCCGTGGCCCTGATGCTGGTGGGCGGCGCTGGCAACATCAGCGTGACGGCCAACGTGGCCCCTCGCTTGATGCACGAGCTGTGCGTGGCCGCCATGAAAGGCGACATCGCCACAGCCATGAAGATCCAGTTCCAGCTCATGCCGTTGCACAAAAATCTGTTCGTGGAAGCCAACCCGATTCCGGTCAAATGGGCCATGAACCGCATGGGCCTGTGTGGCCCCGCAATGCGCCTGCCGATGACCGAATTAACCGAAAGCCAACGCCCCGTGGTGGAAGCGGCCCTCAAGGCCAGCGGCCTGCTTTGATTCAATTTGACAAGGACACCCCTGTGAAGAGTTCAGTTTCGACCCATGCCATGACGGCAGTGGCCATCGCCACCCTGCTGGCTGGTTGCGCCGCCCTTGAAGAAGACAAGATCAACTACAAGAGCGCCACCAAGGCCACCGGCAGCCTGGATGTGCCCCCTGACCTGACCCAACTGCGCAAGGATTCCCGCTACGCCCTGGAAAGCAATTCCGCCACCGCCTCGGGGTTTGCGGGCGCGGCCAAAAAAGTCACCGACGCAGGCACCGCCGCCAACACCATGGGCGACGTGCGCATGGAGCGCTCCGGCGCGCAGCGATGGCTGGTGGTGTCACGCCCGGCAGACAAGGTCTGGGAGCCCCTGCGCGAGTTTTGGACGGCCAGTGGTTTCAATTTGTCCATGGATTCACCCGAAGTGGGCATCATGGAAACCGATTGGGCCGAGAACCGTGCCAAGATCCCGCAAGACCTTTTTCGCCGAACCGTTGGCCGAGTCCTGGAATCACTCTATTCGAGCGGCGAGCGTGACAAGTTCCGCACCCGCGTCGAGCGCAACGCGCAAGGCGGCGTCGACATTTACGTGACCCACCGCGGCATGGTCGAAAACTTCACCAGCAGCGACAAAACCAGCACCGCCTGGCAGCCCCGTGCCACAGACCCTGAACTCGAAATCGAGTTCTTGCGGCGCATCATGGTCAAGCTGGGCGCCTCGCCTGAGCAGGCCAAATTGGCTGGAGCAGTCTCCTCCGCATCTGCTGTACCGGCATTGGCCGTGGTCATGGTCGATGGCCGCCCCAGCCTGCAATTGGCCGATGACCTCGAACGCGCCTGGCGCAAGACCGGTGTGGCACTGGACCGCACTGGCTTCACCGTGGAAGACCGCGACCGCACCAAAGGGGTGTATTTTGTGCGCTACGTGCCACCAGGCTCAAGCCAAGAAGAACCCGGCTTCTTTGCCAAGCTGTTCAGCAGCAAAAACAGTGGGCCCGAGTTGACACGTTACCGCGTGAGCCTGGAAGCCAAAGATGGAACCACTTTGGTGCGCGTGCAAAGCAGCGATGGCAAGCCCGACAATTCGGACAATGCCCAAAAGATTCTGAAACTGCTGGCGGCCGAACTGCGCTGAAGCGCTTTTCAAGCACCCATGAAAAAACCCGCCAAAGCGGGTTTTTTTGTGCCTACCCCCTGCCCAAAGGCGGGGGAAGTCCAACCAGAATTACTTGGCAGCAGAAGCGTCAGAAGCTGGGGCAGCAGCAGCAGATGCGTCAGAAGCGGGAGCCGAAGCTTCCACAGCTGGAGCTGGAGCGGCAGGCGCAGCAGCTTCTTCTTTTTTACCGCAAGCGGCCAAGGCAGCAACAGCGATCAGGGCGGCCAAAACGATTGACTTGTTCATGATGATTTTTCCTTATGGGGGGTTAAAAAACAATTTCCGGAAATTGTCGAAACAACCTCTGGAGGTTGCTCTGACCGAGACAAAAGCACTCGAGCTCTTTTGCTCAGCCCCGGATTATAGCGTTTTCCCTTAACCCAAACCCAACTGACTTGAAACCTTCATAAAGGAGCCTCTCGGGGTAGAACCTCAGAGGGTTTTCAACCACCCGTCGGCTTGCCATTCGTCCAAGGCGGCCAAGGCGTCTGCACTCAATGCCTTGATTTGGTGCGCGTTCAGTGTCCGGGTGTCGGCCAGCGCCCTGAGCAGCGCGGCATCTTTGCCGCCAACTCTGAAACTCTCGCCATTGACGAAGATGCTCCGCTCGTCATACATCATGCGGGTGCGGCGGTCGAGCACCACCCCCACCGACAGATCGCTGGCGTGCTCGGCCAAGTCAAACCACACATTGGCCTTGGGTTCGGTCAAATGCTCCCCCAGCAAACTGCTGAGCAAGTGCGGATCTTTCAGCGCTTTTTGCAAGGATTCGCGCGCAAAAGCAGCCAACTCCGCCGGAATGGCGCCCGGCTGGGCCACAGCAGACTGGGCGGGGTCTCGGTAAACCGCTTCACCCACGCCTTCGGGCGCCTCATCGGCCAGACCCAATAGCAACTCACGGGCCAACTCGCCTTGCTTGGGTGAACGAAACCCGATCGACCACGTCATGCACTCCCCCTCGGCCGCACCGTCGTGCGCGTATTTGGGCGGCAGATACAGCATGTCGCCGGGGTTGAGCACGAACTCCTCTTCGTGCTCAAAATTTTGCAAAATTTTCAAAGGCACACCGGGTTGCAGGCTCAGGTCTTTTTGGCGAGCAATGCGCCAGCGTCGCTGTCCGTGGGCCTGCAGCAAAAACACGTCGTAGCTGTCAAAGTGTGGCCCCACGCCGCCGCCATCGGTGGCGTAGCTGATCATCACATCGTCCAAACGCGCATCGGGCACAAAACGGAACTGTTGCATCAGGGCGTGCACCCCGTCGTGGTGCATGTCCACGCCCTGCACCAAAAAAGTCCAATTTTTCTGGTTGAACGGCGGCAAGCTGCGTTTGGCCAAGGGGCCGTGCTTCATTTTCCAGCCCTTGTCCGAGCCCACGATCAACCGCGACTCCACACCCTCTTGCCCCGCCAAGGCCACCATTGCAGAGCGGTCCACACAGGGCTTGAAGTCCGGGATCGCCTGGCGCACCAGCAAAGGCTTTTTGTGCCAGTGGCGCTTCATGAACTGGGTGGGGGTCAAGCCACCCAAAAGGGTCAGGGGCTGGTCAATGTTCATAAGGATTCTGTGTTTTTTGTATGGGATTGTGGCGAGGTACAGCCGCCAAACTGCGACAATTGTCCTATGGAAATCAACAACGCTTGCGTGGTCGCACTGACCTGGACGCTCAAAGACACACTGGGTGAAACACTCGACACCCTGGACGAACCCGTTGACTTTTTGGTCGGCGGCAAAGACCTGCTGCCCAAAATCGAAGAGGCCCTGCAAGGCCACGCCAAAGGCGCCAAAGTCGATTTGCAAATCGAACCCGAAGACGCCTTTGGCGATTTCAATGACCAGCTGCTCTTTCTGGAACCCCGAGACCTCTTTCCGAAAGACTTGGAAGAAGGCATGACCATCGAGGGCACCGCCTTGCCCGAGGGCACCCACCCCGATGCCCCGCGCAATGTGCTTTACACCGTGACCGAGATCTACCCCGAGCATGTGGTGCTCGACGGCAACCACCCGCTGTCTGGCATCGCGATCCGATTGCACCTGACGGTCGAAGGCGTGCGCGAAGCCACCGAAGAAGAAATAGGCCGAGGCAGCTGCGGCACAGGATTTTTCCGCATCGAAGTGGCCGACACCGATTTGCCTGAAGGGCGAACGCTGCACTGAGCCCGAGCACCGCACTTTGCGCATGAAAAAGCCGCCTGCATCGGTCGATGCAGGCGGCTTTATCATGCAGCATTATTTTTTGTGCTTATTGTTTGCCCGTGGAGCCGTAACCACCCTCACCGCGCTCGGTCGCGGCGCCGAACTCGCTCACCACATGAAAGCGCGCTTGCACCACAGGCACGATCACCATCTGCGCGATGCGCTCCAGAGGCTCGATGGTGAAGGCCACATCGCTGCGGTTCCAGCAGCTGACCATGAGCTGGCCTTGGTAATCGCTGTCGATCAGCCCCACCAGATTGCCCAGCACGATGCCGTGCTTGTGGCCGAGACCCGATCGAGGCAACAGCATGGCTGCGTAGCCGGGGTCCTTGAGGTGGATCGCCATGCCCGTGGGCACCAGTTGCCAGGCGTTGGGCGCCAGTGTCAGCGGCGCGTTCAGGCAAGCGCGCAGGTCCAGGCCTGCACTGCCAGGGGTCGCGTAAACGGGCATTTGCTCGGCAATGCGCGGATCGAGAATTTTGACGTCAATGTCCATGGTCATGCTTGTGCTCCGCCCATTCGCCGGGCAATGTCTTCAATGAGTTGCACCGCCAACACCTGTTTGCTGGCGTGTGGCAACTCGCGGGCGCCTTGGGCGTCCACCAGCAGCAAGGCGTTGTCGTCTTGCCCGAAGGTGGCCGGGCCGATGTTGCCCACCAGCAGCGGCACTTGCTTGCGCGCGCGCTTGGCCGTGGCGTGCGCCAGCAGGTCGTGGCTTTCGGCGGCAAAGCCCACGCAAAACAAAGCGCCCTTTTGCGCCGCAACCGACTGGGCCAAGGTCGCCAAAATGTCGGGGTTCTCCACAAAGCTCAGCACTGGCGTCTGACCTGATCCGTCTTTTTTGATTTTTTGCTCGGCCGAGTTGGCCGCACGCCAGTCGGCCACCGCCGCCGTGGCGATGAACACGCCCCGCTCAGGCACATGGTCCAGCACGGCTTGCAGCATGTCGCGGGCAGAGCGCACGTTCACACGCTTCACACCCCGAGGTGTGGCCAGGCTGACAGGGCCGGCGATCAGGGTCACATCGGCACCCGCCATGCGCGCCGCACGGGCAATGGCAAATCCCATCTTGCCGCTCGACAAGTTGGTGATGCCGCGCACTGGGTCAATGGCTTCGTAGGTCGGGCCGGCCGTGACCAGCACTTGCTTGCCTGCCAGCACTTTGGACGTGAAAAACCCCTCCAGGTCTTCAAGAATATCTTCGGCTTCGAGCATGCGGCCGTCGCCCGTTTCGCCGCAAGCTT
Organism: uncultured Burkholderiales bacterium; assembly: GCA_903822825.1. Taxonomy (GTDB): domain Bacteria; phylum Pseudomonadota; class Gammaproteobacteria; order Burkholderiales; family Burkholderiaceae_C; genus Limnohabitans_A. Next base: position 35,527 of record CAIJQQ010000017.1, on the reverse strand, counting down.
GGTCGCCTTGCCCCACGTCCAAAACATGAATGCCATCGACCTTGAGCTGCGCCACGTTGCGCTGGGTGGCGGGGTTGGACCACATTTCGCGGTTCATGGCCGGGGCCACGATCAAGGGCACTTGTTCGATGGGACGGGCCAAGCACATCAGGCTGAGCAGTTCATCGGCACCGCCATGCAGCAGCTTGGACATGAAGTCAGCGCTGGCCGGGGCCACCACAATCGCATCGGCCTCTCGGCTCAGGTTGATGTGCGCCATGTTGTTGGCCTCACGCGGGTCCCACTGCGAGGTGTAAACCGGCCTGCCCGACAGGGCTTGCAGGGTCACGGCCGTCATGAATTGCTCGGCCGCCTCGGTCATCACAACTTGTACGGTGCAGCCCGCCTTGACCAAGGCGCGGCAGAGTTCAGCCGACTTGTAGGCCGCAATGCCGCCCGACAAGCCCAGAACGATGTGTTTTCCAGCCAATGTGCTCATGCCGAGAAATGTAGCAGACCCGACTGTCTATAATCACGATTTCCACCTACCGGGAGCTGCAGGCTCCCGTCTTGGACATGACCAAATTCGTCTTCGTCACCGGCGGTGTGGTGTCTTCCCTGGGCAAGGGAATCGCCTCCGCATCGCTCGCCGCCCTCCTTGAATCTCGCGGCCTGTCCGTCACCCTCATCAAGCTCGACCCCTACCTCAACGTGGATCCAGGCACCATGTCGCCGATCCAGCACGGCGAAGTGTTTGTGACCGACGACGGCGCAGAAACCGACTTGGACTTAGGGCATTACGAGCGCTTCATCAACACCCGGATGAAGAAGGCCAACAACTTCACCACGGGCCAAATTTACAAAAGTGTGCTCGAAAAAGAGCGTCGCGGCGACTACTTGGGCAAGACCGTGCAAGTCATCCCGCATGTGACCAACGAAATCCAAGACTTCGTCAAGCGCGGCGCGGGTTACGGCACGCCTGAAGCGGTCGATGTCGCCATCGTCGAGATCGGCGGCACCGTGGGCGACATCGAGTCTTTGCCTTTTTTGGAAGCCGTGCGTCAACTCAGCTTGCGTTTGGGGCCCAACAACGCGGCCTTTGTGCACCTGACCTACGTGCCTTGGATCGCTGCAGCGGGCGAACTCAAAACCAAACCCACCCAACACACGGTTCAAAAATTGCGCGAAATCGGCATCCAGCCCGATGCTCTGCTTTGCCGCGCGGACCGCTACATTCCGGATGATGAGCGCGACAAAATCTCGCTGTTCACCAACGTGCAAAGCTGGGGCGTGATCTCCATGCCCGATGTAGACACCATTTACAAAGTGCCTCGCGTGCTGCACGAACAAGGCTTGGATGGTCTGATCTGCGACAAACTGCGTCTGAGCACACCGCCAGCCAGCCTTAAGCGCTGGGACGATCTGGTGCAAGAAACCGAGCACCCGCAAGGCGAAGTGACGATTGCCATGGTCGGCAAATACGTGGAGCTGTCGGACAGTTACAAATCGGTCAATGAAGCGCTGCGCCATGCAGGCATGCGCAACCATGTGCGCGTGAAGATCGAGCACATCGACTCCGAAACCATCACCCCCGAAACTGTGGCCCGTTTGGCCCACTTTGACGGCGTGCTGGTGCCCGGCGGCTTTGGCAAGCGCGGCGTGGAAGGCAAGATTGAAACCGCGCAATTCGCCCGCACACACAAATTGCCTTACTTGGGCATTTGCTTAGGGATGCAAGTGGCCACCATCGAATACGCCCGCCACATGGCTGGGATGAAAGACGCCAACAGCACCGAGTTCGAGCCCGAGACGCCCTTCCCTGTGATCGCCCTGATCAACGAGTGGAAAGACGCCGACGGCTCCATTCAGGTGCGCGACGCCAACTCCGACTTGGGAGGCACCATGCGACTGGGCGCGCAAAGCTCGGACGTGGCCAAAGGCACACTGGCGCACCAGATTTATGGCAACGTGGTCACCGAGCGACACCGCCACCGGTATGAGGCCAACGTCAATTACCTGGATGACCTGCGCAAAGCCGGTCTGGTGATCTCGGCTTTGACCCAGCGCGAGCAACTCACCGAAATTGTTGAACTGCCGCAAACCGTCCACCCTTGGTATGTGGGCGTGCAGTTCCACCCCGAATTCAAGTCCACGCCCTGGGACGGCCACCCGCTGTTCAACGCCTTCGTCAAGGCCGCCGTCGCGCACAAAGCGGCCGCTTGAAAAAACCAGCCCTAGGACAAGTCATGAAACTGTGCGGATTTGACGTTGGCCTGAACCAACCCTTCTTTTTGATCGCAGGCACTTGCTCGATCGAAGGTCTGGAGATGTCCATCGAAGTGGCCGGCCGCCTGAAAGAAGCCTGCTCGGCGCTGGGCATTGCCCTGATCTACAAAGGCTCGTTCGACAAAGCCAACCGCTCCTCGGGCAGCACCCAGCGCGGCGTAGGCATCGACGCGGGCCTGAAAATTTTGGACGAAGTGCGCCGTCAAATCGGCTTGCCCATCCTCACAGATGTGCATGACGAATCACAGGTCAAAACCGTGGCCAGCGTGGTCGATGTGCTGCAAACCCCCGCTTTCTTGTGCCGCCAGACCGATTTCATCCGAGCTGTGGCCCAGTCGGGCAAGCCCGTCAACATCAAGAAGGGCCAGTTTTTGGCCCCTTGGGACATGAAAAACGTCATCGACAAGGCCCGCAGTGCCGCCCGTGAAGCGGGTCTGCCCGAAGACAATTTCTTGGCCTGCGAGCGCGGCGTGAGCTTTGGCTACAACAACCTGGTGGCCGACATGACGAGCTTGGCCGAGATGCGCAAAACCGGCGCACCCGTGGTGTTTGACGTGACCCACTCGGTGCAAAAACCGGGTGGCCAAGGCACCAGCAGCGGCGGCGCCCGAGACATGGTGCCCGTTCTGGCCCGCGCTGGTATCGCAGCGGGCGTGGCAGGTCTGTTCATGGAAACCCACCCCAAGCCTCAAGAGGCTTGGTCCGACGGCCCCAACGCTGTGCCGCTGGGCAAAATGAAAGCCCTGCTCGAGACGCTGGTGCAACTCGATGCCGTGACCAAGAAAACCCCATTTTTAGAGGATGACTTCTCATGAGCGGCTACATCATTGCCCACGTTCAAGTCACCAACCCGGTGCAGTACGAAGAGTACAAAAAGTGGTCCACCGCTGCCATGAAAACCGCAGGCGCAGAAGTCTGCGTGCGTGGTGGCCAGGTGCAAGTGCTCGAAGGCGACTGGGCTCCGGAGCGCATCGTCATCCTGAAGTTTCCTTCTTTTGAAGCCGCCAAAGCTTTTTACGAACTGCCCGAATACCTGAAAGCCCGCGAAGCGCGCGAAGGTGCAGCCATCATGCGCATGGTGGCCGTTGAGGGCGTTTGAGCTCTTGGCTTGAAAAACCTGTTTTATTTTTAAATTGAGAGAGTTCAAAAATGAGTGCAATCGTTGATATCGTTGGCCGCGAAATTTTGGACAGCCGCGGCAACCCCACCGTCGAGTGCGACGTGCTGCTGGAGTCCGGCGTCATGGGCCGTGCCGCTGTGCCATCGGGCGCATCGACAGGCAGCCGCGAAGCCATTGAGCTGCGCGACGGCGACAAGAGCCGATACTTGGGCAAAGGCGTGCTCAAAGCCGTCGAGCACATCAACACCGAAATCTCCGAAGCCGTGCTGGGCCTGGATGCCTCCGAACAAGCCTTTTTGGACCGCACCCTGATCGACCTGGACGGCACCGACAACAAAAGCCGCCTAGGCGCCAATGCCATCTTGGCCGTGTCCATGGCCGTGGCCCGCGCTGCGGCAGAAGAATCTGGCCTGCCGCTGTACCGCTACTTTGGCGGCATGAACGGCAACCAACTGCCCGTGCCCATGATGAACGTCATCAACGGCGGCGCACACGCCAACAACAACCTGGACTTGCAAGAGTTCATGATCATCCCCGTGGGCGCACCGTCGTTCCGCGAAGCCGTGCGCTGGGGCGCTGAGGTGTTCCACGCCCTGAAGAAAATCATCCATGACAAGGGCATGAGCATTGCCGTGGGCGACGAAGGCGGCTTTGCTCCCAACGTGGACAGCCACGAAGCCGCCATCCAGATGGTGCTCGATGCCATCGCCGCCGCGGGTTACACCGCTGGCGAGCAGATCGCCATTGGCCTCGATTGCGCGGCCAGCGAGTTCTACAAGGACGGCAAGTACGTGTTGGCCGGCGAAGGTGGCATCAGCCTGAGCTCTGAGCAGTGGACCGACATGCTGGCCACCTGGTGTGACAAGTACCCCATCATCAGCATCGAAGACGGCATGGCCGAAAACGACTGGGACGGCTGGAAGGTGCTGACCGACCGCCTGGCCAAGAACGTGCAAATCGTGGGTGACGACCTGTTCGTGACCAACACCAAAATCTTCAAAGAAGGCATCGCCAAAGGCATCGCCAACTCGATCCTGATCAAAATCAACCAGATCGGCACCTTGACCGAGACCTTTGAAGCCATCGAGATGGCCAAGCGCGCCGGTTACACAGCCGTCATCTCACACCGCTCGGGCGAGACCGAAGACAGCACCATCGCTGACATCGCCGTGGGCCTGAACGCCGGTCAGATCAAGACCGGCTCGATGAGCCGCTCGGACCGCACGGCCAAGTACAACCAGCTGCTGCGCATCGAAGAAGACCTGGGCGACGTGGCCGTGTACCCTGGCCGCTCAGCGTTCTACAACCTGCGCTGATCCACCATGGGCAACCGCCTCATCCCCATCGTGCTGGTCACCTTGCTGGTGATCGTGCAGGCCCAACTGTGGTTCGGGCGAGGCAGTTTGCGCAATGTGGCTGAGCAAGAGCGCCAACTCCAGAAAGAAAAGCAAGCGAATGAAGAAGCTCGGCGCGTGAACGAGCAGCTCAGCGCCGAGGTCAACGACCTCAAGGAAGGTCTGAACATGGTCGAGGAGCGCGCTCGCCATGAGCTGGGCATGGTCAAGCCCAACGAAATTTACGTTCAGATCGCCAAATGACCTCTTGGACCGAGGCTGTGGGCTTTGCGCTGGCCCTGGCCATGGTGTGGTGCAGCATCCGTGAATTGCACTGGAGCTGGCCGCTGGCCATGTTGAGCTCCCTGCTTTACTTTTTTGTGTTCAAGGCCAGCCTGCTGTATGCCGAAGCGGGTCTGCAGTTGGTGTTTGCGCTGCTGGCCCTGTGGGGTTGGTGGCAGTGGCGGCGCTTGGGCGAGAACAACGCACCCGTCTGGGTCATCCAACGGCTGCCCCGACGTGCCTGGTGGCTGGCGGGGACGGCACTCGCAGTGCTCTGGCCATCCATCGCCTGGCTGCTCATGCATTTCACCGACAGCGATGTCGCCTGGTCGGATGCCCTGCCCACGGCGCTCAGCTTGATCGGGCAGGCTTTGCTGGGCCGCAAATACCTCGAAAACTGGCTCATCTGGATCGTGGTCAACGTCTTCAGCATGGGATTGTTTGCCTACAAAGGCCTGTGGCTCACCACGGCTTTGTATGTGCTGTTCATCGGCCTGAGCGTCATGGGCTGGCGCGAATGGCAAAAACGGCTGAACACACCATGAGTCCCTTGCGCCGCATCGCCATCGTCGGGGCAGAGTGCACAGGCAAGTCTTGGCTGGCCGAAACTCTGACGCAGGTGCTGACCCAGCGCGGCGAAACCGTGCAATGGGTGCCCGAAGTGCTGCGCAGCTGGTGCGCACGCGAGGGCCGCACACCAAGGCCGCACGAGCAAATGGCCATTGCCCAGCGCCAAGCCGATGCGGTGCTGTCCATCACGCATGGCACCGTGATTTCAGACACCACGCCACTCATGACCGCCGTCTACAGCCACATGCTGTTTGAAGACGAGGGTCTGTACCCGATGGCCCTGACGCACCAGCAACTGTTTGACACCACGCTGGTCACTGGCCTGGACTTGCCTTGGGTGGCCGATGGCCTGCAGCGTGACGGCCCGCAGGTGCGTGGCCCCGTGGACATTCTGGTGCGCCAGGCGCTGGATCGATCGGGCCTGCGCTACCGGGTGGTCTATGGGCAGGGGCACAAGCGTCTGAACAACGCTTTGCTGGCGCTGGGCCTGCCTGGCGAAGACGAAGCGGCTTGGCGCACTCGCCAAAACGCGCAATACGCCTTGAACGAAGGCCGCACGCCTTGGCTGTGCGAAAAGTGCAGTGACCCCGACTGCGAACACCGCCTGTTCACCGGCCTGCTGCAACGGGGCGATTGAATCCCCTCAGTGAACCGACGGCTCGCCCGGCACCGCCACGGGCGTGATGAACAAAGCTGCCGCATCGACCGGGTCAAAGCGGTACTGGGCACCGCAAAACTCGCATCCCACCTCGATCTGACCTTGCTCGGCAATGATGCTCTCGGCCTCGGCCACACCCAGACTGCGGATCATGTTGCCCACACGCTCCTGGCTGCAAGAGCAAGCAAAGCGGGGGCCAGTTTCACCCATCAGCGGCTCGAAGCGGGCGATGGGCTCTTCCCAGAACAAACGGTGAAGAATGGTCTCAGCATCCAGCGTGAGCATTTCTTCGCGCTTGAGGCTTTTGGCCAAAATCGCGATGCGGCTGAAATCTTCGCTGCGGCCCAGCAGGGCTTCGCGCTCCACCGAATCGACCTGCCCGGCCAGATTGCCATCGCCTTCGATGGGCAAGCGCTGGATCAGCACGCCTGTGGCCACCTTGTCGTCCGCGGCCAGCACCATCACGGTGTCGAGCTGCTCGGACTGCAGCATGTAGTGCTCCAGCACTTCGCTGATGTTTTCCAGTTTTTCACCCTGGTCACCAAACAGCGGCACCACACCTTGGTAGGGCTGCTGACCGGGCAAGCGGTCTTTGGGATCGAGCGTGATCGCGCAGCGCCCTTGGTTGTTGACGTTGACCATCTGGCTGAGCGTGGCGTCATCCGCCACCTCGCCCACCTGCGAGCAGGTGGCGCGCAGGGTCAGATCGGGCTGCACCTCGACCACGCCCACCTTGACCGGGCCATCGCCAAAAATCTGCAGCACCAGCGCCCCATTGAATTTGATGTTGCCCTGCATCAGCACGCCCGCAGCGGCCATCTCGCCCAGCAACTGGCGCACGGGTTGGGGGTAAGCCCCCGTCTCGGAGTTGGCAGCACGGCGTGCCAGGATGTCTTGCCAGGCGTCAGTCAAACGCACCAGCATGCCGCGCACGGGCATGCCATCGAAAATGAATTTATGGAGTTCGGACAATGTGGGGGGTCACGCCCAGTGGGCACGCCTTTGCTGGTTCAGGAAATTTTCTTCAAGCCCGCTTTGAAGCGCTGGGCGTTCTCAACGTAATGTTTGGCGCTTTGGCGCAGCCCCTCGATCTGCTCGGGGCTCAGTTCGCGCACCACCTTGGCAGGAGAGCCCATGATCATGGAGCCATCGGGGAATTCCTTGCCCTCGGTCACCAGCGAGCCCGCGCCCACCAGGCAGTTCTTGCCGATTTTCGCACCATTGAGCACCACAGCGCCGATGCCGATCAGCGACTCGTCACCGATGGTGCAACCGTGCAGCATGACCATGTGGCCCACCGTGACGTGCTTGCCCACCACGATGGGTTTGCCGTGGTCGGCATGCATCACGCTGCCATCCTGGATGTTGCTGCCCTCGCCGATGGTGATGGTTTCGGTGTCGCCACGCACGGTGACGCCAAACCAGACGCTGGCGTTGGCTTCGAGTTTGACCGCCCCCATGACCTGCGCGTTGTCAGCCACCCAGGCGGTCTGAGCCACGTCGGGGGTGTGCGAATCGAGTTGGTAAATGGCCATGGGTGTCTCCTGTTGATTTTTGCCGTGCATGCTGATCCTACAATTGTAGGCAAGCCCACCACCACGGGTGAGCCCAACCCGTCTTTAACCTTGCCTTGACCTGCCCGCACTTTCCATGTCTCAGTTGTCTTTGCGCCAAGCCGCCCTCGGCCCCTGGTCTGAAACCGATCCAGTGGTCAAAGCCCAAGCCACGCTGGCCGTGGACCTGACGCTGCCTGTGGGGCCGCTGGACACCCTGACTGCACCTGCCGATGGGCCTGGCCGCAGCACACGGCCAGAACTGGTACACCACACCGCACTGAAGGCCCAATCGTTGGCCACCCCAGTCGGGCGCGCGATGCTGATCCACAGCGTCACCCACATCGAACTCAACGCCATCGACCTGGCGCTGGACGTGGTCTGGCGCTTTGCGGGCATGCCCGAGGCGTTTTACACCGACTGGGTGCGCATTGCCCAAGAAGAAGCCAAGCACTTCTTGTTGCTGCGCAACCACCTGGTGGGCATGGGTTTTGACTATTGTGACTTCCCGGCGCACAACGCGCTGTGGGACATGGCCGAACGCACTCAGAGTGACATCCTTGCGCGCATCGGCATCGTGCCCCGCACCATGGAAGCACGGGGCTTGGACGCCTCACCCGGCGTCAAAAACAAGCTGGTGAGCGTGGGCGACCACCGAGCGGGTGAGATTTTGGACATCATCCTGACCGATGAGATTGGCCATGTGGCCGCAGGCAACCGCTGGTACCGCTACCTGTGCGATCAACGCGGCCTGGACCCAGTCAGCACCTACGCCCAGTTGATCGCGCAATACGACGCCCCCAAATTGCGGCCGCCTTTCAACATGGCGGCGCGCCAATCTGCAGGCTTCAGCCCCGAAGAACTGCAACTGCTGGGGCAGTGATCAGTCCCTTTGCGTCAAACCCGCTGGCGACGCCGCATAGCCCGTGAGCGTTTTGTCAGCGTGCTTGAGACGCCAATTGAGCATTTTTTGCGCATAGACCAAAACCAGCGCAGCGTATTCGGGGTCTTGCGCGCAGTTGTGCAGTTGCCCGGGGTCTTTGCGCAAATCAAAGAACAAGGGCGGCAGTGCAGCAAAGTGAACGTACTTGTAGTGCTCATCTTGCACCACAGCCAAAGCACTTTCGTCCATGTCCGTGCCCAACACGTCTTCGGGCTGTGAATAAAAGATGTTGCGGAAGTCAAATTCGTAGTGCACTTCGGTCCGCCAGTTTTTGGGCGCTTGACCACTGTGCAAAAACGGCAACAGCGAAGCGCCATCACAGGCTCGAGGAATCGCTTGACCCATCCAATCCAAAATGGTGGGCATGGTGTCCACGGTCTCGGTGAACTGGCGAACAATTTGGCCCCGTGTGGCATCGGATTGAACACCAGGATCGCGAACAATCATCGGGATGTGAAAGCTCTCATCGAAATAACCGATTTTGCCCAGCAGGTGGTGGTCACCCAACTGCTCGCCATGGTCGCTGGTCAACACCACCAAGGTGTTGTCCCACTGGCCAGTTTCCTTGAGGAACTTGAAAACGCGGCCGATCTGGTCGTCCACCTCGCTCATCAGGCCGTAATAGGTGGCGCGCATTTGGCGCACTTCGGCTTCGTCCATCTGACTGGCCAAGCCCTGCCCATTTTGGAAAAAGCTCTTGCGTGCAATGTTGTCCAAATAAAACTTGAGCACAGGATGCTGCTCGCCTTCGGCTTGCGGTGAAGCGGCGCGAATCGGTGCAGGGCATTGCGCCGGGTCGAACATGTCGTGGTAAGGCGCAGGCGCTGCAAAAGGCGGATGGGGGCGGTAATAACCCAAATGCAAAAACCAAGGCTTGTTTTGAACGCTGCGCAAATAGTCCAAGCCCTTGTCGGTGAACCAAGTGGTGTCGGACAAGTGCGCAGGAATGCGGCTGGGCCTTGCAGTGGCCCCGACGTCATGGGCCTCCAAGCCTTCAGGCAACCAAATATCCCAAGGGTTGTCGGGCAACTGCACACCTTGTGCAGCAAGCCAGCCAAAGTAGGCTTCCATTTTCAGGCCCCATGAACCGACTGATTTCCAGCCCTCCATGTCGGCGCCCAAAACGGTGTAGCGAGGGTCTTGTGCGGCCGTGACGCGTGGATCTGGTGTGGTGGTGGTGTAGCCGACCAAAGCAGGCTCATAACCGGCCTTGCGCACCTCTAAAGCGATGTTGGTGTGGCGTGCATCGAGCGGGATGGTGTTTTGCACCGCCCGGTGGTTCATCATGTACAGACCGGTGAGCAAACTGGCGCGACCTGGCCCGCAAGGCACGGCTTGCGTGTAGTGGCGCGCAAAGGTCACGCCCTCGCTGGCCAGAGACTCAATGTTGGGCGTTTTGATAAGCGGGTGGCCCAACATGGGCAAGGTGTCACCACGCCACTGGTCAACCACGATGAGCAAAACGTTTTTGTGTTGGTGCATAAGGGTCTTTCGTCTGAGGAAAAGGTTCAATTCAAGGTCGGATCCAACAAGTCACGCAACCAGTCGCCGAGCATGCTGACTGAGAACGTGGTGACCACAATGAACAGACTCGGCGCAAGCAAAATCCAAGGCGCCGATTGCAGGTATTCACGCCCATAACCGACCATATTGCCCAAGCTGGTCATGGGAGGCTGAACCCCCAAGCCCAAAAAGGACAGACCGGATTCCAACAAAATGACCTCTGGAAATGTGAGCGTGACGCTCACGATCAAGGTGCTGGCAATGTTGGGCAGGATGTGCCTCAGGTAAACGCGCCAAGGCGATGCGCCCAGGTCATAAACAGCGGACGCGTAGCCTTGCTCGTTGGCGGCAATCGTCAAACCACGCGCTATGCGCGCAGAACGCTCCCAGCCATAAAAGCCCATCAAGGCGATGAACAAAACCAAGGTGTTTCCGAAAAAAGCCAACACGGCCAGCGCAATGATCATGAACGGCATCGAGGCCTGAAAATCCACCAAGGTCAAGACCAACTGCTCCACCCAGCCTCTGAAATGCGCGGCAGCATAGCCCATCAACACGCCCACAGTGGCCGACAACATCGTGCTGATGAATGCCACCAACAAACTGATGCGGACCGAATGGAATAAGCGTGACAGCACATCGCGCCCTAATTCATCGGTTCCAAGCCAGTGGTCTGAATTGCCGCCCCAGAACGCGGGTGGGCTCAGGCGGTTCAACAAATCCAGCTGGCTGTAGCTGTATGGCGAAATCAAGTCGGCGGACAAGGCGATCCCTAAAACGACCACAATCCACAGCGAGCACAGGCGGACCAAAAGGGGCATCGATCCGATCAGTTGTCTCGCAGACTGCGCCAAAGACGCTGGGGCCGCGGTCTGGATTTGTTCAGGCAAGGACGGTGTGGTCATGCTTTTTTTCCTTGTGCGGCATGGCCTGAGCGAACACGCGGGTCAATCCATCCGTAAAGGATGTCCACCAGCAGGTTGGCCGACACCATGGTGGTGGCCACCAACAACAAAAGACTTTGCACCACGGCCAAGTCCCTGTTGGCCACGGAGGTCACCAACAAGCGGCCAACCCCTGGCCAAGAGAACACACTTTCCACCACCACCGCACCCGCGATCAAGCTGCCAACCATGAAGCCAATCACCGTCAGCGTCGGGATGGCCGCATTGGGCATGGCGTGGTGCAGCACCACGCGGCGCCAGACCAATCCCTTGGCACTGGCTGTGCGGATATAAGATTGCCCCATGACTTCGAGCATGGCAGATCGGGTGAACCGAGCCAGCACCGCAGCGCCTCCTAAACTGAGGGTGATCACAGGCAATATGGCGTGCTGCCAAGTGGCGTCCCCCCCGCTGGGCAGCCAGCCCAAGCCCACCGCAAAAACCAGCACCAGCACCAAACCCAACACAAAACTGGGCATGGTGTAGCCGGCAATGGACAGGCTGATCAAGAACCGGTCAATCCAGGTGTTGCGGTGAAGTGCGGCATAAACACCTGCAGAGATACCGATCAGCAACTTCAGAGCAAAGGCCGGAAGGGCCAAGCTGAGCGTGGCTGGGATGCGGGCCAAAACCAAATTCATGGCCGGGCTTTTGTCGCGCATCGAGTAGCCGAAATTTCCCTGTGCAAGGTTTTTGAAATAGCCCAGATACTGCTGCCACAAGGGGGCATCCAAGCCCCACCCTTTGCGAAAAGCCTCCAAGGCTTCCGGCGGCGCGTCGGCAGACATGATCAACATGGCGGGATCACCCGTTGATCGCAGGATCAGAAAAGCAAAACTGAGCACCAAGAACAAGGTCAAGAGTCCGCGTAAAAACCGGATCACCAAAAATCGCATCATGCGAGGGACTCCAAAGGTGCATCGGGCATACCCGCCTGCTCTGAGACCAAATGACAGGCGACTTGACGCTCAGAGCTCAGAGGGGTCAAACGCGGCGGCACCTCACGGCAAATGGCTTGCGCATGCGGGCATCGATTTTGAAAAACACAACCCCTTTGAAGTGACAGCGGGCTGGGAGGATCGCCTTGCAAGATGTGCCGCTTCGGGTTGCTTCGTTGCCAAAGTGATGGCACCGAAGACACCAAAGCTTGGGAGTAAGGGTGCAAGGGTTCGCTGAACAATTGCTGGGGAGGTGCCTGCTCCACGATGTGCCCCAAATACATCACCGCCACTTGGTCACTGACTTGACGAACCACCTTGAGGTCGTGGCTGATGAACAAATAGGCGACACCCATCCGCTCTTGGACGTCTTGCAATAAATTGATCACCTGGGCCTGAATCGACACGTCCAAGGCCGACACGGGTTCATCACACACCAACAAGCTGGGCTTGAGAATGAGGGCGCGCGCGAGCACCACGCGCTGGCGTTGCCCACCCGAAAGCTCATGCGGATAGCGTTGCCACAAGGGCTTCGGAAGTCCCATGGAGACCATCAAGTCTTGGGCTTGCTCCGTCCTAGAAAGCGCATCACCCAAGCTGTGAATCAGCAAGGGCTCCAGCACTTGCGAGATCACATTCAAACGCCTGTCCAATGCCCCCAGCGGGTTTTGGTAGACCATCTGCATGTTTTGCCGCTGGGCTCGCCAAGTCGCATCGCGCTTCGCCGCGACGGGCTGGCCGTTGAACAAAACTTGGCCTTGGGTGGCCTCGGTCAAGCCCAGCACGACACGTGCCGTGGTGGTTTTACCGCAACCAGACTCACCGACCAAGCCGAGGGTTTGACCCGCGTGCAAATCAAATGAAATGCCATCGACGGCGCGCAAGTTGGCTTTTCGCTGACGCCAGCCTTCAGGCACGCTCACCTGAAAGTGCTTGCGCAGCTCTTGAACTTGAAGCAATGGGGTCATGGTGTCGCCAAAAAACAAGCCACTTGGTGGTCAAGCTCAACAAGAGAAAGCGTCGGCACAAGCCCTCTGCACTGGGCCATCGAATGGGCACATCGGGGCTCAAAGCTGCAGCCTTTGGGCAATCGGCCCGCTTCAGGCACTTGCCCCGGAATGGCCGTCAGGCGTTTTTGGGGGGAAGCCACATCGGGAACACAAGACAACAAACCCTGCGTGTAAGGATGCTTGGCGGTGCGAAACAAGTTGTCGGTGGCTGCAATTTCGGCAGCGCGGCCCGCGTACATCACCATGACCCGCGAGCATTCTTGCGCAATCACACTCAGGTCATGCGAAATCAAGACCATGGCCATGCCCTGGTCGCGGCGCACTTCAGACAGCAAATCCAAAATTTGGGCTTGAATCGTGGCGTCCAAGGCGGTGGTCGGCTCGTCTGCGATCAGCAAATCCGGCTCTCCAGCCAGCGCCATGGCAATCATGACGCGCTGGTTCATACCGCCCGACAGTTCATGCGGATAGGCATCGAAGCGTTGACGAGCGTTGGGGATGTGCACCTGATCCAACAAACGCACCGCTTGCGCACGGGCGGCCTCCCCTTGGAGTCCTTTGTGCAAGCTCACGGCCTCTACCAACTGCTGCCCGATCCGGTGCACAGGATTCAAAGCCGAGGCCGGGTCCTGAAAAATCATCGCAATGCGACGCCCGCGAATCAAAGACAAAGCCTTGTCACTCAGGCCATCAAAACGTTCACCCGCCAAACGAAATTCACCGTGAACCTGGGCATGCGCTCCGAGCAATCCCAAAGCGGCCAGCCAGGTCACGCTTTTGCCGCAACCGGACTCGCCGACCATGCCCAAAGACTCGCCCGCATGGACATCCAAATCAAGGCCATGCAGCACCTGGACTTGCGATGCGCCAGAGCCAAAGCTCACCGTCAGCCCACGCAGACTCACCAAGACTTGAGGGGCGCTTTGGTGAGGCTGTGGGGTCGCCAATTCAGTCATTTGCCACTGACGGGCATGGTCAGGTTGGCAGGCCTGAAGTCCATGGTGAAGGTGGGAGACCATTTCCACTGGATGTCTTTGCGTTTGCCATAAAACACCACGTTGCGGTGCAGCACGGTGTAAGCGGGATCTTCACGTTCTGCAATTTCCAGCATGCGGCGGAATGCGCGGTTGCGGTTGTCCATGTTGGTGGATGTTTCCAGCAAAGTGGACAAGGTATTGAACTCGCTGTTCTTCCACTCGCCCATTTGTTGTTGTTGGCCGTTGGGGCCGTGTTGGTTCACGATGGAGCTGACCGGATCGTTGAAGGGGGCTGAGTTTGACCAGTCACGCACACCGCGGGCGGCGTTGGCTGTTTCAAAAATTTGACCCCAGTTTTCTTTCATCTGCATGTCCACGTTCAGGCCGACGGCACGCCACATTTCAGCCAACACTTGCGCCGTTTGCACTTGGTTGGTGTAGTAATTGTTCAAGACCCGAAATGGAATGGGCTCACCCTTGTAGCCGGCCTCTTTGACCAAACGGGCCGCCAGTGCGGGGTCGTACTTGGGGACGCTCCAGTTTTTCTGGAACATGGGTCCGTAATACTCCCACTGCAAACCTGCGGGCACGCTGGTGCGGTTGCCCCACAAGGATTTGACAATCGCGTCACGGTCAATCGCATGGGCCATGGCCAGACGAATTTTGGGGTTGGCCAGCTGCGGGTGGTTCTTGTCAAAGACGATGATGCGGTGATTGAGCACGGGGCCACCAACCACTTCAAACTTGGGGTTGGCTTCGATGGTCTTGATCTGGTCAGGCGGAATGTCGGTGACAAAATCGTACTCGCCACTGAGCAAGCCGTTGACGCGCCCGGAAACTTCCGGCACGACTTGGTAGCGCACTTCTTTCACATTGGGTTTGCCGCCGTAATAAGCATCGTGCGCAGTCAACACCAAGCTGTTGTCCGGCTTGAATTCTTTGACCTTGAAAGGCCCAGCGGCCACGGGCGAACGCGCCCAAGTGGCCCAGTCTTTGGCTTCTAAAAAGGCGCGCTTCGAGATGATTTCAGATGACCGTGCCAAACGCCCCTCGATGGTCAAATCGGGGGCCAGGTTGATGAACCGCACGGTGTATTTGTCAATGATTTTGACCTGCGCCAACGAAGGCCACATGCGCCTGGCGACCGCAGGCACTTCGGGCGGCAAAGTGGCCGCAGTCAGTTTGACTGCCGTGGCAGGTGTTTGATTGGTCGTGGTGGCAATGGTTGCAGCGACTTGGCCAACGACCAAGGGTTTGGTGCTGCCAAACATGTACTCGGGCCCAAAAGTGAAGGCCACATCGTCGGCGGTCATCTCATCACCGTTGTGGAACTTCACGCCTTTGCGCAGTTTGAGTTCCACCGTGAAGTCATCGATGCGCTTCCAAGAAGTGGCCAAGCCCGGCTTGAGCGACAAATCACCTTGGCGATCCAGTTCAATCAAACCTGAGTAAATCATGGGGAAGGAGCGCGAGCCCACGTTCGATTGTTCGCGCAAAGGCGTCAACGTACCCGAATTGGCAACCTGCTGAACGGCCACGCGAACTGTTGGGCGTTTGTCGGTTTGAGCGCTGGCAGTGCCCAACCATGTCAAAGTTGAAACCAGCAGCAACGTCTTTAGCAAATGATGTTTCACGGCATGCACCTCAGAGAACCAAAAAACCCATGTTGACCGTGACATGTGAATTTGCTGCGGCGAAGGCATGAAGCTTCTATGACCTCGTCATAGAGACATTTATTGTTTGTATTTCCGGCTATTGAAAAACCCGCTATAAAGATTTAGCCCCGAGGGTGGTGCTGAGCGTGCAGCGATTTGAGTCGCTCGCGCGCCACATGGGTGTAAATGGTGGTGGTCGAGATGTCGGCATGCCCTAAAAGCATTTGCACGGCACGCAAATCAGCCCCGTGGTTGAGTAAATGCGTGGCAAAGGCGTGGCGCAAGGTGTGCGGCGACAGGGGCGCGGTGATGCCTGCGTCGATGGCGTAGCGCTTGACCAAGCTCCAGAACATGACGCGCGACATGGCGGTGCCGGGGGTGGTTCCGCTGGTGGTGACAAACAAGGCATCGGTCTGGCGCGATCCAAGCAAGGCGGGGCGAGCGCCCTGCAGGTAGCGCTCGAGCCATTCACGCGCCTCTTGGCCAAAGGGCACCAAGCGCTCCTTGCTGCCCTTGCCCATGATGCGCAGCACGCCGTCATTGAGCGAGACATGGAGGGTTTTGAGCTGCACCAACTCGCTCACGCGCAGGCCGCTCGCGTACATCAACTCCAACATGGCGCGGTCACGCAAGCCCAGCTCGGTGGCATCGTCGGGTGCGCGCAGCAAACCGTCCACCTGGGCTTCGCTCAGGGTTTTGGGCACGCGCAACGTCTGTTTGGCGGCCAGCAGCTTGAGGGTCGGATCGGCGTGGATGAGCCGCTCGCGCAGGGCCCATCGAAAATAACGTTTGAAGACTGTCAGGCGGCGGTTGGCGGACGTCGCCTTGCTCTGGGCATGTCGCACGGCAAAATAGGCTTGCAGGTGGTGCTCCTGCGTCTGGTCCAGCGCCAGCGCGTGCTGCAAATACAGCCAACTGGAGAACAATTCCAAGTCACGCTTGTAGGCCGCCAGGCTGTTGGCAGCCAAGCCATCTTCCAGCCAAAGGGCATCGGCAAAACGGTCGATGGCCGACTGGCTGTCAGGGTGCATCAGTCGAGCTTGAGCTTTTGCTGGTCAACAACCTTTTTGTAGACCTCGAACTCGGCCTTGATCTGGGCGGCGAATTCTTCAGGCGAGTTGCCCACCACCAAAGAGCCCGTGTCCTGAATGCGTTTGGCCACTGCCGGATCTTGCAGTGCCTTTTTCACACCTGCGTTGATCTTTTCCACCACTTCTTTGGGCAAATTTTTAGGGCCATAAATGCCGTAGTAAGCCATGCGGTTGACCGGCTCCAGACCCACTTCTTTGAAGGTTGGCACATTGGGCAATTGGGGCAACCGCTGGGGTGCAGCAACAACGATGGGAATCAATTTGCCCGTTTGGATGAAGGGCATGGCCGAGGGCATGTTGTCAAAAATGATCGGCACTTGTCCGGCCACCGTGTCGTTCAATGCAGGGCCTGCGCCCCGGTAAGGGATGTGGGTGATGAACACACCCGCCAAGCTCTTCCACAACTCGGTCTGCAGATGGCCAATGCCACCTGTGCCCGATGAAGAGTAGGAATAGCGTCCCGGGTTCTTTTTGAGCTCGGCCACAAACCCTTTGTAGTCGTGTGCCGGAAAGCTGGGGTGCACCGCAATCACATTGGGCGTGGCCGCAATGTTGACGATGGGGGTGAAGTCGGTGACCGGGTTGTAAGGGATCTTGGGGTTGATGGCCGGGTTGGCCGCCGTGGTCGACACGGTGGCCACCCCCAGGCTGTAGCCGTCAGGCGCAGACTTGGCCGTTTCGTTGGCCCCCACCACACCACCGCCACCGGCCTTGTTTTCCACCACCACCGATTGCCCCAAAACTTTGCCCAAGGGCTCTGAAATCACACGGGCAACGATGTCGGTGGTCCCTCCAGGGGCAAATGGCACTTGGAGCTTGATCACTTTATTGGGGTAGGACTGAGCCCACACCGGGGCCGACATTGCGAGCAAAGCGGCGTAGGAAATGACATGGCGACGTTTCATAGGAACTCCTGAATTCATAGGCTCAATCATAGGCACAAACCGAACAGCTCCGGCACGGGATAAACCCACAGTTCACCCCTTGCGGTGCCCAAAGGGACAGGCTCAGGCCCCTTGTGCAGCTATGCTCGCTCGGTGAATTACGCTCAACTCCTTTTCCCAGACTTTTCCCTGATTTTGTGCGGCTACCTGGTGTGTCGTTACACCGCGCTCAACCGCTCGGTCTGGCAGCAGGTCGACAGCCTGGTGTATTACTTTCTGTTTCCCGTCCTGCTGTTCCATTCGATCGTCAAAAGCCCCTTGGATTTGGCGGCCACATCGAGCCTGATTGCCGCAGGCCTGTGCCTGGGCGTGAGCGCGATTGCGCTGTCGTACAGCCTGCCCTACTGGCCCATCCTGGGCCGCCATCTCGACAAAAAAGACCACGCGGCCAGCGCGCAAGTGGGCTTTCGCTTCAACTCTTTCATTGCCCTTGCCTTGGCCGAGCGCATTGCGGGGCCGCAAGGCCTGCTGCTGATCTCCTGCCTTATCGGTTTTTGTGTACCCCTGTTCAACATGGCCGCCGTGTGGCCCATGGCCCGACATGGCAACAGCCACTTCGGGCAGCAACTGCTGCGCAACCCGCTGATCGTCGCTACAGCATCCGGTCTGATCGCCAACTTGCTGGGCTTTCACATGCCTGTGTGGTTGGAGCCCAGCGTTCAGCGCATTGGTGGCGCTTCCTTGGCGCTGGGCCTGATGGCAGCAGGCGCGGGCATGCAACTGACCAGCCTGAACAAGGGCAAGGTGTTGGCCGTGTCCATCTTGCTGTGCAAGCACCTGATGGTGCCACTGATGGCTTGGGGCTGGGCCCGCGTGATGTCACTCGACGCCACGCAAAGCACCGTGCTGTTGGCTTTTTCGGCCTTGCCAACAGCATCGACTTGCTATGTGCTCGCCACCCGCATGGGCTACAACGGCGCTTATGTGGGCGCGCTGGTCACGCTGTCCACCCTCTCGGGCATGATGAGTCTGCCGTTTGCGCTGAGCGTTTTGCGCTGAACAGCGCGGAGCACCTGGGCCGATTCAGGCCTGCGCCAGCGACCAGGCCACCTGCTCGCTGACCGCCGCATCCGGATGCCCGGCATGGGCCTGCAAGGCCTGACTCAATCGGGTCCGTTCGGCTGGCGTCAAAACGCTGCTGGCCAGCGCGTTGCCTGCCGCCAAGGCCAGGTTGCGCAGCCAGCGGGCGTGGCCGATGCGGCGAATGGCCGAGCCCTCGGTGCGGCGCAAAAATTCTTCTTCGCTCCAGCCCAGCAGATCGGCAATGCCACTGCCCGCCAAGCCCGGGCGGGCCTGCCAGTCGGTCTCAGCGCTCATCTGTGCGAACTTGTTCCAGGGGCAAGCGAGCTGGCAATCGTCGCAGCCATAGACGCGGTTACCGATCAGGGGTCGCAGTTCATGGGGGATCGGCCCCTCGTGCTCGATCGTGAGATAAGAAATGCAGCGTCGCGCATCGAGCTGGTAGGGCCCCACGATGGCCTGCGTGGGGCACAAGTCCATGCAAGCGGTGCATTGCCCACAATGCGCGCTCTGTGCAGGCGTGGCGGGCAAGGCAAAGTCCACAAACAACTCACCCAAAAAAAACATGGAGCCTGCTTCACGGGACAGCACCAGGGTGTGTTTGCCACGCCAACCCAGCCCGCCGCGCGTGGCCAGCTCGGCCTCCAGCACGGGGGCCGAGTCGGTGAACACGCGGTGGCCAAACGGGCCAATGGCCAAAGCAATGCGCTCCTGCAGTTTTTGCAGGCGGCTGCGCAGCACCTTGTGGTAGTCCCGCCCCCGGGCATAAACCGAAACAATGGCTTCACCAGGCTGCAGCCAGCGCTCGCGCTCGCGGTCTGCCCAGTCAGCTGGTGTGCCTTGCGGCAGGTAATCCATGCGGGCGGTGATGACACTCACCGTGCCCGCCACCAGCTCGGCCGGGCGGGCGCGCTTCATGCCGTGAGAGGCCATGTAGGCCATGCTGCCGTGAAAACCGGCATCCAGCCAGGCTTGCAATCCGGGCTCGGCGGACGACAAATCAATGCCGGTCACGCCAATTTGGGACAATCCAAGCTCACGCGCCCAAACTTCAATTTGGGACCACAAGCCAGAAGGATCGATTTGGAGATGCCGCTCAGTCACCCGCCCATTGTAGAAAGCCAGGCCACCGACCTGACTTGGCGCAAGCTTTGGCCCGACGAAGCCGCCACGCAAGCCTTCGCCGCGCAGCTGGCCGAGCGGCTGCAAAACTGGCCGGGTGGGCGCGACGCCAGCATCGAGCTGCGCGGCGATCTGGGCGCGGGCAAGACCACGCTGGTGCGCCACCTGCTGCGCTCCGCCGGGGTGCAAGGCCGCATCAAAAGCCCCACTTATGCCGTGGTGGAGCCGCACCAGGCGGGAAGCGGCGAGGCCGCCTGGCCCATCTGGCACTTCGACTTCTACCGCTTCGGCGACCCCCTCGAGTGGGCTGACGCGGGTTTTCGCGACATCTTTGCAGGCCCCGGCCTGAAACTCATGGAGTGGCCCGAGAAGGTGGCGGGCCAACTGCCCCCAGCCGACTGGGTGATCGAATTGAACGCGCTGGACGAAAACCAGCGGCAAGTGCACATCGCAACGCAAACCCCGCGAGGCCAACAGTGGCTTCGGGATTGGTCAGCGGGTTCATGCCCTGCAAAGGCCCCACGTGCTAGCTGATCGCCGCCATTTCCTGCGCGCGGGCTTGGCCGTGCTGACGCTCAGCAGCAGCGACCTGGTGCGCGGCGCAAGCCTCATGGCCGTGCGCATCTGGCCCGCCGCCGAATACAGCCGGGTCACGCTCGAGTCGGATGTGCCGCTCAAAACGCAATCGAGCTTTGTGCCCTCGCCTCCCCGGCTGGCCGTCGACATCGAAGGCCTGCAGCTCAACCCGGCGCTGCGCGAACTGGTGGGCAAGGTGCAGGCCAGCGACCCCAACATCGCGGGCATCCGGGTGGGGCAGTTCAGCGCCAACGTGGTGCGTCTGGTGATCGACCTCAAGCGCCCCATCGCGCCGCAGGTCTTCACGCTGTCGCCCGTGGCGCCTTACCAGCATCGGCTGGTGTTTGACCTGTACCCCACGCAAGCGGCAGACCCGATGGCGCAATTGATCCAGGAGAAAACTGGCGCGACCCCGGCCAAAGTGCCTGAACTCTCTCGCCCAGGCAGCGTCACCGACCCGCTGGGCGAACTCATTGCCCGCCAGACCCAAGGCGCTGCATTGAGCGCACCGCCCTTGCCCATGCCGTCCACACGCAAGAAAGACTTCGAGCCGCCGCCCGAAGCCAACATGGAGCGGCCCGACCACGAGCCCCGCGCCTCAGGTAAAACCGAGCGGCTGATCGTGGTGGCGCTGGACGCCGGGCACGGCGGCGAAGACCCTGGCGCCATCGGCCCTGGCGGCACCCGCGAAAAAGATGTGGTGCTGCGCATCGCACAGCGCCTGCGTGAGCGCATCAACGCCACCAGCGTGGGCGCCAACCCCATGCGCGCTTACCTCACCCGAGATGCCGATTTTTTTGTGCCCCTGCATGTGCGGGTTCAAAAGGCCCAGCGCGTGCAGGCCGACTTGTTTGTCAGCATCCATGCCGACGCGTTTTTCACGCCCGAGGCGCGGGGCGCAAGCGTGTTTGCGCTGAGCGACGGTGCGGCGTCGAGCAGCGCCGCCCGCTGGATGGCGCAAAAGGAAAACAAGGCCGACCTGATTGGCGGCATCAACCTGGGCGTGAAAGACGCCCAAGTCCAGCGCGCCCTGCTGGAGATGAGCACCGCAGCGCAAATCAAGGACAGCCTGCACCTGGGCGGGGCCTTGCTGCGCGAGATCGGTGGTGTCGGTCGCCTGCACAAACCCCGCGTAGAGCAAGCGGGTTTTGCAGTGCTCAAAGCGCCCGACATCCCGAGCGTGCTG
The DNA here is from genome assembly GCA_903822825.1 of uncultured Burkholderiales bacterium. Classification (GTDB taxonomy): domain Bacteria; phylum Pseudomonadota; class Gammaproteobacteria; order Burkholderiales; family Burkholderiaceae_C; genus Limnohabitans_A. The sequence goes on along the minus strand of CAIJQQ010000017.1, from coordinate 13,836 downwards.
GTGGAAACCGCCTTCATCAGCAACCCCGAAGAAGAAGAAAAACTGCGCAGCGAGGACCACCAGGAACGCCTGACCGAAGCGCTGCTGCGCGGCATCGTGGTGTATTTCTCCCGCAACCCGCCCTTGGCACGCACCCGCGACGCAAGCTGAAAGATGTCGGTGGCCGAGGGTGTGAACACAGTGCATCACCTGAACCTCGCAACAGGCTGGGGCACCGTACCCGTGCACGTCTGTCGCTAGACAAGGAACCAAAAAGCCAGCCACGCACCAGACACCATCAAAACCAGACCCGGCACGATTTTCAAACCGAACGACAGGCCACCGGCATTGAAAGCCAGCACGGCTTTGGTGATCGCATTGGTCGTCAATCCCAGCAGCGTCAGAACCACGGCTCGGTCCGAATTGATTTTCCCGGCTGCCAACAAGGAGGCCGCAGAGGCCGCTGTCGCATGGGCATCGGCGAATCCAGAGAGTGCGGCCCCGACCAAAACACCTGCGTCGCCTGACCAAGCGTTCAGTGCCGCCGATCCGACGATCACAACAGCCAACAAGGTGGCAAATCCGATGGCGCCCGTCAAATCAAAGGCCCGTCCTGGATTTTGGGGTTCAACTGACCATGAGCTTGAGGCACTTTTCAAATAAAAAAACAAGCCATACAAGGTCGCCACCGCGCCACCGACCACAAGAGGCCAGGCCATGGCCTGAAGCAAACTGGGCTGTACCAAGGCAATCACCACAGACATTTGAATGATGGTGGCAATGGATGACAACACAGCACCAGCCACTGCGGGTGCAGCCAATGTGTTGTCTTGCCTGGCACGCCGACCCATGGCGTGAATGGTTGCTGCGCTGGAGACAAATCCCGAGGCCAAGCCTGCCCAAGGAAGCCCATGTTTGGGGCCCAACCACCTCATGCCGATGTAGCCTGCAGCGCTCACGGCCATGACCGTCGCGACCAAAAGGGTCAAAGCGCGGGGATGAATCGCATCAAAGGGACCCATGGCCTTGTCAGGAGCCAATGGCACAAGAATCAAGGTGATGGCAAAGAACGCCAACATGTCGCGCCAATCCTGAGGCGTCAGGACATGGCCGATAAAGTGGTGCAGCCGGCTGCGAGAGGCAAGCACACACGCCAAGACAACACCCAGTCCTGCGGACAACGCGCCGTCCTCCATCGCGAATCCTCCAAGCAAGCAAGTCAACACCAGTGAGAACTCGGTCGTCAACCCAGGGGACCGCTTTGCGTTTTTTTGGTAAGCCGCCAATGCGCCCGCTGCGACCACCAACACGGCCAATGCCAGCAAGGCCCTGCCCCCCAATGACCAGGCCACCGCCCCCATCAAGCAGACGACCGTGAATGTGCGAACACCAGCGGCACTGCGGGCAATGGGATTGTCTTTGTGCCGCTCACGCTCCACACCAATCAACAAGCCAATCCCAAAAGCAATGGCGAAGCCATTCAACATGAGCGGCCATTCAAGCGAGGGCGAAAAATACGCATGAACATGTTCCTGTCGTGAACCTTTTGCACCATTGGCCTGCAACCGAATACGCCGAGTGCGATTCGGCGGGATCGAAAAATCAACTTAACAGACCTTGTAGCACAGTACTTTCCAGAATTCAGTGCTCTGTTGGGCGCAGCAGGAGCCCAAACCTCGTTCGAGGGCTGAGTCACCTGCGTGGCATCACCCGATTGACCCACAAGGGCGTGTGCCCCTAAGCTGTTCGATGACATGGCTCAAGGACAACAGTCAACACCATGCACACCTCAGGAGACTTTCATGCGCTTGACTCGTCTGTTCCAAACTGCGGCACTGCTTGTGACCGCCGCCACACTGACCACCGCCCAGGCCCAGGCGCCCAACTGGCCCAGCAAACCGATCCGTTGGATCGTTCCTTACACCCCGGGCGGCATCACCGACAACGCCACCCGCATGGTGGTGCAAAAAATCACAGAGCAAACTGGCTGGACCATCGTGATCGACAACAAGCCCGGTGCCAACTCGATCCTGGGGGCCGACCTGGCGGCCAAGGCCCCGGCAGACGGCCACACCTTTGTGACGGTGATTGGCGCTCACGCGGCCAACGTCACCCTGTATGCCGGGCGCCTGCCCTACGACCCGGTCAAGAGTTTTGCGCCAGTCTCGCTGGTGGGCATTGCACCGCTGGTCATGACGGTGAACAACAACCTGCCCGTCAAGAACGTCAAAGAACTGATCGAGTACGCCAAGGCCCGCCCGGGCAAAGTGGCCTTTGGTTCATCGGGCGTGGGGGCAGCTGCTCATTTGACCCAAGAGCTCTTCAAGCAAATGGCCGGCGTGGACATGGTGCATGTGCCCTACAAAGGCACTGCCCCGGCACTGGCTGACTTGATCGGCGGCAACATTCAGATCCTGACCGACACAGCCAGCGCGATGATGCCCCACGTGCGCGCAGGCAAAATCAAGGGCATGGCCGTGTTTGCATCCCAACGTGTGCCAGGCGCTGCAGAATTGCCCACCATCGCCGAGTCGGGCGGCCCGGCCATCGATGGCTCCACCTGGGTGCTGTTCCTGACGCAATCGGGTGTACCCAAAGACATCGTGCGCCGCATGTCAGCCGAAACCGCCAAGGCCCTCAATTCGCCCGACATCAAAGCCAAATTTGAGGCGCTGGGCATCATCATCGGCGACACCTCGCCCGAATTTGCCGCCAAATTCTTGGACGATGAAATCGTCAAATGGTCCAAGGTCATCTCGACCGCTGGCGTGAAAGCGGAATGAGCCCAAGCCAGCTGCGCAACATGTGCAGCCTCGGTTCTGCTTGACCGGGTGGGTTAGCCAACGGGCCTTTGCCTCGGGCCTTTCAGGGCCCAGATCGGCGCGCGCGCCAAGCCCCCACCAAAGTCAACAATCCAGGGACCAGAATCAAAGCCCAGATGATCTTGGACAGGTGCGTCTGCACAAAAGGCAGGTTGCCAAACAGGTAGCCCGCCAGTGTGAGGCCCACCACCCAAAGCACAGCACCCACCACGTTGTAAGTGGTGAACTTGTGGCGGGTCATGTTGGCCACCCCGGCCACAAAGGGCACAAAGGTGCGGATGAATGGCATGAAACGCGCCAACACGATGGTGACGCCGCCGTATTTTTCATAGAAAGCATGGGCCTGCTCGAAGGCCTGTCGGTTGAAAAACCGCGAGTTCTCCCACTGGAACACCCGGGGGCCAAAGTAACGTCCAATCATGTAGTTGGTCTGATCACCCCCAATGGCTGCTACCAGCAAGATGGCCACCACCAAGGGCCAACTCATCAGGTCGGCGCCGCACATGGCCCCCACGATGAAGAGCAGCGAATCCCCCGGCAAAAACGGCATGATCACCAGCCCCGTTTCGACAAAAACGATCAGGAACAGCAAGGCATAAACCCAAGCCCCGTGGTTTTGCACAAAAGTCTCCAGGTAGCGGTCCACATGGAGAATGAAATCAATGAGCTGCAAGAGGATATCCATGGGCGGATTATCCCGTCCCCAAGCCCTAAAATGCTCTGGTGACTGCCGAAAACTCCCAAGCGAACGTGCGCCGCCCGATCCGCGAACTCCCCGACGAACTGATCAGCCAGATCGCCGCTGGCGAGGTGGTGGAGCGACCCGCGTCTGTGGTGCGCGAATTGGTCGACAACGCGCTCGATGCGGGCGCACACAACATCACGCTGCGACTGCTGGGCGGGGGAACGCGCCTGATTTCGGTCGAAGACGACGGTGGCGGCATCGCACCGGACGAGCTGGCCACCGCGCTCAAGCGCCATGCGACCAGCAAGATTGGCAGCTTGGTTGACCTTGAATCGGTCATGACCATGGGCTTTCGAGGCGAAGCCTTGGCTGCCATCAACTCGGTGTCCGAGCTGACACTGCTCTCGCGCATGGACGGCCAGCCCAATGCATTGGCGCTGGACGGCCAGACCGGCGAGGTGCGCCCTGCCCCACGCGCTGTGGGCACCACGGTCGAAGTCAAAGAATTGTTTTTCTCGACCCCTGCACGCCGAAAATTTCTCAAAAGCGACAGCACCGAACTGGCCCACTGCATCGAAGCCGTGCGCCGCCACGCGCTGGCCCGGCCCGATGTGAGTTTTGCCATCTGGCATGAAGGCAAGCTGGTCGAGCAGTGGCGCGTTCACCCCGGCCCCGAGGGCCTTGCACAGCGCCTGGGCGATGTGCTGGGCCGAGATTTTGTGGCGCAGTCTGTGGCCGTCGACTACCACGCGGGACCGCTGCATGTGGTGGGCCGTGCAGGCACGCCCGACGCTGCGCGCTCAAGACCCGACCACCAGTTTGCCTATGTCAATGGCCGCTTTGTGCGCGACAAGGTGCTGATGCACGGCGCACGCAGCGCCTACGAAGACGTCCTGCACGGTCAAAAGCAACCGGCCTATGCCCTGTTTGTGCAGATCGAGCCGGCCCTGGTGGATGCCAACGTGCACCCAACCAAGATCGAAGTGCGTTTTCGCGACAGCCGTGCGGTGCACCAAGCGATTCGCCACGCGATCGAGCAGGCCATTGCCGCGCCGCGCTCTCAGGCATTGAACGATGCGCCTGAGCTGACGCTGCACGCCGACCCCGCCCCGCGTGCCCTGCCCGAATCGGCCAGCTGGCGTCAGGGCAGCATGGGGCTGGAGACGCGCTTCGAGCCACCACGTTTTGAACGCCCCCGGGTGGATGGCGAGCAAGCCATGGCCGACCTCCAAGCGCTGTGGGCACCCCAAACCAGCAGCCTCGGACCTGCAGCCGGCACTTGGTCAGCGCAGGAAGCGCCCATGCCCGACTGGCCGCCCCCTGCAGGAGCGGCACCCCGCCGCGATCGCCCCCAGACTGCACATGCGCAGCCCATCGCCCCGGGGCAAGGCTCACACATGGACAACTCGGCAGACTGGCCTTTGGGCCGCCCAGTGGCTCAACTGCACGGCGTCTACATCCTCGCCGAAAACAAGCAAGGGCTGGTGGTGGTGGACATGCACGCCGCACACGAGCGCATCGTCTACGAGCGGCTCAAAAACCAGCTCAACAGTGCCGATGGCACAGGCACTCGCATCGCGAGCCAACCCTTGCTGATCCCAGCGACCTTTGCCGCCACGCCGACCGAAGTCGCCACGGCCGAGGCCTGCGCCGAAGTGCTGACACAGCTCGGCCTCGAAATCTCGCCCCTCTCGGCCAAGACCTTGGCCGTGCGCGCCGTGCCCACCACCCTGGCCCAAGGCGACGCGGTCGAGCTGGCCCGCAGCGTGCTGGCCGAGCTGGCCCAGCACGACGCCAGCACCGTGGTGCAACGCGCCCAAAACGAGATCCTGGGCACCATGGCCTGCCACGGCGCGGTGCGCGCCAACCGCCAACTCACGCTGACCGAGATGAACGCGCTGCTGCGCCAGATGGAAGAGACCGAGCGCTCCGACCAGTGCAACCACGGCCGCCCAACCTGGCGACAGATGTCGATGCGTGATCTGGATGCGCTGTTTCTGCGGGGACGTTGATGAACCACAAGCGAGCAGCGGGGTCGGTGCGCGGACTGCCCGATTTGGCGAGCGAAGCGAGTATGAGGGCAGCCGCGTACCGGCCCCGCTGCTCGCGCTCCAGTGAAGGTCTAAAGGCTCCATGTCCCCCAAACTGATTGTCCTCATCCTCGCCCTGCTGCTGGGCATGCAGCCTGTCACCACCGACCTGTACTTGCCAGCCCTGCCCGCAGTCACCGCTGGCTTTGGCGCCAGCATGGGCCAGGCCCAGCTGACGCTCACAGCACTGCTGCTGGCCTTTGGCCTGTCGCAACTCGTTTGGGGGCCACTTTCTGACCGCTGTGGCCGCAAAACCATCCTTCTGTGGGGCATGGCCACCTACACCCTGGCATCGGTCGCCTGTATGTTTGCGCCCAGCATGGCGTGGTTGATCGCAGGCCGCACCCTGCAAGGCTTGGCCATGGGTGCGGGCGTCATGGGCGCTCGCGCCGTGGTGCGCGACCTCTACGCACCCGCGAAAGGCGCCACCGTCATGTCGCAAGCGCTCACTGGGCTGGGCATCATTGCCTGCACGTGTGCGCCGCTGGGCGGGTTGCTCACCGAAGTGGTGGGCTGGCGCATGGCGCTGTCGGTGCTGGGCATCTACGGCGCAGGCACCTTTGCGCTGATTTACTGGCGCTTTGAAGAAACTCTGGCGCGCCCCGATCCACACGCCTTGAAAGCCCGCCCCTTGGTGCGAGCCAACCTCGAGATTTTGCGCAACCGCACTTTCCAGACCTGGTGCGCGCTGTCGGCATGCTCTTATCTGGGCCTGTTCACTTTCCTGGCCAGTTCTTCGTTCGTCTTCATCCAGGCGCTGGGCTACAGCAAAACCGTTTACGGTTTTCTGATGCTCAGCATGTCCGCGTCCTACATCGTCGGCACCTTCTGGTGCCGCTGGATGCTCAGGCGCACCAGCGTGCAACGCACCGTGGGCGTGGCCGCCTGCCTGACCCTCACGGGTGGCGTGTCCATGGTGGCGCTGGCCTATGCGGGCGAGGGCCAGAGCTGGTACGGCGCTTGGGCCATCATGCTGCCCATGTACATCTTCATGATTGGTCACGGCGTGCACCAGCCTTGCGGGCAAAGCGGCGCGGTCGCGCCCTTCCCGCACCGGGCCGGCACCGCGTCGGCGCTCAACGGCTTTTTGATGATGTTGGGCGCTTTTTTCATGGGCGGCTGGCTGGGCCAACACATGGACCGCCCGGTGTTTGCCATCGCACACGGCATCTTGCTGTGGGCAGCGATCATCACACTCATTGCTTGGACAGCGGTGCAGCGCCACGCAAGGTCAGAGCTCGTCGGGGCGACTGCATGAGCACCCTGGCATGAACACAACCACAAACCACAAAACAGTCAACGCAATCGCGCTGGTCGGGCCGACAGCCAGCGGCAAGACCGCCGCCGCTTTGGCCCTGGCCAAAGCCCTGCAATCACAGGGCGGGGCCGAAATCGTCAGCGTGGACTCGGCGCTGGTGTACCAAGGCATGGACATCGGCACAGCCAAGCCCAGCGCCCAAGAGCTGGCCAGCGTGCCACACCACCTGATCGACACCATCGACCCGATGCAAAACTACAGCGCGGCTGAATTTGCCAAGGACGCCACACGCCTGATCGGCGAGATCCGTGGCCGTGGCCGCATCCCGCTGCTGGTGGGCGGCACCCTCCTCTACCTCAAGGCCCTGCTCGAAGGCCTGAACGACATGCCCGCCGCCGATCCGCAGGTGCGTCAGCAAATCCAGCAACGCGCCGTGGCCCTGGGTTGGCCCGCACTGCACGAGGAGCTGATGCAGATCGACCCCATCACGGCCGCGCGACTGGCGCCGGGCGACAGCCAGCGCATCGGCCGAGCGCTTGAGATTTGGACCTCCACCGGGCAGACACTGTCGGCCTTTCACCAAGCGCCAAAAACGGCAGCACCGGCACTGAACATCCCGGTCATCAGCCTCGAGCCCACCGACCGTGCCTGGCTGCACGAGCGTATCTCGCTGCGCTTTGACCAGATGATGGCGCATGGCTTCATGGACGAAGTGCGCCGTCTGCGCGCACGCGGCGACCTGGACCCCGACCTGCCCTCGATGCGCTGCGTGGGCTACCGCCAGGCCTGGCAAGGCTTGGACGAGGGCTGGAGCGAGGCCGAGATCCGCGAGCGCGGCATCTTTGCAACGCGCCAATTGGCCAAACGGCAGATCACTTGGCTGCGCAGCATGCACGACCGCGCGGTGGTGGCGGCCGATCAGCCCAGCACCGCAGCGCAGGTCAATCAGCTTGTGAACGCCTGGATGCTTTGAGTTTCGACTGCACGGCCTTGCCCTGCAACCGTCTTTGCACCGAGCCATATGTCGGCCGTGTGGCCTTGCGCTTTTTGGGCGCCTGTAAAAACTGCCCCAGCAACAGGTACAGCCGCGCCCACGCGTCCGCGCGATTGGCCTCTTGTGTGCGGTAGCGCTGGGCCTTGAGCACCAGAACGCCCTCCAGTGTGAGTCGGCTGTCTCTGGATTGGAGCCAACGGGTTTTGACCTCTTCTGGCAAGCTTGAGTTGGCCACATCAAAGCGCAGTTGAATGGCTGTAGACACCTTGTTGACGTTTTGCCCGCCAGGCCCTTGAGCGCGGATGGCGCTCAGCTCGACTTCGGACTCGGGAATGCGCACAGTGATGGACATGGTGCCAACGTCAAACACATCATTGCAGTGGCTCTTTGAGCCCTGCAGGCAACAGCAAGGGCAGAACCTCGATGCCCTCATCGAGCAAGGCTTCGGTTTCTTCGCGGGTGGCTTGGCCGCGGATCTGGCGCTCTTGGGTTTCACCGTAGTGGATCTTGCGCGCCTCTTCGGCAAACATGGGCCCCACGTCTTCGGTGTGGGCCATCACGTGGCGCACCATCTGCATCCAGGCTGCCTGCAACTGACCCGGACCCGCATTGACCACGGGGGCAGATTCGGTCTGGACAGCGGCAGGTTCAGGCTGACCGCCCCCCAGATTCAGACGGGGCGCTGACAGCATCTTGGTCACCTCGCTGTCGTTGCAGACCGGGCAGCCCACCTGACCACCCGCGCGTTGCGCATCGTAGTCGTCCTGTGAGGCGAACCAGCCTTCAAAGCTGTGCCCATGGCTGCACTGGAGGTTGAGGACTTTCATCGTGGGTTCAGGCTTGCGCGGCCTGCCAGTCAAGCGGCCAGGCACCAGAGAGGGCATTTTGCAACCAAACCATGCAGCTGAGTGTTTTGGCATCGGTGACCTGGCCCTCACGGCACCACATCATCAGCTCATCCGGCGTGGCCGAGAACACATCCAAGAACTCGCCTGGATCAAGCTGTCGTTCACCCTGCGTCAATCCTCTGGCGAAATAGATGTGGATGACCTCGGTGGAGTAGGCAATGGCCAGATGCATTTGCCCCGCTCTGGCCCATTCGCGGGCTCGGTAGCCGGTTTCTTCAAGCAGTTCACGTTGCCCACACTGCAACGGGTCTTCATCTGCGTCGAGTTTGCCTGCGGGCAGCTCGACCATGACCTGGCCCACGGGGTAGCGGTACTGGCGCTCCAGCACGATGCGCGTTTCGCCACCAGGACCTTGCAGCAAAGGCACCACCACCACGGCACCCGGGTGGACCACGTATTCACGTGTGGCCTGACCACCATCGGGAAGGCGAACGGTGTCGCGAAAAGCGTGCAGGAATCTGCCCTTGAACAGCTCATGCCGCTCGAGGGTTTGCTCGATCAGATGTTCATCAGACATGGGCTTGGCCTGTCAGGTGCCGGGAAGACAGGGCGTCAATCGCGGCGGTGCAAAAGGTAACGGTAGACGAAGCCCGGGAAAGCCAGCGTCACGAACATGGTCGCTGTGACGGCATAGAACTCCCAGCCTTGCGGAGCGATTTGGCCCGCATTTTTTTCAAGCAAGAGCCCAAGACCACCGATGAAGAAATACAGCACCACCAGTTCAAGCAATCGCCATGGCAGTGTCTTGGAAGCCAGCACCGGCCCCAGCGCCAGAAAGCGGTGGTTGGCGAATGGCAGATTGGCGGCCAACAAGGCCAGCAGCACCAGGGCGCCAATCTGAAAGGTCAGGGTCATGGCTTGCGATTACAAGGCCAACATGCTCTTGACAGCCTGAGCACACAGGGCCATCAGAGCACCGGGCACGATGCCCAGAATCAACACCAGCAATCCATTCATCGACAGCACCACCCGCACGTCAGCAGGGGCCGAGACCGTGGTGGCGGTGACCGGCTCGTCAAAATACATGACCTTCACAACACGCAGGTAGTAAAAGGTGCCGATCAGCGACATCAGCACGGCGTAGATGGCCAAGCCAATGTAGAAGCCTTGGCCCGATGCGATCAGCGACTGCAACACCGCCAGCTTGGCGTAGAACCCGACCATGGGCGGGATACCGGCCAAGGAGAACAGGCAAGTGGCCATCACAGCCGCGAACAGGGGGCTGCGCTGGTTCAGACCGGCAAGGTCAGTGATCTCTTCGCTCTCGAAACCCTGACGGGCCAGCAACAAGATGATGCCAAAGCTCGCCAGCGTGGTCAGCACATAGCCCACGATGTAGAACATGGCCGAGCTGTAGGCGTTGGCCGCCAGCGTGGTTTGACCGTTGATGACGCCGGCAACAAAGCCCAGCAACACAAAACCCATTTGCGCGATGGTCGAATAGGCCAGCATGCGCTTGAGGTTGGTTTGTGCAATCGCCGCCAAGTTGCCCACGGCCAATGAAGCAATGGCCAAAAATGCCAACATTTGCTGCCAGTCGATGGCCAAAGGCAGCAAGCCCTCGACCAGCAAACGGACCATGAGTGCGAACGCGGCCAGCTTGGGCGCACCACCGATCAGCAGCGTGGCGGCGGTCGGCGCGCCTTGGTAAACGTCGGGAATCCACATGTGGAATGGCACGGCACCGATCTTGAAAGCCAGGCCGGAGACGATGAACACCAGACCGAAGACCAGCACTTGGTGCTTGACTTGGCCTGTGGCAATCGCCTTGAGCACACCCGACAGCTCCAAAGAACCCGTAGCACCATACATCATGGACATGCCGTACAGCAAGAAACCGGAGGCCATGGCGCCGAGCACGAAGTACTTCATGGCCGCTTCCGTGGCTTGGGCATGGTCGCGGCGCAGCGCCACCAGGGCATAGCTCGACAGGGTCAGCAATTCCAGCCCGAGGTACAGCACCAGGAAGTTCTGGCCAGAGATCATCACACTCATGCCCAGCAAAGCGAACATGCTCAGGCTGAACAATTCACCACCGCGCAGCATGTCTCGGTCAGCGGCGTATGGGCGGGAGTAGACCAGGGTCACCATCACCGCGATACAGGCAAAGCACCTGAGCCAGTGGCCCAAGGGGTCACTGACCACCATGCGACCGAAGCCGTACAGCGTTTGACCGGCATCGGCATACAAGGCATGCAGCAAAGCCACACCGCCGAGCGTCACGAGGGTCAACACATGGGTCGCCGTGCGGCGTGGGCTCTTGACGAAGAGGTCGACAAGCGCGATCACGCAGGCCATGACCAGCAACACGATTTCAGGATAGATCGTCATCCAGCTGGTGGTGTCCATCATCATTCTTTCTATTCTTGCGTACGTTACTGGGGCAGCTTGGACAGCGCCACATGTTTGAGCAGGTCAACCACCGAAGCGTCCATCACATCGGTGAAGGGCTTCGGGTACAGACCCATGGCCAGCACGGCTGCAGCCAACAAAGCCATGACCAAAAATTCGCGGCTGTTGATGTCGGTCAGTTCCTTGACGTCGTCGTTGGCCACAGGCCCCAAGTAAACACGTTTGAACATCCACAGGGTGTAAGCCGCACCAAAAATCAGGGCAGAAGCCGACAAAAGACCGATCCAGAAGTTGAACTTGACGGCGCCCAGAATCACCATCCACTCGCCCACGAAACCGGCTGTGCCTGGCAGGCCGCAATTGGCCATGGAGAACAACAAGGCAAAGGCCGCGAACTTGGGCATGGTGTTGACCACACCGCCGTAGCTGGAGATTTCACGCGAATGCACACGGTCGTACAGCACGCCAATCGACAGGAACATCGCTGCCGACACGAAACCGTGCGCGATCATCTGCACAATGCCACCGGACACGCCCAGCGGGTTGAAGATGAAAAAGCCCAAGGTCACAAAACCCATGTGTGCGACCGATGAGTAAGCCACCAGTTTTTTCATGTCCTGTTGGACCATGGCGACCAGGCCCACGTAGATCACCGCCACCAAAGACAGCACGATCATGAGGGTGCCCCACTCGTGCGCGGCATCGGGGGCAATCGGCATTGAGAAACGCAGGAAACCGTAGGCGCCGAGTTTGAGCATGATCGCAGCCAGCACAGCTGAGCCACCTGTGGGCGCTTCAACGTGCACGTCTGGCAACCAGGTGTGCAATGGCCACATGGGCACTTTGACCGCGAAAGCGGCAAAGAAGGCAAAAAACAACAAGGTTTGAACGTGGCCGGACAGGGGCAATTGGTGCCAAGCCAGGATGTCAAAACTGCCGTTCGACGCGGTGTACAGGTAGATGAGCGCGATCAGCGTCAAGAGCGATCCCATCAAGGTGTACAAGAAGAACTTGAACGCAGCGTAGATCTTGTTGGGGCCGCCCCAGATGCCGATGATCAGGTACATCGGGATCAAGGTTGCTTCGAAAAAGACGTAGAACAAGATGCCATCGAGGGCACTGAACACACCGATCATCAGACCCGAGAGGATCAAGAAGGCCGCCATGTACTGGTTGACTTTGCGGGTGATGACTTCCCAGCCCGCGATCACAACGATCACGTTGATGAATGCGGTCAACAGCACAAACCAGAGTGAAATGCCATCCACGCCCAGAGCATAGTTGACGTTGAAACGTTCGATCCAGTTCGCCTTCTCGGCGAACTGCATGGCCGAAGTGCCGAGCTGGAAGCCCGAGTACAGCGGCAAAGTGATGAGGAAACTGACGATGGAACCGATCAGGGCCAGCCAGCGCACAGCGCGAACTTGCTCGTCTCGTCCCAAGGCCAGCAAAACGACGCCAAAAGCAATCGGCGTCCAGATGGCAAGGCTCAACAATCCCATTTTTATGTATCCCTTGTAACCGTTAAGCCAGCCAGACGAAATACGTCATCAGCATGAACACGCCCAAAATCATCACCAAGGCATAGTGGTAAAGGTAGCCCGACTGGAACCAGCGCACCACGCCAGAGACCCAGCCCACCGCCTTCCAGGAACCATTGACCAACAAGCCGTCGATCAGGGTGCGGTCGCCCACCTGCCACAAACCAGTACCCAGCATGCGGGCGCCACGGGCGAGGATGTTTTCGTTGAACCAGTCCAGGAAGTACTTGTTTTCGAGCACCACGATCAATGGGCGCAGCACCCGTGCAAAGAAAGCGGGCACGGCAGGGTTGATCAGGTACATGTACCAAGAGAGCACCACACCCGACAGCGCAAGCCAGAAAGGTGCGGAGCTGACGGCGTGCACAGCCATCGCCACGGGGCCGTGGAATGCTTCAGCCAGCTCGTGCATCACATGGTGTTTGTCGGCGTTGACAAAGATCGCATCCTTGAAGAACTCGCCAAAAAGCATGGCGTCGATCGTCATGTAACCGATCACCACCGAGGGAATCGCCAACAAGATCAAGGGCACCGTCACCACCCAGGGTGACTCGTGCGGGCCATGGTCGCCGTGACCGTGGTCGTCATGACCATGGTGGTCGTCGTGGCCGTGGTGGGCGTCAGGATTTTGGTCATACCGCTCTTTGCCATGGAAAACCAGGAAGTACATGCGGAACGAGTAGAAAGCAGTCACGAACACGCCAGCGAGCACGGCGAAGTTCGCAAAGCCTGCAGCAGGCAGATGGCTCTCGGCCACGGCTTCGATGATGCTGTCCTTGGAGTAGAAACCAGAGAAGAACGGCGTACCGATCAACGCCAGCGAGCCCAACAGCGAGGTGATCCAGGTGATGGGCATGTGCTTGCGCACGCCACCCATCCAGCGGATGTCCTGGTTGTGGTGCAGGCCCATGATGACCGAGCCGGCACCGAGGAACAGCAAGGCCTTGAAGAAAGCGTGCGTCATCAGGTGAAACACGGCCACCGAGTAGGCTGATGCGCCCAGCGCGACGGTCATGTAACCGAGCTGAGACAAGGTGGAATAAGCCACCACGCGCTTGATGTCGTTTTGGATGATGCCCAAAAAGCCCATGAACAGGGCCGTGATCGAGCCGATCACCATGATGAAGTTGAGCGCAGTGTCCGACAACTCAAACAACGGCGACATGCGGGCCACCATGAAGATACCGGCGGTCACCATGGTCGCGGC
>CAIJQQ010000016.1 GCA_903822825.1 uncultured Burkholderiales bacterium | reverse complement strand
GGGGAACCCCAAGCAAACAGGCGCGGCCACCGCCTACTGGGGGCCTATCCCCGCATGCGCGGGGGAACCCGCTAGTATTAGCTACAAAACTAACAATCTTAGGGCCTATCCCCGCATGCGCGGGGGAACCCGTCGTATGAAATTTACTACCCACCTGGAAGCGGGCCTATCCCCGCATGCGCGGGGGAACCCTTGCTGCATTGATCAGACCCGTGGTGGTGACGGGCCTATCCCCGCATGCGCGGGGGAACCCCAGCGCCGGGGCTGCCAGCGGGGCCGCCCTGGGGCCTATCCCCGCATGCGCGGGGGAACCCGGATGGCGGCGGCACACTCAAAGCTATCCAAGGGCCTATCCCCGCATGCGCGGGGGAACCCCTGAGCATTGCCGTACACCCAAGCATTGCCAGGGCCTATCCCCGCATGCGCGGGGGAACCTCTTACAAAGACGAAATGCCCGACCAAGCATTGGGCCTATCCCCGCATGCGCGGGGGAACCACTTCCTCCCAACGGTGTTTGCAGTCGGTCATGGGCCTATCCCCGCATGCGCGGGGGAACCGGGGCCAAGATGCCCGTCAAGCCCTCGGCGTGGGGCCTATCCCCGCATGCGCGGGGGAACCACATCCGACCCGCTCTCCCATTTGAATGACTTGGGCCTATCCCCGCATGCGCGGGGGAACCAACGATTACTTTGCCGTTCGGTATGCACACAAGGGCCTATCCCCGCATGCGCGGGGGAACCAGCGCCATCTCAATCTCGATGGCTTTGCCCATGGGCCTATCCCCGCATGCGCGGGGGAACCGTTTGGCTAACAACGTTCTGATCCATTTTCCAGGGCCTATCCCCGCATGCGCGGGGGAACCGGCGTTCATGCTGCGGCCTCATATCGTCTGTAGGGCCTATCCCCGCATGCGCGGGGGAACCTGTATGCGTTTTTCATGGTGCGGGCTCTTTCAGGGCCTATCCCCGCATGCGCGGGGGAACCGGAACGACCAATAAGTCTGGCGACCAAGCGTAGGGCCTATCCCCGCATGCGCGGGGGAACCTAGTAGTCGGCGTGGGTTTCACCCTTGTGGAAGGGCCTATCCCCGCATGCGCGGGGGAACCAGCCTCGTCAGCACGGACAAGCTCGGCAAAGCGGGCCTATCCCCGCATGCGCGGGGGAACCTGTTCACCGTCTCCGGGCAAGTCGCCTGCTACGGGCCTATCCCCGCATGCGCGGGGGAACCTTTTCAAGCTCTTTGATGCGGTCGTTGCTGTTGGGCCTATCCCCGCATGCGCGGGGGAACCCTTTTTGCTCAAATTGTGCAGCTTGCTCCGGTGGGCCTATCCCCGCATGCGCGGGGGAACCTTGCCAAGGCGCATGGTGTCAAGGTGTTGCAGGGGCCTATCCCCGCATGCGCGGGGGAACCTTCGTGGCCTTGGCCAGCAGCATGTTAAGCCGGGGCCTATCCCCGCATGCGCGGGGGAACCGCTTTTTCCACCTCCCATCCGCAGGGCGATCAGGGCCTATCCCCGCATGCGCGGGGGAACCTCTAGATCATAAGTCGTTGATCTGGAAAAGAATTTCACTGTTCATATACATTTTTAAAGAGCGATTGGGTTTAACCAGCAGCACGGGCGATCCACATGCCATCCATTTCCATCAACGTCTTGGCAGGCGTTCCCAAATGCACCAATCCAACCCCGCCTGTTGCCTCCCGCTCACGCCAAATCATGACGATGCTGCCGCGTGGCTCTGCCATATGCCACTCCGTCATGACTTTCCACACGCGCTCCCTGACGCCTTTGCTCATGCGTGGGCTGACATAGGTGCAGGGTGCTACCTCCAACATCACAGACGACAAAAAGCCGCGAAAACGGTCGGCCACATCACGGGTCACTATCGTTACCAGCGCCATGCGCCACCTCGTCCATCCGTATGACTTGTTTAATGCGGTCAATCATTGAAGGGATGACCGACTCTTTTCGGAAAACTCTGGCAGCCTCTCTTCTCACCAATCGATCCATTGGCTCAGCCGATTTTTCACACTGCTTGACCGCAGTGAACGCAATGGCCAGGGTGATGTGGTCACGGTACAAGTCCGCAATGTCCAGCACAAAGGCTTGCCCAGAATCTTCATGAATGAAACCGAGTTGTGGAATTGCCGCCAACGCTTGCACCGCAATGGCGGCTGCGGCTTGTACCGCTGTTGCTGCATGGTTGATCGCTTGGTTGGGCAAATCGTCAGCTTCGGGATTGGCTCGATCAAAGTGTCGGCCATGCCATTCAATGCCAAATTTTTCGGCCATCAGGCGGTAAGTGGCTTTGACCCGACTACCTTCAATGCCCCTCAAGGTGTCCAGGTCACGGTGCGGCAAAACCTCACCCAAACGCAGCGCATACATGTGGCGCGCCACACTGATGCGCCGCCTGGGACTGCCCCACAACTCGGCCTGGCGGCGTGCAATGTCTGACCTGTCCGGCATCATGGGCGGCGCGGTGTAACTGCGTACACCGTCCACGCCCACAGCCGCCATCAAGGTGCCATGTCGGGCAAGCAAGCGCAGGGCATCGTGCGTGACGCTGCTGCCTGGCCCCAACAAAATCATCGACACGGCCTGATGCGGAATCTGATCGAACTTCGGTGTGAGGGTGTCCTTGCCTCTTACGAAATTCAAGCACCCATTGATCACACACAACTCGCCGCGCGCCAGCCAAATCAGACCATGTCGATCGGCATGCGGCACGCGTGCCGTTTCCAGCCCCAAACGACCTTTGAGCACGTTTAGCCCCAGTCGGCAACCGCAGGTTTGAGCAAGAGCATGCCAAAGCCAAAAGCCCGATGCCTGCCAATGCCACGCGCCACCAAAGCGGCAAATGCATTGCTGTCGCGCACCTGCAAGACACCCGTGAACACCGCATCTGGCCCTTGCACTGGGCGCTTGGGCCGTGCGCCTTCGGCTTGCAACGCACCACGTCGAAGTACCGTGCTGAGTTTGAATTCGGTCATACCTACCTCATGGAACTCGGCTGCACCTTCAAATTGGCGTTTCAGCCAATCGGCATACACCGCTTCACGCGACAACACCGCATCGGGCATGCGCTGCACTGCCGACAAAAAGGCGTCCAGCTCCTTGTCGTCCTTGCGCACAACAGGGCGTGCTCGCACTTCAAAGGCCAACAACTGACCCGCTTTCCAACTCTTCGGGAAGGGACGTATCAACAAGCCAGGGGCCTGTGATGTGGCGTCCAAACCCAGCATATCGGCCACTTCGGGCGTGGTCAGCGCAACCGCTTCGCGCATGGCTTCGGCTTGTGTGCTGTAAGCCAACAAACCTTGGCCTGCGCGATAACTGAAAGGCTGAGGTGCCAGATCGGCAAATGCAGCCCTGAGTGCCGCGTGGAACGCGTAACCCAAATCGCCCTGCCCACGGGCTGGAATCAAACCCTGCCGTTGTGCCCATGGCAGCAAGCGATTCAAGTTGGGGCACAAATGGATCAAATGAAAGTCTTGGCTCATGCGGCCCCCTGCTGTTCTGGTTGTGGGGCAGGCATGCGCAACACGCCCTCGCGCACAGGTCGCCAACCACCATGCACACCGCTGGTCCAATTGCGCTCATCGCACACGTCCAGGGTTCGGTCTTCATATTGGCCAGACAAACGGCCTTCACCGTCGGGCCATTGGGCGCGAACATCCTGATGTAAGGCAGGTTCAGCACGTTGCAATGCATCAAGAATGTTGTCGGCCTCTACCCAGCCAGCCATCAAACGGTCTGTGGGCAAGCAGTTTTTGCGACCGACAAACAGGGGGCGAGCGGGCTTGTCCAGCGCAGCGGCCAGATCGTCCAAGGTCGGTGCTTCGTCTGCGGCCTGCAAGCGAAGCGCGACCAGGACGTTCATGTCGGCGTGGTAATGGCGGTAGCGCAAATGGGGAGCAGCGTATGAGTCAATCCCACCTGCACGTTCTTCAACAACGCCTCGGGTAGTCCACCCTTTGTCATTGGCCTGAAGTTGCGCTGTCTGAAAATCAACCAAGCGTTGACCGTCAGCATCCAGCCGAGCCCCCATCAACAGCCGCTCTTGCAAGCGGTTGTGTTGGACATCATCCCCCCGGTCCCAACCCAAAGCATTGGCAAACAAACCCGCGACCATGGACAGCGCGGGAAAGTCGCGGATCACGCCGTAGTTGTCAATCGACTCGCCGCCAAACGCGATCAAAGGCGCCCTCAGGCGAAGCAGCAAATGCCTTGCCATCTCAGGCACCTTGGGCCGCGCCACTGACGATGCGGTCTTGCACCCACTGGGTCAAGCTGGCCAAAGGCAAGCGCTCTGCGCCCGGCACTTGGCAATCGTCAACGCTCAGGAAACGGCGCTCGCTTGGTGCGCCATAGGCCGCATCCAAGCGCTGCAACTCATTGGCAAGCTGCCCAACCGCACGTTCACGGATCTTGTCGCCCTTGGTGTCGAGTGCATTTTGGAAAGCCCCCGCCAAACTGCGCGGCTGCCAGTCGCCCGCTTCCACCAACATCAGCTTGGCCCATTCAAACGGTGCCGTGCTGCCACGTTTGGCACCCGGGCTGACCGTGGCAATCAAGTGAAGCAAGTGATGCACTACCTTGGCAGCGAGTTCGCGCTGGTCTGCCCCTACATTGAAGCAATCCTTGATGCCCACGCCTTCCAAGTTGGCCACCAGTTGCGGCACATCCACCACAACGTAGCCGTAATACAAACCCGAGGCCAGCTCGGTATCAAAGATGCCTGCAGAGCCTTGCTCGCCCGCATCACGCAAGAGGTCGTCCACCACGGTGAAGTAGTCGTTTTCAACCTGGGCCTCATGCACCGTGAAGGCATGGGCCACGTAAACGGCGGCATCGCGGCTGGTTAACACATCGGATGTGACCATGCGACCAAAGAGTGCAGACTCCAAACCACTGCCCAGCTTCATGGCTTCAATGTTCTTCTTTTCACCCTTCTCTTTCAGCCATGCGGCCACCGCGTCTTTAAGGGTTTTGACTTCGGTGTGTTCCTTAGCAAGGGCGAGGCATTTGCCAATCAAATAATCGCGCTCAGCGCTGCCCAGCAACACAGCCTGGCCCGTGCTCAAAGCATCTTCGCCCTGTGGGCTCTTACCTGCCTTGTCCAACAGGCCGCCATTGCGCATGCCTTCAACAGCAGCTTGAGCCAAGGCTTCGCTCATGCCCTGAGCGATCATCATGTCGCGCATTTGCCGGGGTAACTCGCGTGAGCGGGTTGCCATAGGCACACCCAGACTGGCCAGCGAAAAAATATCATCAGCAACGCGCCAGTGACGCTTAAGACATTGCGATGAAATGCGGGTGCGAATGGCATTGCCATACGGCAAACGTTTGGCCAAACCGGCATCGTCTCGATTGAGCAACGCAGCAGGGTAGTTGTGCAGCGTATGAATCTGAATGAAGCGGGGCAGTGTGTTCATTTTGAAGTCCCTTGTGTTGATGAAAAATTCAGTGAGCGCGGGCGATAGCGCTGAAATAGTCGCCAGCAATGCGAAGGCGTAATGCCTCCGCCTCCTCTTGCTCGGCGGCTTCTTGCGAATCGTTTTTACGAATCAGTTCGCTCAGGTTGTACCAATTGGGCTGAACCTGTTTGCTGGCCAACAGACGCAGCAAACGCGGAACAATTTGCAAAAAAGCATCCCCACGCGAAACGAGCAATTTGGTGACACGCGGCTCCGATACGCCCGCATCTGCCAGCTGCTTGCCTAGCGAACCCTTGCCATGACCCGCCAGGGCCATGCCGTGGGCAATCAATGCCCATCGTTTCCATGTGGCGGGCTGCCATGTGTCAGGCGACAAACCCGCCTCAATCAGCGCACGCGCCAGGGCTGCGATTTGATGCGGCCGCATCACATCCGGGTCCAGTCGCGCCAAAGCGGCACGGGTGCCGGGATCGGCACGATCAATAAAGCCTGCCAGTCGCCCCACAGGATGGCCAGTGGGCGCTGCTGGTTCGGGTGCAACCACTGGCATCTCGGGTTCAAATAAATCAAGCGTGCTCATGGCTCTCCTCATGGGTAGAAGTAAATGGGGATTTTCTGGATTTCAGTGCCTGGGCAAGTGCGGGAAATTTGCTGCCGCGCATGGCTGCGCGCAAACGCGTGAGCGCTGCGGATTGAGCTCGGTAGCGGAGTTGTCCGCTGCGCGGGCCAGCAGTGAATGCCGATTGCAAAACGGATTCAGCACGACCAGCCAAGGTCAAAAGCCATTGATTGCGCGCAGCATCTCGATCAGTGGCTTCGATTTCTTCGATGAGTTCAGGAAAGAACTGTGCATCACATAAAGATTCAAGTGGCTGTGCAAAAAGGCTTGCGCGATTTTTTATTGCATCACTGGCTTCTTTATCCTTCCCGGTTTCGTCTTTCGCGCCATTACCGAACAAAACTGCCAAAGCAACCCACAGCATTTTTCTAACCTCAGCAATTGCAACGATGCGCTCGTCTGCAAGCCTGGCCAACTCGTCGGTACTTTGGGTCAAAAGTGCTTTGCGAATGGTTCTGGATACGGGAATACGTCTTTCGTGGAAACCCTCCGTTTTCCCCTGGCCGCGAGCTACACCCTGGGCGATCAAGTAAACACCTTCCGTGTCATCGCTTGGCAGCCAAAGCTGCGTGATAGGTTTTGTGAATTTTTTCCCCAGCAGAAGTTCAGTTGACAACTTGTAATCAAAACCACGGCTACCAATCGTCAAAGCCTTAGCGGCAACACCGTCTACTGGCATCCAAGGATCACCCGTGATGCCATTGAGTTCTTTCGCAGCAATCCGTGGCGCTTTACTGCCTGTCGCAAATGCACTGAGACCATCACTTGTATTGACCAATCGGACACGTCGGCAGATTTCGATGTACCAGGGGTCCAAGCTTGTAAATGAAAAGCTATCGTCTCCACTCCACGGAATAGTCCAAATGAGGGCGTGACCTTGGTCACTTGAAAAGCCATGTGTATCCATCAGCGCGCTTCGGCTCCCCTTAAGCACTGCGCAATCACGCTGCCATCGAGCGCCCCATTCGCCGTTTGGATGAACACCAATGCCACATCGACTTCCATAGCCCCTGTTCATCCTTGAAATGCCGTAGTTCCCGGCACCGAGCACACCTTCTTGTGTTTGCAAACTTACAAGTGCGTAAGCCCACTCTTGCGGCGTACTTTTCAGCATACGTGCCGCCTTCAAATCATGATTCTTCGAAGTCACCAGCATGTCCAATTCATCCGCAGCCAATAGGCAGTTCTTCCAGCTGCCAATGCTTCCACTCGGCTCAGGTGCTTGCATGAATGCCGGTCGGTCAACCGGACTCACCAAGCACCAAGCCGCACCATCCGGGTCATTGGGTGTCAGCGCCAGCAAAGACGTTTTCCAGTCTTGCGCAGTGTCAAACGGCTCCGTTTGATTTGATCGGTGCAATGCAATAGCTGCCAACTGAACCAAAAACGCATGCCATGGGTGACGCTGATGCGGGCGGAGGGCGGGAAAGTCACGCACCTCGTCTTTCGCCATGGCAATGAACAACTCGGGCAAAGTGCATGCGATGCGTTCACCTGTTTCAACGCGGCGGTAGTGCAGCAGGCGCTCTTCAAGCAAGTTGCCAAAGAGTTCTGGTTTTGTATCTGTGTCTTTTTTGTGTTTCATGACATCACCCCTTTTTTATGTCCTTGATGCGCTCTAAACCAAGTCGGCTGTATCGGTAATGGGTGTCGCCCAAGCTGAAGGTGAAACCACCGTCATCCATTTGCGACTGAATGACCGGCTGTTCATCGGGTGACACGCCATGCGGCCACATGTGATGACGCACAGGCAGACGCTGAATGCTGTTACCAAATGGCCCCTTTGGCGGCGTTGCAAACGTCAGCAAGTAATCGGTCGCGCCCAAGCGGCTGGTGACTTTTTGTTCGCTATCCAAAAACGTCAACACGTTGCCTGCCTCGTCTTCAAACTCTTGATCAAAGGGCAGACGATGAAGTGCTGCAACGCCTTTTTTGGCCTGTAGCTCACCATCTATGGTTTGACCGTGCACAGCCCAATCCGTACCCAATTCTTTTTCCAACTCCGTCAGCACTTCTGGATGCGTAGCTCGCTCCACCAGCTCCCGGTTGTCTTGTGGGATCACATGGCTTTCTGAACTGCTGATCAATCGGCGCGTCGCTTCCAAAATCCGCAAGTCCATGTAAATGCCACCACCGTTGTGAAAACGTCCCAGACCATGACTCGATTTTTTGAGGCATCCATCCAGGCTGTGACCTGCTGGAACCATCACCACGGCTTTCGCTTGTCGGCAGCTTTCAGGTCGTTCTTCTGCTGCGCGGTCATGGCGGTGCAATCGGCCCACGCGCTGGAGCAACACGTCCATGGGGCACAGGTCGGTGATGAGCAAGTCGGCGTCAATGTCCAGACTTTGTTCCAGCGTTTGTGTGCCCACCACGATGCAGGCTTGCAAGGGTTGGGTTCGGTTTTTTCCGATTTGGCGTTCCACCGCTGCATCCAATTCGGGGCGATCTTCCCGGCTGTAGCGGCTGTGATGTACCGTGGCGATGCCGTTCAGATTGAACAGTGCACCCTGCAAGCCCGCTTGCTGCGCCAGCTCTTCAATGGCGCGAAATGCCGCCAAGGCTGTGGGCACGGTGTTGCGTATCACCAGAACTTTCGCCCCTTGCTTTGCCGCCTCAATGGCCAGGGCAGCAATCCTCACGGGGCTATCGATGCAGTCTTGCACTTGCCAATGCACCCGTTTGCTGCGTCCTGAATCAGGCAGCGCGTGGATGTTCGCGCCATCTGTCAGAGCAGGATATGGTGCCTCAATCGCCTGCGCCAATGTGGGCATTGGTGAGTTCGCGTTGATGAGTTTCTGATAGCGATGGCGTGCACTGGAGCCCAATGTGGCGGATAACAAAAGCGCATGCCCGCCAGCGTTCAGATGCGCCTTGAGCAAATGGGCCAAGAGCGTGGCCATGTAAGCGTCAGACGCGTGAACTTCATCAACCACCAACAGGCTGCGTGATAGCAAGCTGTACCGCATGTGGGCATGACGCACTTGCAATGCACCGAGTAAAGCTTGATCAATGGTGCCCACCGCCAACGGCGCGGCCAAGTAGCGCTTGCTGGACTCTGCGGCCCAGCGTGTGTGGGCTTTTTGTTCATCGGGATGGTCTGCCCACAGCACTTTGAAGTCGGGCAGCTTGGCTTTGATAGTTTGCCCATCGGCACTTTCATAGCCGGAGAGTGCGCGAACCACCAACGGGGGCTCATGCCCAGAGCCTTGCCACAGCTTGGCCGCAAATTGCAACGTGCGCTCATACAACTGCGTTGCAGCAACGCGAGTAGGTAGTGCGAAATACAAACCGTCAACATGGCCCTGTTGGAAGAGTTGCGCAAAACGCCACAAAGCGGCTTCGGTTTTGCCGCTGCCTGTCTCGGATTCAAGAATCAGCAGTTGACCTAAATTCGCGTCAGCCATCTTGGCTTGAATGGGTCGCGGTTTTTCCACGCCAAAAACTGTCGAAAAATTCGGGAGTTCGGGTAAGGCTTGTCGCCATTCGGCCGTGTCAAAGCCCACTTTTTGGACCGCCTCGCGGGCACGCTGCCACACCCATTGATTGCGATCTTCACCGGATTCGGCGTAAGGGAAAAACCGCGTGTCTGAACCCAACCAATCAGCAAACTGCACGAGCCCAGCAAACAGGTGAGAGAACTCTGGACTTTGCGGCAAAGGTGGTCCGTCTTGAAAAGCCTCGGCAAACCATTGCTTTGTGCATTGACCGATCTTGCGCAGCGTGGCTTGTGGGTCATAAACCACTTGGCCCGCCTGGGTGACAGGTCGCCAAATTGCGATAGCAACGCCGCTTGATTCCACAACGGGGCGTCCGTGATGGCTGATAGATGCGCGCCACAAACTCCAACACGCAGCGCCCCAAGTGCTCATCTCTTCGGCTGGCAACTCCCCCAAGAGCTTGGCATCACCGAAGATGAACAAGGCTTCATGCGTATGCCCTGCTGGTGCGGGCCAGCCATGCGATAAAGCTTGTGTTGTATGACCCCACCACTTGGCCTGAAAACCTGCATTGGCCTTGCCGACATCGTGCAAAAAAGCCAGCACGGCCAGGCGCATCAGGTCGATTTCGGTGAGTGGTCGGCCTGCTGCCCGTGTCAGCGCTCGCCGCACTGAATCGACCCTTGCAATTACACAAAAGCAAGCCGCCACGTCCAGCATGTGCGCCGTCAAAGGATGACTTTGCCCTTGCTGATTTAGTTTGCCCCAAGCAACTATTTGTTTCATGATTGAACATCAAAATAAATGCTTTATGGCTCATATCGTGAGCTGCTACTAAAATTTGACAATTTTCTTTATTGTGGCCACAATAAATGAACCAAGACATCAGCTTTGATCCAGTCAAAAGTCATCGCAATGAAGTATAGCGGGGCCTGCCTTTCTCTCTGGTGCTGGACTTGGACTGGAGTTCTGCACTGATCAAAGAAGATATGCGCAGAGATTACGGAGAGCGGCGCTTACAGGTGCTCGGACTCATTCATGGGCGACTTCATGCCATGGTCTTCACACCGCGGCATGACAAAGTTCATGTGATCAGTCTGCGCAAGGCCAACAACAGGGAAGTCAAACACCATGAGCAAACGCAAAATCCAGCCACACACACCCGACACTGACAATCCGGCCTGGACGGCCGAAGATTTGGCCAAAGCGAGACCCGCCAGTGAAGTTCTCAGTCAACTTTTCAGTCCTGAACGAACGCACTCTTTGTTGACACCACGCGGCAGACCCAAAGCCGAGGTTACTAAAGTGCGGGTGGGCATTCGGCTGTCGCCGGAAGTGATTGCGCATTTCAAAGCCAGCGGAGATGGCTGGCAAACGCGTGTTGACGCTGCGTTGCGTCAATTCATTGCGGAACACCCCGGTTAGTGTCTTATCGAGCGCGCAGTCGGGCCATGCTCAGCGCAGCCCCCAGGCCTGCCGTCACGGCGCCCAACATGATCGCCCGACCCGCGCCCAGCGGCCCAAACAAGTTGAAACACAGGGCAACCAAAGCGGCCCCGCTGGCCTGCCCGATCAGCCGCGCCAAAGCCACCATGCCGCTGGCGCCACTGGTGCGGTGGGCAGGTGCACTGGTCATGATGGCGCGCAAATTCGGTGACTGGAACAAACCAAATCCCATACCGCACAGCGCCATGCACAGCACCATCAGGCCGAACGACACCTCAGCGCCCATCACGCCCAGCCCGGCCATGCCCATGCTCAAAATGCTCAAACCCACACCGCCCAAAATGGCGGGTGGGTATCTGTCAGACAGTGCGCCTGCGACGGGTGCCATCAAGGCCACCACCAGTGCCCAAACCGACATGAGCACCCCCGTTTCCAAAGGGGGGCGCCCCAGCTGCTGCTGAAAAAAGAAAGGCAAAGCCACGAACGCCAAGCCTTGGGTCGTGAAAGAGCTGAACGAGGTGAACACCGACAAACTGAACAAAGGTCTGCGCATCAAATCCACCGGCAGCACAGGCGCCGCATGCCCTCGCTGGCGGCGCAACAAGCAGTAGCCGCTGCCCAACATGAGCACCAGTGAGCCCACCACCACGACAACCCCTTGTTGCTGCGCGATGGCACTGAGCGTGAACACCAGCGACGCAAAGCAAACGGCCGACAACAGCGCCAGAACACGGTCATAGGGCGCGTTGGTCTTTGCAGGCTCAGTACGGGGCAGGTAACGCCGCGCCAGCAACCAGCCCATCAGGCCCAACGGAGCCTGCAAACCAAACAACCAGGGCCACGGCAAAAAGGCCAGCAACAACGAGGCCACCGTTGGCCCCAAGCTGTAGCCCAAACCCACAATCAGGGCGTTGAGGCCCGCGCCGCGCCCCAACTTCTCAGGCGGGAAAATGCGCTGGATCAGGGCCAAATTGACACTCATGACCCCTGCCGCACCCACCCCCTGGATGGCACGAAAAAATGCCAACCATTCCAATCGTGTGGCACAGGCGCTGCCCAACGCCGCCAAATTGAACAGCAACATGCCCAGCAAAAACACCTTGCGTGCGCCCCAGCGGTCTCCCAACGCGGCCAGCGGCAACAACACAGCCACCACGGCCAATTGATAAGCGTGGACCACCCAGACCGACTCGGCAGGCGTGCGCTGCATGGCCGCGCCGATCGCAGGCAAGGCCGTGTTGGCGACCGATTGATCGAGCGAGCCGAGAAAGACAGCGGTCAGCAAGGACAGCAGGGCCATCCAGTGGGTGCCGTCTGGTGTTGGCTTGACGGCGACGGTCATCAAGGCCTTAAGGTCCTTAGGGGCCTTCAAGCCTTGGCCGCTTCGAGCGTGTCACGCGTCAGCATGGCCACCTTGCGCGCGGCCTCGGCAAAGTCTTCGCCACTCGACGCATACAGCACGGCGCGGGATGAGTTGACGATGATCGAACCCGCGCTGGTGCCATCGGCATTCGCACGCCAGCCTGCCTTGACGGTGGCCACCGCGTCGCCGCCTTGTGCGCCCACACCGGGGATCAGCAAGGGCAAGGTGGGCGCAATGGCGCGCACACGCTCGATCTCGGCCGGGTAAGTGGCACCCACCACCAAACCGAGTTGGCCATTCAGATTCCAGGGGCCTTGGGCCAAGCGGGCCACATGCTCGTACAACAAAGGCTGCCCTTCGACCGAGGCCAGGCGTTGGTTTTGCAGGTCATCGCCGCCGGGGTTGGACGTGCGGCAAAGCAGGAATGCACCTTTGCCTTCGTACTTCAAATAAGGGGCCACAGAGTCCCAGCCCATGAAGGGCGAAAGGGTCACGGCATCGGCGCCGTAGCGCTCAAAAGCTTCGATGGCGTATTGCTCAGCCGTGGAGCCGATGTCGCCGCGCTTGGCGTCGAGGATGATGGGCACATGCGGGGCCATGCGGCGCATGTGTTCCATCAGGCGTTCGAGCTGGCCTTCGGCGCGGTGCGCGGCAAAGTAGGCGATTTGGGGCTTGAAGCTGCTGACCAGGTCGGCCGTGGCGTCGACGATGCGGGCGCAAAAATCGTAGATCTTGTTGGCGTCGCCCTTCATGCCCGCAGGGAATTTGGTGGGTTCAGGGTCCAGGCCCACGCAAAGCATGGAGCCGTTTTGGCGCTCGGCGGCGCGCAACATGTCGAGGAAGGTCATGGGCTGATTTTAAAGGTGCAGACTAAGATGCCGGTCATGCACAAGCTTTCATCGCGCCAATGGGCGGTTCTGGTTTTGCTCACGCTGGTGTGGGGCATCAATTGGCCTGTCATGAAAATCGGCGTCACAGGTTTCCCGCCACTGACTTTTCGGATGCTGTGCATGTGGCTGGGCACACCCGTGCTGGGGCTGGCCTTGTGGGCCATGAAGGTGCCGTTTCGCATCGAGCGCAAACACTGGCGCGAGTTGTTGGTGCTGGCGGTGTTCAACATGTTTTTCTGGCACGGCCTGATCATCGTGGCCGTGCAGTCGCTGTCCAGCGGGCGGGCCGCCATCTTGGGTTACACCATGCCCATGTTCTCGGCGCTGCTGGGTGCCGTGGTGTTTGGAGATCGGCTGTCCCAGCGGGCGTGGGGCGGCGTGGCCGCTGCCGCTTTGGGGGTGGTTTTGCTTTTGTGGCACGAACTCTCCAACCTGAGCGGCAGGCCCGTGGGCGTGCTGCTCGCCTTGAGCGCGGCCAGCACTTGGGCCTTGGGCACGCAACTGCTGCGTCGCACCACGATGCCTGTGCCCACATTGGCCATTTCGTTTTGGATGGCCTTCATGACCACGGGCGTGATGACTGTGCTGGCCTTCGTGCTGGAAAGAGACCAGTGGCATGCCCCGTCTGATGCCACATGGGGGGCGATTGCTTTCAATGCCCTGTTGGTGTTTGGCTTTGCCCAGACGGCCTGGTTTTACCTGGCCCGCGGCCTGCCGCCTGTGGCCTCTACCCTGAGCGTGATGTTGATCCCGGTGCTGGGCGTCTTCAGCGGCGCGCTGTGGCTGGGTGAGGTGCTGCACTGGCAAGACTGGGCTGCCGTGGGGCTGATGATGCTGTCAATCGCGGCGGTGTTGTGGCCCAAGCGGCAGGCGGTCAACTGAACGCGCTTGGGTTGGCTAAGGCCTCATCGCGGCGGGGGCGCCGCTCCTACCTGACATCGGCTGCTGTGGGAGCCGCGCCCTCGCGGCGAATCCGAGTGCTTTGCGAGCGGTCTACAGCGACTGGGACACCCCAAATCAACCCTGAACGGTCTTGAGCGCCAGCAGCAAGTCGGCCCAGGCCTTGGCCTTGTCGGCCGGGTTGCGCAGCAAATAGGCCGGGTGGTAGGTCACCACCACCGGCACGCCGTGGGCTTGGTGCACACGTCCGCGCAGTTTGCCAATTGGCTCGGTCGATTGCAGCAAAGACTGCACAGCAAAGCGGCCCATGGCCAAAATGATTTTGGGCTGCACCAAGGCCACCTGCCGCTCAAGGTAGGGGGCGCAGGTTTGCAGCTCCAGTGGCTCGGGGTTGCGGCTACCGCTCGGGCGGCATTTGAGGATGTTGGTGACGTAAACGCCTGCCGGGCCTTGCGCCTGTCGGCTCAAGCCGATGGCCTTGAGCATGTTGTCGAGCAGCTTGCCGCTCTGGTCCACGAAGGGCTCGCCTTGCAGGTCTTCTTGTTCGTCTGGGGCTTCGCCGATCACCATCCAGTCGGCGTTGCGCTCGCCCACGCCAAACACTGCACCCTTGCGGCCTTGGCACAGGCCACAAGCTGTGCACTCGGCCACTGTGGCTTGCAGGCTGTCCCAGTCCATTTGACCCACAACTGCGGGCAAGGGCACGGCAGCGTCAGGCAAAGTGGCGACGACTTGGTTAACGGGGCGCGGCACTTGCACAGGTGCAGGCCGTTGAGCCACTTGCGCGGTCACAGCGGGTGCGGGTGCGGCCTCAACAGGGGCCTGCGGCCACCACACGCGCACACCCATCTCGGCCAGCATGGCGCGTTGGCGTTCGTCCAGGTCAAATCGGGTGGGGTCGCTCATGTCGGGGCTCACAAAATCGGACTCACAGTTTCAAACTCATCACCACCGCATGCTCTCGCTGCTGGCGGCCTGCAGGATAGTAATCCTTGCGGACGCTGACCTGCCGAAAGCCGTAGCGCTCGTACACCTGCAAGGCGCGCGCGTTGCTCTGGCGCACCTCCAGCCACAGCCATTGCGCGCCTTGGCTGCGCGACATCAGCGACAAGGCGTCCAGCATCATGTGGCCCCAGCCTTGGCCCTGGCGCGATGGCGCCACGGTGATGTTGAGCAGGTGCATTTCTTCCACACCGTGCATGGCCAAAAAGTAGCCCAACAGCTCGCCTTCGAGCCAAAGACAGTGGGCATCAAACAGCGGGTTGAGTGAGTCACGAAAATTGCCCCGCGACCAAGGGTGTCCGTAAGCCGCCTGCTCGATCACCAAGACCTCGTCAAGGTCATCCGGCCTCATGGTGCGCAGGGTCGCCGCGTTGCGCACCGCCTCTGACGGGTAGGCCGCCTTCACACCTGATGCCAGACGGCCAGTCATGCCGCAGCGGCAGGCGGATGCAAGGCCGCCTGCTCCTTCTCTGTCCCCTTCGCCTTTTGCGCTTCGCGCTCGGCCGTGGTCTGCGCCACCTTGTCACGGATATACACAGGCATGGCTTCATCGGCGATCACCGCTTGGCCATTGGCCCACATCGTGGGCGCGAGGCTCAACAGGGCGCGGGCGGTGGGCAGCGCCTGCATGCGCTGGCCTGCAGGCAAACGCTCGCCATAGGCATCAAACACATTGCCCGCCATCAGCTGGTCGGTGTCGGTCGGTGCCAGGATGCGTTCGGGCGAACACACCTGCAGCGGCGACAGCTCCGTCCACGCGCCAGCGGCCCAGCGGTAGGTGGCGGTGTAAATCTCGTCCATGCGGGCGTCCAGCATGGCCAGCACAGTCAGGGTGTCGGGTGATCCGGTCAGCAAGCGGGCCTCTTCGGCCACGGCCAGCAGCGTGTCCACGGGCAGCACGGGCAACTGCGCGCCCAGCGCCAAGCCCTGCGCCACCGAGCACGCCGTGCGCAAGCCGGTAAACGACCCCGGCCCACGGCCAAAGACGATGGCGTCGAGCGACACCAAGGGCATGCCTGCCTGGGCGAGCATGTCCATCACGGCAGGAATCAAGGTGGCCGATGCCTTTGCACCACCGGGCAAGGTCTGCGCCCAGCGCTGCTCACCTTGGGCCACGGCCAGCGACAGCACATCGGTGCTGGTGTCAAAAGCCAGCCAGCGGCTCATGCGCGGTCCCCTTGCGGTGCCTGGGCAGACTTGGCCTGGCGCACGCCAAACAAGATGCCACCCGTCACCAGCGCCAGCCCCGCCAGCAGGTTCCAGTGCATGGGTTCACCCAACACCCAGACCGCCCCCATGGCCGACAAGCCCGGCACCAGCGCGGTGAGCATGGTCGAGCGCACGGGTCCGAAGTAACGCACCATTTGAGTGAAGGTGATGCCCGAAATCACCACCGAGCCGCCCCCCTGGAACGCGGCCTGAAACAAGAATTCGGTCCACGGGGCCTGGTGCAGGTGCGTGGGCAGAACGCCCAAACCGATCAACGCCAAGTACAGCGGCACAAAGCTGACAAAAGCAAAAGCCGTGATGGCCATGGTGGCACGCACCGCGTCCAGCCCATAACGGCGCACCGTGACGCTGTAGCTCGACCAACAAAGCGCCGCGGTCATGAACAGCAAATCGCCCTTCCAGACCTCGCCGCCCTCAAAGGCCTTGAGCAGGCTGACACCACCCACCAGCAGGTCACCCAACACGATGAGCCCCAAGCCTAAGGCGCGGCTGGACGACACCTGCTCGCGCAAAAACAACCAAGCAAGCAGGGTGGTCCAAAGGGGCAAGCTGCCTGGCATCAAGACCGAGGCGTGCGCTGCAGGTGCATAAAAGAAACCGCTGTAGGCCAATACTGCGTACAACAAGCCGCCCAAAACACCGGCCTGCACCGTGATGCCCAGGGGCAAAGGCGACAAACCCAACAAAGACCCCACGGTCTCGCCACGCTGGCGAGCTGGGCGCATCAGCCACCAGGCCCAGGGCAGCAAGACCAAGCTCGCGCCCAGGATGCGGGCCAGCGCGATGTCGAGCGGCAGCAGCCCACGCGACGCCGAGGCCCGGGCAATGACAATGAAAAAGGTCCAGATGAAGACCGTGGTGACTGCCGAGGCCAAGCCCACGGTTCTTGGAGAAAATCGCATGTTGCCGATGATACGGCCCTGGCCAACACAAGCTGGCCGTTAGACTTTGCGCATGAAGCACTGCACCGCCTTTTTGATGGGCCTGGCCTGCTGGTTCGGGGCCTGCCCCGCTCTGGCCCAGACCCGCCACACCCCCCCCTTGCCCGCGTCGGTCATCAAAGCCTTGCGACAGGCGCAGGTCCCGCCACAAGGCTTGAGCGTGCTGATCACCCCACTGCCAACCGAGCCAGGGCAAGTGCCTGCGCCCCGACTGGCGCACAACGAGCAGGAGGTCGTGCACCCGGCCTCGGTCATGAAACTGTTCACCACCTATGCAGGCCTGCAGCTGCTGGGGCCAGACTTCACCTGGCGCAACCGCATCTACACCGATGGCCCGGTGCAAGGGGGCGTGCTGCAGGGCAACCTGATCGTGCGCGGCAGTGGCGACCCCAAACTGGTGGTTGAACGGCTGCAGGACCTGATCGGGCAAATCATGGCGCAAGGCGTGCGAGAGGTGCGCGGCAGCATCGTGCTCGACCGCAGCGTCTTCGACGTCCCCCCCCGCAAAGACCCCTTTGACGACGAACCCCTTCGGCCCTACAACGTGAGCCCCGACGGCCTGCTGTTGAATTTCAAGTCGATCATCTACACCTTCTCGCCCGACCCGGCCAATGGCCGGGCACTGGTGCGCAGCGAGCCGCCCCTGGCGGGCTTGGCCCTGCCCGCAGACGTTCCGCTGCGCAGCGGCCCTTGCCAGGACTGGCGCAGCGAACTGCGAGCCGACTTCAGCCAAAACCTGCAAACGCGGTTCTCAGGCAGCTATGCCTCGGGCTGCGGTGAACGCGCTTGGCCCGTCGCTTACCCCCACCCCGACGACTACGCGCCAAGGGTGTTTCAGGCCCTGTGGTTGCAGGCCGGGGGCCAACTCACAGGGCAAGTCGTTTACGGCGCGACCCCAGCCAAGGCCACGCTGCTGCTGGAAGTCCGTTCACTGCCACTGGCCGAGATCGTGACCGACATCAACAAGTTTTCGAACAACGTGATGGCGCAACAACTGTTCTTGACGCTCTCGAGCGAGCTGGGGGCGCCGGGCCGTTTTGAGGCCAGCCGACTGCGCCTTGACCAATGGTGGCGCAAACAGTTTCCCGGCCTGCCCGCCCCCGTGCTGGACAACGGCTCGGGCCTGTCGCGCAGCGAACGCAGCTCGGCCCTGACACTGACGGCGCTGTTGCAAAGGGCCAGCCAGGGCGAGGCGGCGCAAGTGTTTCGCAACTCCCTGCCCATCGCAGGGGTGGACGGCACCATGGCCCGCCTCAAAGAGCGCCAGCCCAAAGCCGCAGCCATCGGCAAAGCCTGGCTCAAAACCGGCTCTCTGCGCAACGTGGCCTCGATCGCAGGGTACGTGCAAGGCGACAGCGGCCGCCAATACACCCTGGTGGCCGTGCTCAACCACGCCAATGCGCAGCAGGCCCGGCCTGCGCTGGACGCCTTGCTGGAGTGGACGGTGCGGGACGCCAACATCAAAGCACCTGCGCCACCCCCTTCAAGCACAATAACGCCCTGATGGGGCCATGTAGCCCAATTGGGCTTGCGCAGACAAAGCCGCTTCGATGGCCCTGCCTTTTAAAGAAAGCTGATTCATCAGGTCCTGGTGACCGTCGGCATTCAAGTGGTTCAGTGGATTCAAGTTGGTTCTGGGCAGGCGCAGTCTGGAGGCAGGCTGGTCAGGCACATTGACCACCACACAACCTTGCTGTTGAGCCAAGGCCATCAAACGAATCGATTTGGCCTCCAGGCTTTGCAGGGTGACGTCCGGCTTCAAAGCGCCCAAGGCCCAAGAGCCGGCAGTGAATGTGATCGTGCCACCTGCGTAAAACCAGCAACAGCCCTGAAAGACCCACGGTCAAAGCATCAGCGTTTACCCCCATTTCACACCTTTGTCACAAGTCTTAGGATTAAAAACGCACGAGCGTACTTTTAATTTCAACTGGAGACAACAGATGGTGCAATTCAAACTCGGTTTATCACTCGTCGGCGCAGCAGCCTTGCTGGTCGCCTGCGGAGGCTCAGGCTCCAACATGGGTCAATTGGTCGACCCTCCCATGGTATTGACCACCCTCACCAAAGCGCAGATTGATGCAGGCCCCTTGGTGGCTTTGAGCGGCAAAGCCAAATGCGATGTGAAGGTCGTGTCCTTGAACTACACCACCCCGGGCGTGAAGGGCGAAATGTCCAACGCATCGGGCGTATTGCTGATGCCCACAGGCGATGGCTGCACGACTGCCGCACCCCTGGTGGCCTATGCCAAAGGCACTGACGTGCAAAAGCCGCGCACGCTGGCCAACCCGGCCGACGGCGAGACCTTTTTGCTGGCCGCCATGTACGCTGCGCAAGGCTATTCGGTGGTTGCCACCGACTACTTGGGTTTTGCCAAATCGACCTACAGCTACCACCCTTATCTGCACGCTGATTCAGAGGCGTCTTCTGTGATCGATTCGATCCGTGCGGCTCGCGCTGCCTCCGGCCAGTTGGGCGGCAGTCTCAGCGGCAAAGTGATGCTGACCGGTTACTCGCAAGGCGGTCACTCGTCAATGGCTGCGCACCGCGAAATCGAGAAAAACCTGGCCTCGGAAATCAACGTTGTGGCAGGCGCTCACCTGGCAGGCCCATACAACTTGTCGGGTTCGATGAAACTGACCGATGCCATTGCCGGCTACCAGTTCTTTGTGCCTTACCTGGTCACCGCATGGCAAAAGATTTACGGCAACCTGTACAGCGATGTCAAAACCGCTTTCCAATCGCCTTATTCGGACTGGATCGAAACCCTGCTGCCCAGCCCCACGCTGAACTACACCACCTTGGTCACCAGTGGCAAGCTGCCTGGCATGAAAGGCGAAACGCCTAACCAAGCCCGTGATGCCTTGTTCCAGCCTGCGTTCATCACCGACATCACCGCCAACGCCAACAATCCGGTGGTGGCTGCAGCCAAGAAAAACGACCTCTTGGACTGGTCGCCCAAGTCCAAGCTCATGCTGTGCGGCGGCGCGGGTGACCCCACTGTCCCACCCGCCGTTCACCAGGCCGTGATGAAGGCTGCATTCGATGCCAAAGGCCTGAAAAACGTGACCTCGGTTGACGTTGATCCCTATGTTTCAGCCACCTATGGCCCGGTGACCCAGGCCAATGCCGCCACGTATTACGGCAACTACCACGGCACATACGAGCCACCGTTCTGCCATGCACAGGCCAAGGCCCTGTTTGACACGGTGAAGTAAGTTTCTGCAAACAAAAAATGCCCGCTTCAAGCGGGCATTTTTTTGACTCAAAAGGTTCACCAGATCAGGCAGCAGCCCTGTGCAGGCGGTCGCGCACGCCCTCCCACTCGGGTGCGTCGGGTGGCAGCTGCACCCAGATCTGTTGCACGCCTCGGGCATCGAGTGCTCTGAGCACACTGAACAAATCGTGCGCGGCCTGCTCTGAGACGGTGGACTGCTCAAGCCAAATCACGCCAGCGCCAACATCAGGTCGCTTTGCTGCCCAGACCCCCAAGTTGTTGGCATGTGGGCCGAGGGCGTGCAGTTTGGCGTCGATGTCTTGCGCCGACATCAAGCGCACTTTGGCGCGCGGCGCGTAATGAGATTCGAGCGTGCCCGAGGCGCGCGGTGCGGGTTGGCTGACCTCGTCCTTGTCCAACACAGCGCGGCCACACGCCGCTTCAATCTGCACACGGGTGATGTGGCCGGGGCGCAGCAGCACAGGCTCACCACGGGTGCAGTCAATGATGGTGGACTCGATGCCCACAGCGCATTCACCGCCATCGAGAATCAGCAAATCAGCACCTAACTCGGACTGCACATGGGCCGCCGTGGTCGGGCTCACCCGGCCAAAACGGTTGGCGCTGGGCGCTGACACGCCGTGCACGCCCAAAGCAGCACACGCCTGCAAAAGTTGCTGCGCCACCGGGTGGGAAGGGCAACGCAGGCCAATCGAGTCTTGGCCCCCTGCAGACGCCGTGGCCACACCGGGCTGGCGCGGCAGGATCAAGGTGAGCGGTCCGGGCCAGAAGGCATCGATCAGGCCTTGGGCGAAGTCGGGCACCTGCGCGGCAAAGAGCGGCACTTGCGCAGCGCTGGCCACGTGCACGATGAGCGGGTGGTCGGCCGGGCGGCCCTTGGCCATGAAAATTTGGGCGACAGCCGCGTCATCGGTGGCATTGGCGGCCAAGCCATACACCGTTTCGGTAGGCAGGCCCACCAACTGACCGTCGCGCAAAGCCTGCGCGGCCTGAGCGACGGTCGCCGCATTCGCACTGTGGATCATCGCTTGCCTTAGAAAGCTTCGATGCCAAGCAAGGCCGCAGCCTGCAAGGCCGTGGCGCGCACCGCCTCAGGAGTGACGCCGGTGATGTTCAGGTGCCCCATCTTGCGACCGGGGCGGGCCGACAGCTTGCCGTACAGGTGCAAGTGGCTGCCGGGCAGCGCCAATACTTTGTCCCAAGCCGGCGCCCCGCCTTCGGGCCACAGGTCACCCAGCAGGTTGAGCATGATGGCGGGCGAATGTTGGCACGGCTGGGTGAGCGGCAAACCTGCCAGCGTGCGCACCTGCAACTCGAACTGTGACTGGTCGCAGGCGTTCATGGTGTAGTGACCGCTGTTGTGCGGGCGCGGGGCCATTTCGTTGACGACCAACTGGCCGCCTTCGAGGATGAAGAACTCCACGCACAACACGCCCACATAGTGGATGCCTTCGGCAATGGCCCGCGTCGCCGCCACGGCTTGGGCGGCCAGATCGGCAGGCACCGCGCCGTCGCCCACGGTGGTCACGGCCAAAATGCCTTCGCGGTGCAGATTCAGCTGCACCGGAAAATTCACCATCTGCCCGTCGGCCCCACGCGCCACGATGACCGAGCATTCAGCCATCAGGGGCAGCATTTTTTCGAGGACGCAGGGCACGTTTTTGAGCTCGTCCCAAGCGGCGGCCAATTCCTGGCGTGTCTTGACACGGATCTGGCCTTTGCCGTCATAGCCCATGCGGGCGGTTTTCAGGATGCCGGGCAGCAAATCGTCTGCCACAGCCGCCAATTGCTCGGACGTGTCGATGACGGCATGGGGTGCCACTGGCACACCGCAGCGCACAAAGTGGGCTTTTTCGGCAGCGCGGTCTTGCGCAATGGCCACCGCATCGGCGCCGGGGGCCACGGGGCATTGCGCGGCCAGGGTTCGCAGCGCAGGGGCAGGCACGTTCTCGAATTCGGTGGTGATGGCAGAGCAGCACGCCATCAGTTGCTGCAACCCTTGCTCGTCCAGGTAATCGGTCTGCACATGGTGGTGGCTCACCAGCCCGGCGGGGCTGGCCGCGTCGGGGTCGAGCACAGCGGTGAAGTAGCCCATGGCCTGGGCGGCGTGCACGAACATGCGGCCCAACTGACCGCCGCCCATCACGCCCAGGGTGGCGGGCTGGCCTTTGACCATGGAGCCCGGCAAGATGGCACGGCTCATGCGGCGCCTACGGGGGGCAGTGTCATGGCGCGTGCGGCAGCGGTTTGCTCGGCGCGAAAGGCTTCGAGCTTTCGGCGCAATTGAGGGTCATTGTTGGCCAGCATGGCCACGGCAAACAGGGCGGCATTGGCCGCACCAGCTGCCCCAATGGCAAAAGTGGCCACGGGCACGCCCTTGGGCATTTGCACGATGCTGTGCAGAGAATCCACGCCCGACAGCGCCTTGGTCTGCACTGGCACCCCCAAAACAGGCACCACGGTTTTGGCCGCGATCATGCCCGGCAAATGGGCTGCGCCGCCCGCGCCTGCGATGATGGCCTGCAGGCCACGCGCAGCGGCGGTCTGTGCATAGTCAAACATGTCGTCGGGCATGCGGTGGGCCGAAACCACGCGTGCATCGTGCGGGATGCCAAACTGTTGGAGAATCTGGACTGCGTGCTGCATGGTGTCCCAGTCGGAGCTGGAGCCCATCACCACGCCGATGAGCGCTTGAGTCATTGGGTGCTTTTCGTTGTCAAGACCGGATTTTAAGGTTTTGCCCCTGCGCTGCCGTTGGCGCCGTTTTTTTTGTAATGAATTGCCCATCCATGATCGATGTCACGCTAGAGAACTTTGAAGCCGAGGTGATTGCCGCCTCCATGGTCACGCCCGTGCTGGTGGACTTTTGGGCCCCTTGGTGCGCACCATGCAAATCGCTCAGCCCCGTGCTGGAAAAACTCGAAGTGGCCTATGCGGGCCGCTTCAATTTGGTCAAGGTCAACGCCGACGATGAACAGCAATTGACCCAGGCCTTTGGCGTCAAAAGTTTGCCCACTTGCATCTTGATGGTAGGGGGCAAACCTGTGGATGGCTTCATGGGTGCACAGCCTGAAGGTCAGATCAAACAACTCCTTGACAAGCACCTGCCAAGCGTTGAATTTTTGCAGGCGCAAGCGGCGGCACAGGAAGCCCACCAACACTTGCAAGCAGGCGACCATGACAGCGCACGCGCTGCACTCGAGAACGCCTTGGCCAACGATCCGGGTAACGATGATGCCCGGTATGACCTGATCAAGATGCTGCTCAACGCCGCCGAACTGACCGAAGCGGCCGCCCTGCTGGCCCCGACCCTGAGCCGAATTCCGGTGCCGCTGCGGTTTGAGGCACTGAAACAAATGCTCAACGCGCTGGAATTTGTGACCACCGACCCGCGTGGAGAGTGGCCACTGGAAAAGTTTGATGCGCTGATTGCTCAGAACAAGCGCGACTTTGAATCCCGTTTTGCCAAAAGCCGCTTGTTGATGGCGGCGGGCGACTGGACCGCATCGATGGAAGAATTGCTTGAAATCATCATGCGCGACAAGCAGTGGGACAACGAGGCACCACGCAAAACCTTTGTGGCCATTTTGGAATTGATCTCACCGCCTGCGCCTGATGGCGGCGTGGACGGCTCGGGCAAAACCGCGGGCGGCATTGAGTTGACTGGCAACACGGCGTTGCAGGAAAACCCTCAAGCACTGCTGGTGGCCAGCTACCGCCGCAAGCTGAGCATGGCGCTGAACTGAGGCTCTGCAGGCCTTCAGCGCACCGGGCCAGCTTGCCGTTCAATGGCCCGGTGCAGCCTGCCCAGCAAACCGCAAGCCATCAAGGCCTCGCCGACCACGAACATCGGGCCCACCAACAGGCCCACGATGTCGTCCACGAAAGCCGGTTTGCGGCCTTCGAAATAGTGGCCTATGAACTGCAACACCCAGCCGACCACGAACAACGCCACACCCAGTTGCCAGGCCACCATGCCCCAAGGCAGTGGCGCGCGCAACATGTCGTGCGCCAGCGAGATCAGTGCCCCATTGACCAAGCAAGTGGCCAGCCCCAAAAACAAGTGCCCCCGCGTGAGGTACCACACACTGGTGATGCCCCACATCAGCCAAGCTGGCGTCATGTCCACACCGGCAAACGGCCAGACAGGCGATGCGAGCAGCACACCAATGGCCAGGAAGATGAGTGGAATACCCACAAAGTGGGTGGCAATGTTGCGGCGGTCGCGGTGGTAATGCGCGTACTGCACCATCAGTGCTTCGGCAGAGCGAAAGAAACTCATCATGGGCAGTGGTACTTTTGTAACAGATGTGGGTCTTTTTCGATGATTTTTGAACTTTTAATGCGATCTGTCCATAGAGAATGGCCCTAAAATCAACAAATCAAATAAAAGTATTCATTTTATGATTCAAAACAACCCATTGGTAACCGCAGAAGAGCTTCAATGCCTTCTGGCCGATGACGGACCCACCATTTCGCACAGCCTACCCATGCGCTTGGCCGTGGCGGGCAGCTGGTTAATGCACTTTTTAAAGCGGTTCACACGGGGCGTCTGACAAGCCGCCATCGACCACCACGGACCTTCGGCTGGTCAGCACACGTTCAAGCGCTCAAACGCTGCAGCGCTTCGCTGTACTTGGCCGCAGTGTGTTCGATCACGTCCTGCGGCAACCGTGGGGCTGGAGGCGTTTTGTCCCAAGGCTTGCCGCCGACTTGCGCAGTTTCCAGCCAATCACGCAAAAACTGCTTGTCAAAGCTGGGGGGGTTGGAGCCTGCTTTGTAGCTTTCAGCAGGCCAGTAACGCGAAGAATCGGGGGTGAGCACCTCGTCCATCAGCACCAAGGTGCCATCAAGGTCCAAACCAAACTCGAACTTGGTGTCGGCAATGAGGATGCCCTTGGTGGCCGCGATCTCGCTGGCGGCCTTGTAGATGGCAATGCTGATGTCGCGGATGCGGCCCGCCAGGTCGGCGCCGATCATGGCCACCGTGCGCTCGAAGGTGATGTTCTCGTCGTGCTCCCCCACCGCCGCCTTGGCCGCAGGCGTGTAGATCGGCTCGGGCAACTTGCTGGCATTTTGCAGGCCTTCGGGCAGCGGCACGCCGCACACCGATCGGGAGGCTTGGTACTCCTTCCAGCCACTGCCGGCCAGATAACCGCGCACCACGGCCTCGACCGGAATAGGCTTCAAGCGCTTGACCAGCATCGAGCGGCCCGTGACCTGCGCGACTTCTTCTGCTGAGACCACGCCCTCAGGGGCATCGCCCGTCAGGTGAATGGGGCAGATGTTCAGGCCCTTGGGGCCGAGCTTGTCGAACCAGAACAAGGCCATTTGCGTGAGCAACACGCCTTTGCCGGGGATCGGCTCGCCCATGATCACGTCGAACGCGCTGATGCGGTCGGACGCCACCATCAGAATGCGGTCATCGCCCACCGCATAGTTGTCGCGCACCTTGCCACGCGCCAGCAATGGCAAAGAAGTCAGAGCCGAGGTGTGCAGCGCAGTGGTCATGGCAAAAAGAATTCAGAGAAAAAAGAAAAAAGGCCCGTTGAACAGTCAACGGGCCATTCGAACCAATTATGGCAGGCGCGAAACTGTTTGGGCCGCTCAGTTCACCACCTGGGCCAACTCGCCTTTGGCGTATTTGGCCGCCACCACCTGCAAGGTCTCGCCTTTGATTTTGGGGGCCTGGCCTTCGCAGCCGAACTCCAGATAACGCTGCTTGCACAGCTGCTTGGCCGCTTCGCGGGCGGGCTTGAGCCATTCGCGGGCATCAAACTTATCGGGATTCTCAAACAGGAACTTGCGCACCGCCGCCGTCATGGCCAGTCGGATGTCGGTGTCGATGTTGATCTTGCGCACGCCGTGCTTGATGGCTTCTTGGATTTCCTCGACAGGCACGCCGTAGGTTTCCTTCATCTTGCCGCCATACTGGTTGATCAAGGCCAGCAACTCCTGCGGCACGCTCGACGAACCGTGCATCACCAAGTGGGTGTTGGGGATGCGCTTGTGGATTTCCTTGACGCGGTAGATCGCCAGAATGTCACCCGTGGGCTTGCGGCTGAACTTGTAGGCGCCGTGGCTGGTGCCAATGGCAATGGCCAGCGCATCCAGGCCTGTGGCGTTGACGAACTGAGCGGCTTCTTCGGGGTCGGTCAGCATCTGGCTGTGGTCCAACTTGCCTTCGGCGCCGATGCCATCTTCTTCACCGGCTTCGCCGGTTTCAAGGTTGCCCAGGCAACCCAACTCACCCTCGACCGACACGCCCATTTTGTGGGCCATGTCCACCACGCGGCGCGTGACGTCGGTGTTGTATTCGAAGTTGGCAGGCGTCTTGCCGTCTTCCAACAAAGAGCCGTCCATCATCACCGATGAAAATCCCAAATCGATCGCGCCCTGGCACACCGCCGGGCTTTGGCCGTGGTCTTGGTGCATCACCAGGGGGATGTGAGGCCACTGCTCGGTAGCCGCCTGGATCAGGTGCTTGATGAAGGGCTCGCCTGCATATTTTCGAGCGCCTGCGCTCGCTTGCAGGATGACCGGGGCACCGACTTCGTCGGCCGCGGTCATGACCGCCTGAACCTGCTCCAGATTGTTGACGTTGAAAGCCGGAATGCCATAACCGTTGACAGCTGCGTGGTCCAGCAGCTCGCGCATCGAGACAAGTGCCATGGTGAAATTTCCCAGAAAGTTTGAAAACCTGCGGGCTGGTGGACCACCAGCCTGTCACTGCCCAGATTTTAAAGGGTGGCGCCCAACGCCCCCTCAAAGCGCTCAAGTGCGGCGCGTGGTTATGCGACGCGGCAGATCTTGACCATGTTCGTGCCGCCGGGCGATCCCATGGGTTCACCACAAGTGATGGCATAGACATCGCCCGAGCTCACAATGCCGCGCTTTTTGAGGTTGCCTTCGGCCTGCTGCAAGGCCGTGTCACGGTCTGCGCTGGTGTCTATCAGCAAAGGGCGCACGTTGCGGTACAAAGCCATCTTGCGCTGCGAGGACAGTTTGGTGGTCAAGGCATAAATGGGGACATGCACGCGGTGGCGGCTCATCCACAAAGCGGTGGAGCCCGACTCGGTCATGGCCACGATGGCCTTGGCCCCCAGGTGGTGGGCAGTGAACAGGGCCCCCATGGCGATCGACTGGTCGATGCGGCTGAACATCTGGCCTTTGAAGTCGGCGTCCAGCGCAGGGTCTTCGGCGCTTTCGGCAGCGGCGCAAATTTTGGCCATTTCCACCACCGTCTCCAGCGGGTATTTGCCCGCAGCGGTTTCGGCACTCAGCATCACGGCATCGGTGCCGTCCAGCACCGCATTGGCCACGTCACTGACTTCGGCACGGGTCGGCACGGGGTTGGTGATCATGCTCTCCATCATCTGGGTGGCGGTGATGACCACCCGGTCGTTCGCCTTGGCCAGCTTGATCATGCGTTTTTGCAGCGCAGGCACTGCGGCGTTGCCCACTTCCACGGCCAGGTCGCCTCGGGCGACCATGATGCCGTCGCTGGCCAGCAAAATGGCCTCCAGGTGCGGGATGGCCTCTGCGCGCTCGATCTTGGCGATCAGTCCCGGCTTGTGGCCGTACTCGGCACCCGCCACATTGCACAGCTGGCGGGCCATTTCCATGTCGGTCGCGTTTTTGGGGAAACTCACCGCCACATAGTCAGCCTTGAAGCTCATGGCGGTCTTGATGTCGTCCATGTCCTTGGCGGTCAGGGCCGGGGCGGTGAGGCCCCCGCCTTGCTTGTTGATGCCTTTGTTGTTGGACAACTCGCCGCCGAGCTTGACGGTGGTGTGCACCTGCTCACCTTTGACGGCGTCAATCGTCAAGACAATCAACCCGTCGTTGAGCAAAAGGACATCACCGGCTTTGACGTCGCGGGGCAGCTCTTTGTAGTCCAAGCCCACGCCCAGCACGTCACCCGGCTCGGTGCGTGAGCCGTCCAGCACAAACTGGGCGCCGGGCACGAGCATCACTTTGCCTTCGGCAAACTTGCCCACGCGGATCTTGGGGCCTTGGAGGTCGGCCATGATGGCCACCTCGCGGCCCGCACGCACGGACGCCTCGCGCACCAGCGTGGCCCGGTCGATGTGGTCTTGGGCTTGTCCGTGGCTGAAGTTCAGACGCACCACGTTGACGCCTGCGCGGATCATGGCCTCCAGCAATGCGGGGTCGCTTGAAGCAGGGCCCAAAGTGGCAACGATCTTGGTGGCGTGACGGGGCATGTAAAGGTCTCCTTCTGACTGGGTTTCAATTTTCACATGGATTCGGTGACACGCCCGGAACTTTCGTTGTCTCATCAAAACGGCCGCTCACAAAGCCATAAACCCGGGAATTGACCCTGGTCATGCCCAATGTCACCCGCGCACATTAAACTCAGCACAACTGACTTAATTGACGCATGAACATTGTGCGCAACCCATGACCGAACTCCATACCCAGACCCCAGACCAGCCCATCCCTCTGGATCAGCCTTTACCGCACCGCAAAATTTTGCGCGGCTGGCTGATTCCTTTGTCTGATCGCACCACCTTTTGGGCTTTTGTGC
Organism: uncultured Burkholderiales bacterium; assembly: GCA_903822825.1. Classification (GTDB taxonomy): domain Bacteria; phylum Pseudomonadota; class Gammaproteobacteria; order Burkholderiales; family Burkholderiaceae_C; genus Limnohabitans_A. The sequence continues at coordinate 152,936 of CAIJQQ010000016.1, read as the reverse complement.
TGCTGCTCGCCGACTACGCCCTGTTTTTTGCATTGATCACAGGCACCGTGGTTTTCGATGCCATCTGGGCCAAACTGCTGTGCGGGCTGGCTGCGGGCTTTGTGATCGGGCGCCTGTTCATCATTGGCCACGACGCCTGCCACCAAAGCCTCACGCCGCACCGCGAACTCAACAAGGTCTTGGGGCGAATTGCGTTTTTGCCCTCGCTCACACCCTACAGCCTCTGGGACACGGGTCACAACGTGGTGCACCACGGCTACACCAACCTCAAAGGCGTCGACTTTGTCTGGACACCCCTGACCGCCGCCGAGTTTGAAGCCCTCTCGCCCATGCAAAAGCTGCTCGAGCGCGCCTACCGCAGCGGCTGGGCGCCAGGTCTTTATTACATGATCGAAATCTGGTGGAAGCGCGAGTTCTTCCCCAACAAGACCCACATGCCCACCCGCCGGCCCATCTTCTTCAAGGACAGCTCGCTGGTGACCGTGTTTGGCCTGCTCTGGATTGCCACCATCTCCGCTGCCGCCGTGGCCACGGGCCAATCGGTCTGGCTGTCGCTGCTGCTGGGTGTTGCCGTGCCCTTCTTCTTCTGGAACAGCATGATCGGCTTTGTGGTCTATGTGCACCACACCCACGTCAAGGTCTCCTGGCACGACAACAAAGCCGCCTGGACCAAGGCCGCGCCCTTCGTTTCGACCACGGTGCACCTGACCTTCCCATTCAACATCGGCGCGATGATGCACCACATCATGGAGCACACCGCCCACCATGTGGACATGAGCGTGCCCCTTTACCGCCTCAAAAAGGCCCAGGCCAAGCTCGAAGAGATGCTGCCCGGCCGCATCATCGTCCAGCCCTTCTCCTGGAAGTGGTACTTCGAAACAGCTAAAAACTGCAAGATGTACGACTTCACACGCGAGTGCTGGACCGATTTCAAGGGCAACATGACCAGCCCGGAGCGACCCCACCTGGCCCCCGTGGCCTCAGCCTGATCGAGAGGGCTCGGCCCGGCCAACAAAAAACCCCGCCATGCGGGGTTTTTTGTTGGCCATTGGAAACTCAAGCCGCAGCGCGCTTGGCCAAAATCTCAAATGCAGGCAGGGTCTTGCCTTCCAGGATTTCAAGGAATGCACCGCCGCCGGTCGAGATGTAACCGACCTGCTTTTCAATGCCATATTTGGCGATCGCGGCCAGCGTGTCACCTCCGCCCGCGATGCTGAAAGCGCTGGACTCGGCAATCGCCTGGGCGATGACTTGGGTGCCGTTGGCAAATTGGTCGAACTCGAACACCCCAACGGGGCCGTTCCACACGATGGTGCCTGCCTGCTTGAGCTGGGCAGCGAGTTTGGCGGCAGTCTCTGGACCGATGTCCAGAATCATGTCGTCATCGGCCAAGTCGGTGGCTTTTTTCACCGTGGCCACGGCGTCGGCCGCAAAGGTCTTGGCGGTCACCACATCGGTCGGGATCGGCACTTCAGCGCCACGCGCTTTCATGGCTTCGATCACGGCTTGGGCCTCGCCCACCAAGTCCGCTTCGGCCAGGCTCTTGCCGATTTTCAGGCCCGCGGCCAGCATGAAGGTGTTGGCGATGCCGCCCCCGACGATGAGCTGGTCCACGTTTTGGGACAGGGTTTTCAAAATGGTCAGCTTGGTGGACACCTTGGAGCCCGCCACAATGGCCGCCAGTGGGCGTTTCGGATTGGCCAGGGCCTTGCCAATCGCGTCGATCTCGGCCGCCAGCAAAGGGCCTGCACAAGCGATCGGCGCGAACTGGGCAATGCCGTAGGTCGTGCCCTCGGCGCGGTGTGCGGTGCCAAAAGCATCGTTCACGTAAATGTCGCAAAGCTGGGCCAGCTTGCGTGCCAGTGCTTCGTTGTTTTTCTTCTCGCCGGGGTTGACGCGGCAGTTTTCGAGCAGCACGACCTGCCCCGGGGCCACAGTCACGCCGTCCACCCAGTTGGCGACCAAGGGCACTTCGCGACCCAGCAGCTCGCCCAGGCGCTTGGCCACAGGGGCCAGCGAGTCTTCGGGTTTGAACATCCCTTCTGTGGGGCGGCCCAAATGGCTGGTCACCATGACGGCCGCACCCGCATCCAGGGCCATCTGGATGCAAGGCACGCTGGCGCGCACGCGGGTGTCCTCGGTGATGCTGCCGTCATCGGCCTGGGGCACATTCAGGTCAGCACGGATGAATACGCGCTGGTTGTGGGCTTTGCCCTGGGCGCACAGGTCGGAAAAACGGATGACGTTCATGAGGGGACTCGGTGGGAGAAAAAATGACTGCCCGTGATTTTAAAAGCCTGACCCACACCCCAGTGCGGCCTACCAGCCCAGCCCCAAGTGCAGCGGCAAATACACCGCCATGCCGCCCAAGATGGTGAGCAGCACGTCGCGGCGCCAGAAGTAAATCGCTGCACCGACCAGAGCCGAGAACAAACGGGCGTCTTGCCAAGTGGTGATCAACACCCCCTGCACGGTGACGATCTCGGGCACCACCACGGCCGACAGGGCGGCGATGGGCGCGTATTGCAGGCCACGCTGCGCCCAGTGGGGCAAATGCCAGTTTTGACTCGAGATAAAAAAGAAACTGCGCGTGAGCACCGTCACCAGCGCCAGCCCGACGATGACAGCCAATGTCCAAAGGTCAGTGCCCCCCCAATTGGCATTCATGTCGTGGCTCCAGGGGTGGGGCGGAGTTTTTCGACCGTCATGCACAGGACCACCGCCACGGCAATCGCGACCACGATGTTGAGCTTGAGCGGCAGGCTGTAAGCCACCACGGCGGCAGCCCCAGCCACCGCTGCCGACAACAGGCGCATGCGCGAACTGGCCAGCGAGCACTGGATGCCCAGAAGACACAAAATGCCCGCAAAGCCCAAGCCCCAGCTGGGCGGAATCAAATTGGCCAGGGCGATGCCGACAAAGCTGGCCACGATCCACGACAGCCAATTCAAAAAGTCGTTGCCCGCCAAATAAGCCTCTTGTTCCAGACGCCCCTGGGCGGTCTCGGCCGGGTGGGCGTACTTTCGCACAAACAGCACATAGCTGATGTCGGCCGTCAAATAGCCATGCAGCATGCGCTGCCAGCGCGGCAGGTGGATCAAAAACTGGCGCAAGTGCAGGCTGAACACCACAAAGCGAAGGTTCACGCAAAAGCCGGTGGCCAGAATCACCCAGGCAGGCGCACCCGCCACGATGAGTGGAATGGCCGCCAGTTGCGAACTGCCAGCGAACACCAGCAGCGTCATGGCGCTGGCCTCGAACACGCTCATGCCCGACTTGACCATGGCCACGCCCGTCATGAGGCCCCAGGCGGCAATGCCCGGTGACTGCGGCGACACCTCGCGCATGCCCACCACAAAGGCCGGGTGACGGTACAAACGCGAGAGGAAAAACATCAGGCCACCACCAGACGCTGACCCGGCTGCAAGGGGCAGCCACGCAAAAAGTCGGCCGCACTCAAACGCTTGCCACCGGGGCGCTGCAATTGCTTGAGGCACAGCTGGCCCTGCCCGCAGGCCACGCGCACGCCTTGCGCATCGGCCTGCAGCACGGTGCCGGGCTGGGCGGGGCTTGGCGAAGGCTCGGCCACGGCATGCCAGAGCTTGAGGGTTTCGGTGCCCGCCTCGGTCGAGAGCGGCACGGTCATGCCCGGGAAGGGGTCAAAGGCACGGATGCGCCGGGCCAACACTTCGGCGCTCAAGGCCCAATCGAGTGCGGCTTCGGCTTTTTCGATCTTGTGCGCGTAGTTCACGCCTTCGCTCGGCTGGGGCTGGTGCGGCAAGGCATCGAGCGAGGCCAGCGCCTGCACGATGGCCTCGCCGCCCAGAGCGGCCAAGCGGTCGTGCAACACGGCGGTGGTGTCGGTCGGCAAGATGGCCTCAGTGCGCACCAGCAGCATGTCGCCCGTGTCCAGGCCCGTGTCCATCTGCATGATGGTGATGCCGGTTTGGGTGTCACCCGCCTCGATGGCGCGGTGGATGGGCGCCGCACCGCGCCAGCGCGGCAAGAGGGAGGCGTGGATGTTGAGGCACCCGCGTGGCGGCAAGTCCAGCGTCCACCGCGGCAGGATCAAGCCATAGGCGGCCACGATCATGGCGTCGGCATGTGCAGCCAAGAGGGCATCACGGGCCGCTGCCGCGTCTTCGGGGTATTTGCCGTCCAGGCGCAGGCTGCGCGGCTGGGCCACGGGCAGACTGTGGTCCAAAGCCCACTGCTTGACGGGTGAGGCTTGCAGCTTCATGCCGCGGCCAGCCGGGCGGTCGGGCTGGGTCAGCACCAGCACGATCTCGTGGCCGGCAGCGTGCAAGGCCAACATGGCTTCGCGGGCGAATTCGGGCGTGCCCGCAAAAATCAAACGCATGGTGGTGCCGTCAGTCCTGATCGGCTTTGAGCGCTTTGACCAGCTTGGTCTTGATGCGCCCTTGCTTGAGGGGCGAGAGGTATTCCACAAACACTTTGCCCTTGAGGTGGTCCAGCTCGTGCTGGATGCAGATGGCCAGCAGGCCATCGGCCTCAATGTTTTGCGTCTTGCCATGGCGGTCCAACGCAGTGACCTTGACAGCGGTGGCACGCTCGACGCCGTCGTAAATGCCGGGCACCGACAGGCAGCCTTCGTCGCCTTTCACGCGCTCGTCGCTCAACCAGGTGATCTCCGGGTTGATCAGCACCAGGGGCTGGTCGCGCTCTTCAGACGTGTCGATCACCACCAGGCGCTCGTGCACATCGACTTGTGTGGCCGCCAGGCCAATGCCACTGGCGTCGTACATGGTCTCCAGCATGTCGGCAATCAGCGCCAAGATGCGGGCGTCCACCGCTTGAACAGCTTGGGCCACCTTGTGCAGGCGGGGGTCGGGGTAACGAAGGATGGGAAGCAAGGCCATGATTGAGAGATCCACTGAGGCCCCTATTTTCGGTCAAATTTGCCCCGTTCGATGGCCCCCGCCCATCAAACCCCTCCGGCAACGAAGCGTGGCGTGAACGCTGCGCTCTTGCCGTGCGCGCGCCTTTGCCACAGAATCTCTCCACAAAGCCGCAAAGGCACCGATAGGGAGGAGACACATGCTTGCATCACAGCAAGAGCTGGGGCACTGGTTGCGCCTGACGCTCACACCGGGGATTGGCAACGAAACGGCAAGGCGGCTGCTCACCGCCTTTGGCCCACCTGAAAACCTGTGGCATCAGCCCATGACCGAGCTGCGCCAAATCGTCTCGGCCACCCAAAGCCAGGCCCTGCAGCGCGAACCCGAGGGCTGGGTCACGCTGCTGGAGGCCACCTGGCAGTGGCTGCAAGACAAGCACACCGAGCGCGCCATCGTCACCCTGGGCGACAGCGACTACCCTGCAGCACTGCTCGACACCGCAGACCCGCCTCTGCTGCTCTACGCCATCGGCCAGATCGCCCACCTGCACCAGCTGCGGTCTCACCACGCCATCGCCGTGGTCGGCAGCCGCAACCCCACACCGCAAGGCAGCCTGAACGCCCGTGAGTTCGCGCGCAGCCTGGCCGCTTGCGGGCTCACGGTGGTCTCGGGCTTGGCATTGGGCATTGATGGCGCTGCACACGAAGGCGCTTTGCAAGGGGCTGCGCCTGGGCATCTGGCCACCATCGCCGTGGTCGGCACGGGCCTGGACCGGGTCTACCCCAAGCAACACCTGGCACTGGCACACAGCATTGCAGCGCAAGGTTTGATCTTGAGCGAATACCCGCTCGGCACACCACCCCTCAACGCCAACTTCCCCAAACGCAACCGGCTCATCTCAGGACTGTCGCAAGCCACGCTGGTGGTCGAGGCCGCGCTCAAATCCGGCTCGCTCATCACCGCCAAACAAGCACTCGAGCAGGGCCGCGACGTGTTCGCCATTCCCGGCTCGATCCACTCACCACAGTCCAAAGGGTGTCACGCCCTCATCAAGCAAGGCGCCAAGCTGGTGGAGTCGGCTCAAGATGTGCTCGAAGAATTGCGATGGCCCGATGCGCCTGTTCAGTCGCTGGAAGAGCCGTCAGAGACAGATGCAGCAGACAAAGGCTTGCTTGCACAGATGGGGCACGACCCGATGGGGCTCGACGCCTTGCAAGCCCTGTGCGGCCTGGAGACCGCCCAGTTGCAAGCGCAGTTGCTGGAACTGGAACTCGCCGGGCAGGTCGCTCGCTTGCCCGGCGGTTTGTTTCAAAGGCTGGTCAGGGCTTGATCAGACCACCGCGCCGCGGTTTTCGTCGCCCGGGTCGCCTTCGTCTTTCTTGACGGGTTTGATCAGGTCTTCGCGGGCCACACCCAGCCACATGGCGATGGCCGCAGCCACGAACACCGACGAGTAAATGCCGAAACAGATGCCGATGGTCAGCGCCATCGCGAAGTAATGCAGCGTCTCGCCGCCGAACAGCAGCATCGACAGCACCATGATCTGGGTGCAGCCGTGGGTGATGATGGTGCGGCTGATGGTGGAGGTGATCGCGTTGTCGATGACCTCGACGGTGCTCATCTTGCGGTAGCGGCGGAAGTTCTCGCGAATTCGGTCAAAGATCACGACCGACTCGTTGACCGAGTAACCCAGCACCGCCAGCACCGCGGCCAACACCGCGAGAGAAAACTCCCACTGGAAGAACGCGAAGAAGCCCAGAATGATGATCACGTCGTGCAAATTGGCAATGATGGCCGACACAGCGAACTTCCACTCAAAGCGGATCGCCAAGTAAAGCATGATGCCCACCACCACAAAAGCCAGGGCCTTGAGGCCGTCCATCGCCAGCTCGTCGCCCACTTGCGGGCCAACGTATTCGGTGCGGCGCAGCGCCACATCGGGTGCATCGGCCTTGAGTGCCGCCATCACCTTGTCGCTTTGCTGGGCCGAACTCACCCCCTTTTGGGAAGGCAGGCGGATCAACACATCCCGCGCCGTGCCAAAGTTTTGCACCTGCACTTCACTGAAGCCCAGCGTGGCCACTGTGCCGCGCACCTTGTTGATGTCAGCGCTTTGGGTGTAGCTCACTTCCATCAGCGTGCCGCCCGTGAACTCCACCGACAGGTGCAGGCCTTTGCTGAACAGGAAGAACACCGCCAGCGCAAACGTCACGAAAGAGATCGCGTTGAAGACCAACGCGTTCTTCATGAACGGGATGTCTTTTTTAATCTTGAAGAATTCCATCTCTGATCTCCCGTTCAGTCGGCTTTGACAAGCGAAGAGCCTTCGGCACGCCACACGGTCCCGATGGACACACCCTTGAGCTTTTTCTGGCTGCCGTACCAGAGGTTGACCATGCCGCGCGAGAAGAACACGGCCGAGAACATGCTGGTCAAAATGCCGATGCAGTGCACCACAGCAAAGCCGCGCACCGGGCCTGAGCCGAAAGCCAGCAGGGCCACTCCCGCGATCAGGGTGGTGATGTTGGAGTCCAGAATCGTCGCCCAGGCGCGGTCATAACCGGCATGGATGGCCGCCTGCGGGCTGGCCCCGTTGCGCAGCTCCTCACGCACACGCTCGTTGATCAGCACGTTCGAGTCGATCGCCATGCCCAGAGCCAGCGCCATCGCGGCCATGCCCGGCAGGGTCAATGTGGCTTGCAGCATTGACAAGATGGCCACCAGGAACAAGAGGTTCACTGCCAGCGCGATGCCCGAGAACGCCCCGAACATCATGTAGTACACACACATGAAAGCCACGATCACCACAAAGCCCCAAGTCACGCTGTTGAAGCCCTTGGCGATGTTTTCAGCGCCCAAGCTGGGGCCAATGGTGCGCTCTTCGATGATCTCCATGGGGGCGGCCAGCGAGCCCGCACGCAGCAGCAGCGCGGTGTCATTGGCTTCAGCCGTGGTCATTCGGCCTGAAATTTGCACGCGACCGCCACCGATTTCGGAGCGGATCACGGGGGCCGTCACGACCTCGCCCTTGCCCTTTTCGAACAGCACGATGGCCATGCGCTTGCCAATGCTCTCGCGCGTCACGTCCCTGAAGATGCGCGCGCCTTTGGCGTCAAGTGTCAGGTTGACCACCGGCTCTTGGGTCTGGCTGTCAAAGCCCGGTTGGGCATCGGTCAGGTTGTCACCCGTGAGCACCACTTGTTTTTTAACGATCAATGGCTGGCCATTGCGTTCCACGTAACGGTCTGCGCCAAAAGGCACCAAGCCGCCTTCGCGCTCTGCCGCACGGGCCTCGGTGCTATCGTCCACCATGCGCACTTCCAGGGTGGCCGTGCGGCCCAAAATGTCTTTGGCCTTGGCCGTGTCCTGCACGCCGGGCAACTGCACCACGATGCGGTCCAGGCCTTGCTGCTGGATCACTGGCTCGGCCACGCCCAGTTCATTGATCCGGTTGTGCAAGGTGGTGATGTTTTGCTTGAGCGCCTGCTCCTGCACTTTGCGGGCAGCTTCAGGCTTCATTCTCGCGCTGAGTTGGATGTCAGCGCCGTTTACCGAGTCGGTGACCAGCAGGTCTGGAAACTGGTTGGTCAGCAAGCTTTGGGTCACCGCCAGTTGCTGGGCGTCTCGCAAGCGGACCTCCAGACCGTCCCCATTGCGCACGATGCCGCCGTGGCGGATGTCTTTTTCGCGCAGCGCCGAGCGCAAGTCACCCGCCAAGGCTTCCACGCGCTGGGTCAGAGCCGCTTTCATGTCGACCTGCAGCATGAAATGCACGCCGCCGCGCAAGTCCAACCCCAAGTACATGGGCGCAGCGTTCAAGTTGCTCAGCCACACAGGCGAGCGCGAGACCAGGTTCAGCGCCACCACATACTGCGGATCGGTCGGGTCAGCGACCAAGGCTTTCTGGATCGCGTCTTTGGCCTTGAGTTGGGTGTCGGTCGACTCAAAGCGGGCGCGGATGGAAGCGCCCTCCAGCGACACCACCTGCGCCGTCACCCCGGCAGACTTCAGGGCGTCTTCCACACGTTTCAAAGTCGAGGTGTCGACCTTGACAGTGGCTTTGCCCGAAGACACCTGCACCGCAGGCGCTTCACCAAAAAAGTTGGGCAGGGTGTAGACCACCCCCAGCAACAGTGCGATCACGATGATCGCGTATTTCCAGACCGGGTAACGGTTCATAGTGACTCGCGTGAAAAGGTGAAGCGCAAACGGCCAATTACTTCAGGGAACCCTTGGGCAACACCTGCACCACAGCGCTGCGCTGCAGTTGGACTTCCACGCCCGCAGCGATCTCCACACCGATGTGCGTTTCGCCCAGCTTGCTGACCTTGCCCAGCAGACCGCCAGCGGTGGCGACTTCGTCGCCCTTGGCCAGCGCGTCGATCATGGCGCGGTGCTCTTTTTGCTTTTTCATCTGGGGGCGAATCATCACGAAATACAGCACCGCAAACATCAGCAGCAAAGGCAGCATGCTCATCAAGGTGGACTGCATGTCACCACCTGCAGCGGCAGCAGCGGGGGCGGATTGGGCAAAGGCGGACGAAATGAACATCTTGTGACTCCACAAATACGGGATAAGAATCTCCGGCAAACGCGACCCTCAGGGGCGCTTGCAGGCCAACGTGGGATTGTATGCGGCGCTATGATCCGCTCCGCATTCACCTTGGGTGCACGGGATTTGCGCCCTTTTTGCGTTTTTGACCCTCAGAAAGCCTGTTTTGTCTTTTCCTGTCTGGCCCGTGGCCGCCCTGATGGGCTCTTTGGTATCGCTGTGCGTGGGCTCCTCGTTTGCCAAAACGCTGTTCCCCGCCATGGGGGCAGAAGGCATCTCGGCTTACCGCATCGTGCTGGCCACGGTCATGCTGATGCTGTTCTTTCGCCCTTGGCGCAGGCGCTGGCAGGCGGCCGACCTGTGGCCCCTGGGCCTGTACGGCATCACGCTGGGCGTGATGAACCTGCTGTTTTACAAATCCATCGAAGTCATCCCGCTGGGGCTGGCGATCGCCATCGAGTTCACCGGGCCGCTGGCGGTGGCGTTGTGGACGTCTCGCCACACCCGCGACCTGCTGTGGGTGGCGCTGGCCGCCGCAGGGCTGGGCCTGATCTTGCCGCTGCAGGGGCTGGTCACGCCGCAGGCGCTCAATCCGGTGGGCATTGCCTATGCCCTCATCGCCGGGGTGTTCTGGGCCATGTACATCGTCTTTGGCCAAAAAGTCGCCCGCCGCTATGGCCGCGACGCGACCCCCATGGGCTTGCTGGCCGGGGCGCTGGTGGTGGCCCCCGTGGCCTTGCTGCAATCGGGCACCGCGCTCTTCAATGCCAACTGGCTGCTGGGCGGGCTGGCCGTGGCGCTGCTGTCGAGCGCGCTGCCCTATGCGCTGGAGATGTACGCCCTCAAGCACCTGCCCCAGAACACCTTCAGCATCTTGCTGAGTCTGGAGCCCGCCGTGGGCGCAGTGGCGGGCTGGCTGGTGCTGGCCGAGCAACTGAGCCCACAGCAGATGCTGGCCATGGGCTTCATCATCGCAGCCTCCATGGGCAGCGCCTGGTCCAGCGGTCAGGCAAGCACACCCTGATTCCCTGCCAAGGCGGCCTGCGCACAAGGGGGCATTAAACTGTGCGCATGAGCCAGACCCTCTTGCTGACGGCCCTGTTGATCGGGGCCTACTTTGTGCTGCTGACCTTCGGTCTGCGCAAGCACAAGCACCTGGTGCAGGGGCCTTGGCTGTTCTTTTTTCGGGCGTTTTTTCCAAATTGGAAGTTCTATCACGCCGCAGGCCACGCGCCGCGTCTGTACGTTCGAGGGCAACTCGCCACAGGCGACTGGACCGACTGGCACCGTGTCTATCCCCGCGTGCCGTTTCGTTTCACCCGTGTGCTGCACAACCCGGAAGTGAACCTGGCGCTCAACCACCAAAATTTGGTGGACCACCTGTGGAGCGACATCCAGGACTTGCCTGAAGACGGCGACATCACCCAGCGCGTGACCTACCAACTCGTGACCCGACTTGCACACGAAGCCATCAGCGGTGGGCACTTGGGCGATGTGCGCATGCTGCCCGTGATCTTGAGCGGGTTGCCCACCCACTTCCAGTTCGAGCTGCGCATGGACGCGCTGCTTGAAGACCAGCGCGTGCCTGTCAGCAGTGAACTGGTGCTGCAATCCCCGGAGCTGCCCGCATGGAACTGAGCCTCGCCATCCGCGCATTCGAGGGGCTGCTGGGCTTGAGCTTGGCGCTGCAATCACTCGAATACCTGCGCACCATCCGCCTCGACAAGGTGAACGACTGGGCGATCTTGCGCAACGAGATCCCCGACCGGCCGCGCTGGGTCCGGCCGCTGCTGGACCGGCTGCTCGCACCCCACGCCTACCGCGGGTTGCTGTGGCTGCGCTTGGCGCTTTCGCTGGCACTCATGTCGGGCATTCTTTCGGGGCACGCAGGGCTGCTTGGAGCCGCCGTGCTGTTTGCCATGGCGCTGGTGCTGTTGCTGCGCTGGCGCGGGGCCTTCAATGGCGGCAGCGACTTCATGACGCTGGTGACGCTCACCGGACTGCTCATCGCCCACGGCGTGGGCGCCGTCACCACGCCCGAGCTGGGCTGGCGCGCAGGCCTGTGGTACGTGACACTGCAGTCGATCACCTCGTACTTTGTCTCGGGCTGGGTCAAGCTGCTGCACCCCTCGTGGCGCACCGGGCGGGCACTGCCGCAGTTTTTGGACACAGGCATCCACGGCCCGCTGCGTTCAGACAGCGCGTTTCGCCGCCCGGCAGTGGCACGCATTGCCAGCTGGTCATTCACCGTGTGGGAAGGGCTGATGCCACTGGCCCTGCTCGACCCGCGCCTGGCCATGGCGCTGTGCCCTGTGGCGGGTGGATTTCACTTTTTGGTGTTCAGATTCTTTGGCCTGAACCGCTTCTTCTGGGCTTGGCTGGCGACCTTTCCGGCCATCGTTTACTGCGCGGGCAGTTCGCTCCACTGACCTCAAAACCCAAGCCATGTGGGAGCAGCGCCCTCGCCGCGATGGACTGCGTGTTCAGCGCCCGGTGAACACCGGTTTGCGCCGCTCTGCAAAAGCGGCACGGCCCTCGGCAAAGTCTGCACTTTGGCTTGTCACCTCACCCCGGCTGCGCAAGCGTGCTTCGTTGTAGTCGCCCTGAACGATCTCACTGATCGACCGCTTGGTCTCTTGCACTGCCAATGGGGCCAGCGCCAGAATGTCTTGCACCAATGCGTCCTGTGTGGTCTGCCAGTCGGCGACCGACGACACCGCCTCGAACAGTCCCATGGCCTGCAACTGCTCGGCACTGAAAGGGCGCGCCGTCAAAAACGCGCGCTTGGCCCCGTTCACGCCAAAGCGGCTCACATAACGCTGCAAGCCGCTCGGGTAGTAATGCAAACCCAGCGCCGTGGCGGGCATGCGCCACTCGATGCCTTGCAAGCCGATGCGCAAATCACACGCCAGCACCACATCGGTGGCGCCGCCATACACGCTGCCGTTCAAAGCGCAAATCGTCACCGGGCGCAAGCTGGCCAGTGTGTCGGGGACTTGCTCAAAAAAAGTCGAGCCATGCCCGGGCTGGTCAAAGCCGCCAATGTCGTAGCCAGCGCAAAACACGGGTTTGGGGTGACCCGCCGTGTTGGCCGTCAGCACCAGCACGCGCACACTGGCGTCGGCGTCGACCTGCGCAAAGTGCGCCAGCAAGGCCGTGAGGTCGCCGTTTTCCAGTTTGTTGCGCTGGGCCGGGCGGTTCAGGGTGATGGTGGCCACGCCACCTGCGATGTGCAAGACAGGGGCGCTGGGCTGGGCAAAGGCGTTTGACATGGCGTGCTTCTTTTGAATTGAACAACGGAAAAAGGCGTCCGAAGACGCCTTTTGAAGCTGGCTTCACCGACGCATTGTCGGTGATCAGCACCTGAGAGCTCAGGCCTTGACTTTGGCCTTGGCGATGGTGGACTTCACTGCGGTTTCTGCTTGGGCAGAAGCTGCTTTGAAGTTGGCTTCCACGGTGTCAGCGGCTTGCTTGGCGACTTTTTTCAGTGTGTCGGCAACGGTTTGGCTGGCTTCGAAAGCGGTCTTGATGGCGGCCACAGCGGCATCAGAGCCAGCAGGTGCGTTCTTCAAGTTGGTTTCGACCAGGTTCTTCACTGCGGTTTGGCTTTCGGCCATTTTTTCTTCAACAGCTTGGGTGAACTCGGCGCCCGCGCTGGAAGCGATTTCATACAGGTGACGGCCGTAAGAAACCGACTTCTCGAAAGCAGGTTGCACCATCGCAGCTTGAGCCGCCAGCATGTCCTGAGGCGTCTTGGCAGTCAACAGGCCTTGCACGTTGGTGAAAGACTCGCTCACAGCGGCTTTGCCAGCGGCCATGTTCAGTTCAACCATGCGCTCGAAACCGGCGAAGGCAGATTGGGTCAGGCCAGCAGCGGCTTGCAGGTTGGCTTTTTGAGCATCGACGAATTGGTCAGCGTTGAAATTGGTCATGGTTTTTTCCTTTGAAAAAGAAGTTTTGTTGCAATGCAGCAATTTGACACCAGCCATTCACCCAAAGCAAGGGAAAACCCGCTCTTTAGAGTTGGCACTCCAAAACCGCCGCGGGCTGACTACACTGGTGCTTTGCCCGCGAGGCATCCCTTACCCGCACAGGTGTGTTTTGGAACTGATTGAAATTTTGAGCCTGCTCATGCTGGCCGCTGCAGCCCTGCACTGGGGCAACACCCAAAGCCGACGCCAGCGCACGGCTTTGTTGGCCGAGCACTTGAAGCCGTTCCAGATCGAAAAACGCATGCAGCAACTCACCGAGGCCTACATGCGGGCCTTGGGCGAGACCGACCTGCAACGCCAAGCGCAGATCTGGCAGATTCAAGAGCCCGTCGAGCAGCAGTTGAACGATGAGTTCAAAGGCCTGGCCCAATCCTTTGGGCAAGTGCCCGCACCGCAGGCCCGCACACTCAAGCTGGCGCTGCCGGGCATCGATAAGGTGCTGCCCCAGTCCACCTTTGACACCCGACGCGCACTGCAAATCCACGCCGAAGGCATTGAGCGAGCCGTGCGCAACGAAGCGTCAAGCGCCTCTCAAGACAAAGCCTTCACCCTGATGGCCGAAATGTTCTTGATGCAGCACAGCTGCCACTGGTTTTGCCGCAGCAAAACCATCGCCTCGGCCCGCATGTTGGCCCAGCACAAAACCCAATATGAACAAGCCCTGCAAGCCGTGAGTCCTGAAACTCGACGGGCTTACCTGGCCTTGGTCAACGGCCCGGCGCTGGGCTGAGTTGCTGCAAAAAAGTCCGAACCTGGGCCATGGGGATGCGCTGCAAGGCCATGAGCAAGGCCGAGTTGGCATCGCTGCAGTCATGGCGCTTTTCCAGGTCGCGTTGCATGCGCGCCAGCAAATGTGCGGCCACCTCGGCATCGGCCAAGGCACGGTGGGCACGACCACTGACAGGCAAGTCAAACCACTGCGCCAGCGTGCCCAGCTTGTGGTTGGGCACATCGGGGTACAGCCTGCGCGAAAGCAGCAGCGTGCAGGCAAATTCATGCTCGGCCACCAGACCGCAGTGCGCCAGCTCGCTGCGCCAGAACTGTCGGTCAAACGCCGCGTTGTGCGCCACCAGTGGACGTGCCCCCACAAACGCAACCGCATCGCGCATCACCTCCTCAGCAGGCGGCGCATCGGCCACCATCTCGTTGGTGATACCCGTGAGCTGGGTGATGAACGGCGGAATCCATACCTGCGCATTCATCAGGCTGGCAAAGCGGTCCACAATACGCCCGCCTTCGAGCAGGCAGATGGCCACCTCGGTCGCCCGCGCGCCCTGAGCGGGCGTGGCGCCGGTCGTTTCAAAGTCGATGACGGCGATGGAGGTCATACCAGGACGTGAAAGAACTCAGAATTGCCGCAACAGCACGTCATTGAGTGCCACATTGACATAGTAATTGGCGCGTCCAATTTTTTGCTTGTGTAAAAAACCGCTCTCGGTCAAGGCATCCAGATAACGCGCAGCGGTCATTCTTGAAACATTCAAATCCCGTTGCACAAACTCAATCTTGGTGTAAGGGTGACTGAACAAGTTGTTGATCAAATCCTGGCTATAGAACTTGTGCTCCGCACGAATTCGGTGTTTGTAGTCCATCAGTCCTGCCTTGATGGACTGAACAGTGACCAGCGTTCTGGTCGCCGTCTGTTCAACTGCATCCAGCATGTACAACACCCACTCTTCCCAAGCATCATGCATGCGCACGGTTTGCAATAACTCGTAATAGCGGGTCTTGGTTCTGACCACATGTTGGCTGAGGTAAAGCACAGGAATATCGAGCAACCCTTCCTTGACCAAGTACAGGACGTTGACGATCCTGCCTGTCCTGCCGTTGCCATCGTAAAAAGGGTGGATCGATTCAAATTGATGGTGAATTAACGCCATCTTGACCAGCGGGTCTGCATCGAAGCGATTGTCTTCATTCATGAAGCGCTCAAGATCCGTCATCAACGCCACAATCTCTGCAGGTTCCTGTGGCGGCATGTACACCGTTTGACCGGCGCCATCCTTCAGCGCTGTTCCGGGCAATTTGCGAAAGCCTGCGTTGTTTCGCTCAAGTTCAGCCTGCACCTGGATGATGTGGTTATTGGTCAAAAGACCAGTCTCTTTGACCAACCCAAACCCCACACGCAGCGCCTGTCGGTAACGCGTCACCTCTTTTGCCGCAGGATTGGCAAAGGCTTCTGGCAACACATCATCTTTGAATAATTCATCGTGTGTCGTCACGATGTTTTCGATCTCCGAACTGTCCTTCGCTTCCTGCAGTCCGAGCGTATTGATCAAAATCCCCTGATTGGGAATCGAAGCAGCAACCCCTTTGAGTTCTGCCAACTTACGGCTGCTGGCGGCCAGCTTTTTCAAAATCTCGGGCGTTTCAAACCGCCTGGGATCAAGTTGCTCGAGTGACGTTATTTGATTCATTTGTATTTATTTTTACACCCACATGCACAAAAATCAAATTTTTTGAGCACATCAACCATCACATGCACAAAACACGCTCATTTTGAGCATGCAACCAACGGGCTAAACAGTAAAAGAAAAAAAGGCCTTACCAGTACCTCACAATGTGAACGCACTGTTCGAAAAATCATGCACCTCGGCCCCATCCTCTTTTGCGGCGACCCGCACGGCCAATGGCAGCACATCATTGATGCCGCCTTGCAAACCCACGCCCGCGCCGTGATCTTGCTGGGCGATCTGGAGCCCACACGCCCGCTGCACATCGAGCTGGAAGCCATTTGGGAGCGCATCTGGTTCATCCACGGCAACCACGACACCGACCATGCGGGCAACTTTGCCAACGTCTGGCACCCCGAGCTGGCCGAGCGGCACGTCCATGGCCGCGTGATCAAGCTGCCCTGCGGCACGCGCATCGCCGGGCTGGGCGGCGTGTTTCGCGGTGCGGTGTGGTACCCCAAAGACGCACAAGCGCCCAAGTTTCGCAACCGCGAAGAACATGCCAGCCAAACCCCGCACCAAGACCGCTGGCAAGGTGGCGTGCACCTCAAGCACTGGTCCACCATCTACCCCGCCGAGGTGGAACAACTGGCCGCGCTGCAAGCCGACATCCTCATCACCCACGAAGCACCCGGTTACCACGAACACGGCTTCAAAGAGCTGGACTCACTGGCCCGCCGCATGGGCGTGCGCATGACGGTGCATGGCCACCAGCACGACTGCATTGACAGCAGCGCCCAATGGGACGGGCAAGGCTTTCAGAGCTTTGGGGTGGGGCTGCGGGGGGTGATGGCGCTCGACGCGCAAGCGCAAGAGCCTGTGCAGGTGCGCACGCTGGTGGTGGGGATGCTGGACGAGGTGCGTGCGGGGCGCGAGAAGTGGTGAGTTCTTCTTGACCCAGGCAAAACACCCGCCCCAACGATTTGCGCAGACAAGCCAAACCGATCCCGTGGGACGAGGACAGCTAACATCCGCGATCAGGGAGAACAACACATGCCACGATCCACCGACTGGACGCGCAACGAAACATTGGCGGCGTTTCACATTTACCTGCAACTGCCGTTTGGCCAGCTGCACCGCAACCAACCGCGCATCGTGCAGTTGTCGCAGTGGATTGGGCGCACCGCCAGCGCTGTGGCCATGAAGCTGGTCAACTTGGCCAGCCTCGACCCTCAAGTTGTGGCCAGTGGCCGACGCGGCATGGGCAATGCGTCCAAGCTGGACCAACACATTTGGAACGAGTTTTTGGCGGCCAACGACCCCGTGGTGACAGAAGCGGCCACGTCCTTTGGCCACTATGCAGAACAAAACGGCCTGCCGCCCTTTGTGGACGTGCTGGACGAAGTGCCCAACATTGAAGAAGGCAAAACCACCACGGCCATCGTGCAGGTGCGCGTCAACCAAGCCCGGTTTCGCCGCGCCATCTTGGCCAGCTACAACGCCACTTGCTGCATGAGCGGCCTGCGCGTGCCCAAGCTGCTGGTGGCCAGCCACATCGTGCCGTGGAGCATGGACACCCAAAACCGCCTGAACCCCAGCAACGGCCTGTGCCTGTCGGCCCTGCACGACCGGGCCTATGACCAAGGGCTGATCACGGTGTTACCGGACTTCACCATCCGCGTGGGCGAAGCGCTGCGTCACGCCGAGTTGGACCCGTTTGCACAAAGCAGCTTGGCGCAATGCCAAGGGCAGGCGATTCGCCTGCCAGAACGCTTTCGGCCTGCGCCTGCGTTTTTGGAGGCGCATGCGAGGCGGTTCGGGTTCTTATAATTAGTATTAATGTAGCCATACTCAATAATTAATAAAAATTTATAAGTGAAATTTAACAAATAAATTAAAACAGTTAAATTTGCGATGCGACGATAAAAACATCGCAAGGTAACAGGCCTGACGTAACGTCAATTAAACGATCCGTCCAGTACACTAGCTTGAACCTATATAGCAGCAGATAGATGACCCAAAGCCACACAAAATGACCGACCAAGACCTGCAGACCACGGATGAAAAGTGGAGAGACATCATCCAACTGGTAAAAGACGAGTACCTTTCGGAGGCGCAAAGTTATCCATGGATTGTTGGCTTCTCTGGCGGCAAAGACTCCACTTTGGTAGCACACGCCGTATTTCAAGCCCTTGAGGAAATCCCACCCTCAATGCGACAGCGTGAGATTCATATTGTGTCAAACGATACGATGGTTGAAAGCCCATTGGTACTTGCACACCTTGATGCATCAACAACGGCAATCAAAGCTGGGGGCGAGGCCATGGGACTGCCTATAAGTGTCATTCGGACCAAGCCAGAACCTAACCAGACTTTCTGGGTACTCTTAATTGGCAAGGGATACCCCAGCCCCAATCAACAAATGAGATGGTGCACCGATAGGCTGAAAATTCAACCTACTAGCACTTACATCAAAGACAACATAGCTAAGTTCAAGTCCGCAATTGTTCTTCTTGGTGTCAGGAAGGCTGAAAGCATAAGCCGCATGAAGCGTATTGAGCGTTATAAAGATATCGTAGACACTAACCTAACACCCCACAACACACTTATTGGCGCCTTCATTTTTAGGCCGATTGTTGACTTATCAACAGATGAAGTATGGGAAATTTTAGGATCACATCAGGCACCATGGGGGGGAAGCCATCGTGATCTATTTCAACTTTATCGTGATGCTGAAGGCGGCGAGTGTCCAGTCGTTCTTAGCAAGGATGAGGCACCGGGGTGCGGCACAAATAACAGTCGATTCGGATGTTGGACCTGCACCGTGGTTGAAAAAGATAGATCGTTGCAAGGGTTTATTGATTCGGGCAAGGAAGTTTATAAACCCTTGGTTGAATTTCGAAACTGGCTTGTGTCAATAAGAAATGATCCAACTTATAGAAGCGCGATACGCCGCAACGGTCGCCTGACTTTTGATCTAACAGGTAAACATATTCCAGGTCCCTTCACCATACAAGCTAGAAAAGAAATCCTTCAACGCCTGCACGATACCGAAAGCGCCTTTGGTGGAACATTAATCACTTCAGAGGAGGTTGAGTTGATACATCGTATTTGGGCCTTTGAACTACAGAATCAGGAGAGTCTTGCAAATGTTTAACGACACTGAAGAAAACGTATCACTGACCGACTTGCCGCTGTGGGCTGATGATGCTGCATATAACATTCTCATGAAGGTATGTATTGAGCACTCGGTTCCGATCGACGTAATAACTGAACTTGTTGCATTACAGCGCGAGAGGCAACATCAGGAAAGAGCGCACGGTATTTATCCGAGGTTTGAGGAAATTTTGGGTCGCTTTGACTAAGGATTGAGGAATGTACATCTCCAAGATTGAGCTCACAAAATTCAAGAGCTACCAACACGCTGAACTTAAGTTTCCCGAGCCGACGGAAGGCAAAAATATCGTCCTTGTCGGAGGCATGAACGGCTTTGGCAAAACAACAATCCTTGAAGCACTTTATTTGTGTCTCTATGGAAAAGATGCACTTCCGCACCTTGCCAGAGCAGGTCTAAAAACAGACGAGTACAGGGGCTACCCGACATTCCTTGAAAAAGCACTTAACGGAGAAGCTAAGCGGGATGGTTCTGACAACATAATGTCGGTTCGCATTGTAATAAACAGGACCAAAACCAAAGGTATTGACATCACCCGACGTTGGTATTTCAGAGCCAATGGAAACTGGCGTGATGAAGAGACCATAGTCAGAGAAGTGAACCGCGAGGTAGCTGGTACACCAAAGAAAGACGGGGAACGAGGCTTCGCTTTGAGCGAAATGCTAGAAGAACAATATGTTCCCGCCCACATAGCACCCTTCTTTTTCTTTGACGGTGAAGAGGTCAAAAAGCTAGCGGATCAATCACGAATCGAGCAAGTCAAGCAAGGCCTTGAGGGTTTGCTGGGAGTCGTTCTTCTTCGGAATTTGTCTGAGCGTCTCAAAGCATTTGAAGACCAAAAAAGGTCGCGCCTTACGAACTTCGACCAAAATAATCTCGATCAACTCCAGCAGAAGTTGCACGATGAAGAGACTAAGCTGGGGACTGCAAAATCAATACTAGAAAGTAACACTGCTGAGACAGCTCAATTGAAAGCTGAGCGAAAGTCCCTTCTGGACAGAATTGTTGCAGCTGGCGGCGGTGGCGGGGAAATATCCACTGTTAAAGATCTTGTTGAAGAGCGTGAACAGTTAAGGTCCGCCAAAAAATCTACTGAGAGTCAACTCTCCAAGATCGTTGCAGATAAGCTTCCGTTTTATCTCATGCCCACAAAACTTCTACAAGAATTCAAGGACCAAATCAACAGCGAGATTGCCCTCACCAAATGGCAGACAGAGTGTAGAGCCCTGCAACCAAAGCAAGAGAAATTCTTTTATCAACTTCTCAAGGCTGAAAATTTTGCATTCAACCCTGATCTGACCCAGGAACAAATTTCGGCACTTGAAAAAAGAGTAGAAGCTGCGTGGCAGTCACTGTTCTTACCTCCTCCGCCTAATTGTGCGGATGAGTTTGTTCATGACTACCTACATGATGAACTCAAACAAAAAGCAATCCGCTTTTTGGGTGGTTTGACCGTTGGTCAAAAAGAAGTCAACGACCTACTGATGCAGAAGGGCGATCTTGACAAACGTATTGACGAGGTAAGCCGTCAGATTTCACGAATTGAAGGTATTGACCGTGATGGAACGCTCAGCCAGCTGAAAATTCAGCTTAACGAGATCATGCAAAAAATCGATTCGCTTGAAGCTCAAACGGGTAACTTGGGACGTGAAATCACAAGTCTAGAAGCCCTGATTCACCAAACACGAGCAACCTATGAGAGCGAACGACAAAGAAGAGACTCTTCAAGCCCAGATAGGAGTTTGATTGACAAGTCACAACGTACTCGTAAGGTAATTGAGGAAGTTATCCCACAGCTTTTCCCTCTCAAGGTGAAGCAGCTTGCGAATGCAATGACTCGTGTCTATAAGCAACTTGCACATAAGAGTCAGGTTGCAAAGATTGTTATCGATAATGATGGAACAACATCTATCCTTAGCGCAAACGGTAAGGAGCTTAATTTCGATCGTTCAGCGGGAGAGAACCAAATCTTTGCAACAGCCTTAATTGCTGGTCTTGCCGAAGTTTCAAAGATTGACGCCCCTCTCGTTGTTGACACTCCACTTGGCAGACTTGATAGCAAGCACCGCGCCAATATTTTTGATTTCTGGACGAGTGACGGGAGTAGACAAGTCATCTTGTTATCGCAAGATGAAGAAATTAGCCCGGCGCACTACAAGACCATAAAAAAGAATGTTTGCAAAACATATCTTCTTGAGCACACGGAGGTCGGTGATGGTATCGGTAGGACCGTTGCTAAGGAAGACCGATACTTCAGCGGAGCAATTTGATGAGTGATATTGATATTCAAATAATTTTGAGCAACCGCTTTCGTACAAGTCAAGAGGCGGACAAGATCACGATTGAAATGCAATCTTCACTTGGTCTTGACACAAAGGCTCAGTTTGCCAGATTGGCGATCGGGCGGAGTCTAGCCATGGGGAAACTTAACGAAGATACGCCAGACTCGAAAGGGATTGAAGTGCCAGCTCAGGCCTTGTTTAGTACTGACAACATCGGTGCTTGGATAGGCCTGCTCGTGGCACACTCCATCCAGACTGAAGCACCAATAGTCAACAGTCAAGAGACACTAAGAAGCGCTATACGTTGCCATTGGCATCGTGGTGCGAAGGCACTTTACAAAGACTGGCAAGACGCGGATCAAAACTATGAGAATTTTATTGAAACATTGATCTCGCGCCGTTCTGAGATGCCTGAAACAGCAACACCAGTAGCTCGCGAATTAACAGACCCAGCTTCACTCGTTATCACCCCACCAACTGATGACTCAGCCCTACTTATTAAAGGGCTTGCACAGCTCGGAATCAAAGTGGAAGTCAAGGACATCATTTTCGGTCCTCGTGTCACACGGTATCGCGTTCGTCTCATCAACTTAAATGACAAATCCAAGCTTGATAAAAGCCTGGACCGACTAGCACTGGCGATGAATCTTGGGGACAACGCCCCCAACGTGTCTAACGGCGATGAGGCTATGACGGTTTTCATTGATGTTCCAAGGCCAAAAAGTTCATGGCGCCCCGTTTCCATTGACCAGTTGATAAATTGGCTTGAGAGGGCGCCGCATGATCCAAACAAGTTGGTGACTTACATTGGCGTCTCTGTTACAGGTCAAGATATAACATTTGACCTTGCTGGCGCCCCCCACCTTTTGGTTGCTGGAACAACAGGTTCAGGCAAGAGCGTCTCTCTCCACTCAATTATCCTGTCATTGCTGCTGAAACACGATGAGGGCTCCCTTCTTCTAGCACTTATTGATCCCAAGAGGGTTGAATTCTCCCCATACTCAAAGCTACGTAACCTCTATCTTGGTAAGGTTGCAACCGAGGCTTCGGAGTACAAGGAATTCCTAACCGAACTTGTATCTGAAATGGAGTCCAGGTACTCGATATTCCAGTCACTAGGTGTGTCCAACTTAACTGAAGCTCGCGCTAAAGGGCAAAAACTGCCCTACATTGTCGTTTTCATCGAGGAGTTGGCAGATCTTGTTTTACAAGACAAAGGACTCGAAGAGAGCATCATTAAACTTGCACAAAAAGCCCGTGCCGCTGGCATCCACCTTGTATTGGCTACTCAGCGGCCAGACTCTGAGACCTTCTCTGGCTTAATTCGAAGCAACATCCCTGCGCGCATAGCACTCACGGTACAAAAAGGAACTGAATCCAAGATCATTCTGGATGAGGTGGGCGCGGAGAACCTGCTGGGCGCTGGTGACATGCTTCTCAAAATGCCTGGCGAACAACCACAAAGGGCACATGGCGTCCTCATAAACAAAGAGCACATAATAGAAATTGTCTCTTCACGCTGAACATACATGACCGGGCTGGCGTGCATCGGGGGCCAGCTCACTTTGTGCCCCGGACATGTCCGCATGTGACTCGTAATTCAGCATAAGCGAAACCGTTTTCCTCTAGCTGAAAATTATTCATAGCTAATACTTTTGTTTTGCATTAAGCTTGTGAAGTTAGTGCCAATACAATCAGGAGAGGGGTGCGCAGTGTCAGGTAATACGACAAACAATTTAAGTACTTCATGGAAGCTGCTGTGGGATGAACTCTGGAATCGCACAAAAGAGCCCGCTGCCCATGCAAGCTTCGTAATGTTTTTTCTTATCGCGGTCGTTGTGATCGGGGCTGGCGGTGTTTGGATTGAACTTTACTCCCTACTGTTCTTGGCAGATATGGACTGCCCCTCTTCATCGTCCGTTTCTGGGCTTCGTACAGCGATCATCACTTTTTTTCCAGCTTTGGCCGGAACTGCCTGCATGCAACTTGTTTGGGCCGAGGATGAAAATAGGTCTCTTAGGTCTTTTGCTGTAACAGCACTTGTGCTTATAACCATATTGGCTATTGGCATATCTCCATCTGTAATCGGTAGCATGACCGTATTTATCTTTGGATTATTGGCATCACTGTTAGCGCTGTGGCTATGGTGGATTGCGAATTCCAAAGATCCCGACCTGCTCGACCCCAATTTGGAAGCGCCCTTGGGTAAGGATCCCCGATCCGAACTCTCTGGCGACCTGACCGGCTTTACCGTTTAATAGGAGTCGCAATGATTCAGTTTCCTATCGAAGTCAAAGCATTACGTGTTGTCCAACCGATCGGGGAGTACTACGTTGCAGTTCTCCCCGCCAATGTTTTATTGGAAGTTGCATACAGTGATGTTTTGAGTGCTCGCTCCGGATTAGATGGCCGACCATACGAACTAGAGGGCACTCAACGTTTAGTTCAGAAAGAACGTTTGCAGTCCATTACTGACTACATAAATAGAACAGATGCAGCTTTTCCAAACGCAGTCATAGTGGCAGCAAATTTTCGCCAAGAAGATGGTCTGATTGAAGACGATGAATCAGAATCTGTTGAACAACCCGTTGAAAAAATAAATAAACGTTGGACAGTTGAAGAGAGTAATGATGGATGTTATGTATTGCGAATACCTACATCCTCGAAGCTTGCGGCCATCATTGATGGGCAACATCGTTTGTACGCATTCGCGAATGCTCGATTCGAGCGCTTAGAAATGAATCTTGTTTGCTCAATTTTCCTAGATCTTCCCAAGCCATACCAAGCTCAATTGTTTGCCACAATCAACTCTACTCAGAAACGGGTGGATAAAAGTCTGACTTACGAGCTTTTTGGATACAACATTGAGGAAGAAAATGAAAAATTCTGGAGCCCAGACAAGCTTGCGGTCTTTCTGACACGAAGGTTATTCACTGATATTGAATCCCCTCTAAAAGGGAGAATAGTTATTGCCCCCCAAAAGGACGATGTACTTTCACTTCTAGGCCAAGATGCCTCGTGGAAAGTTTCCACAGCAGTTGTTGTAGAAGGCATCATGCGACTCTATACGAGCAATCCCAAAAAGGACACTACAAATCTACTGGACGGGAACCGCAAAGAGCGTATTGCATTGAAAGAAATGCGGAATGATAGGTCACCGCTGCGAGAAGCTTATCTTAATACGCAAGACAAAGTCATTTACAAAATGACTTTGAACTTCCTTTTGGCATGTGACCAAGTTTTTTGGCAGCGCGCACAGCAGAATTCTTACATCACAAAGACCGTTGGTGTACAGGCGCTATTCGACATATTTAGAATTACTGCAGGTGATTCCTATCAAAGCCAAAACATTAGCATCAACTACTTTATAAATCGCTTCGGTGCGGCGAAAGATATTGATTTCTCCACTGAAACCTTTCGAAATGCAAGTGGTTCTGGACGTACGACGATAAAAAATGCGATCGCGACTACTATGGGATTGGCTTAGGTCTCTCTTGCGGGTCAGCAAAGTTTTAAAACAATTATCAATTTGTGCCCTGATCATTACCCATAGTCGAAAGTGCGGCGCGTCGTCTACCGAAAACTGATTACTGTTGGACTACCGACTGGCCGCCTACGAAGTGCGCTTGGCCGTGGAAGAGCCCGCCAACAATGTGATTCCATTCCCCGTCAAGCGGCGCGAGACGGTGGAGTTGCCGTACTTCCCCAACCTCAAAATCGCGTGCGGCCATTTCAAAACCGGCCGTGCTGACGCTGAAGAGCACAGGGCTTTGCCGCTGGCCTATGGCACGCTGGACCCCAGTCGCCACTTCATTGCACGCGCATCGGGCAACTCGATGAACGGTGGCAAAAATCCGGTGCTTGATGGCGACTATTTGTTGCTGGAGTTGATCACGCCCAGTCGGGCAGGCTCGATCACAGGCAACGTGGTGGCCATCGAGCGGCAAGACGACAGCGGCGACAACCAATACCTGCTGCGGGTGGTCACCAAGGGCCGCGATGGCCAATACATTCTGAAAGCCAACAACCCGGACTACGAAGACCTGACGGCCACCGACGACATGCGCACGCTCGCTCGCCTGCGCAACATCATCGATCCACTGGATCTGGCGCTCGGTGAGTCTTTCATGCGCGAAGACATTCCGGCGCTGTTTGGCGAGGCCTACAACCCCGGCAATTGGAATGTCGGCCATGTGGTGCTGGCCCAGAAAAAGGCGCACATCCTGCTGGTCACGCTCAACAAACAAGGCCGGGCTGACGAGCACAAGTACATGGACCATTGGATCGATGACACGCACTTTCACTGGCAAAGCCAGAACGCCACCGACCCGACCAGCAAACGCGGCGACGAAATCATCCGCCACGCCGCTTTAGGCATCGACATCCACCTCTTTGTGCGCGACACCAAGCTGACTGTCGGCAAGGCCGCACCGTTCACGTACCACGGCCGGGTGCGCTACCAGTCGCACCAGGGCAGCAGGCCCATGAGCATTGTGTTTGGGCTTGATGCGGCGGTGGGGTGATTTGCAGAGCTAGATTTGCTGACCCCGCTTCACAGCCTTTGCACCTGCGGCTGGCGTGCTGGCTGCGCCGCGCCTGAACTACGGCAGCAACTTGCGCAGTTCGGGCGTCGACACGTCGTCCAAATGCCGGAACGCTGGTGCGATCTTGCCGATTTCCGTGTCCGTGACGCCGAATTGCTCAAAATAGACTTTCCACGCCCTGACGGTCTGCCAGAGCTGCGCCATCATTTGCGCGGCTTCGGCCTTGGAGAGGGTGAACCGTGCATGCGAGGCCAGTGCGTTGTCCAAAGTGGCCAGTCGCCCTTGAGGGCCCACGCCCAGATGCAAGAAGCGCTCGGTGGCGTGGCTTGCTCGGGGCAAGACGTCGTACAGCGGGCTCAAGCGCCAGCCGGGCAGCCTGGGGTCCCACAAAAAGCCGTGGTTACGCAGGTGGTCATCGTCGTTGCTCACCAGAATGTTGAAGACCATGCGTTTGAAAAGCTCTGCGTTGTCTGCGCGGATGACGCTGGGGTGGCAGTGCTCACGCACGGCCAGGGCGAGGTCGGTGTAAGCCTTGGTGCGCGACTCGGTTTCGTCGCAAGCGACCATGGTCAGGCCGCTGACAAACCCCAGACGGTGCTCTGTTCGGCCTTCTCCCGGTTGTGTTTGATTCAAGTTGTCAGACTCTCCAACAACACCATCGGGTGCAAGCCAGTAGCGGTCGAAGCGCCGAATAAGCATGATCTTGCGGTCACCGATGGTGCGCATGTCGAGTGCGGGCACATTCAAACCAGCCTCTGCGGCCAGCCGAAGTGCGGCACTTTCCACGCCGGGCACATCGAAACCGTCTTTCTGACTCGAAAACTTGGCGAGCCACAGCACTCCATGGGCATCACGCACCGAGGCTTTGGGCCGTGCACCGCCAAGTCCCGTGCCATCGACAAAAATGGCTTCGAGGTGCGCAGGCACGGGCAGCCCTTCTTCAATGCGGTCTGCAGCCTCCATGAGGTGCATTAGGTCGTGCGAAACATGGGGGCCATGGCGTGGACCATCGTGAATGCTGGTTCTGATGTCGAGCGCCCCCACGCGGTCACTGCCTGCATGCAACAAATACTGAGACTCTGGCAGGCTGTTGGTTGGCACCTTGAGCTTGGTTTCAATGACACGACGACCCCACGAGTCAGGTGCCGCATCGCGTATTCCGCCGAACATGGGCAATTGCTTGGCAGGCAAGAGCCGCTTGCCCAACACGTCATCGAGCTTTTGCAGACTGAGGCTGACGGGATCAATTTCCAGAGCATCTGGCCGACGTGCGTAGTTCATGCCGTAAGCAAAACTCGAAGCAAGTACCTCGGTGTTTTCTTCCGTCATGAGCAGCTGCCCACAGGGCTTCCAGGCCGGCCCCAGGTGAGCAAAGACCATCAGTTTCAAGGTTTTGGCGGTCATCTGCTTCTTGCCTTAAAAGTCCAGTTCTTCGCGCTCTGCCGCGCTCAGGTCGCGGACCCGCTGGTTTTCTCACGCGCACTGAGCGCCAGCAACGCCGGGTCTTTTTCAGTCAACAAGTCCAAAAGGGTGCTGTTGGGTGAGATGGCATGCAGATAGCGCAAAACTTGGCCAAGCGCGATGCCGGGCTCTCCCTTTTCAAGGCGATAGGCCGTGTTGCGAGACAGCCCTGCACGCAGTGCAGCGTCAGCCTGTTTGACTTGACGCGCCAACCGCAGGCGCGCCAGAAGTTGCCCCAAGCGGGCGCATTCTTCTTGCTGTGACGGGATGAGCATGGCAGATTGATTGATTTTCATGTTCTTTAAATCGATGTTTATTCATTGAATGATCGATTAAACAAACATGTTACTTGAAATTCTGTCTGCAAGCTAGGGCTGTCGAGCACAAGTACATGGACCACTGGATCGATGACACGCACTTTCACTGGCAAAGCCAGAACGCCACCGACCCGACCAGCAAACGCGGCGACGAAATCATCCGCCACGCCGCTTTAGGCATCGACATCCACCTCTTTGTGCGCGACACCAAGCTGGCTGTCGGCAAAGCCGCACCGTTCACGTACCACGGGCGGGTGCTCTACCAGTCGCACCAGGGCAGCAGGCCGATGAGCATCGTGTTTGGGCTTGATGCGGCGGTGGGCTCAAGCCCTCTTGATTGAACAAGACTTCACCTAAGCAACCCAGCTCTATGACAATTGCTGGCGGGGAGCTCACCTCTGCTCAATCGCCCTGTATTGCCAAGATGGTATCCGGAGGGTATGATAGATATAGGATCTGAACCCCGGCCCGTCTGGTCATTAGGATTCCACCGGGGCCCGCAAGGGCCCCTTTTTTATAGCCGCACGATATGCAATGGGTCTCTGGGCGATGCTTGTTTACACACAATGGGTGCTAGACGACCAAAATAATTCTGACCGGATTTCTTTTTCATATAGGCCGATGGTGCCAAATGTTGATAGAGCAAAAAGGCTATGACATCCACCGATTGAATGAAATACGAGTGGCTAGAGTCCCGGTAGTTCGGGTCTTCGATGATGGTTCTGATTTGCAGGTTGCGATAACCTAACGATTGCTGACTGGGTACAGGATTGAACGCTCGCATCCGTCGGAGCAGAGCGTTGAGTTTCTTTTCATCAGATCGATCCGGGAAAAGCATGCCCATATCGTCCGGATTTCTCGGCCCCGGAAAATTCCTATGTGCCAGCGTGTTTTCAAACCGCTGTACCAATGCTTTCCAAGCGGCATCAAAAACATCGTACGTCGCAGGCTTATTGGCTTTGTCCACCACGACACAGATGAGGCTCAGATCCGGCATGCTTGCCAGCTTGTCTGCATAGCGGCGCAATATTTCAAGCCGCTGATGCTTGGGTATACGTACCAAGTCCCTAGGTTTCGATAGCATGGGGCTTGCATGGATCTCTTCTCGCAGCTTTAGATCGAAATCGGTTTTTTGCTCTCTGCGAAAGGCAATCAGCTCATCCAGAGTTTGGCGCCATCGAAGTTCATGCAGAACAAGGCCCGTCAATACGAAATACCGCGTTGGCGAGCCAGTCAGGCCAATATCGCCACTTTCATCCACATACGTCAAATACATGGTTCAAAGCCTCCCCAGGCTAGATGAGATGGCCGAAGCGCACCGGACTCTGAGGCCCTTGATGGTGTCTGCTTCAGCGGTGTGATTACAAGTACTTGATTCCTATCAGTTTTTTCAAATTTCCGGATTCGGATGTGATAAGTCTTAGATATCAATGTTCCCCGCACGCAGCGCATTCGTCTCGATGAAGTGGCGTCGTGGCTCGACGTCGTCACCCATGAGCATGGTGAACACGCGGTCGGCTTCGATGGCGTCGTCGATCTGCACGCGCAGCAAGCGGCGCACAGTGGGGTCCATGGTGGTTTCCCACAGTTGGGCGGGGTTCATTTCGCCCAGACCTTTGTAGCGCTGGCGGCTGGTGGTGCGTTCGGCTTCGCTGATGAGCCAGTGCATGGCCTGGCGGAAGTCGCCCACTTTTTCTTCTTTTTGTTTGTCGCCTTCACCGCGCATGGCTTTGGCACCGTCGCCCAGCAGACCACGGAAGGTCTCGGCCGCTTCGGCCAAAGCGCCGTAGTCTGCGCCGTGCACAAAGTCTTGCGTGATCACGCTGCTCTTGATGTTGCCGTGGTGGCGGCGGCTGATGCGCAGCAGGGGCTTGTCGGTGCGCACGTCAAACTCGGCGGTCACTTCGGCAGGGATGCCCGTGGTGTTGAGTTCGCGCAGTTTGGCTTGCAGCGCAGGGGCGCATTCGGCGGCCAAGTCAAGGGTGTCGAGGTTGATCGACACGCTGTCGGCGATCGCGCGCAGGGCTTCGGCGTCCATGAAGTTGGACAAGCGGGAGATCACGCCTTCGGCTACTTGGTGTTTGCGCGCCAGCGCTTCGAGCGTTTCGCCGCTCAGCACTTGCGGGGCTGCGCCGCCTGTGCTGATGCTGGCGTCTTTGAGCGCGATGCGCAGCAAGAAGCCGTCGAGTGCCGGGCCGTCTTTGAGGTACAGCTCTTCTTTGCCGGCCTTGACTTTGTAGAGCGGTGGTTGGGCAATGTAGATGTGGCCACGTTCAACCAGATCAGGCATCTGGCGGTAGAAGAAGGTCAGCAGCAGCGTGCGGATGTGGGCGCCGTCAACGTCGGCGTCGGTCATGATGATGATGCGGTGGTAGCGCAGCTTTTCAGGGTTGAAGTCGTCGGTGCTGCTCTTGCCGCTTTCGGCGCTGGCCTTGCCGATGCCGGTGCCCAAAGCAGTGATCAGCGTGATGATTTCGTTGCTGGTCAGCAGCTTTTCGTAGCGGGCTTTTTCAACGTTCAGGATCTTGCCGCGCAGGGGCAAGATGGCCTGGAATTTGCGGTCGCGGCCTTGCTTGGCCGAGCCTCCGGCCGAATCTCCCTCGACGATGTAGATTTCGCACAGGGCGGGGTCTTTTTCCTGGCAGTCGGCCAGTTTGCCGGGCAGGCCCATGCCGTCGAGCACGCCTTTGCGGCGGGTCATTTCGCGGGCCTTGCGGGCCGCTTCGCGGGCACGGGCGGCTTCGACGATCTTGCCGCAGATGATCTTGGCGTCGTTGGGGCGCTCTTCGAGGTAGTCGGTCAACGCCTTGGCCACGATGTCTTCCACCGGGGCGCGCACTTCGCTGGACACCAGCTTGTCTTTGGTCTGGCTCGAGAACTTGGGCTCAGGCACTTTGACGCTCAGCACGCAGCACAGGCCTTCGCGCATGTCGTCGCCGCTGACTTCGACTTTTTGCTTTTTGGCGATCTCGTTTTTCTCGATGTACTTGGCAATCACACGGGTCATCGCCGCACGCAGGCCCGTGAGGTGGGTGCCGCCGTCACGCTGGGGAATGTTGTTGGTGAAGCACAGCACGTTCTCGTTGTAACCGTCGTTCCACTGCATGGCCACTTCGACACCGATGCTGGTGCCGGGGATGCCGCCGTAGCTGTCGGCAGGGCGCTCGCCCATGGCATGGAAGGCGTTGGGGTGCAGCACCTTTTTGTTGGCATTGATGAAGTCCACAAAACCTTTGACGCCACCGGCACCCGAGAAGTCGTCTTCTTTGCCGCTGCGCTCGTCTTTGAGGCGAATGCGAACGCCGTTGTTCAAGAAGGACAACTCGCGCAAACGCTTGGCCAAAATCTCGTAATGGAAATCGGTGTTTTGCGTGAAAATTTCCACATCGGGCAAGAAGTGCACTTCGGTGCCGCGCTTGTCGGTGGCGCCCGACACGCGCATGGGGGAAACTTCCACGCCGTCCACGGTCTCGAGCAAACGGTTTTGCACAAATCCTTTGGCGAATTCGATCTGGTGCACTTTGCCTTCGCGGCGCACTGTCAGGCGCAGCCACTTGCTCAGAGCGTTCACGCAAGACACGCCCACGCCGTGCAAGCCGCCTGAGACCTTGTAGCTGTTTTGGTTGAACTTGCCGCCCGCGTGCAGTTCGGTCAGCGCGATCTCGGAGGCACTGCGCTTGGGCTCGTGCTTGTCGTCCATCTTCACGCCGGTAGGAATGCCGCGGCCATTGTCGGTCACGCTGATGGAGTTGTCAGAGTGGATGGTGACGACGATGTCGTCGCAGTGGCCCGCCAGTGCTTCGTCGATCGAGTTGTCCACCACCTCGAACACCAGGTGGTGCAAGCCGGTGCCGTCGGACGTGTCGCCGATGTACATGCCGGGGCGCTTGCGCACCGCTTCCAGGCCTTCCAGGATCTGGATCGAGCCTTCGCCGTAACCTTCAGATGCACCCGCTTGGTGGGCGTCGATCTTGGGTTGGACGGTGGTGAAGGTCTCTTCGCTGGGCTTGTTTTCTTCGGTCATCTGGATATTTCTCTGTCGCTTGAATGGCCGAAACCCGCGAGGGGTCGCGGGTTTCGATAAGGTCTATTGCCGTATGGCACGGGCCTTAAATGCGCATGGGCATCACCACATATTTGAAGTTGTCGTTGTCGGGGATGGTGATCAGCGCCGAGCTGTTGGCGTCGGCCAGATCGATGCGAACCATGTCCTGGTCCATGTTGCCCAGCACGTCGATGATGTAGGTCACGTTGAACCCGATCTCGATGCTGTCACCGCCGTAGTCGATGTCGAGTTCATCCACGGCTTCTTCTTGTTCGGCGTTGGTGGACGCCACGCGCAGCGTGCCGGGGTCCAGATTCAGGCGCACGCCCTTGAACTTGTCGCTGGTCAAGATGGCGGTGCGCTGCAAGCAAGACAGCAGGGCCTGGCGGCCCAAGGTCACGTTGTTGCGGTGGCCCTTGGGGATCACGCGGTTGTAGTCGGGGAACTTACCTTCGACCAGCTTGGTCACAAACTCCATGCCGTCAAAACTGAATTTGGCCTGGTTGTTGGCGAACTGCATTTCGATCGCGCCTTCGGCGTCAGACAGCAAGCGCTGCAACTCCAGCACGGTCTTGCGCGGCAAGATGACTTCTTGTTTGCTGGGCACTTCGGTGTCGAGCGTGGCGCTGGTGTAAGCCAAGCGGTGGCCGTCGGTGGCGACCAGGGACAGCTTCTTGCCTTCGGCCACAAACAAAATGCCGTTGAGGTAGTAGCGGATGTCGTGCACAGCCATGGCAAACGAAACCTGACCCAGCAAGGCCTTGAGGGTCTTTTGCGGCACGCTGAAGGCGGGGCCAAAGCTGGCGGCTTCTTGCACCAGCGGGAAGTCTTCTGCGGGCAGTGTCTGCAGCGTGAATTTGGATTTGCCGCCCTTCAAGATCATCTTGGACTGCGAGGACTCCAGGCTCACCGTCTGGTCAGACGGCATGGTGCGCAGGATGTCGATCAGTTTGCGTGCGCCCACGGTGGTGGTGAAGTCACCTGCATCGCCGTCCATCTCGGCGGTGGTGCGGATCTGGATTTCCAGATCGCTGGTGGTCATCTGCACCGCCCGACCGGACTTGCGGATCAGCACATTGGCCAGCACCGGCAGGGTGTGGCGGCGTTCAACAATGCCGGATACGGATTGCAAAACGGACAGCAATTTGTCTTGTGTGGCCTTCAGGACGATCATTTGTCTACCTTTGGTGGTTTTTCAGGCGTCGGGCCCGGCTGGGCGACGGTCTGCAGGAACAAACGACATTTTCGCCGTTTTTTGGGTGTTTTTGCCCGTCAAAGGTGCTTGGGCGGCATTGTTTTTGCAGGGGGAACAGGGCAACCATGCGCATCAGCCCTTGAGGGTTTGCTCCAGCACGTGCAGCTGCTGGTTCAACTCGGTCAGTTGCTGGCGCTCGCCACCGATCTTGCGCACCGCGTGCAGCACGGTGGTGTGGTCGCGCCCGCCAAACAGCTCACCGATCTCGGGCAGGCTTTTTTGGGTCAGCTCTTTGGCCAGGTACATGGCAATCTGGCGCGGGCGGGCAATGCTGGCCGGGCGCTTTTTGCTGTACATGTCTGCGACCTTGATCTTGTAGTAGTCGGCCACGGTTTTTTGGATGTTATCGACACTGATCTGGCGGTTCTGGATCGACAGCAAGTCACGCAGGGCGTCGCGGGCGAGCTGGATCGAGACTTCTTTTTGGTTGAAGCGCGAATAGGCCAGGATCTTGCGCAGCGCGCCTTCGAGCTCGCGCACGTTGGAGCGCACGTTTTTAGCCACAAAGAAGGCGACCTCTTCGGGCATTTCGCTGCCTTCGCTGAGGGCTTTGTTGATCAAAATTGCCACCCGCATTTCAAGCTCAGGCGGCTCCAAAGCCACCGTCAGGCCCGAATCAAAGCGCGAAACCAGCCGCTCGTGGATGTCTGCCAAGCCCTTGGGGTAGGTGTCGCTGGTCATCACGATGTGCGACTTTTTGGCCAAAAGGGCCTCGAAGGCGTTGAAGAACTCTTCTTGCGTGCGGTCCTTGTTGGCAAAGAACTGCACGTCGTCGATCAAGAGCAAATCAAGCGAGTGGTAGTGGTGCTTGAACTCGTCAAAAGTCTTGCGCTGGTAGGCTTTAACCACATCCGACACGAACTGCTCGGCGTGGATGTAGAGAACCTTGGATTCAGGACGGTCGGCGAGCAACTTGTTGCCGATGGCGTGCATCAGGTGGGTTTTGCCCAAGCCCACACCACCGTAGATGAACAAGGGGTTGTACAAATGACCCGGCGAGCCCGCCACGTGCATGGCCGCAGCGCGTGCCATGCGGTTGGCTGTGCCCTCCACCAAGGTGTCAAAAGTCAGTGCCGGGTTGAGCCGACTTCGGAAAGTGTTGGGCACCGCTTCGTCCACGGCATCGAGCGACTCCTCAGGACCACGCAATGCCGAAGATCCAGGTTGGAATGTCGATTTGACGGGGGCTTCTTTGAGAGTGAGAGCCAACTCAATTTGAACTGGGTGGCCTTGCAGTCGCTCGGCCAATGCCGCCAAACGACCGGCATACTGCGCCCGAACCCAGTCGAGCTTGAAGCGGTTGGCCACCAGCAAAGTCAGCTTGGAATGGTCGTCTGCGACCTGCGCCACCAAGGGTTTGATCCAGGTGTTGAACTGCTGCTCGGGC
Organism: uncultured Burkholderiales bacterium; assembly: GCA_903822825.1. Lineage (GTDB taxonomy): Bacteria > Pseudomonadota > Gammaproteobacteria > Burkholderiales > Burkholderiaceae_C > Limnohabitans_A. The sequence goes on along the minus strand of CAIJQQ010000016.1, from coordinate 118,674 downwards.
AGTTCGCGGGACAACTCTTCAAGGCAGGCCTGCCAGAGTGCATGCCCTGCATGGGCATCGAATTCAGGAGAAAGTCCCTCGGACATCGGCAATCTTTTTATTGTGGATATTTGAGGCTTTCGGCTGCAGAAAACTCGAATTATCAAGAGCTTATCCACATGCCATCTGACCATGAACAGGGATGATAAACCACATCACTGCAGTTTGACCCCCGAGTCATCCCTGAGCTCAAAAAAGAAAGTTCCCGCGCAACAAATCAGCCCGTGTTTGCCGCGGTCACAAAAGTTTGCGATAATCGGGGGCTTCGCTCAAATAGCTTTGCACGTTTTCGGCTTGACGCCGGGGGCAAGCTTTGGGCTTTAAGGAAAAGTCATGAAACGCACCTACCAACCCTCCAAAACACGTCGCGCCCGTACCCACGGCTTCTTGGTTCGCATGAAGACCCGTGGTGGCCGTGCCGTGATCAACGCACGCCGCGCCAAAGGCCGCAAGCGTCTGGCTGTCTGATGCCATTGCAGCCGTCAGCGTCTGACCGCGCGTCAGGCCAGACGGCTCAAGCCAGGGCCTGGCCGCTGTGCAACGTCTGAAGACTCGCCCGCAATTCCAGGCCGCCCTGGCTGGCGGCACGGTTTCGCGCACGTCTCACTTTGCACTGCACCGCTTGTCTTTGACACCCGCCGCATCCGTTGTCCCTGTGGACCACACCGATACCAACGGGCCTGCCCCCTCCGGGGAGCAGGCCCTTTTTGGCTTGGTCGATACTTGGATGGGCGCCATGGTGCCCAAACGCTGGGCACGCCGTGCAGTCACGCGCAATGCCATCAAACGTCAGATTTACGCCGTGAGTCAAAATTTTGCAGATCAACTGCCCGATGCCGCGCATGTGGTGCGCCTGCGCTCGACTTTTGACCGCAAGCTGTTTGTGAGCGCAACTTCCGAACCGCTCAAACTGGCCGTTCGGACCGAGTTGGAGCAGTTGTTCCAGCGGGCCTGCCGGCCAGCACATCCACTCCCAGAGGCTCGCCATGCTGCGTGATGCGTTGATGGGCTTGGTTCGCGCCTACCGTTTACTGCTCAGCCCTTGGCTGGGTTCTGCTTGCCGTTTTGAGCCCACCTGTTCGGCTTATTCCCTCAAAGCGCTTGAGTTGCATGGCGCAACTGCAGGCAGTTATTTGACCCTTGCCCGCTTGCTGCGCTGCCATCCTGGCTGCGCAGGCGGCCACGACCCTGTACCTGAAAAGGCGCCACGCCTGTTCAGCCGACTGATTTCTCCTACTTCTTCCAAGAAGACCACATGAACGACATTCGCCGCACCATTCTCTGGGTGATCTTTGGTTTCTCCATGGTCCTGCTCTGGGACCAATGGCAAGTCCACAACGGGCACAAAGCCACCTTCTTCCCCAAAGTCGAAACGCAGGCGAAGGCAAGCTCGGCTCCAGCAGCCAGCGCAGCGGCTGCGAGTGCTGCGCCCGTTGGCCCTTCTGCCTTGCCTTCCGCAGTGCCTTCAGCCAGCATGACACCGGCTGCGCCCGGACAAGTGCCTGCCAGCGCCAGCACCACACCTGCAGCGGCACGCGAGCGGATCGATGTCGCCACCGACGTGCTCAAGCTCAGCTTTGACACCGAAGGGGGCTCGCTGGTGCACAGCGAATTCACGCGCCACGCAGACTTGAGCGACGCGAAAAAGCCTTTTGTGTTGTTCGACGAAAGCCGTGACCGCGTCTATGTGGCGCAAACCGGCCTGATCGGTGGCAACTTCCCCAGCCACAAAGCGGCCATGCACGTGAGCGGCGATCGCGCCCTGAAAGACGGCCAAAACACGCTGGCCGTGCGTTTCGAGTCCGAAGCCATCAACGGCGTCAAACTGGTCAAAACCTACACACTGCAGCGCGGCAGCTACGCCGTGGGCGTCAAGCACGAAGTGGTCAACACCAGCGCGGCAGCGGTGTCGCCTCAGCTTTACATGCAACTGGTGCGCGACGGCAACAAGCCCGCGGGCGAGTCGTCCTTCTATTCCACCTTCACTGGCCCTGCGGTCTACACCGAAGCCAAGAAGTACAACAAGATCGAGTTTTCAGACATCGAAAAGAACAAGGCTGAGGTCGACAAGACCTCCACCAGCGGCTACGTGGCCATGGTGCAACACTACTTTGCATCGGCCTGGCTGCTGGGCGACGGCATTGCCCGTGAAAACTTCGTGCGCAAAGTCGACAACAACCTGTATGCCGTGGGCATGATCACGCCCATGGGTGAAGTGGCTCCAGGCCAGTCCAAAGCCATCGAAAACAAACTCTTTGTGGGTCCGCAGGAAGAAAAGCAACTCGAAGCCCTGGCCCCTGGCCTGGACTTGCTCAAAGACTACGGCTGGCTGGCCATGTTGGCCAAGCCCCTGTTCTGGTTGCTGGACAAGCTGTTTGGCTTCATCCAGAACTGGGGCTGGTCGATCATGGCGCTCGTGCTGCTGCTCAAAATCGCGTTCTACTGGCTCAATGCCAAGGCGTATTCGAGCATGGCCAAGATGAAAGCCATCAACCCCAAGGTCATGGAAATGCGTGAGCGCCTCAAAGCCGATCCGCAAAAAATGCAGCAAGAGATGATGAAAATCTACCGCGACGAGAAGGTCAACCCCATGGGTGGTTGCTTCCCGATCATGGTCCAGATCCCGGTGTTCATTGCCCTGTACTGGGTGCTGCTGTCCACCGTCGAGATGCGCAACGCACCCTGGATTGGCTGGATACACGACTTGTCGGCTCCTGATCCGTTCTTCATCTTGCCCGTGGTGATGACGCTCACCACACTGCTGCAAACCGCACTGAACCCCGCGCCACCGGACCCCATGCAGGCCAAGATGATGTGGATCATGCCGCTGATGTTCAGCGTTATGTTCTTCTTCTTCCCGTCTGGCCTGGTGCTGTACTGGATCACGAACAACGTGTTGTCGATTGCACAGCAATGGATCATCAACACCCGCATGGGCGTGCCACCGCAGTTCAATCTGCCCAAGTTCAAATAAGAACGCCAAGGGCCGCGCAAGCGGCCCTTTTGCATTGAGGCCCACCAAATGCTCGCCCGCCACCAGGAACCCATCGTCGCCATCGCCACCGCACCCGGTCGGGGCGCGGTGGGCATCGTGCGCGTGTCGGGTAGGGCTCTGGCAGCACTGATCTTGGCCTTGTGTGGGCGCCAGCTCAAGGCGCGTGAAGCGACTTACCTGCCGTTTCGCGATCAGGACGGCAGCGCCATCGACCACGGTTTGGCGATCTACTTTCCAGGGCCGAACTCTTTCACGGGCGAAGACGTGCTGGAACTGCAAGCCCACGGCGGCCCGGTGGTGCTGCAGCTGCTGGTCACGCGCTGCATGCAGGCCGCAGCCGTTTTGGATGCGGCCACAGGCCAGCCACGCCTGCCCGGTCTGCGTATGGCCCAACCGGGCGAGTTTTCCGAGCGGGCTTTCATCAACGACAAAATCGACCTGGCCCAGGCCGAGGCGATTGCCGACCTGATCGACGCCAGCACCGAGGCCGCCGCCCGCAGCGCCAGCCGATCGCTGGCGGGTGACTTTTCGCGCGAAATACACACCCTGCGCGACGCGCTGATCCACCTGCGCATGCTGGTGGAGGCGACGCTGGACTTCCCGGAAGAGGAAATCGACTTCTTGCAAAAGGCCGATGCGCAGGGGCAGCTCAACCGCTTGCAAGCGCATCTGGCCAAGGTGCTGCAACGCACGCGTCAGGGTGCGCTGCTGCGCGAGGGCATCCGCGTGGTGATTGCAGGCCAGCCCAACGCGGGCAAAAGCTCGCTGCTCAACGCGCTGGCGGGCGCCGAGTTGGCCATCGTCACGCCCATTGCTGGCACCACCCGCGACGTGGTGCAGCAGACCATTCAGATCGAAGGCGTGCCGCTGCACGTCATCGACACCGCAGGCCTGCGCGAAGGCGCCGATGTCGACACCGTGGAAAAGATCGGCATCGAACGCGCCTGGGGCCAGATCGAGCAGGCCGATGCCGTGCTGTTTTTGCACGACCTGACACGCACCGCCGACAGCGCGTATGCAGCGTCTGATGCCGAGATTGCTCAAACGCTCTCAGAGCGCCTGCCCAAGGGCGTGCCCGTGATCGACATCTGGAACAAGGCCGATGCCGCGCCCGCGCCCTCAGCGCAAGAAGGCATCACCCTCTCGGCCCGCACAGGCGAGGGCCTGCAGGCCCTGCGCCAGCGCCTGCTGCACGAAGCGGGCTGGCAAAGCGCCAGCGAAGGCCTCTACATCGCCCGCGAGCGCCACGTGCAAGCCCTGCTGCGTGTGCGCGAACACCTGGACATCGCCCAGCAACTGCTGGCCGCCCAAGCCCAAAGCCTGGACCTGCTGGCCGAAGAACTGCGCCAGTCGCAGAACGCGCTGAACGAGATCACAGGTGAGTTCAGTGCCGACGATTTGCTGGGCGTGATTTTTTCGAGCTTTTGCATCGGCAAATGAAGCCTGTTGCCCAGCAACATGCGCCAAAGATTCGTCGCGCGAGCGACTGAAAGCGCCGGGGTTTGGTCCCAAGATATGACAATTCGCGCTCGTGCGCAGCCTTGACCTCCCATGAACCCCGCTCCCAAACACCAACTCACCGCTGAGCAGGACGCTTACTTGCGTGAGCGCTCCGACCTCATGGGCGCCTGGTTGGTGCTGCACGCCTGGGGCGTGATCGCGCTGGCCATGGCCTTGTTTGCGCTCTGGCCCAACCCCTTGAGCTTCGTGGTGGCGCTGGTCATCATCGGCAACCGCCAGCTGGGGCTGGCCATCCTGATGCACGACGCGGCGCACCGGGCCTTGTTCAAAAGCACGCGCCTGAACGACACCTTGGGCGCTTTTTTGTGCGGCTGGCCTGTGGGGGCAAGCCTCGCCTTGTACCGCCCCTACCACCTGAGCCACCACCGCCACACGCAACAAAAAGACGACCCGGACCTCATCTTGTCGGCGCCTTTCCCCATCACCCGCCAGAGCTTTTGGCGCAAGATGCGGCGCGATATTTTGGGCGTCACCGGCTACCAACGGCGCTTGGAAACGTTTCGGCACGAAATGGGCAAGGACCCCAGCCGTTGGCAGCGCTGCAAGAACCTGTTCCATGCAGAAAAATACTTCCTGTTGAGCAACCTTGTCATCCTTGGCATCACCGCAGCCGCGGGTGTGTGGTGGGCTTACTTTGCGCTGTGGCTCTTGCCTTTGCTCACCTGGTACCAAGTCATCAGCCGCGTGCGCAACATCGCCGAGCACGCGGTGGTGGGGGACAACGACGACCGCTTGCGCAACACCCGCACCACCCTGACGAGCTGGGTCATGCGCTTGGTGGTGGCCCCTTACTGGGTCAACTACCACCTGGAACACCACCTTTTCGTCTTCACCCCTTGCTGGAAGCTGCCCGCCGCCCACCGCATGCTGGTCGCACAGGGCCTGGCACCGCACATGGAGCTGGCCGACGGCTACCTGCAAGTGCTGCGCAAAGCCACCGCCAAAACCACCAACGGATCAGACGGCCACAACGGCAAAGCGCGCAAAAGCCCCGCCATGATCTGAACCCCTTCACAAGGAAACCCATGACACACCGCCTGGCCAATCAAGTCGCCATCATCACCGGCGCCAGCCGCGGCATTGGCCGCGCCATCGCCGAAGCCTATGCCGCCGAAGGCGCCAGCCTGTGCCTGGTGGCCACGGACGTGGCTCGGCTCAAAGAGGTCAAGGATGCGCTGGGTCTGCCTGCGGACCGCGTCATGACCGTCGGCCTGAACGTGACCGACCGCGACGCCTGTTTTGCGGCCGTGTCAGCGGCAGAAAACCGCTTCGGGCGCGTGGATGTGCTGGTCAACAATGCCGGGGTGTACCGCGCCAAGCCTTTCATGGACTACGTCCCTCAGGACTTCCAGGACATGCTCGATGTCAACCTGTTCGGCGTATTGCACTTCACGCAAGCGTGCTTGCCGGGCATGCAACAACGCCAGCACGGGCGCATCATCAACATGGCGTCCACCGCCGGCAAATGGGGCTCGCGCAACCAGAGTGCCTACAACGTGAGCAAGCACGCGGTGGTGGGCCTCACGCGCTGCCTGGCGCTCGAAGCCAGCCCCTTCAAGGTGACGGTCAACGCGATCTGCCCCGGCTTCATCCAGACCGACATGGTTGAAGAGCTCAAGGCACAGGTGGCCAAGAGCTCGGGCATCAGCGGCGACGACATGGTCAAAGCGGCACTCGCGCGCGTGCCATTGGGACGGGTGCTTCAGCCTGACGAAATTGCCGACCTGGCGGTCTATTTGGGCTCGTACGAATCGCGGGGAATGACCGGTCAATCCATCCATTTGGACGGCGGCATGGTCCTGAGTTGAGTTTTTTTCAACCTTCCATTGAAACTTTCCACTCTCTCAGACGATTTAGAGACAAACGTTCGGGATAACCACTAGGTCTGGCCCTGCGGCCAGAACCCAGAATACCCCCCGCAGTGCAGCATTCTTGTGGCACAGCGTTAACCGGAACCTTGTTCACAAGCCATGTCCACAGATTTCATTCTCGAAACCCGAGAGCTCTTGAAAGAGTTCAAGGGGTTTGTCGCTGTCAACAACGTCAACTTGGGTGTGCGACGCGGTCAAATCCATGCATTGATCGGGCCCAATGGCGCAGGCAAGACCACGGTGTTCAACTTGCTCACCAAGTTCCTGATCCCCACGCGCGGGCAGATCCTGTTCAATGGCAAAGACATCACGTCACAAAAGCCCGCCCAAGTGGCCCGCCAGGGCTTGGTGCGTTCGTTCCAGATTTCGGCCACCTTCCCCAACCTCACAGTCATGGAAAACGTGCGCATTGCTTTGCAGCGCAACACCGGCATGTCCATGCATTTTTGGCGTTCCGAGCGCATCCTTGACGAGCTCAATGACCGCGCCATGGCGCTGCTCGACGAGGTGGACCTGGGCGCCATGGCCGACCTGATGGCGGTGGAGCTGCCCTATGGTCGCAAGCGCGCGCTGGAGATCGCCACCACCCTGGCCATGAACCCCGAGCTGATGCTGCTGGACGAGCCCACGCAAGGCATGGGCCATGAAGACGTGGACCGTGTCACCCAACTCATCAAAAAGGTGGGCGCCAACCGCACCATCTTGATGGTGGAACACAACATGAATGTGGTCTCCAGCATTGCCGACACGATCAGCGTGTTGCAACGCGGTCAAGTCATTGCCGAAGGTCCTTACGAGGTGGTGTCTCAAAACCCGCAAGTGCTGGAAGCCTACATGGGCACCGTTGAGACCGACCTGGAGAGTGCCCATGGCTGATTCCAACGAATTCCTGCGCATCAGCAACCTGCACGCCTGGTACGGCGAGTCGCACATCCTGCACGGCGTAGACCTGACGGTGCACAAAGGCGAAGTGGTCACCCTGCTTGGCCGCAACGGGGCTGGGCGCACCACCACCATCAAGTCCATCGTGGGGCTGGTGGGCAAACGCACGGGATCCATCACGATCAACGGCCTCGAATCGATCGACATGGCCCCGCACAACATCGCCAAGCTCGGCCTGGGCTACTGCCCGGAAGAACGCGGCATCTTTGCCTCGCTCAGCTGCGAAGAAAACCTGCTGCTGCCCCCGGTGATTGCAGGCGGCGGCATGCCGATCGACGAAATTTACGAGATGTTCCCCAATTTGCTTGAGCGCAAGAACAGCCCCGGCACCCGACTGTCGGGCGGCGAACAACAAATGTTGGCGGTGGGCCGCATCTTGCGCACGGGTGCCAAGCTCTTGCTGCTCGATGAAATCTCTGAGGGCCTCGCGCCTGTGATCGTGCAAGCCTTGGCGCGCATGATCCTCTCGCTCAAGGCCAAGGGCTTCACCATCATCATGGTCGAGCAAAACTTCCGTTTTGCCGCACCGCTGGCAGACCGCTTCTACGTCATGGAGCACGGTCGCATCATCGAAGGCTTTGCCGCGAGCGAGCTCAAAGCCAAGATGCCCATGCTGCACGAATATCTTGGCGTCTGATTCACTTTTTTCCACAGTCCATCTCAACAGGAGACATCACCATGAAACGCAAACTTCTCGCCGCGGCAGCCCTCGCCGCATGTGCATTTGCCGGTTCGGCACAGGCCCAGGTCTCTGACGGCATCGTCAAAATTGGCGTGCTCAGCGACATGTCCGGCCCCTACTCCGACATCGGCGGCCCTGGCTCCGTGGTGGCCGCCAAGATGGCTGTGGAGGACTACCTCAAGGCTTCCAAGAGCTCACTGAAGGTCGAAGTTCTCAGCGCTGACCACCAAAACAAACCCGACATCGGCTCGAACATTGCCCGCCAGTGGTACGACACCGACAAGGTCGACATGATCACCGACGTGCCCACATCGTCTGTGGGTCTGGCCATTGCCCAGATTTCCAAAGACAAGAACAAGGCCCACGTCAACACCGGCTCGGCCACCGCCGACCTGACCGGCAAGGCCTGCAACGCCAACGTGGTGCACTGGCTGTACGACACCTGGATGCTGGCCAACGGCACCGGCAAGGCGATTGTGAAAAACGGCGGCAGCACCTGGTTCTTCTTGACCGCTGACTACGCTTTCGGTCACGCCCTGGAGCGCGACACCGAAGCTGTGGTGACCAAGAATGGCGGCAAAGTGGTGGGCAAGGTTCGCACACCTTTCCCCACACAAGACTTCTCTTCTTTCCTGTTGCAAGCGCAAGCCTCCAAAGCCAAGATCATCGGTCTGGCCAACGCAGGCGCTGATACGGTCAACTCCATCAAACAAGCCTCCGAATTTGGCATCGTCAAAGGCGGCCAGAACCTCGCCGGCATGCTGGTGTTCCTGCCCGACGTGCACGCGCTGGGCCTGGACAAAGCACAAGGCCTGCTGTTGACCGAAACCTTCTACTGGGATTTGAACGACAACACCCGCGCTTGGTCCAAGCGTTTTGCCGCACTGCACGGTGGCAAGATGCCTTCGTCTGACCACGCAGGCGTTTATGCCAGCGTGATCCACTACCTGAAAGCCGTGGACGCGGGCAAGAGCGACGACGGTCTGAAGGTCGTGGCCAAGATGAAGGACCTGCCCACCGACGACATCCTGTTCGGCAAAGGCAACATCCGCGCTGACGGCCGCAAGATCCACCCCGCGTACTTGTTTGAAGTCAAAAAGCCTTCGGAATCCAAAGGCCCTTACGACTACTACAAGGTCGCATCCACGATTCCTGCAACAGAAGCCTTCCGCCCTCTGAACGAAGGCGATTGCCCTCTGGTCAAGAACTGATCCAACACCTGTTCACGCAAGCCTGAAATCACCATGGAAATCTTTGGCATTCCCTCTCAAGCGCTGTTCGGGCAGTTGCTGATCGGACTCATCAACGGGTCCTTTTACGCGCTGCTCTCCTTGGGCCTGGCCGTGATTTTCGGCTTGCTGAACATCATCAACTTCTCCCACGGCGCCCAGTACATGCTGGGTGCTTTTGTGGCCTATCTGGGCCTGAACAAACTCGGCATCAACTACTGGGTGGCACTTGTGCTCACACCCTTCATCGTCGGTGCCACCGGTGTGCTGATCGAGCGCACCATGCTCAAGCAGCTCTACAAGCTTGACCACCTCTATGGTCTGCTGCTCACCTTCGGTCTGGCGCTGATCATTCAGGGCCTGTTCCGCAACGAATTCGGCTCCTCCGGCATGCCCTACCCTGTGCCGGAAGTCTTCCAAGGCGCATTCAACACCGGCTTCATGTTCCTGCCCAAATACCGGGCATGGGTCATCGTGGCGTCTTTGGTGGTGTGTCTGTCCACTTGGTACGTGATTGAGCGCACCAAGCTCGGCGGCTACCTGCGCGCCGCCACCGAAAACCCGAGCCTGGTGCAGGCGTTTGGCATCAACGTGCCGCGCATGATCACGCTCACCTACGGCTTTGGCGTGGGCCTGGCCGCATTGGCGGGCGTCATGGCCGCGCCGATTTACCAGGTCAACCCGACCATGGGCGCTGACCTCATCATCGTGGTGTTTGCCGTGGTGGTGGTGGGTGGCATGGGCTCCATCATGGGCGCCATCTTGACGGGCTTTGGCCTGGGCCTGATCGAAGGCCTGACCAAGGTGTTCTACCCCGAGGCCTCCAATGTGGTCATTTTCGTGATCATGACCATCGTCCTGCTCATCAAGCCTGCCGGTCTGTTCGGCACACAGAAGTAAAGCCATGTCCCAAGAGATTTCCGCCTCCGCTTCGGCCAAATCCTACAAACACCAATGGGTGGCGTTCGCCCTCATGGCGGGCATCCTGGCGGTGGCCCCCATGTGGGTCTACCCCATCTTCCTGATGAAGGTGATGTGCTTCGCCTTGTTCGCCAGCGCCTTCAACCTGCTGCTGGGTTTTGGTGGCTTGCTGTCTTTCGGCCACGCCATGTTCATGGGCTCGGCCGGCTATGTCGCCGCCTACTCGGCCAAGTCCTGGGGGCTCAACCCCGAGTTGTGCGTGCTGCTGGGCACTGTGTGCTCGGCCATCTTGGCGTTGGTCGTGGGTCTGCTGGCCATCCGACGTCAGGGCATCTACTTTGCAATGATCACGCTGGCGCTGGCGCAGATGGTCTTCTTCTTTTGCCTGCAAGTCCCCTTCACGGGCGGCGAAGACGGCATCCAGGCGGTGCCACGCGGCAAGTTGTTTGGCGTGATCGACCTCGAAAACAACGTCAACATGTACGCCTTCGTGCTGACGATTTTCCTCTTGGGCTTCTTGCTGATCTGGCGTGTGGTCCACTCGCCTTTTGGCCAAATCCTCAAAGCGATCCGCGAGCACCCCGACCGCGCCACGTCGCTGGGCTACGACACAGATACCTTCAAACTGTTGGCCTTTGTGATCTCTGGCGCCCTGGCCGGCACGGCAGGCGGCACCAAGGCGCTGGTGTTCCAACTGGCCTCGCTGACCGATGTGCACTGGTCCATGTCCGGCGAAGTGGTGCTGATGACACTGGTGGGCGGCATGGGCACGCTGTTTGGCCCTTTGATCGGCGCTGCCGTGATCGTCAGCATGGAAAACTACCTGGCGCATCTGGGCGCCTGGGTCACCATCATTCAAGGCGTGATCTTCGTGATCTGCGTGCTGGCCTTCCGCCGAGGCATCATCGGTGAGATTGCCAACTGGATCAAGAAGCCGCTCTGAAGGCGCCCACCGTTCCTAACAAAAGGCCCGCGCATGCGGGCCTCTTTCATGGGCGCGTTGCCGCCTCGCGCTCAGCGCATGAAGTTCTTCACGTAGTCGGCACCCAGCCCCACGTTTTCAAAGTGTGCACGGTACTTTTCGATGCGCGTGAACACGTCGTCATAGCCGGTGGCGTTGCCTTGGGTGTCCACGTACATGAGCGCGCCATGCACAGTGAACATGGTGACCATGTCTTGGCAGTCATCGGGCACCACCAAGGTGTGGGTCTCGCCCGGCGGCTCGAACACATAGCCCCCGGCTTCTGCCACCCATTCGTGCTCCAAATACAGCCATTTGCCGCGCAGCACATAGGCGTGGACCATGCCCGAGTGGCGGTGGCGCTGCAGCAAGCCCGACCGCTTGACCTTGAGCAGGTGCACGTAAAAACCACCCGAAGTGTTCAAATGCAAAGGCCGCGACCAAATGCCCGGGGCAATCGGTGCCCACAGGCGTTCATCGTCGGTGTCCACATCGGGAATGACCATGTCGGGCGACATGCCCCAAGGCTGGGGTTTGGCATAGGGCAGACGGTCGTCGTGGTTGGCGGCGGGGCTGGCAGCAGTGTTCATGTCAAAGCCTGTTCAAGATGCATTGCAGCTTAAAGCGACTGAGCACCGCTGTCAGTTTTGTGCGCGACAGAGGCGTCGTCTGGGCTAGACTGGCGGCCCGTCTCGACAAGTCCCCCCCTTCATGAAAACACACACCCCTGGCCTGTGGCTGATCAGCCTGGCCGGTTTCAGCAGCATGGCCTCGATGCGCGTTTGCGACCCCATGCTGGTGAGCCTGTCCACCGAGTTCCAGATCAGTGTGGGCGAGGCATCGCAGGTGATCTCGGCATTTGCCGTGGCCTATGGCCTGATGCAGTTGTTTTACGGTCCGCTGGGCGACCGTGTCGGCAAACTCAAGGTCATCATGTCGGCGGCGCTGGCCTGCGGTGTGTTCAGCGTCATCACCGCCTTGACGCCCAACTTTGAGCTGCTGGTGCTGTCACGCGCCGCCATGGGCGCGGCTGCGGCAGGCATCATCCCGCTGTCATTGGCCTGGCTGGGTGACCAAGTGCCCTACGACCAGCGTCAGGAGACACTGGCCAAGCTGATGAGTGCCACAGTGACCGGCATGATGGCCGGGCAATGGTTTGGGGGTCTTGCAGCCGAAACCCTGGGCTGGCGCAGCGCTTTTGGTGTGCTGTCGGTTTTGTTCCTCACGGCCAGCAGCCTGCTGTACTTCAAGACCGCCGCTTTGCGCCGCGCCGCGCCCCTGACGACAGAGGGGTCATACTGGCAAGCCGCCATGGGCAGCTTGAAACTGCTGCGAATCCCCCGCGTGCGCTGGGTGTTGATCGTGACGGCGATTGAAGGTGCGCTGGCTTTTGGCACGCTGGCGTTTGTGCCGAGCCAGTTGGTGCAACACCTGGGTCTGAGCGCCTCTGTGGCGGGTGGGCTGATGGCGTTTTACGGCATCGGCGGGCTGGCCTACAGCCAACTGGCCAAACGCTGGCTGGGCTGGCTGGGCGAGCGCGGGTTGGTGCAGGTGGGCAGCACTTTGGTGGCGCTGGGCCTGTTGCTGTTGGCCTGGTCGCACCACATTGTTTTGGGCGCTGCGGGCTGCTTGCTGACAGGGCTGGGCTTTTACATGATGCACAACACCTTGCAAACGCAAGCCACGCAAATGGTCCCCGAAGCCAGGGGCAGTGCCGTGACACTGTTCGCTTGCATGCTGTTTTTCGGTCAGTCCACAGGTGTGCTGATCGCCGCCCAAAGCGTGGACCGAGGCTGGATGGACTGGACTTTCACCATCGCCGCAGCGGGCATGGTGGTGTTGGGCGGGGTGATCTCACCCCGGGTCAAGCCCAAACACCGCATCGGCTGATGGGCGTGGGGGCTGCTCAGCCCCTCATGAGTTTTTCTTCGGCCACAGCCAGGGTCTGAACCGTTCCGGACAACACCAAGGTGTCACCCATTTGCAGTTCGGTCTCTTGAACCACAGGTTCTGAAGTGCCTTGCGCACGGCGCAAGCTCACCACGCGCACGCCCATGGCATGAAAAGCCAGCTCTTCGACGCGCTTGCCCAGCCAGGGCGAAGCCAAGGGCAGGCTCACGGTGGTCAGCCGTTCGTGTTCCAGCTCGTCAAGCGTGTCGTCGTCCGCACCGTGAAAGTAGCCCTTGAGCAGGTTGTATCGGGCGTCGCGCTGGTCCTGCACGATGCGGATCACCCGGCGCATGGGCACCCCCACCAAAGCGAGTGCGTGGCTGGCGAGCATGAGCGAGCCTTCGAGGGCTTCGGGCACCACTTCGGTGGCGCCTGCCAGTTGCAGTTTTTCCAGGTCCATGTCGTTTTGCGTGCGCACGATCACGGGCACCTGAGGGGCGTGGCTTTGGGTATGGCCCAGCACCTTCATGGCGGCAGGCACATCAAGGTAAGTGACCACCACAGCGCTGGCACGGGCCAGGCCCGCAGCCATCAAGGCCTGGAGCCGGCCCGCATCACCAAACACGACCGAGTCGCCCGCCGCTGCGGCCAAGCGCACGCGGTCGGGGTCGAGGTCGAGCGCCATGTAAGGGATGTTTTCTTTGTCCAGCATGCGCGCCAGGTTCTGGCCACAACGGCCGTAGCCGCAAATGATGACGTGTTTGCTGGTGTTGATGGATTTGCGCGCAATGTGGGTCATCTGCAGCGACTGCTGAAGCCATTCGCTGGCCACCAGCTTCATCACGAGGGCGTTGCTGCGCATGATGATGAAGGGCGTTGCCAGCATCGACAGCACCATGCTCGCCAACACGGGGTTCAGGAGCGCAGGTGGAATGAGGTCGTTCTGAGAGCCCAGTGTCAGCAACACGAAACCGAACTCGCCCGCCTGCGCCAAGTACAGGCCCGTGCGCAGTGCCACACCGTGGCTGGCACCATAGACTTTGGCCAGCGCAGCCACCAGCGCCAGCTTGAACAGCACCGGAAGCACCGTGAGCAACAAGACCAACGGCCAGCGGCCGATCACGATGTGCCAGTCCAGCATCATGCCGATGGTGATGAAGAACAGGCCCAGCAGCACATCATGAAAAGGCCGAATGTCCAGCTCCACTTGGTGTTTGTATTCGGTCTCCGAAATCAGCATGCCTGCGATGAAAGCGCCCAGCGCCAAACTCAAGCCCGCCATCTCGGTCAGCCAGGCCAGGCCCAGCGTCACCAACAGCAGGTTGAGGACAAACAACTCTTCGCTTTTGCGGCGCGCCACGATGGTGAGCCACCAACGCATGACCCGCTGCCCCCCCGTCAGCAGCAAGGCGATCAGCGCTGTGGCCTTCAGCCCCGCCATGAGCAGCGCGCTGAACAACTCTTCAGGCGGTGAACCCAAGGCCGGAATCAGCACCAGCAAAGGCACCACCGCCAGGTCCTGGAACAGCAACACGCCGACCACACGCTTGCCGTGCTCGGACTCCAGCTCCAATCGATCGGCCAAGAGCTTGATGACGATGGCCGTGCTGCTCATGGCCATGGCCCCCGACAAAGCAAGGGCTGTTTGCCACTCCATCTTCCACAGGCTTGGGGCGAGTGTGGCCAAAAACAAGGAGCTGACGGTGACAATGACCAGTGTCAGCACCACCTGCAACAAACCAAGCCCGAACACATGGCGGCGCATGGCCCGCAGCTTGGGCAAGTTGAATTCAAGCCCGATCACGAACATCAGGAACACGATGCCGAACTCGGCCAGGTGCTTGATGCTTTCGGAGTTTTGCGCCAGCGCCAAAGCGTTGGGGCCGATGACCACCCCCACCGCCAAGTAGCCCAGCATGGGCGGCAGTTTGAGCATGCGGCAGCCCACCACGCCCAGCACGGCAGCGAACAAATACAGCAGCGTCAACTCCAGTGAACTCATGTCTTGATCGTACCAATGGAATGTGACTTTTCTCTGTGCGCCAGCGCTGTCATTCGTCCTTGTTTTCCCTGTGATCCACAAGGCAGGCTTGGACCGATAAAATGGGTCGATGACCCTGAACGCCCAATCCATCCTGCAGTTGGCCCGAGACACGCTCGACATCGAAGCGGCCGCTCTGCTTGAACTCAAAAGCCGCCTGGACGAGCGCTTTGTCAAAGCGGTAGAGATGGTGCTGCAGGTCAAGGGCCGCGTGGTGGTGACCGGCATGGGCAAGAGTGGTCACATCGGCCGCAAGATCGCGGCCACGCTGGCCTCCACGGGCACGCCAGCAATGTTCGTGCACCCGGGTGAAGCCAGCCACGGCGACTTGGGCATGATCAAGTTGGTGGATGTGGTGCTGGCCATCTCCAACAGCGGTGAGAGCGATGAGTTGGTCGCCATCTTGCCCGTGCTCAAGCGCCAAGGCGTGCCACTGATCGCCATCACGGGGGGCCTGAACTCGTCGCTCGCACGCCATGCTGATGTGGTGCTCGACAGCTCGGTGGCCAAGGAGGCCTGCCCACTCAACCTCGCGCCCACAGCCAGCACCACGGCGCAACTGGCTCTGGGCGACGCGCTGGCCGTGGCGCTGCTCGATGCACGCGGCTTCAAGCCAGATGACTTTGCCCGCTCGCATCCCGGTGGGTCCCTCGGCCGCCGCTTGCTGACCCATGTGAACGACGTCATGCGCTCTGGCGACGCTGTGCCTCGCGTGCTGCCCGAGGCCAGCTTCTCAGAGCTGATGCGCGAGATGAGCCACAAAGGCTTGGGCGCTTCTGCGGTGGTCGACGCTGACAGCTTGGTGCTGGGCATTTTCACCGACGGCGATTTGCGCCGTCTCATTGAAAAAGGCCATGACCTGCGCGCACTCCAAGCGCATGAGGTGATGCACGCACAACCGCGCACCATCCGCAAGGACGCCTTGGCGGTCGAAGCGGTCGAAATGATGGAGGCGCACCGCATCACCAGCATTCTGGTGGTCGATGCTGAGGGGCGGCTTTGCGGCGCGCTCAACACCAACGACCTGATGCGGGCCAAGGTGATCTGACATGCAAGCCCTGATCCCCGCACTGAACTACCCCCCCGAGTTGCTGCTCCAGGCGCAAGGCATCCGCATTGCATTTTTCGACGTCGACGGCGTGCTGACCGACGGCGGTCTTTACTTTTCCGAATCAGGCGAAACGCTCAAGCGCTTGAGCGTGCTGGACGGGCAGGGCATCAAGCTGCTGCAAAAGGCGGGCATCACGCCTGTGGTCATCAGCGGACGCGACTCTGCACCGCTGCGCCTGCGCATGAAGGCGCTGGGCATCACCCATGCACGCTTTGGCACCGAAGAAAAGTGGCCTGCGGCCGAAGCATTTTTGCAGGAACTGGGTGCCAACTGGTCGCAAGCTGCAGCCATGGGCGACGACTGGCCCGACCTGCCGGTCATGCAGCGCGCTGCCTTCGCCTGCGCCCCAGCCAACGGCCATGCGCAGGCCAAAGCTGTGGCTCACTTTGTGACGACAGAGCGCGGCGGAGAAGGCGCAGCGCGTGCTTTTTGCGACCTGCTGTTGGTGGCGGGTGGCCACTACGCCCAGTTGCTTGCACAGGTGGGCGCGAACGTGAACGCAGGCCCCTCTGCATGAGCGCTTGGCCACTGCTGCGCAAGCTCAGGGACCGCCTGAGCTTGTACCTGCCTTTGCTGGTCATGCTCGTGCTGGCCTTGGCCAGTTGGTGGCTGGTGCGCAGCATGCCCGACCTGTGGAGTGCACCCAAAGACAAAGTGGTTCGCAAGGACCCGGACTACAACTTGCGCCAGTTTGTGGTCAAGGTGTTTGATGCACAAGGCAGCCTGGTGCGCGAAGTCATGGGGGACGAAGGTCACCATTTTCCTGAAACGGACGAACTGCACATCCAAAAAGTCACCTTCAAAGCCCGAACCGACACAGGGCAGCACCTGAACGCCGTGGGTCGCACAGGCATTGCCACCGGTGACGGCGAGCGCGTGACCTTGCTTGGCGACGCAAGGGCTGTGCGAGAGGCATCCAAGGATCTGCCACGCATCGAGTTGCGCGGAGAAAAAATCACCGCTTTGCTCAAGGAAGAGAAACTGCTTTCGTCCGACCCAGTTCAGATCACGCGAGGCGCTGACGTGTTCACCGCCAACAACATGGACTTCGACATCCAGTCGGGCCAATACCAGCTCAGTGGTCGGGTGCGCGGCACACTGGCTCCCAACACCTCAAAATAAGCATGAACACCCACACGCCATTGGTCTTGATCACAGGGGCCTCCAGCGGCATTGGCCAAGCCTTGGCGCAAGCTTATTTGCAACGCGGCTGGCGTGTGGCACTGCTGGCCCGCCGCACCGACGTGCTGCAGCAGTGGCTGAGCGATTTGCCACTGACTTTGGCCCCTGGGCAGACTTGCATTTTGGGCGCCGATGTCGGTGACGCCAACAGCATGGTCAGCGCCGCCCAGCATTGCATCGCTCACATGGGGCTGCCCGACGTGGTGGTGGCCAATGCAGGCATCAGCCTGGGCGTGGACACCGCCGAGCGGGAAGACCTGGACGTCTTGGCGCAGGTGCTGCGCACCAACACGCTGGGCGTGGCACACACCTTTCACCCCTTCATCCGGGCCATGCAGGCGCGAGGACACGGCAAGCTGGTGGGCATCGCGAGCGTGGCAGGCATCCGAGGCCTGCCGGGCCATGCGGCTTACTGCGCCAGCAAGGCTGCTGTCATCAGTTTTTGCGAGAGCCTGCGAGGTGAGCTGCGCGCAGACGGTGTCGAGGTCATCACCATCGCGCCGGGCTACATCGCCACACCGCTGACGGCGCGCAACCGTTACCCGATGCCCTTCCTCATGAGCGCAGAGGCCTTTGCCCAATCGGCCCTGCGCACCATTGAGCGGGGCATTCGATACCGTGTCATTCCTTGGCCTATGGGCGCCGTCGCCAAAATCCTGAAGGTCTTGCCCGAAGCACTGTTTGACCGCTTGCTCAAGGGCCAGCCGCGCAAGCACCGCCACAAGGGCTAACGCGCTTAACAGGTGCCAAAACAACAAAGCCCTGCAGTGCAGGGCTTTGTTTTTGCAGATGCTCAGTCGGACTGAGCAAGCCAACGCAGATCAGTAACCGCCGTAGCCGCCACCGCCGCCTTCGCGACGACCGCCACCACCGCCAGCACCACCGCTGCCGCCACGTGGACCGGAACCGTAGGGGCTGCGGAAACCGCCGCCGCCTTCACGGCCACCGCCGCCGTAACCACCGCCACCGCCGCCGCCTTCACGACCGCCGCCGTAGCCGCCGCCACCGCCTTCACGGCCACCGCCGTAACCGCCACCGCCTTCGCGGCGACCGCCACCAAAGCCGCCACCACCACCGCCGCCGCCGAAGCCGCCACCGCCGGTGCGGGGGGGACGGGCTTCCATGGGACGGGCTTCGTTCACCACGACGTTGCGGCCGCCCAAAGGCTGGCCGTTCATGCCGTTGATTGCGGCCTGGGCTTCGTCATCGCTGGCCATTTCCACAAAGCCGAAGCCTTTGGAGCGACCAGTGTCACGTTCCATCATCACTTTGGCGCTGGTGACAACACCGAATTCGCCAAAAGATTGTTCCAGATCGCCGTCACGAACAGAGTAAGGCAGGTTGCCGACGTAAAGTTTGTTGCCCATGAAAGGGACTCCTCAAAACACACAGAAAAAAAGCGATGGAGTTCCGAAAGCGCATTCAACAAACCTGAGAAACACTGGAAGGAAAGCGAAACTGACCTGTTCACCGCAAAAAAACCTCGCCTTTAGGCGGAGGCTTGGACATTATGAGCCACAAACACCACACACATGCAAGCGCAATCGCTGCTCAATCGTTGTATATGTGCTGAAAAATCACCAAAGGTCAGGTCTTGACCCGGCTTTTTGAAGGCGCTACCGCCCATTACCAGCTGACTTCGCGGTCTGGCGTTGCGCTGATCTTGTGCACAGTGATGTCGGCCCCTTCATATTCTTCTTCGGGACTGAGTTTCAGCCCCATGGTCCATTTGAGCAGGCCATACACCACGATGCTGCCGGCCACGGCCCATGCCACGCCCATGCACGTGCCAATGACTTGAGCTGTGAAGTTCACGCCCCCCAAGCCACCCATGGACTGAGCGCCAAAAATACCCGCTGCGATGCCACCCCAAGTGCCACACAAGCCGTGCAAGGGCCAGACACCCAAAACGTCGTCGATCTTCCATTTGTTTTGGGTCAGCGTGAACATCACCACGAACAAAGCACCAGCCACAGCGCCCACAGCCAACGCACCAAAGGGGTGCATCAAGTCGGAGCCTGCACAGACCGCCACCAGACCAGCCAAGGGGCCGTTGTGTACGAAGCCGGGGTCGTTCCTGCCAAGCAGCAAAGCGGTCAATGTGCCGCCCACCATGGCCATGAGGGAGTTCACCGCCACCAGACCCGAGATTTTGTCGAGCGTTTGTGCGCTCATGACGTTGAAGCCGAACCAGCCCACGATCAGGATCCAAGCGCCCAGTGCAAGAAAAGGGATGCTCGAAGGCGGGTGGGCCGAGACCTGGCCGTCCTTACGGTAACGGTTGTAGCGCGCGCCCAGCAATACGACAGCAGGCAGGGCGATCCAACCACCCACCGCATGGACCACCACGGAGCCTGCAAAGTCGTGGAACTCGTCACCCGTGTAGGCCTTGATCCAGGCCTGCACGCCAAAGTGCTGGTTCCAGGCGATGCCTTCAAAGAAGGGGTAGATGAAGCCCACGATCAGGGCCGTTGCAATCAACTGGGGCCAGAACTTGGCGCGCTCGGCGATGCCACCCGAAATGATCGCAGGAATGGCTGCTGCAAAGGTCAGCAAGAAGAAGAACTTCACCAGTTCATAGCCATTCTTGGCGGCCAACTGCTCAGCGCCGATGAAGAAAGTGGTGCCATAAGCCACACCGTAACCCACCACAAAATAAACCACGGTCGAGACAGAAAAGTCGACCAGAATTTTGACGAGCGCATTGACTTGGTTCTTTTTGCGAACCGTGCCCAGTTCTAAAAAGGCAAAACCCGCGTGCATGGCCAAAACCATGATGCCGCCGAGCAAAATAAATAGCGCATCCGCGCCCTGTTTCAGTGCTTCCATGTCTCTCTCTCAACATTAATGACTTGATTTGGTGCAAAAAACCCCAAAAAAGCTTTTGCGCACCAATTGCAAGCAATTTTCAAGCCAAAGAGGTGCGCGCGCACCCAAACCGTCCCCAAAAGCACCAATTCGGGGGCCACACCTCAAGAAGAAACCCCAGGAGCCTGAAGCGCATTTTTTACTTGCCTGCACAATCATTGTCTAGTCAATTAAAATAAGCGCCATGACAGAACCTCCAAGCAACGCGTTTTATGCAGCGGGCCAATACCTGCCGGAGCAAAGCATCGGCTACCTGATGAACAAGGTCATCTCGTCCATCTTGGCGCAGGCAGACGCCCGGCTTGCGCAATACAAACTCACCTACGTTCAGTGGTTGCCTCTTTACAAACTGCTCACCTGCGAGAGCAGCACACTCGCCAGCCTGTCGCGCGACCTGTCGGTGGACCCTGCCGCTTTGACCCGGTCACTGAGCCGGCTCGAAACCAAGGGCTTGATAAGGCGCGAACGATCTACAC
The DNA here is from genome assembly GCA_903822825.1 of uncultured Burkholderiales bacterium. GTDB lineage: Bacteria > Pseudomonadota > Gammaproteobacteria > Burkholderiales > Burkholderiaceae_C > Limnohabitans_A. Next base: position 97,945 of record CAIJQQ010000016.1, on the reverse strand, counting down.
AAGACCGCCGCGTGGTCCATCTTTATTTGACCGAGCAAGGCCGTACCGTGGCCGACCATGTGCCCGCCGTGCTGGCCGATGTGCTCAATGGCCATCTGGCCGGGTTCGAGCACAGCGAATGGCAGCAACTGCTGGCGTGGCTCACACGCATGCTGCTCAATGGTGAAGCGATGAAGTCCAGCGCCCAAGCACCGAGCGCACGCCCCTCACACGTCAAATCCTGAAACACCTTTTATGCAAGCACATACCTCCACGCACTCCAACCTGTCCCTGGCCTTGGCACTTGGCCTGACAAGTGCGCTCATCGGTTGCGCCATGCCCGGACAACGCGGCGCGCCGTTGGCATCGCTGCAAGCCACTCAGGCTGGGCTGGCCAATGCCACAAGCTCGGAGGTCGGCGATGCCTGGTGGCGCAGCTGGGACAACCCCGAACTGAACAGCTTGATCACACAAACCTTGAAGGACAGCCCCACGGTGGCGGACGCGCAAGCCCGTGTGCGTCGCATGCAGGCACTCAGCGGCGTGGCAGACGCGGCCCGCTTGCCACAAGCCACCTTGGGCGCTGAGTTCAGCCGCCAGCGCTACAGCGCCAACGGTCTGTTTCCACCCCCCATCGCAGGCAAAACCTGGAGCAACGACACCTTGCAAGCGGGGGTGGGCTGGAGCCCGGACCTTTGGGGTCAGCACCAAGCCGAACTGGCCTCGGCCATTGGCCAGGTCCGTGCCGCGCAGGCCGATGCGGCTGTGGCTGCAAATGCCTTGATCAACCAAGTCGTCCGGGGCCACGTGGCATTGGCACGGCTGCTGGCCCAGCGCGATGTGGCCGAACGCATGGTGCAGCAGCGCCAACAGATGCAGCAACTGGTGCAGCAGCGCCGCGAAGCCGGTCTGGACACCCGCATTGAACAAGCCCAGTCCGACAGCACGCTGGCCGATGCGGTCGTGCAAGTGGAAAGCCTGAAAGAGCAAATCACCCTGACCCGCCACCAACTGGCGGTCTTGAGTGGCCAGGCGCCACAGTCCTTGGACACTTTCAGTCCGCGGATGGACGCGTTGAAGCTCAACGCCATGCCCACCACTTTGGGCGCCGACCTGCTCGGGCGCAGGCCCGACGTGGTGGCGGCGCGCTGGCGCGTGGAAGCCAGCACTCAAGACATCGAGGTCGCTCGCACACAGTTCTACCCCAACGTCAACCTGAGCGCCTTTGTGGGTTTCAACGCACTGGGCATGGACCGCCTGCTCGACTCGGGCAGCCGCCAATATGGCGTTGTGCCCGCTGTGCGATTGCCGCTGTTTGATGGCGGGCGTTTGCGCGCGCAACTGTCAGGCCGTGAAGCCGAGCGGGACAGCGCCGTGGCGAACTACAACAACGCCGTGCTGGGCGCGGCCAAAGAAGCCGCTGACGCCATCGCCTCCAGCCATTCGTTGGACATCCAATGGGCCGAGCAGTCCAAGGCCCTGGCCAGCGCCGAGCGTGCGCACGCTTTGGCCGCGCAGCGCTTTGAAGCAGGCCTGGGCAACCGCCTGGCCGTGCTCACCGTCGAATCTGCGGTGCTGGCCCAAATGCGTCTGGCCATTGACCTGCAAGCCCGCCAGCGTGACAACCGCGCCAACCTGATGCGCGCCTTGGGCGGCGGCTGGTCCAGTGAAGCCAGCACCAAAGCACAGACCACGGCATCTGCCCGCTGAGCACCAAACACCCACAAATTTTCAAAGCACCCACATGACCGACCTGACACAAACTGAATTCAACTCTGTACGCCGCCGTGGCCTCACCATCGTTGCCGCCGTTGTGGGCGTGTGTGCTTTGGGCTGGGGCGGCTGGCACGGGTTCACGGGCCGCCACAACCAGAACACCGACAACGCCTACGTGGCCGGCAACGTGGTGCAAATCACCCCGCAAGTGGGCGGCACCGTCGTGGCCATCCAGGCCGACGACACCGACTTTGTCAAAGCCGGTCAAGTGCTGGTCAAGCTCGACGCCGCCGATGCCAGCGTGGCACTGGAGCAAGCCGAAGCCCAACTGGCGCAAACCGTGCGCGAAGTGCGCACCTTGTTTGCCAACACCGGATCGCTGCAAGCGCAGGTGCAGGCGCGCGAAGCCGATCTGGCCCGCTTGCAGAGCGAGTTGGCCCGCGCGCAAGACGATGCCCAACGCCGTGCACCGCTGGTCGCCAGTGGCGCGATTGGCAAAGAAGAATTCCAGCACGCCATTGCCCAAGTGACCGCCGCCAAGAGCGCTGTGGCCGCCGCCCAGTCGGCGGTGCAGGCGGCCAAAGAGCAGCTCAGTGCGAGCCTGGCCCAGACCGAAGGCACCAACGTGGCACAGCACCCGAGCGTGCAACGCGCTGGCGCCAAAGTGCGTGAGGCCTACCTTGCCTTGCAACGCGTGGCGCTGCTCGCACCCACCGACGGGCACATCGCCAAACGCGGCGTGCAACTGGGCCAGCGCGTGCAGGCCGGGGCACCACTGATGACGCTGGTGGCGCTGAATCAACTTTGGGTCGATGCCAACTTCAAGGAAAGCCAGCTGCAGAACCTGCGCATTGGCCAACCCGCTGAGATGGAAGCCGACGTGTATGGCCAAAAAGTCGTCTACCACGGTCGCGTGGTGGGCCTGGGCGCTGGCACAGGCGCAGCCTTTGCCTTGTTGCCCGCGCAAAACGCCACCGGCAATTGGATCAAGGTGGTGCAACGTATCCCTGTGCGCATCGCCATCGACGCCAAAGACCTGGCCGAGCACCCTTTGCGTGTGGGCCTGTCGATGGATGTGACCGTGAACACCGAAGACGGCAGCGGCAAGAGCCTGGCGGACGCACCGCGCACCGGCCCAGCGGCCACCACCGCGGTGTTTGATGCCCAGCAACAAGCGGCAGACCAACGCGTCGAGCGCATCATCGCGGCCCACATCGGTCGCTCGGCTGCGGCCCGCTAAAGCGCCAAGACCCCGGCATGAACACTTCATCAACCCCAACTTCGGCTGCTGGCGCGCCCGCTGCAGCGCCTCCTGCTGCTGAGCCTTTGCAAGGCACAGCCCTGCTGCTGGGTACATTGGCACTGTCCCTGGCCACGTTCATGAACGTGCTCGACTCGTCGATCGCCAACGTGTCCATTCCGGCCATTTCGGGTGACTTGGGCGTGAGCCCGGGGCAAGGCACTTGGGTGATCACCAGCTTTGGCGTGGCCAACGCGATTGCCGTACCGCTCACCGGCTGGCTGACGCAACGCTTTGGTGCGGTGCGCTTGTTCTCCATGAGCATCCTGCTCTTCGTGATCGCCAGTTGGCTGTGCGGCTTTGCTTCTTCGCTCGAAATGCTGGTGTTTTTCCGCGTACTGCAAGGCCTGGTGGCGGGCCCCATGATTCCGCTGTCGCAAACCTTGCTGCTGAGCAGCTACCCGCGCGCCAAGGCGGGCATGGCGCTGGCCCTGTGGGGCATGACGACCTTGGTTGCGCCCGTGGTGGGGCCACTCTTGGGCGGCTGGATCACAGACAACATTTCCTGGCCGTGGATTTTCTACATCAACGTGCCCGTCGGGCTGCTCTCCGCGGGCATGACCTGGAGCATCTACCGACAACGCGAAACACCCACGCGCAAATTGCCCATCGACACCGTGGGACTGACGCTGTTGGTACTGTGGGTGGGGTCCTTGCAGCTCATGCTCGACAAGGGCAAAGAGCTCGACTGGTTCGCATCGTCACAGATCGTGATGCTTGGCCTGGTGGCCCTGGTGTCGTTTGCGGTGTTCGTGGTGTGGGAGCTGACCGACAAGCACCCGGTGGTGGACTTGCGCCTGTTCAAGCGGCGCAACTTTTCATTTGGCGCGCTGGCATTGTCGGTGGCGTATGCCTTGTTCTTTGGCAACGTGGTCTTGCTGCCCTTGTGGCTGCAGCAGTGGATGGGTTACACCGCCACCTCGGCCGGCATGGCACTGGCCCCGGTGGGCATTTTTGCGATCCTGCTCACGCCCCTCATCGGCAAGAAAATCGCCGTTTGGGACCCGCGCCGCATTGCCACACTGGCCTTCCTGATTTTTGCAGCTGTGCTGTGGATGCGCTCGCAGTTCACCACACAAACCGACATGGCGCACATCCTGGTGCCGACCTTTTTGCAGGGCGCTGCCATGGCCATGTTCTTCATCCCCCTCACCACGCTCACGCTGGCAGGCATTGAACCCGCACGGATCCCGTCTGCCGCAGGACTGAGCAACTTTGCGCGCATCACTGCGGGTGCCATGGGGGCGTCGATTGCGACCACGTTGTGGGACAGCCGCGCCGCCATGCACCACGCCCACATGACCGAAACACTGGTTCAGGGGCAAGGCGTTTTTGCGATGACTTTGCAGTCGCTCCAGGCCTCGGGCATGAGCGCCGAGCAGGCCCTGTTGCAAATCAACCGCCTGATCGACCAGCAGGCCTACACCCGAGCGGCCGACGACATTTTTCTGGCTTCGGCAGGCATCTTCTTGGTGCTGATCGGCTCCATCTGGCTCACGCGCAGACCAGCGCCCCACGGCACCGCCGCAGGACCGGACTCGGGCGGCGCGCACTGAGGCAAGCCAGGCCTCAGGCGTTGAAGTTCAGCGCCAACCCTTGCGTGGGCCAATCGTCCACCGCGATCAAACGCCCGGTGGCCGACAGCGTGATGAACGCCGTACGATGGCCCGGCCCGCCAAAGCAGATGTTGGTGGTCATCGGGTCGGGCAGCGGCACATGCTGCACCGCTTGACCGTCGGGGCTGACGACCGAAATGCCGCCGTGCAACAGGGTGGCCACACAGATGTTGCCCTCGGCGTCGACCGCCATCGAGTCAAAGCGTTGGTAATGTCCGCCCGGTGATGCGGTCACCATGCGCGCGCCTTGGGGCGAGGGCCAGGGGTCTTTGCTCACCTGACCGGGCGCTGTCACATCAAAGGCCCAGACGCGGGCACCTTCGGTTTCGGCGTAATACAGGGTCTGCCCGTCGGGCGAGAGTGCGATGCCGTTGGGCGTCATGACGGGCCGCGCCACGGCCTGCACACCCGAGCCATCGGGCTGGGCATAAAAGACGCCGCCGCGGTCCATCTCGTGCGCCCGCACCTTGCCCAGGTCGGTGAAATAAAAACCGCCGTGCTGATCAAACACCAGGTCGTTCGGGCCACGCAAGCCAATGCCGTCGACGGTGTCGTAGAGGCGCTCACAGCGCCCTGTGTTCAGATTGACCCGCTCGATGCGCCCGCCCGAGTAGTCGTGCGCCTGGCCGATGGGTCGCAGGTAGTTGCCCGGATCGCGCGTCCACTCGAAGCCGCCGTTGTTGCAGATGTAGACCGCACCGTCGGGCCCGATGGCCGCGCCATTGGGCCCAGCGCCCAGATCGGCCACCACCTGCACCCGGCCGTCTGCCGTCACGCGCGTCAGCGTGCCGCGCGCGATCTCGACCAGCAACACCGAGCCGTCGTCCATGGCAACCGGCCCCTCGGGAAACAGCAGCCCTGTGGCGAGTTCTCGAATCTTCATGTGCACTCTCCTGATGATGCCTCCAATGTAGCGAGCGCATGACCAGCAACAAGCGGGAATTCCCTGAGTGAATGCCCTGAGTGACGGTCATCAGAAAGGGCCGATCTACACTGCGGCATCCATTCACCTCAAGGCGCTCGAAGCCATGCCCTCTTCTGTCATCCTCAATGCCCACCAGACCGCGCAGGCCTTGCCCTGTCTGGCCCTGTCCACAGAAATCGAAGCGCTGCTGCAAGACCCCACTGTGAATGTGCCACCGCGCATCGTGCAAGCCCTGGTCGGCGGCGGCAGCCTGTTCGTGATGCCCGCGGCCGATGCGCGGGTGGCCATCACCAAACTCATCAGCTTCATCCCCAGCAACGCCCAGCGCGGCTTGCCCACCATCCAGGGCGACATCGTGGTGTTTGATGTGCAGACAGGCCAGCGCATCGCCTTGCTCGATGGCCCCACCGTCACGGCGCGCCGCACAGCAGCCGTGTCACTTCTGGCCGCGCAGCAGCTGGCGCCACGGCGTGACGGGCCCATGCTCATCGTGGGCGCGGGCGTGCAGGGCAAGGCGCACCTGGAGGCATTCCATGAGGGCCTGGGTGTGCAGGAATTTTGGGTGGCCTCGCGCAGCGCCCTCAGCGCCGACGCCTTGGTGGCTCACGCACGGTCGCTCGGCTTGCAGGCCAGGCGTGTGGACGACCCCAACGCGGCGCTGGCCGATTGCCCGCTGGTCGTGAGCGCCACACCTGCACAAGCGGTGGTGCTCACAGCCAACCCGCGCAGCGATGCCTTTGTCGCGGCCGTCGGCGCGTTCACGCCCCGCATGGTCGAGTGGTCGGCCAGCGTCTGTCAGCACCTTGCCCGCTCGGGCACGCTGGTGGTCGACACACGCGACGCCGACCACGAGGCAGGTGACTTGCTGCAAGCGGGCATCGATGTCGCGGCCCTGCCCACACTGGCCGATGTGGTCGGTCAGACCGCGGCATGGCAAAACGCTCAGCGGCCGCTTGGCGGCCCGGTGTTCTTCAAAAGCTGCGGCTGGGGTGGCTGGGACTTGGCTGCGGCAAGGTGCATGGCCAAGGCGTCGGCTGCCTGAGCCGCTACGATCCCCTCTTTTGCCCCTTAAGGAAAGCACCATGGTTCAACGCATCGACGTCGGCGCCCGCATGTCGGAAGCCGCCATCCACAACGGCACGGTCTATCTGGCCGGTCAGATCGCCGAAGACGCCACGCAAGACATTGCCGGTCAGACCCGCCAGGTTCTGGCCGCCATCGACGCCCTGCTGGCCAAGGCGGGCACCGACAAATCCAAGATCCTGATGACCCAGATCTTTTTGAAAGACCTCGCCGATTTCCCCGGCATGAACAGCGTGTGGGACGCCTGGGTCGCGCCCGGTCACACCCCGCCACGCGCCACCGTGCAGGCCCATCTGGCCAAGCCCGAGTGGAAACTCGAAATAGTCGTGACAGCGGCGGTTTGAAGTTGAACACGGACCATCTGCTGGCAAAATGAAGTGGTGGACTACACCTTTTCTTCGGCCACGGTGCTGTTGCTGCTGATCACCGACCCCTTCGGCAACATCCCCGTCTTTGCCAGCGCACTCAAGAACGTGCCGCCCGAGCGGCGCGCCAAGGTGATCCTGCGCGAAAACCTGATCGCATTTGGCCTGCTGCTCAGTTTCATGTTCATGGGCGAGAAATTCCTCAAACTGATGAACCTGCACGAGACCTCGCTGCAAATGGCCGGGGGCGTGGTGCTCTTCATCATCGCGCTGCGCATGGTCTTTCCGCCACCGCCTTCTCAAGAGATCGATCTGCCGGGCGAACCACTCGTGGTGCCGCTGGCGATCCCTGCCATTGCGGGGCCATCGGCCCTGGCCACCGTGATCTTGCTGGTCAGCCGAGCGCCTGAGCGGCGGCTGGAATGGATCGGCGCACTCACGGTCACCATCGTGGTCGTCACCATCGTGCTCTTGCTGGCCGAACGCATCCAGCGTCTGCTTGGCGAGCGCTTTGTCATGGCCATGGAACGCCTCATGGGCCTGATCTTGATCGCGGTGGCCGTGGAAATGCTGGTCAGCGCTTTCCAGGCCTTGAGGTAATTGCGCAAACGCCAGGAGACACCATGCAACGCCAACTTTTTCAAACCCTGATGTGCAGTCTGTTAGGCATGGCCGCATGGCACGCCAACGCTGCAGGCCCCGCCCAGTGGGACCGCATCCTGAGCGATGAACAGAGCACCTACTATTTGGACAGCGCGTCCCTCAAAAAGAATGCCAGTGTGCGGACCTTCTGGAGCCTGCGCGACTACAAAACCATGCAGGCCACCTACGACGGCAAAGCCTACCAATCGACCCTGCTCAAGATGGCGCTCGACTGCGGCAGCCAGGAAGCCACGGCGCTCGAAATCACTTACTTCACCGGCAAGATGCTGGGCGGCGACAAGGTCCTGCGCGAAAGCGACTTTCACAACCCCCAGCCCGTCCAAAGCAACTCGCCGATCAGCCGGTTCGCGCAGCGATTGTGCAAATGAGCCAGAACGCTTGACGCGTTGACCTGAGTCCATGAATAATATTTTCTTGTCTACCTCTTTTGCATTTACCCAGAGCGCTGCGCTAACTGTGCTGGTTCGGTTCTGCACGCACATGCAGGCCCAACATCGCTCACGAATGCGGACCCGGTGACACAAGCGCAGCAACCCACTGCCAACCCCGTCAAGGCCCGCTCACCCAGCGGGCCTTTTTTGTTTGTGCCCTCCACCACCCCCAAGGAGTCCCCCATGACAACAAGCCCATTGACCCTCCGCAGCGTTCAAACGCAAGACGCCTCGGCCATCGCCCAACTGATGGCCGACCTCGCGGTGTTTGGCAACACGCTGCAACTGCCTTATGCCTCCGAAGAGCTCTGGACCAAGCGCTTGAATGCAGCACAAACCGGCAATGGTCTGCAACTCGTGGCGCTGAAAGATGAACACCTCTTGGGTTTTGCCGGGCTGCACGCAGCCGGGCCACAAGTTCGCCGCGGCCACGCGGTGGGCCTGGGCATCTCGGTGGCCCAACATGCCCAAGGCCAAGGGGTCGGCACCGCTCTGCTGCGCGCATTGACCGACTACGCCGACCAATGGGGCAGCATCCTGCGCATCGAGTTGACGGTGTTTGCCGACAATGCCCGGGCCATTGCGCTGTATGAGCGCTTTGGCTTTGAGCAAGAAGGACGACACAGGGGCTATGCTTTGCGAAACGGTCAATACAGCGATGTGTTGAGCATGGCCCGCTGGCACCCCCAACCGCCAGGACTGACTCCATGAGCACACGCCCCATCGGCCGACTGGGCCAGGGCTGATTTATACTTGCCCTGCGCCGATTTGCTCCAGCTTGCGGGCGCAGGAATCTCAGATTCCAAAATGCAGCTAAAGAGGTCGCGCCCAACCCGGTATCGCTTCTTCAGCGTTATCGGGTTTTTTCATTTTCGCCATGCGCTTGATTGCCACGCCACAGTCGATGAACTTTGAAGCCGCCTTGCCTTTGCAAAGCGGTGCGTCCATCCGTGGCTATTCGCTCAGTTACGAAACCTACGGCACGCTCAACGCCGACAAGTCGAACGCGGTGCTGATCTGCCACGCGCTCAACGCCTCGCACCATGTGGCGGGCGTCTACGCCGACCAACCGAACAAAGTGGGCTGGTGGGACAACATGATCGGCCCCGGCAAGCCGCTGGACACCGACCGCTTCTTTGTCATCGGCGTGAACAACCTCGGCTCCTGCTTTGGCTCGACCGGCCCCATGCATGTGAACCCTGACACGGGCAAGGTTTACGGCGCCAACTTCCCGGTGGTCACCGTGGAAGACTGGGTCAACGCACAAGCCCGCTTGCTGGACGTGCTGGGTATTGAACAACTGGCCGCCGTGATGGGCGGCAGCCTGGGCGGCATGCAGGCCCTGAGCTGGACGCTGCAGTACCCCGAGCGCGTGAAGCACGCGGTGGTGGTGGCCAGCGCCCCCAACCTGAACGCCGAGAACATCGCCTTCAACGAGGTGGCGCGCCGCGCCATCGTGACCGATCCGGACTTTCACAACGGCCACTTTTACGAGCACGGTGTGGTGCCCAAGCGCGGCCTGCGCATCGCCCGCATGATCGGCCACATCACCTACCTGAGCGACGATGTGATGAACGAGAAGTTCGGACGCGAACTGCGCAGCGCGGTCAACAGCGTGACCGGCTACAAATACTCCACACAAGACGTGGAGTTCCAGATCGAAAGCTACCTGCGCTACCAGGGCGACAAGTTCAGCGAGTACTTCGACGCCAACACCTATTTGTTGATCACCCGGGCACTGGACTACTTCGACCCGGCCCAAGCGTTTGGTGGCGACTTGTCCAAAGCGCTGGAGCGCGCCGTTTGCAAATTTTTGCTGGTGAGCTTCACCACCGACTGGCGTTTTTCACCTGCACGCAGCCGCGAAATGGTCAAAGGCCTGATCGACAACCGCCGCGACGTGAGCTACGCCGAGATCGACGCCCCGCATGGCCACGACGCCTTCTTGCTCGACGACGAACGCTACATGAACCTGGTGCGGGCCTACTTCGGTCAGATCGCTCAGAGCCTCACACCCGCCATTGGAGGTGCCGCATGAGCGACCCCTTGATCATGCAAGCCATTGCCCGCCTGGTGCCCCACGGCGCCCGCGTGCTCGACTTGGGCTGCGGTGATGGCGCCTTGCTGGCGCACCTGCAAGAGCACAAGGGCTGCACCGGTTACGGCGTGGAACTGGACGACAGCAATGTGCTGGCCTGCGCGCAGCGCGGCGTGAACGTGCTGCAACTCAACCTCGACCAAGGGCTCAAGGTTTTTGCCGACCAATCGTTTGATGTGGTGCTGCAAATCGACACGCTGCAACACCTGCGCAACGCCGAGGTGATGCTGCGCGAGACCGCACGCGTCGGCAAAATCGGCATCGTGGCCTTTCCCAATTTTGGGCACTGGTTCAACCGCCTGAGCGTGCTGCGCGGGCGCATGCCCGTGACCAAACGCCTGCCCTACCAGTGGTACGACACGCCCAACATCCGCGTGGGCACTTATGCCGACTTTGCCGACCTGGCCCACAAAAACGAGCTGCGCGTGCTCGATGCGTTTGGCCTGCAGCACGGCCATGAAGTGCGCGTCTTGCCCAACCTCATGGCGGGCACGGCGGTCTTCAAGCTGCAGCGCAAGTGACTGCGTGGCGGGCAGCTGCTTGCAGCCCACCGCGACAAGTCAGCTGCTGCATCACTCCGGATGCATCCAGGCCGCGTGCTTGGGGGCGCGCTTGGTTTGGCTCCACTCTTGCAGCATGTCCCACTTGCAGGCGTCGAGCTTTTGGTACATCTCGGGCGTGCCGATGTTGACGGCCAACTCCAGGCGGTGGCCGTTGGGGTCAAAGAAATAAATGCTCTTGAAGATGGTGTGGTTGGTCGGGCCGACCACATCGATGCCCGCGTCCAGCAAGCGCTGCTTGGCCTCTTCGAGCGTTTGGAGGCTGTCCACTTCGAAGGCGATGTGCTGCACCCAGGCTGGGGTATTTTCGTCGCGGCCCATGGTGGGTGAGTTGGGCAACTCAAAGAAGGCCAGGACATTGCCTTGCCCCGCGTCCAGGAAGACATGCATATAGGGGTCCGGCGCTTTGGTCGAGGGCACCAGGTCTTCGGCGATCGCCAGCACGAAGTCCATGTTCAGGTGTTTGGCGTACCACTCCACGGTTTCTTTGGCGTCCTTGCATCGGTAAGCGGCATGGTGAATTTTGCTGATTTTCATGGAAATCTCCTTGTCGGAATTTTGTGGGAGCCGCGTCCTCGCGGCGATTGTCTGGTGGTCGGGCATCGCGGCGAGGGCGCCGCTCCTACACCGCACTTTTGGCGGCGGCCAAGGCCTCGCGCAACACGCGCAGATCGCCAATGTGGTTGGCCAGCAGCAAGATCAAGCGGGCGTTGAGGGCCTCGCTTTGTTCGTCGCTCAGCCCGTTGTGCATATCGATCAGATTTTCGTAAAACTCGTCACCCGGGGAGAAGTCGCGAAAAAATCGGCGTCCGGGTTCTTGGAAGTTCGGATCGGTTTTGAGCAATGGGGTGTTCATCATCGGCTTCATTGGATCGGTGGGTGGCATGACTGAAGATCTGTCACACAAGGACATGGGTTTGGCACGTGGCGCGGTCCACGGCTTGCTGGACCTTCGCCGCATCCAAATGACGCCAACGGGCGGCCACATGTTGGTCGGGGCGCAGCAGGTAGATGGTGCCGCTGTGGCCATCGTAGCGTTTGGCCATCAGGCCCTGTGCGTCGACGACGACTTTCAAGCCCGACACGTCCAAGCGGCGCGACGCGATGATGAGCGGCGTAACCGGCAGTTTGCCCGCCTGCAGAGCCTGCAACTGCGTGAGCACGTCGACCGAAGGCGCAGCATCGGCAAACAGCAGCAGCGCAAAGCCTTGGCCCACTTGATCGAGCAACCAGGCATCCAGCCCCGCGACCTGCACAGGGGCGTCGTCCATCGGCGCGCCGGGCACCATGTTGCCCTCAAAGGCGTCGGCATCGGGCGTGTTCAGGAGCGACGTCGTGAGGAAAGAGGGCACCGACAGGCGGCCTGAGTTGACCAGCTTGCGCGCAAACGGATGGTGCTTGGCCAGCGCCAGCACCTGGTTGCGAAACGTTTTGCTGGTGCGGCTCTTGGGCGTGATGAAGTCGGTCGAGCGCGTCGAATTCATGATGTTCTCGTCGGCCGCAAACTGTCGGTCCATCGCATAGGTGTCGAGCAGCTTTTCTGGCGCCTGCCCCTTCATGACCAGCGCCAGCTTCCACATCAGATCGTCGGCATCCTGAAAGCCCGAGTTGGCGCCGCGCGCACCAAAGGGCGAGACTTGGTGCGCCGCGTCCCCCGCGAACAGCACGCGGCCGTGGCGAAAGTCGGTCATACGGCGGCACTGGAAGGTGTAGATGCTGACCCACTCCAGCTCAAAAGGCCGCTCGTCGCCGAGCATGGCCTGCAGCCGAGGAATGACTTTTTCGGGCTTCTTCTCTTCTTCGGGGTCGGCGTCCCAACCCAGCTGAAAGTCGATGCGCCAAACATTGTTGCTTTGCTTGTGCAGCAGCACGCTCTGGTTGGGGTGAAAGGGCGGGTCGAACCAGAACCAGCGCTCGGCAGGGTAGTCGGCTTTCATGATCACGTCGGCGATCAAAAAGCGGTCCTGGAACACACGGCCTTCGATGTCCAAGCCCAGATGGCGGCGAACAGGGCTGCGTGCGCCATCGGCCACCACCAGCCATTCGGCCTCGATGTCAAACGTGCCTTCGGGCGTTTCCACTGTCAAAGTGGCGTGGTTGTCATCGGGTGTGACGGCTGTGACCTTGTGCTGCCAGCGGATGTCGGCACCGAGCTCAAGCGCGCGGGCGATCAGCATTTCCTCGACGTGGTACTGCTGCAAATTGATCATGCCCGGCTGTTTGTGGCCCGCATCGGGCACCAGGTTGAACTGGTAGACCTCGTCTTCTTCGAGGAAGGTGCGGCCAATGTTCCAGCTCACGCCCAACTGACAAGCTTGCTGAGCGATGCCCAAGCGGTCCAGAATTTCAAGCGAGCGCTTGGCATAGCAAACCGCCCGCGAGCCGACCGAGACGGTCTTGTCATCGTCCAGCACCAGCACGTCCAGCCCCTGCAAGCGGGCATCGATGGCAGCCGCCAGCCCCACCGGGCCGGCACCGATGACGATCAGCGGCTTGCGCAAAGGCGGCGTGACCTTCAGATCGGTCGGTGACTTGTACGGATAAATCGGGTTGACTTGAGCCCCCATGGGGTGCCTCCTTGTTTCAAGTGCGGCGGCTTGATCGCCATTGTCCGCGAGACGATAATTTACTATAGATAAATCAATTCACCTATCCGTAATTTCATCCCTCGGCAAATTTCATGACAAACCCGCAATGCCACGGGCGTGCACGCCAGCTCCCACAGGGGTATGCTCGGCTTGTTTTTTGTATGACAACTGCATGAGCCCAAACTTCATCCCCGTGTCCTCTGGTGCCCGGCTCTCCAACCAAGTGGCCGAGCAGTTGGAGGCCGAAATCCGCCGCGGCGCGTTGGTGCCCGGCGACAAACTGCCCACCGAGGCCCGGCTGGCAGAGCAGTTCCACGTCAGCCGCACCGTGGTGCGCGAAGCCGTCTCGCGCCTCAAATCCATCGGGCTGGTGGACTCACGCCAAGGCAGCGGCGTGTTTGTGAGCACGCAAGCGCCGTTTGCACCCCTGCACTTCGAAGCGCACCATGCCGCCTCCAAAGAAGCTGTGGTCCAGATGGTGGAAGTGCGCCGCGCCCTCGAAGCCGAAGTCGCGGCCCTGGCCGCGCAGCGCCGCACCCCGGCGGACCTGCAACAAATCGACCAAGCCATGCAGGCGCTCGATGCCGCCGTGCTGGCGGGCGCCGATGGCGCGGTCCAAGACATGCAGCTTCACAGGGCAATTGCCGACGCGGCGCGCAACCCTTTTCTCATTCAGACCCTCGAATACCTGGGCCAATTTCTGTTGGGTGCCACCCAGGTGACCCGCGCCAACGAAGCGCGCCGCATGGACTTTGCCGCTCAGGTGAAGTCGGAGCACGAAGCCATCGTGAAGGCCGTGCAGGCGGGGGATCCGCAAGGGGCACGGGCCGCGGCAGCGGCTCACATGGGCAACGCGATCACCCGCATCGAAGGGGCCGACCCGGCCTTTTGGCAGCAAGAGGGTGAGCGGCTGGCCCAGCCGCTGGTGCGCAGCCTGAAAGCCGCGCCGCACAGGCCTTGAAGCCTGCAGGGCCCAGCCACGCTTTCAAGCGCGGATCATTCGGCCTTGATGTTGGCCGCTTTGACCACCTGGCCGTAACGCGCCAGATCGCGCTTGATCTCTTCGCCCAACTTCTCGGGCGTGCCGGGTGTGGCGGTGATGCCCATGCCGTTCAGCCGTTCACGCGCTTCCGGATCGTTCAGCACCGCGTTCAGTTCGGCATTCAGCCGGTCAACGATGGCTCGGGGCGTCTTGGCTGGCGCCAGCAGCGCCACCCACGAGTTGCTTTCAAAATCGGCCACGCCGTTCTCGATGAAAGTCTGGACATCGGGCAGTGAGGAAGCACGCTTGGCGCTCGAGACCGCCACCGGGTGCAGCTTGCCGGACTTCACATGCGGGATGGCCCCGGCAATGGCGGTGTATACCAGCGGGATGTTGCCGCCCAGCACATCGGTCATGGCCTGGCCGCCGCCCTTGTAGGGAATGTGGGTGAGGTTGGCGCCCGTGCGCAGCTTGAGCAGCTCGCCTGCGATGTGCGGCGTGCCGCCCGTGCCCGAGGTGCCATAGGACAAGCCCCCCGGCTGTGTTTTGGACAGGGCGATCACGTCCTTCAGGCTCTTGGCCGCAAAGCCCGGATGCGACACCAAAATCAACACCGCGTCGCCAATCTTGCCAATCGGGGCAAAGTCTTTCACCGTGTCAAAACCGACTTTGGGAAACACGTGCGGGTTGATCACCATGGTGCCGTCAAAGCCCAGCAGCAAGGTGTAGCCATCGGGTTCGGCCGCAGACACCATCTGCGTGCCAATGTTGCCCGAAGCGCCAGGCTTGTTGTCGACAATGACCTGCTGTCCGAGCCGCTTGGACAGCTGCTCGGCGATCAAGCGGCCACTGGTGTCGGTCACGCCCCCTGGCGTGAAAGGCACCACCAGCCGGATCGGTTTGGCGGGATAGCTCTGGGCTTGTGCGCCTGTGCTCAAGCCGAGCGCGACAACAACTGCCAACGCCCCCCAAAGCCATGTACGGCGAAGTTGTTGGTGCATGCGTGACTCCTGTTTTCAGATGGGCATTATTCGGTTTCAGCGTAACGTTTTTCAAACGCCCAGACGTCTTCAAAGCCCATGAGCCTCGTGAGATCGCCAAAATCGTACAGCGGGGTCTGCCCGCCCGCAGATGAGCCGTGCTGCTTGAACTGCTGGTACACCGCGGTCATGGCCTGCACTGAAGCGAGCAAGGCCGTGACCGGGAAAATGGCGATCTTGTAGCCGATGGATTCGAGCTCGGCCTGTGAGAGCACGGGGGTGCGCCCGCGCTCGACCATGTTGGCCACCAGCGGCACATCAAAGCTTTGTCCAATGCGGCGCATCTCTTCTTCGGACTCGGGCGACTCCACAAACAAAATGTCGGCCCCGGCTTTGGCGTAAGCCTCGGCGCGGCGCAAGGCCTCGTCCAGGCCCAGCGAGGTGCGGGCATCGGTGCGGGCAATGATCAAAAAGTCTTTGGACTCGCGCGAGTCGGCCGCCACGCGGATCTTGCGCACCATGTCTTGCAGCGGGATCACACGGCGGCCGGGGGTGTGGCCGCATTTCTTGGGGAACTCCTGGTCTTCGAGCTGGATGGCCGCCGCACCCGCGGCCTCGTAGCCACGGATGGTGTGGCGCATGTTGAGCAAGCCGCCATAACCCGTATCCGCGTCTGCAATGAGTGGCGCGCGGGCCATGCCGGCCATGGCCGTGACGCGACCCACCATGTCTGAGTAAGTGGCCAAGCCTGCATCGGGCAAGCCCATGTGCGAGGCGACGGTGCCATAGCCCGTCATGTACAGGGCGTCAAAGCCGAAGGTGTCGGCCAGTCGCAGCGAGACCATGTCGAACACGCCGGGGGCCACGACCAGGCCGGGTTGGTTCAGTCGCGCGCGCAGCGCAGAGGGTGTGGCATTCATGACAGAGGGGCCTTGGGTTCGGTGGTTAAATGTTCGGGAATTGGCGCATTTCAACAAAAGAGCCCCCCATGGACCTGCACCTTCGCGACAAGCACATCCTCATCACTGGCGGCAGCAAAGGCATTGGCCTGGCTTGCGCGCAATCCTTTTTGGAGGAAGGCGCCCGGCTCAGCCTGGTCTCGCGCCAGAGCGCCAACCTGGACGCAGCTCGCCAGACTTTGCTGGCACAGTTTCCGAACGCTCAGATCAGCACCCATGCCGCCGACCTGCGTGACAGCGCGGCGGCCGTGAGCGCGCTGCAAGCGGCCGAAGCAGCGCTCGGCCCGGTGGACGTGCTGGTGAACTCGGCAGGCGCGGCCAAGCGCACCCCCGCCCAAGAGCTGACACCCCAAGCCTGGGCTGAGGCGATGCAGGCCAAGTACTTCAGCTACATCCACATGATCGACCCGGTGATCAAACGCATGGCCGCGCGCGGCACGGGCAGCATCGTCAACGTGGTGGGCAATGGCGGCAAGGTGGCCAGTCCCATCCACATCCCAGGCGGCGCGGCCAACGCGGCCCTGATGCTGGCCAGCGCTGGGCTGGCGGCAGCCTACGCCCCGCAAGGCATCCGGGTGAACGCCGTCAACCCAGGTTTGACCCTGACCGACCGCCTGCAAGAAGGCCTGGCTGCCGATGCAAAAGTCAAAGGCATCAGCACCGAAGAAGCGCTGGAGCAATCGGTCGCGCGCATCCCGCTGGGGCGCATGGCCCAACCCGAAGAAATCGCCCATGCGGTGGTCTTTCTGGCGTCGAGCAAGGCCAGCTACATCACCGGGGTGTGCATGAGCATGGACGGCGCGCTCAGCCCGATTGTGGTGTGAGCATGCGCCGCTTTTTTATGAAAATTGTCTGGCTGGCGCTCTTGAGCCTCGGCGCGCAAGCGCAAGCGCTGGCCCCCTTGGGCACCATCCCCACGCTCGACGTGCCGCGCTACATGGGCACCTGGTACGAGATCGCCAAATACCCGGCGTGGTTTCAGCGCAGGTGCGTCAGCAGCACCAGCGCGCAGTACAGCGTGCTGGAGGCTGGTCGGGTGCAGGTGGTCAACCGCTGCAAGATGGCCAACGGTGAATGGAACGAAGCCGTGGGTGTGGCACGGCAAATCGGTGGGGCCACGTCGCCGCAGCTCAAGGTGCGCTTTGCGCCCGAGTGGCTCGCCTTCATCCCCATGGTCTGGGGCGACTACTGGGTCATTGCCATCGACCCTCAGTACCAGTGGTCCATCGTGAGCGAGCCTTCGAGGCAATACCTGTGGGTTCTCTCGCGCACACCCAGCCTGCCACGCGCCACATATGAACAATTGCTCCAGCAATTGGCCACTTTGGGTTTTGATTTGAACAAAATCGAAACCAGCACGCCCTGAGCGAGCACAGCGTGCTGTGGCCTCAACGGCCCACGCGTGCTGAGATCTGTTCGAGCTGCGCGGAGAGATCGCGCACCGCCTGCGTCAGGGCCAGCAGCTCTTTTTCTTTCATGAGGTCGATTTTTTCGTGCAGCAATTCGATCTCGAGCTCGGCCTTCACGTTGATTTCGTAATCGTTTTGGGCATGGCGCCTGTCCAGCTCCGACTGGCGGTTTTGGCTCATCATGATGGCGGGTGCCGTTTACGCCGCCTGAAAAGACAGCAGCAAATTCAGCAAGATGAAGGGGTACGGGTCCCAAGCGTTGGGTCCAGCCAAGGCGTTGCCCGTGATCCAGACCGCGATGGCCGTGGTCTGCAGCGCAATGAAGCGCCAGGAGCCGATGGTGGCTGCCACCTGGTCGGCCAGCTTTTGACCCCGCGTGAGGGGTGGCGCTTCAAAGTGCGCGATTTCCGCAGCCACTTTGGCGGGTTGTTTGCGCCTGTGCACACGGCGGTGCTTTCGCAGCAACGCCAATTGTTGGGCGTCTTCAGCCGAAATGGTGACTGGCAGGTCCCTCGCTTGGCCCGTCATGGCGTCCTGAGGGCACACGACTCAGGGATGCCGGACGGCGTGGGACACCACTGGCAAACCCCAAGGCGCGGGTCGGCCAATCGCCATGCGCTGGCGCCTGATGCAAAGGCTGCTGAGTTTGCAGGGCGCGGGCTGCGCAGCCGCCAAAGCCACTGCAGGCGCTTGCGCCCAAGCGCTCCGGGTGGTTTGCAACACCCGCAGCATCGCCAAGCTGAACGGTTCTGGGTCGGTCATAAGTCGCGGCCTTTCTTGTGAAGTCCTGAGCATCCGACACAGCCGGACGTGGGTCTGTGCGCCACCTCGCCCACACAGGCACAAATCACCATTCTCTTGGGCGAACAACCCTCAGTTCAATGCGCCGCCACCGATCTTCACATCCTCTGCGGCAGGCGCCGAGCCATCGAGCAAACATGTGAGCGCACAACGCAAGGCGGCCACCTGGGTCTCCATTGGCATGCTGGGCATGGCCGGGCCAGGCCAATGCGCGGCCTGCTCAGGCAACAGGGGCAAGTGCACAAAGCCGCTGCGCCCGTGCCGCCCAACAAGCGCGTGCTGCAAGGCATAAAACACTTGGTTGCAAACGAAGGTGCCCGCCGTTTGTGAGACCGTGGCAGGAAAGCCCGCCGCACGGATGCGTGTCACCAAGTGCTTGATGGGCAAGGTGCTGAAGTACGCCGCAGGGCCGGGTGAGACCACGGGCTGGTCGATCGGCTGGGCGCCTGCGTTGTCGGCGATGCGCGCGTCCATGATGTTGATGGCCACGCGCTCGACCGATATATCGCTGCGCCCCTGGGCCTGCCCCAGCGCCAACACGATGTCGGGCTGGACCTCATCCAAGGCGCACGTCAAAGCCAGTGCGGCTTTTGCAAACACGCAAGGCAGCTCGATGGCCTGCACCTGGGCCTGCGGGAAATGCAAACCCGCCAAGACGCGTGCCACTTCCCATGAAGGGTTGATGCTTTGCCCACCAAAGGGCTCGAAACCGGTGATCAGAATGCGCATGCTTTCATCCATGTGACATCGGGGGCTTGTAATGTGGCAACCATCCAAAGACACTTGCCAAACCATTCTCAAGAGCATAACGCGATGGCCAAAGATTTCTCGACCATGGAAGACAGCAACCGCTCGGGCAACGCCTCGATCCACGACGTGTTGGCCCAGCGCCGCTCGGTGCTCAAGCTCGCAGGTGTCTCGGCGCTGGCCACATTGCTGCAACCTTTGAGTGGCTGCGCCAGTGCGGGCTCCAGCGCCTCGCCTCGCCTGGGCTTTGCGGCCATCCCTCCGGGCATGGGCGATGCGTTGCAGGTGCCCCCGGGTTATGTGGCGCAAGTGATTGCCGCATGGGGCGAACCCGTGGGCATTGAGGGGCGCATGCCTGCTTTTCGCATGGACGCCAGCAACAGCGCCGAAGACCAGGCCGTGCAGTTGGGCATGCACCACGACGGGCTGGCATTTTTCCCGCTGGGCGGCTCATCCACCCACGGCCTGATCGCGCTCAACCACGAATACACCGACGATGGGCTCTTGCACCCCGATGGCTTTTTGCCGATGACCCCAGCCAAGGTCAAAAAATCGCAAAACGCACACGGCCTGTCGGTCTACGAGGCCAAACTTCATGGTCAGCAATGGGAGATGGTGCGCCCCTCGCCTTATGCACGCCGCTTCACCCTGAGCACGCCTTTTGAGATGACCGGCCCGGCCGCAGGCCACGCGCTGCTGCGCACTGCCGCTGACCCGCAAGGCCGCACCACGCTGGGCACCCTCAACAACTGCGCCAGCAGCCAGACGCCCTGGGGCACCTACCTGTCGGGCGAGGAGAACTGGGCGTTTTATTTTGACGGTGGCAAGAACATCGATCCGCACCACAAGCGTTGGGGTTTGCGAGAAAAAGGCCTGTATGGCTGGGCCTCTGGCGACCCCCGTTTCGCAGTGGCGCACACACCCAACGAACCCAACCGCTTTGGCTGGGTGGTCGAGGTCGACCCGATGGACCCCAGCAGCACCCCCGTCAAGCGCACGGCCCTTGGCCGCGCCGCGCACGAAGGCGCGTGGGTGGCCCTGACGCGCGACCAGCGCGCCGTGGTGTATTCGGGCGAAGACGCGCGCTTTGAGTACATCTACAAATTCGTCAGCACGGGCCGCATGCAAGCCGGTGGTGCCAAAGCCAACCGAGGCCTGCTCGACCACGGCACGTTGTACGTGGCGCGCTTTGACGCTGACGGTCGCGGCGCTTGGCTTCCCCTGGTGCACGGCCAGGGCCCCTTGACGGCGGCGAATGGCTTTGCCGACCAAGGCGAGGTGCTGATCAAAACACGACAAGCCAGCGACCTGCTGGGCGCCACCCAAATGGACCGCCCCGAATGGCTGAGCATCGACACCGCTTCGCGCTGGGTGTACTGCACCCTGACCAACAACAGCCAACGCGGCCAGGCCGGTCATCCGGGGGTGGATGCGGCCAACCCGCGTGCCAACAACAGCATGGGCCAAATCATCCGTTGGCTCGAAGACGGCGACCACGATGGTCTGCAGTTTTCATGGAACCATTTGGTGCTGGCGGGCGACCCGGCCAACCCGCGCGCCGAAGCCAAGGGCAATGTCAAAGGCGACATCTTTGGCTGCCCAGACGGCCTGGGCTTTGCGCCCAATGGCCTGCTGTGGATCCAGACCGACGTGCACGCCACGCAGATGTACCAGGGCGAGTTCAAGACCATCGGCAACAACCAGATGCTGGCCTGCGACCCACAAACGGGCGAGATACGGCGCTTTCTGACCGGCCCGACCAACTGCGAAATCACCGGCATCGCCTTCACCCCCGATGGCCGCAACCTGTTCATCAGCGTACAACACCCGGGCGAGACGCCCACCGACCGCAGCGACCCCAAAAACCCGCGCCAGTTCTCCAACTGGCCGGACCGCGAACCCCAAGGGCGTCCCCGCTCGGCCAATGTGGTGATCCGCAAACGCGACGGCGGCGTGATCGGCACCTGAAAAGCCAATCTCAAAATACTGTCTATTCATACAGTACAATGGCGCTGTCATGGCTGCATGCAGTTGCCGGACTTCTCACTTCATGCGCCCCAGCTGGGGCGCATTTTTTTGGGCACAAAAAAGCCTGACCGGTGAAGATCAAACAGGCGCTCCAGGCTGTGACACCGGTTGCGACTTGGCTTCACACTGGGCTTCACAATTCTTTGCCAAGCCCACCCTGCCGTGGTGCTGTTCGCACCTTAAGCTGAAGGCCATGAGCAGATCGAAGTTGACCATTCAAAAACTGCCGCTTGCGGCCCTCTTGGCCTTACCGCTGTTGTGCGCGGCGCAGCCAGTGGCCACTGAACAATTGGCCACGGTACCTGCCACGCCGGCCACTCAGGCCAGCCCCATGCGGGGCGCGTATGCCCCCGAGCAACTGCGTGACAAGCTCAAGATCACGCCTGAGCAGCAGCCGCTGTGGGACAAGTATGTGGCACGGCTCGAAGCCTACACCCAGCAGTTCTTCCGAGAGCGCCCAGCGTTGGCCTCTGAAGATGAGGCTGCGCCGCAACAGATCACCCGCTTGGTGATGAACCACCAAAACCGCCTGGCCGGGCTCGAAGACATCGAGCAAGCGGCCAAAGCCCTCTACAGCGCTCTGGACGCAGACCAAAAGAAAATGGCCAACCTGTGGTTGCTCGCCAGCATCCCGACGTTCACAGGGCCGCCCGCTGGCGCTGCAAACAACAGCGAACGCCGACCCGACTTGCGGCAGGGGGGCGATATGCGCCGCCGTGGTGGTGGCAGCGGCATGGGCGGCATGGGATCAGGGCGCTATTGAGCTGATCGTCACCCCAGCAGTGCAAAGGCTCGCGGCGCGCTCAGCGCGCCGCCACCACGCCGTCCCGAAGCAGTCGCTGGATTTCGGATTTAAGCGCTTCCACCGAAATGGGTTTGGAGACATAGCCGTTCATGCCTGCTTGCAGGTAACGTTCACGGTCCCCTTTGAGCGCATTGGCCGTGACGGCGATGATGGGCGTCGGTCCGCGCGCCAGTCGGCTCTCCAACTCGCGGATCGCCAGCGTCGCCTCGATGCCCCCCATCTCGGGCATCTGGATGTCCATCAGCACCAAGTCGAACGCACCGTCCTTGAAAGCATCCACCGCTTCCAGGCCGTTGTTGGCCACGGTGACCTCACAACCCATGCGCGTGAGGATGATGGTGGCCAGGGTCTGGTTGATCGGCGTATCCTCGGCCAAGAGCACGCGTGAGGCCAATGGAGACCACGCCTCCTGCGGTGGCTCTTCATTCACCAGCGGCGCTTGCACATGGGTCTTGGACCAACGGTTGAGGATGGACACCAGCTCGTGCAGGTCAATCGGCTTGACCAGAAAGCCCTGGATTTCATGGGACTGCAGCAGCTCCTGCGGCGTTTGCTCGCTCAAGGCGCCCATCATGACGATCGTCAGCTGCGCGGCTGTGCGTGTCTTGCGCAACTCGGTCACCAGCGCATAGCCGTCGATGTCGGGCAAGCCCACATCGATCAAGGCGTAATGTGCGTGCAGCAATTGCGGACAGTGCAGTGCCTGCGCTGCGCTGTCGCAGACGACGGCATGCAGGCCAGCCGACGTCAGGTTGCGCGCCAGGATGTGGCGGCTGCTGGCGTTGTCATCGACCACCAGCACCGTCTCTCCGCTCAAGTGGCCACTGAGCTCACCCCGCACCACGGGCAGGGCGCTCGCGTGCCCCAAATGCGTGGTGAAGCTGAATGCGCTGCCTTGCCCAAGTTCGCTGGCGACACTGATTTGCCCTCCCATCATTTCCACCAGGCTGCGGCTGATGGCCAGGCCCAGGCCCGAGCCGCCAAAGCGGCGTGCAGTGCTCGAATCGGCCTGCGTGAAGATGTCAAATATCAGTGCCTGTTTGTCTTGCGAAATACCGATCCCGGTGTCCTTGATGTGGAACTGCAGCCAGACCCCATCGGCGTTCGGTGGCGTCTTCACGCGCTCGACCGTCAGGACGACCTCACCTTGGGCCGTGAACTTGATCGCGTTGCCCAGCAAATTGGTCAGCACCTGCTGCAAGCGCAAGGCGTCGCCCACCACCAACTCGGGTACATCAACGGCGATGTCGCACACCAGCTCAAGCTCTTTCTCCACCGCCCGAAGTGACAAGGCCCGCGTCGACTGGCGCACCAGGCTGTGCACCGAAAATTCATGCGGGTCCAGGTCGAGCTTGCGCGCTTCGATTTTCGAAAAATCGAGGATGTCGTTGATCACTGAGAGCAAAGACTTGGCGGAGGTCTCCACCATCTCAAGATAACTGCGCTGCTCATCGGTCGTGCGTGTTTGCAGACACAACTCGGTCATGCCCACAATGCCATTCATGGGCGTGCGGATTTCATGGCTCATGTTGGCCAGAAAGTTGCTCTTGGAATTGTTGGCCGCTTGCGCCTCATCGCGCGCCTGCGACAGCAGGCACTCGGCGCGCAGGCGAGCCGCCATGAATTCATTGAAGGCCTGCACCACCGTGTGGATTTCCTGACTGCCCAATTCGGGAATGGGCGTCACCGACTTGCCGTCACGCATCCGTGCAGCGGTGTCATGCATGGCCTGCGCGAGCTGGGCCAAAGGCCTCACCAATCGGGCTGCAAATACCCACAACAACGGAATCACCACCCCCAGCAGCAGCAAGGTGACCAACAACATGCGGTGGTACAGGTCAGTGATGGGGGCAAACGCTTCTTCCGTGGGGATCACCGAACCCACGATCCAATCGGTGGTTTTGAGTTTTTTAAACGTGAACAAGGCCTTGAGCCCCCGGGTGGTCTGCCCCTCCCGTGTGCCCTCAAAGCCCTTCATGGCTTCTTCAAAAGGCAAGTTCGTGCTGTGGAGTGGCACCGTCTTCAAGATCAGTGACGGGTCTGGGTGCGCAATGCGCACCCGGTCTTGCGTGACCAGATAGTAGTAACCGGTCGCGCCGTTTTTACGGGTGGCAATGGTGCCCAGTAAATTGGGTTTGTTGAGGTTCAGCACGCCGCCCAAGATGCCCACCAAGCGGTTCTGAGCATCGAGTATCGGGGTGGCCACCACCACGATGGGCTGCTTGGTGGCCTTGCCCAAGATGGGCTTGGAGATGACGGTTTGGTGGGTTTTCACCACCTCTTGGATGTAATCGCGCTCGGACATGTCCAGCATGCGCCTGCCAGGCTTGACCGGCCAGTCCACCAGCAGCAAACCCTTGGCGTCGAAAACATACAGGTCATCAAAGACCGTGAACAGCGCGCTTTCGCGCTGAAGGGCGACTTCCAAGGTCCGCGGATCGCTCAGCTGCTGCGCAGCGAGATTGGGGGAGATGATGGCGAGCATCTCTTTGCTCTCCTCCAGCTTTTCGTCCAGGTACTCGGCAAAATCGGTGAGTTGCCTGAATTCATGCCGCTCGATCCGCTGAACGATGTCTGCGCGCAGCACATAGAACTGGATGCCCAGTTGGGCCAGCAGCAGCAGGATACCCAGCGCAATCGCGCTCAAGGCCAGTTGAAGCCTGATGCTGAAGTACTTCATGGGTCAACGAAATGTCACGTGGCTAAACCAAAGCAAAACGGCTGCAAGAGACAGAACCACGTCCTTTGCAAAATGCAAGTCGAATTATGATTTAAAAGAACAACAATTGAATTGATATTTGAACTTTTATACCAAATTAAGTGCGGCTTCCCATTTGATGTCGAGTCCACCAACCTGCGCCCAACCGCCCTCAAACCCGTGAACAACAAGCCCACTGCCCGTGACTCCAGCCTGAATGGTGGCGGTTTTGGGGTGGTTTGCCTGACTTTTGCGACAAGCACAGCCGACGGCGTTGGCTGAGCGTCTGTGCTGCAAAATGCACCACACACTCAGAAAGCCCGACATGACCCTGCCCCCCCATGCCCTCACCCGCCGTGACTGGCTGACGCACGCCGCCACAAGCGGCTTGGCCCTGAGTGCTGGCATAGCCCAAGGCCAAACCGCCTGGCCCAGCAAACCCCTGCGCCTGGTGGTGCCCTTTGCGCCCGGCGGCAGCTCCGAGATCGTGGCCCGCGCCGTGGCCAGCGAGATGGCCAAAAGCCTCGGCCAGAACGTGTTTGTCGACAACAAGCCCGGCGCCGCGGGCAACATCGCCATGCAGGAGGTCGCCCATTCGAGCGACGAGCACACACTCATCCTGGGGCACATTGGCACCCTGGCCGTGAACCCCTACATCTTTGCGAAGCTGGCCTACGACGCCAACAAGGACTTCGTGCCCATCACACTGCTGTCCAAAGTGCCCAGCCTGTACGTGGTGCACCCCGACTTGCCCGTGAGAAACCTCAAGGAGTTTGTCGCCTACGCCAAGGCCCGGCCCGGGCAACTCAACTACGGCTCGGCGGGCAACGGCAGCGCGGGGCACCTGGCGTTCGAATACCTGAAGATGGCGACCGAGACTTTCATGCTGCATGTGCCCTACCGCGGCACGGGCCCGATGCTGACCGACCTGATGGCTGGCCGCCTGCAAGCCGCAGCGGTGGGCGCGCCCGCCTTGCTGCCATTCATCAAGGCCGGCAAGCTGCGCTGCATTGCCACGGGCACCAGCGCACGTTTGCCGCAATTGCCCGATGTGCCCACCGTGGCCGAACAGGGCTACAAGGGCTTTGAGATGACGCAGTGGTACGGCCTGCTGGCCCCCAGCAGCTGGCCCAAGGCCCACCTCGAGCGGCTCGAGGCCGAAGCGGTCAAGGCCGCGCGCGGCAAAGCCATGGGTGACAAGCTCAGCCAGGACACGGCACTGGCCGTGGGCAACACGCGGGCCGAGTTCGAAGCTTTCATCAAACAAGAACAAGCCCGCTGGAAACCGGTGATCGCCCGCGCCAAAATCCAGCCTGAAGGGGTTTGAGCCCCTGCGCCCCGCAGCGGCGAGGCGGCAGACTCAGTCGCGGCGCATTTGCGTCACGTGCGCACGCGCATTGGCCTCGCGGGCAGCGGCTGCAACTTCTTTGGAGACAATGGTCTTGCCCACGGGCGCCAGCGCGATGCCCGCGAGCTTGAGGTGCTGAATCCCAAACGGGATGCCGATGATGGTGAAAAAGCACACCACGGCCGAGATGACGTGGCCGATCGCCAGCCACACGCCTGCCAGCAAAAACCAGACAATGTTGCCCACCAGGCCCAACGCCCCGGTGCCCAGGTCTTCTTCGTGCGTCAACTCCTTGCGGTTGATGGCTTCACGCCCGAACGGAAAAAACGTGAAGTTGCCGATGACAAAGCACGCCCGGCCCCAGGGGATGCCCACGATGCTGATGAATGCGATCAGCCCCACGAGCCACCAGCCCAGGCCCATGAAAACACCGCCCAGAATGAACCACAGGAAATTGCCAACCGCACGCATGAGAACTCCTTTTTGCAAAACAAGCGCTGTGGCCAGCAGCACACGTCGCCAAACGACACCCGAGGATACGCCGACACCCCCTTGGGGGTCCATCCTTGCGGCGAATCGGGCCAAGCCGTGCGTTGGCAGTTCGCGCTGGCTTTGAGCGGCAGGTTCACCTTTGCGCACCCATATGAGGACTTGAAAGGCTGTAGATTTGTACAGTATATTCAAGGCATGTCAGCGCACCTCGAATCCCGACCTGTTCCCATTGCGGTCTCCGACACCCCCGTCTGGCTGGATGTGTGTGCCTGGCGCGTGTCCGCGGGTTTTCCGTCGCCGGCAGCAGACCACACGCGCAAGCGCATCGACCTGAACGAGCACCTGATTCGCAACAAAGAAGCGACCTTCATCTTCCGGGTCAAGGGCGACTCGATGAACGGCATTGGCATCTACGAAGGCGATGAACTGCTGGTGGACCGCTCCATCGAGGCCAAGCACGGCAACATCGTGCTGGCGGTGCTCAACAACGATTACACCGTCAAACGTCTGCACCGGCGCGGCGGCGTGCTCAAGTTGGTCGCCGAGAACCCGCTTTACCCGCCCATCATGGTCAAGGACGGTGAAGAACTGGTGATCTGGGGTGTGGTCACACGCAACCTGCACAAGCTGTATTGAGGCCATGACGCAAACCGCAGCCCCGGCATTACCGCACCTGATCGACCCCCATTCGCTGGCGGCATTGCCGCGCGGCTGCGGCGTGTACATCTTCAGGGGCGAAGGCACGCTGCCCCTGTACATCGGCAAGAGCGTGGACATCCGCAGCCGCGTGCTGGCGCACCTGCGGACCCAGGAAGAGGCGGAAATGCTCGCGCAGTCCCGGCGCGTGGACTGCATCGAAACTGCGGGCGAAATCGGCGCACTGCTGCTGGAGGCACGGCTGATCAAACAACGTCACCCGCTGTACAACATCCGCTTGCGGCGCTTGCGCAGCCTGTGCGCCATCGAGTTGCCGCATCTGACGGGTGGCACACCGCAGATCGTGACGGGCAAGGACGTCGCCGTCGGTCAGACCGACCGCCTGTACGGGCTCTTCAGCTCGGTGCATGCGGCGCAAAGCAAGCTGCGCGAGCTGGCTGACCAGCACCGCTTGTGCCTGGGCTTGCTGGGCCTGGAAAAAATCGGCCAACGGGGCTGCTTCGGCCTGCAAGTCAAAACCTGCCTGGGCGCATGCGTGGGCACAGAAAATCGGCAAGCCCACGACCAACGCCTTTTCACCGCGTTGGTGGACTTGAAAGTGCACGCCTGGCCTTTTCCTGGCGCGGTCGACTTGGTCGAGCAAAACGGCCATTGGGTGCAACGCCACCGCATTCACAACTGGCGTTATCTGGGGACCTGGTGCTCCAAGCACCCGCAACACGAGGCCCACGAGGCGCAGGGCTTTGACCTGGACACTTACAAGATCCTGGTCAAACCGATCATGATGAACACCGCCAGGATCGAATTGGCATGAAGCAGCAGTTGGCCCTGGTGGACTGCAACAATTTTTATGTGAGCTGTGAACGGACCTTCCGGCCCGACTTGGCCCAGGTGCCGATGGTCGTGTTGTCCAACAACGACGGCTGCGTGGTGTCACGCTCCAACGAGGCCAAAGCGCTGGGCGTGAAAATGGGCCAACCCTGGTTCGAATGCAAGGTGCTGGCCGAGGAACACGGCATTTTAGCCATGAGCAGCAACTACGCCCTGTATGCCGACCTGTCCAACCGGGTCATGCACATCCTTGCCGGGTTTTCACCCCGAAGCGAGGTGTATTCGATTGACGAATGCTTTGTCGATCTGACGGGCACACCGAAACTGCGTGAAGTGAGCTACGCCATGCGCGAGCGGGTGGGCATGTGGACAGGCATGCCTGTGTGCGTTGGCATCGGCCCCACCAAGACACTGGCCAAGCTGGCCAACCATGTGGCCAAAAAACACCCGCGCTCCAAAGGGGTCTTCAACTACAACGCCCTGAGCGAAGCGCAAAAAGCCCAACTGCTGCAGCGCATACCGGTGCAGGAAGTCTGGGGCGTGGGCCGCAAGCTCACGCAAAAGCTGGCACTGCACGGCGTGAGCACCGCACTGGACTTGCGCGAAGCACACACCGCCACGCTGCGCGCCGAATTGGGCGTCGTGATGGAAAAAACCCAACGCGAGTTGCAAGAGACCGCGTGCATGGACTTGCAGGAAGTTCAAAGCGACAAACGGCAAATCATCTCGAGCCGATCGTTTGGCAGCATGGTCAGTGAGTTGCCCGTGCTCCAAGATGCGCTGTCCACGTTTGTGGCCAACGCCTGTACCAAACTCAGGGCGCAAGGCGGCCAGGCCTCGGTGATCCAAGTCTTTTTGCAGACCAACCGCATGCGAAAGGACTTGCCGCAATACACACCCAGCCTTGCCGTGCCACTGCCTTACCCGACGAACGACAGCCTCGAGGTCAACCGCTGGGTGGCCCACCTGTGCGAGCGCATGTTCAAGCCTGACTACCTGTACAAAAAGGCCGGCATCATGCTCAGCGAGATCAGCCCCGAGGCGCACAGGCAAGGCGACTTGCTGGAGCCCGAAACCACCAGCAACGCTCGGCTCATGCAGGCCCTGGACAAGCTGAACCTCCGCTACGGTCGTGGCGCAGTCAAGGTCTCTTCGCAAGGGGCTTTGGCAGGCTGGCAAATGCGGCAAGAGCGCAAGTCGCCCAACTACACCACCGGCTGGGATGAGGTGCCCTTGGTGTGAACGTGGCCATCGCCCACGCGCCTTCGCCCATGCGCGTCCGCGCTGGCACACTCCAGCCTGATCAAAGGACACAACACAAATGACGCCCTCCAGACTCACAGGCGCGCAAGTGCACCAAGACCTGACCCAACTGCACGCTTGGACGCGCCATTCGAACCCAGACTGCATTGAAAAGAACTGGCAGTTCGACAGTTTTTCAACGGCTGTGGCCTTCTTTGACAAAGTGGCCGCACTGGCTGAGCAGCACAACCACCACCCCGAATGCCTGTCGGTTTACCGCCGAATTCGGATTCGACTTTGGACGCACGATGCCGGTGGTTTGACGGCCCTGGACTTCGGTTTGGCCAAGGCCATCGACTTGCTGATCACCCAAGAATTTCCAAACGCGGTGCAGACCGCGGCGTCCACATGATGAATGGCCGAAAAATCACCCTGTGCGCGCTCTGGCTGCTCGTTGGGGTGTGCGCGCAAGCGAGCGAGATGTCCCGAAAGCTCCAGGCCTCTGAGCACGTGTTGTTGATGCGTCACACACTGGCGCCCGGCGTGGGCGACCCAGCAGGCTACGCACTGAACGACTGCAAAACGCAGCGCAACCTGAGTGCACAGGGGCGCAAGCAGGCCTCTGTGGTGGGGGCGTGGCTCAAAAAGCAAGGCGTTACAGCGGCAGAGGTTTACACCAGCGCCTGGTGCAGATGCCAAGACACCGCGAAATTGTTGGACTTTGGGAGCGTCCAAGTCGAACCGGCTTTGGCCTCGTTCTTTGACGAGATGCACCAAGCCAAAGAGCGCACGACATCGTTGAAACAACTCATCGCTGACAAGCTCAAAACCAAAGGTGACAAGGCACTCATCTTGGTGACGCACCATGTCAACATCCAAGATTACGCAGGGGAAAACATCGCCTCGGGCGACATGGTGCTGGCCCGGGTGGGCGCAGACGGACAGCTGCTGTCCTACAAACTCATCCCTCGGCCCGATTGAGGCGGGGCCTCACAGGACCTCACCCGCCTGAGAAAGTGCTTCAAAGGCGCTCAGCATGGGCGCGGGGGCGAATGGCTTGCCACCACCTTGCTCAATGCCTGCCGCCCCGGCGTCCAAACCGGCCGCCACCCGCAGAGTGGTGGATGCCGCCAATGTAGGGCAAGGGTCTGTACAGCGAACCGACAAAAAGCACGGAGGGGTAAGGGGCATAGGGGGTATAGGGGGCGTAGGGCACGCCAACCACCGTCTGCACCTGAACAGTCGATGCAGCCATTGGTGCAGGCACAAACAAGGGCTGGGTTGGCATTTGCAGAAGCAAATGGTCCCCGGGATCTTGCGGCAACTGGACACTGAATTGCTGGCCGTTGAGTTCATAAACGGTTTTGTAACTGAGCTCCATGCCCTGCGCAGTGGTCACTTGCACAGGCGTGGTGGACAGCACACGCACCTGGACCAGTTGCACCGCAGGGGGCGGCGTCAACGCGGCTGGCTGCGGCGTGGGTGCAGCGGTGTCGATCTGGGCAAAGGCGTGGCTGCCCAATGCAGCCAGCAAGACGGTGAGAATGGCATGGACTTGTTTCATGGCTGAATGGGCATCGTGAACTTTGTCGAAGGGCTGGTGCACTTGAATGCTGCCATTTTGCACCCTCCCATTCAACCCCCGGCTCAGTCCCGATCCGTGACAGGCGTTGGCGCGGCGGTGGTCGGCCACAGCGTGGTCATCGAACTTCATTTGCGCAGGCCGAAGGGCCCGATGCTTGGTGACCCGCCCGCGTGTGCGTTCGCGCCACATTTTGAAAGAGCTCGGCTGAAGTTCAGCGCGCATCAGCCGGATGACCTCAGGCTCGCTCAGGCCCAAGCGCTCGTGGATGGTCTCGAACGTGGTCCTGTCTTCCCAAGCCATTTGAATCACGGCAGAGATGTCACCGGGGGTCAAGGCCGCCAGGCGGTCAGAGGGTTTTTTGTGCATGTTGGGGCAAGGCGCAGCGTCAATGGTCAGGCCCCAAGCGTAACCGCGCTTGAAAACCCGAGTGGCTATGATTGAAATAAAACCCCCAGGAAACGCAACAGATGAACGATGACGCTTTGAATGTGCTGGGCAAGGCCTTGGTGCCATGCTCCTACGACCCGCTCACGGGCTACTACCGCGATGGCTGCTGCAACACCGACGAGCACGACCAAGGCAGCCATGTGGTGTGCGCCAAAGTGACCGCAGAATTTTTGGCATTCTCGCGCCAAAAAGGCAACGACCTGAGCACCCCTGTGCCCGAGTACCGCTTTGCAGGCTTGAATCCCGGCGACCGGTGGTGCCTGTGCGCTTTGCGCTGGAAGCAGGCTTTTGATGCGGGTGTCGCCCCCCATGTGGTGCTCGAATCCACACATGCCAAAGCGCTTGAGTTCGTGACCTTGGCGCAGTTGCAGGCGCACGCGCTCCACTGAGGCAGCAGGGTAATTCCGGAAGACCCAAGGTCTGAAAATTTGTATGATGACCTGTTGAATTTGAACAGGCAGAACACCATGACGACAGTGGGTTTGATCGGTTTGGGGGCCATGGGCTCGGGCATGGCCGCTTCGCTGCGCCGTGCAGGGCACGCCGTGCAGGTGTTTGATGTGCGGCGCGAGGTCGCGCAAGCCTTTGCCAAAGACGGCGGTGTGGCGCACGACACCTTGGCATCTTTGGGCGCAGCAAGTGACGTGGTTGTCTCGGTGGTGGTCAATGCCGCGCAGACCGAAGCCGTGCTGTTTGGCGACGGCACTACACCCGATGGCATGCCCGGTTGTGCTGCCAGCATGAAGCCCGGCAGCGTGTTCGTGATGTGCTCCACCGTCGACCCGAACTGGTCGGTGGCTTTGGAAGCGCGCCTGGAGGCCATGGGCCTGCGTTATGTGGACGCGCCCATCTCGGGCGGTGCAGCCAAAGCCGCATCCGGCCAGATGACGATGATGACGGCGGGCCAACCCGAGGCCTATGCCGTGGCCGAGCCGTACTTGAATGCCATGGCCGCCAAGGTCTACAAGCTGGGCGACAGCGCGGGTGCGGGCAGCAAGGTCAAGATCATCAACCAGCTGCTGGCCGGCGTGCACATTGCGGCCGCTGCCGAGGCCATGGCCCTGGGATTGCGCGAAGGCGTTGACGCCGATGCGCTGTACGAGGTGATCACCAACAGCGCGGGCAACAGCTGGATGTTTGAAAACCGCATGGCCCATGTGCTGGCGGCCGACTACACGCCGCTCTCAGCTGTGGACATTTTTGTGAAAGATTTAGGCATCGTGCTCGACATGGCGCGTGCCAGCAAGTTCCCACTGCCGCTGTCTTCCACCGCGCACCAGATGTTCATGCAGGCCAGCACCGCAGGCTTTGCCAAGGAAGACGACAGCGCGGTCATCAAGATTTTTCCGGGCATTGAACTGCCGAAAGGCAAGGCATGAAGATCCAACTCGGTTGCATTGCCGACGACTTCACAGGCGCCACGGACCTCGCCAACAACCTGGTGCGCTCGGGCATGCGGGTGGTGCAAACCATTGGCGTGCCCACATCGCCCCTGTCGGCTGACGTGGACGCGGTGGTGGTGGCGCTCAAGTCGCGCACCATCCCAGCGGATGAGGCGATTGCGCAATCGCTCGAAGCCTTGACGTGGTTGCAAGCGCAAGGGGCGCAGCAAATCTATTTCAAATACTGCTCCACTTTTGACAGTACACCCGAGGGCAACATCGGCCCGGTGACCGAGGCGCTGATGGACGCACTGGGCACAGACTTCACCATCGCAACCCCGGCCTTCCCGGACAACGGCCGCACCGTGTTCAAGGGCTATTTGTTCGCGGGCAATGTGCTGCTCAACGAATCAGGCATGCAAAACCACCCCCTCACACCCATGCAGGATGCGAACTTGGTGCGCGTGATGCAAGCGCAAACCAAGCGCAAGGTGGGCTTGATCGATTACAAAACGGTGGCGCAAGGTGAAGCGGCCATTCGCGAGCGCATCGCCGCTTTGCGTGCTGAAGGTGTCGGCGTGGCGGTGGTGGACGCGACCAGCAACGACGACCTGCACCTGCTCGGACCTGCCTTGAAGGGCATGCCGCTGGTGACCGCTGGCTCGGGCGTGGCCATTGGCCTGCCCGCCAACTTTGGCCTGAAGCCTTCTTTGCAGGCGAGCCAGTTGCCTGCGGCCTGTGGCTTGCAAGCCGTGGTCTCAGGCAGCTGCTCGCTGGCCACCAACGCGCAAGTGGCGCACTTCAAAGCCAGCGGTCGGCCCGCGATGGCGATCAACCCGGCAGCGCTGATGCACGGCCAAAGTGAGACTGTCGTGCAGCAGGTGCTGGCCTGGGCCGCGCCACTTTTGCGTGACGGACCGGTGCTGGTGTACTCCACCGCCGAACACGAGGCTGTCAAAGCCGTGCAGGCGCGGCTGGGCGTGGCCGAGGCGGGTGCTTTGGTCGAACACGCGCTTGCCGCTGTGGCCCGTGGCTTGGTCGGTCTGGGCGTGCAGCAACTGGTGGTGGCAGGCGGCGAAACTTCGGGCGCTTGCGTGCAGGCGCTGGGCATTGCGCAGTTGCAAATCGGTCCACAGATCGATCCGGGCGTTCCGTGGTGCCATGCGCCTTCAAGCAACGGCGGTGTGCACATCACGCTCAAGTCAGGCAACTTCGGCACCGAAGACGTCTTCACCAAAGCCTTTGCCGCCTTGCCATGACCCATGCCCCCTGCAGGAGCGGCGCCCCCGCCGCGATCAAACGCTTGCAGGCCGCAAGCATTCGCCCCGAGGGCGGGGCTCCTACAATGAAACCATGCCAGCAGGAGAGCGCATGAATGAATCCCAAGCCCGCGAAGAAATTTGCCGCGTGGGCCGCAGCCTGTTTGAGCGAGGCTATGTGCACGCCACGGCGGGCAACATCAGCGTGCGGCTCGATGATGGTTTTCTCATCACCCCCACCGATGCGAGTTTGGGTTTTCTGGACCCAGCACGCCTGGCCAAGCTCGACCTGCAAGGCCAGCAAGTCAGTGGTGACAAGGGCAGCAAGACCATCGCCTTGCACCGCCAGATTTACGCTGCTGCTTGCGAACAGGACGCCGACACGCGTTGCGTGATCCACACCCACAGCACGCACTGCGTGGCGCTCAGCCTGAACGCCCACGGCGCGGAATTGCTGCCACCGATCACCCCGTACTTTGTGATGAAAGTAGGCCACGTGCCGCTTGCGCGGTACCACCGCCCCGGCAGCCCCGAGGCGGCCAAAGAAGTGGCGGCCTTGATCCGCAGTTACGCGGCACAAGGCACGCCCATCCGCGCGGTGATGCTGCCGCGTTTAGGCCCCAACGTGTGGCACAACACGCCCGCCACCGCCATGTCCACGCTCGAAGAACTCGAAGACACTGCACGGCTCATGCTGCTGCTACCCCACACCCCGCCGCTGCAGGCCAGCGACCTGGACGAACTGCGCCAGTCCTTTGGCGCACGCTGGTGACCCTGTAGGAGCGGCGCCCTCGCCGTGATGGAAACCATTGCACACCGAAAGAACCCCATGCCCCGCTTTGCCGCCAACCTGTCGATGATGTACCCCGACCTGCCGTTTCTGGACCGCTTTGAAGCGGCGGCCCAAGACGGCTTCAAGGCGGTGGAGTATTTGTTTCCTTACGCCTTCCCCGCTCAAGAGTTGGCCGCACGTCTCAAAGCCAATGGTTTGCAGCAAGTGTTGTTCAACACGCCCTCTGGCGGGACCGAGACCGACAGCTTTGCCAAGGCTTGGGAAACAGGCAGTCGCGGCACGGCCAGCGTGCCTGGCCGCGAAGCCGAGTTCCGCACGGGCTTTGACCAAGCCCTGGTGTATGCCGAGGCGCTGAACTGCCCACGCATCCACGCCATGGTGGGTTTGCGCTCTGAGGGTGTCAGCGCAGAGGCCGCAGATGCCACATTGATCAGCAACCTGCAATGGGCCGCTGCAGAAGCCGCCCAAGCCGGGCGTGACGTGCTCATTGAGCCCATCAACACCCGCAGCGTGCCGGGCTTTCACCTCAACCGCCAAGACCACGCGCACCGCATCGCGCAGGCCGTGGGTGCAGCCAACGTGAAGGTGCAAATGGACTTGTTCCACTGCCAGATCGTCGAAGGCGACTTGAGCTCAAAAATAGCCCAGTACCTGCCCACGGGTCGGGTGGGGCATTTCCAGATCGCCGAGGTGCCTCACCGCCACGAGCCGGGCACGGGCGAGGTGAACTGGGCACACATCTTCCAGGTCATCGACAAGGTGTCGGCCGAATGCGGCTGGGACGGCTGGATCGGCTGCGAGTACAACCCGGCCGATGCCTCGGCCGGCGGCACCTCGCGCGGCCTGAGCTGGGCGCGCGCCTATTTATGAGCACACATTTGCGCGCAGTCTCGAGCAAAGCGCAGTGCCTGGTTTGACATGGCCGATGCCAATTACCTGATCTGGGCGGGGCTGGCGGCAGCTCTTGTGGGCTTGTCCAAAGGCGGTTTGCCCACGGTGGGCATGTTGTCGGTGCCCATTCTTTCGCTGTTCATGTCCCCGGTCAAAGCGGTGGTGATGCTGCTGCCGATTTACATCATCTCTGACCTGGTGGGGCTGTGGCTTTACCGCAAGAACTTCAGCGCCATCAACCTGAAAGTTCTCGTTCCAGCTGGCGTGGGTGGTGTGCTGGTGGGGTGGCTGACCGCATCGCTGGTGTCAGACACGGCTGTGAAAATGATGATCGGCCTCATGGGCGTGGGCTTTGTGCTCAACGCTTGGCGCAAGCGCAACACCGCGCAAGCACCAAGGCCAGTCAGCTGGAAAAAGGGACTGCTCTGGGGCAGCTTGTCAGGCTTTACCAGCTTCATCTCGCATGCGGGTGGCCCCCCGTTTCAGGTTTACCTCTTGCCCCAACAACTGCCCAAGCTGGTGTTTGCCGGCACCTCGACCTTGTTTTTTGCTGTCATCAACCTGGCCAAGCTGGGGCCTTACCACGCGCTACAGCCCTATGGCGCCACCGAATTGATGGGTGCGATGGCGCTGATCCCGTTTGCCCTGGTGGGCACCGTGGCGGGGGCATACCTCACACGCAAAATCGCCGACGACTGGTTTTTCAAATGGGTGCAAGTGGGCTTGCTGGCGATTTCCATCAAGCTGATCGTGGACGTTGTCCGCGCTTGAGGTGGGGAGCGCCATGCGCGGCCAAGCGATCGGATGAACCCGATCGACTTGGACCCGCAGGTGGCTTTTTTAGACCATCGGCAATGGCAAAGCCCGCAAGCGTTTGCCGTTGAGTGAGGCAATCGCGTTGGCGACGGCAGGTGCCAATGGGGGCAGGCCCGCTTCGCCTATGCCGCCGGGGTGGTTGTCGGTCGGCATCACCTTCACAAACACTTCAGGCGCTTCGTTGGCGCGCAGCACCTGGTAAGCGTTCAGGTTCATTTGCTGGGGTTCACCGGCTTTGAAGTCCATGCGCTCGTGCAGCGCAGCAGACAAGCCAAAGAGCACCGAACCCTCGATTTGCGCCTGCACGTTTTGCGGCTGCAAAGCGTGGCCGCAGTCCACCGCCGCCCACACTTTGTGCACCTTGGGGCGTCCTTTGACGATGGACACTTGCACGACCATGCCGCAACAGGTGTTCCAGGCGTCCGAAAACGCCAGGCCCAGTGCGTGCCCCTTGGGCAGCTTGGCTTTGCCCCATTGGGACATGTCGCCCACGGCTTTGAGTACAGCCTGGCCACGCGGATTTTTTTGGAGCAAATCCATGCGGTAGGCCAGCGGGTCGGCTTTGACACCACGCGCCACTTCGTCAATCAGGGTCTCGATGGCGAACTTGGTGTAACCCGGACCCACTGCACGCCAAAAGCCGGCATGGATGCCGCGGTCTTCGATCATGAATTGCACGCTGTGGTCAGCGATGTCGTAGGTGATTTCAGCGCCTTCCAGCACGGGTGCGTCTTTGCCCCCCGAAGCCTTGAACGCCGGGGGTGCCACGCGTGAATAAATGCCCTCAGACACCACGCGGTGCAACAGTCCAACGATCTTGCCCTGCGCATCCACACCGGCCACCAAATGCTGGCCAGTCATGGGACGGTACTTGTCATGCGTCATGTCGTCTTCGCGGGTCCAGATGACTTGGATCGGTGTGCCCGGCATGGCTTTGGCCACCAAAGCCGCATCGGCCGCGTAATCGGCCTCCACGCGGCGGCCAAAACCGCCACCCATCAAGGTGATGTTGACGGTGATGTTTTCCGGCTTGAAGCCCCCTGCGCCCGCCACCGTTCCGCTAACAAACGAGGCCGACTGGGAAGGTGCCCAAACTTCGATTTTGTCGCCGTCCACGCGCGCCGTGCAATTCATCGGCTCCAGGCAAATGTGGCTGACCATCTCAGTGGTGTAAGTGGCACTGAAGGTGCGGGTGGCGCCAGCCAACTGCTTGGCCGCATCACCGTGGGCAATGAAGGCCACGCCTTGGTCATACAAATCCTCTGCGCGCTTGGTGTACGCCACGCGCATTTGATCGGTGTATTGAACACGGGCCTTGGATTTTTGACTCCAAACGACCTTGAGTTGGTCGCGCGCCATTTTGGCGGTGTAAAAAGAATCGGCCACCACGGCCACGCCGTAAGGCAGTCGCACCACGTTCTTGACCCCTGCCACTGCGCGGGCGGCGCTGTCGTCCACGCTCTCGGGCACTTCGCCTTGCACAGGGGCACGCAGCACCGAGGCCCACAGCATGCCGGGCAAACGCTGGTCAATGCCGTACATCGCCTGACCGCTTGACTTGGCGGGTACGTCGACACGGGGAATGTCTTTGCCGATCAGGCGGAACTGCGCCATCGGCTTGAGCATGCTCTTGTCCACTTTGGGCAGTTCGGCCGGGGCCACCGCCACTTTGGCGATCTCGGCGTAAGTCATGGCGCGGCCGCTGCTGTGGATGACGCGGCTGGCTTCGGTACGCAGCTCGGCAGCGGGCACGCCCATGGCTTGGGCGGCAGCGTTCACCATCACCAAGCGGGCTTGGGCACCGGCCAGGCGCAGCGGCTCGTAATAGCCTTGCACCGTGCGCGAGGCGCCGGTGGTCATGCCTCCGCCAAAACGGGGGTTGCCAAAGCGCTTGGGGTCACTGGGGGCCTGCACCACGCGCACCTGGCTCCAGTCCAGGTCCATCTCTTCGGCCAACAACAAGGGCATGGCGGTCATGGTGCCTTGGCCCATCTCGGCACCGGGCGACATCAAGGTCACCACGCCATCGAGGCCGATGTTGATCCAGTTGTTGGGGCCAAAACCGCTTGCGCCAGGCGTTTGCGCCAAAGCCAATTCAGTTTGGGTCAAGCCGAAGGACAAACCCAAAGCCAAGCCGCCCGAGCCGAGCATGAAAGATCGGCGAGAAACGCTCGGTGTCATTGAGGTATTCATGGTTTTCATGCCTTGCCTCCTTTGAGGGTTTTCTGGGCGTGCGAGACCGCGATGGCAATCTTGTTGTAGGTGCCGCAGCGGCAAATGTTGCCGCTCATGGCTTCCAGAATTTCGGACCGACTGAGGTCCTTTTTGGCCACGCTGATCACCTTGGCCGCCGCCATGAGCTGCCCCGATTGGCAATACCCGCATTGCGGCGCTTGGGCCTTGACCCAACCGGCTTGCAAAGCCTGCCCCGCAGGCGTTTTCATCAGACCTTCCACGGTGGTGATGTCTTTGCCCTCGGCCGCCGACAAGGGCAAGGAGCACGAGCGCACCGGGTTGCCGTTCAGGTGCACCGTGCAGGCACCGCACTGGGCAATGCCACAACCGAACTTGGTGCCGGTGAGGTTGAGCTTTTCGCGGATGACCCACAGCAAAGGGGTCTGCGGCTTGGCATCGACCGATACGGCCTCGCCATTGACTTTCAATCGAACCATGCGTGTCTCCTGTTGATCGCTGAACCGGGCCAGGGGCTTTGCCCTTCCAAATGGCGCAGGGTGTACACCCACAACCCGTGCTTGACGTTGCAACTCATGAACTTAATGTGACGCATACCGAACGGCTGTCTCTCAAGGCTCAACTTCGGGGATACCCTGCATCAGACAGCCGAGTCGCCAGGGGCAACGCATCGAATCAGTTCGGCTTTGATGTCTCCCTGAAACAAAGCCTTCGGCTTTTCCATTCGGGAGCGGTAAGGATCACGTCCATGCTGTTGACGCTCGTCTCATGTTGAGAGGTTCAAATCATCCGGCCAGCGCAGGCTTTGCCCTGTCAAGTGTTCCACCGCCTGGCGGTCGGCTTCACTGTCCACATCCAGGCGGTAATGGCCATCGGGCGTTGCCCAAGGGTAGACGGCTTCGGGGTGGGCTTGCTGCCACTGGCGTGCGCCCATTTGGGCGTCGCCCGCCAAAATTTGCGCCAGGACCGTGGCCGAAAACACCACCGGATTGCCTGGCAAGCCTTGCACGCAAGGTTGCAGCAGCTGGGTGCCGTCCGGGCGCTGAGCAAAAGCCAGCAGTAATGCTTGCACCGCTTGCACGTTGATCAGCGGCTGGTCAGCCAGCGCGACCAACACCGCATCCAGCCCAGAAGGCAAGGCCCGCAAACCGATGCGCAATGAGCTCACATGGCCGTCATCGGGCTGAGGGTTGATCACGGGCTGGGCGGACCATCGGGCCAACGCCCCTTCTTGAAGGATGCGCTCCGCGTAGTGCCCGAGAACGACTTGGATGGGGGTCACGCCCGCCAGAGTCAAGGCCTGCAATTGCCGCTCCAGCAGGCTCACCCCGTCCAGTTGCAGCAAACATTTGGGTCGGTGATTCATCCGGCTGCCAGCGCCAGCGGCCAGCACCAAGCCACCGATGCGAGGTGCGCGATGGGGTTCGGGCTGCGCCCACTGGGTCATGTTCAATCGGGCGCTCCCTGTCCACTGCGGACCGCTCATTGTGCCGGGGTCCTGCGTTTAGGTTGCCACGCGGGTGTCACCTCAGCGCGGGACGGCCATGGCCGCTTTTTCACAAAAGCGCTACAGTGTTTTTCTTTGTGCCGCCCCAAGGAACCCACGATGAACGCCCCTCTGCACCGCGAAATGCCCGAAGGTACGCTCGACAGCGCCCGCGCCCTGGACGACGTCACCCAAGCTTGGGACAGCACCATCCTGCCCGAGCTGAAAAAGTACATCGAAATCCCCGCCAAGTCGCCCTCGTTTGATGCCGATTGGGCAGCGCATGGCCACATCGAGACCGTGCTGCGCAACGCTGCGCAGTGGGTCGAGGCGCAAAAGGTCGAAGGCCTGAAACTCGAAATCATCCGCCTGCCGGGCCGCACGCCAGTGATGTTCTTTGAGGTGGACGCAACTCGCAGTGCGGGTGAGGGCTCAGGCCAGACCATCCTGATGTACGGCCACATGGACAAGCAGCCCGAGTTCAACGGCTGGCGCAACGACCTTGGCCCCTGGACCCCTGTTTATGAAGACGGCAAGCTCTATGGCCGGGGC
The DNA here is from genome assembly GCA_903822825.1 of uncultured Burkholderiales bacterium. GTDB lineage: Bacteria > Pseudomonadota > Gammaproteobacteria > Burkholderiales > Burkholderiaceae_C > Limnohabitans_A. Next base: position 57,238 of record CAIJQQ010000016.1, on the reverse strand, counting down.
GGCGCAGACGACGGTTACGCGGTGTATGCCAGCATCGCCGCCGTGCAGGCCCTGAAAAGCCAAAAGACCCCCCACCCGCGCATTGTGGGCCTGATCGAGACTTGCGAAGAATCAGGCTCTTACGACCTGATGCCTTATGTAGACGCGCTGCGCACGCGTCTGGGCGATGTGGGCTTGGTGATTTGCCTGGACAGTGGCGCGGGCAACTATGACCAGCTGTGGCTCACCACAAGTTTGCGCGGCATGGCCAGCGGCACACTCAAGGTGCAGATCCTCACCGAGGGCATCCATTCGGGCGATGCCTCGGGTTTGGTGCCCTCAAGTTTTCGCATCATGCGCCAGGTGCTCGACCGCCTCGAAGACAGCGCCACCGGTCGCCTGCTGCCCGCGAGCTTCCACTGCGAAGTGCCCGCCGAGCGGCTGGCGCAAGCCCGAGCCACCGCGGCCATTTTGGGCGAAGAGGTGTACAAGCGCTTTCCGTGGGCGCACTATGACTGCGGCGGCTCGACCAGCTTCGCCTTGCCCACCACCACCGACCCGACCCAGGCTCTGCTCAACCGCACCTGGACGCCCACATTGAGCGTGACCGGTGCGGAAGGTTTTCCGGCGCTGAAAGACGCGGGCAATGTGCTCAGGCCCTATACCGCCTTCAAGCTCAGCCTGCGCCTGCCGCCCATGGTGGACGCGGCGCAAGCCGTGGCCGAGATGAAAGCCCTGCTCGAAGACAATGCGCCTTACCAAGCCAAAGTCACCTTCGAATCGGGCGGCGGCGCGACCGGCTGGAATGCGCCCGACACCTCACCCTGGTTTGAGCAGGCCCTCAACGCCTCCAGCCAAGCGCACTTTGGCGCAGGCGTGGGTTACATCGGGCAAGGCGGCACCATCCCTCTCATGAACAAGCTGAGCGCTGGTTTCCCCAAAGCGCAAATGATGGTCTGCGGCGTGCTCGGCCCCAAAAGCAACGCGCACGGGCCGAACGAGTTTTTGCATGTGCCTTATGCCAAGAAGCTCACGGCATCCGTGGCCGAAGTCATGGCCCGCATGCCATGAGCCAGCCACCCTTGCCGCCCGCCCGCTCGGATTTGCAAGGCGAAGCGGGCACGCTGGCAGTCTACGAATGGCCTGTGCCAGACGCATCAACGGTCTTGGGCACGGTGCTGCTGGTGCACGGTCTGGGCGAGCACGCTGGACGCTACGTTGAACTGGCCAGCCATTTGCGCACTTGGGGCTTCATCGTGCGCGCTTACGACCAGCAAGGCCATGGCCAGTCTGCGGGCGCACGCGGCGACATGTTGCGCCCCGGCAGCTTGCAAGCCGATCTGGGCCGCGTGATCGACGCCACGCGCCAGCGTCCACAAAGCGCCAATTTGCCGCTGGTGCTGCTGGGCCACAGCATGGGCGGCCTGGTGGTGGCCCGCGCCCTGGCCGAGCCACTGCGCCATGTGGATGCGGCGGTGCTGTCTTCGCCTGCGCTGGGCGCAACACCCAACATCGTGCAAAAAATATTGCTGGCCACCTTGCCCAAACTGTTGCCGCACCTGTGCGTGGACAACGGGCTGGATGCCCACTTTGTGGCGCGCGACCCGCAAGTGGTTCAGGCTTATCTGGCCGACCCCCTGGTGCACAGGCGCATCTCGGCCGGGCTGGCCGCGTGGATTTTGCAAGAAGGCGCGCGCACACTGACCGAAGCCCCGCAGTGGGCCATTCCGACACTGTTGCTGTACGCGGGTGATGACCACTTGGTGCGGGCTTCGGCCAGCGCGGAGTGGGCTCGCTCAGCCCCCCAAACGCTGGTGCAATCGCACTGCTATGAGGCGATGTACCACGAGATTTTCAACGACCCCGAGCGCGATCAGGTGCTGGCCGTTCTGAAGGATTGGCTGCTTGCACGCTTTTCTGTTTGAGCGCCAGCCACAGCAACGCCACAGCGGTCAGGGTCACGGGCAAGATGGAGCCGATGTTCAGCCAAGTCCAACCTTGCGTGGTGACCAATGCACCCGAAGCGAAGGAAGTGATCGCCATGGTGGCGAACACACAAAAGTTGATGGCAGCCTGACCTCGGTCCTTTTCTTCGGGCGTCCAGGCTTTCAGCGCCAGTGTGGTGCTGCCTGTGAAGAGGAAGTTCCAGCCCACACCCAGCAAGAACAAAGCGATCAGGAACTGGTGCAACTCAACGCCCGTCAACGCCACAGCGATGCAAGCGAAGTTGATCACCACACCCGCCCCCATGATGGGCAAAGTGCCAAATTTCTTGATCAGGTGCCCCGTGAAAAAGCCCGGCGCGAACATGCCGATCACGTGCCACTCGAGCACCAGCGCGGCATCGCTGAAAGCGTAGCCACACACCTGCATGGCCAGCGGGGTCGCCGCCATCAGGAGGTTCATCACTCCGTAGCTGAGCGCAGCGGCTGCGGCCGAAACGATGAACACCGGCTGCGCCATGATCTCGCGCAAAGGGCGTCCACCCGATGCACCTGCTTTTTTCGGCAACTCGGCCGGAAACCGGATGAACGCCATGAGCGCCATCGCCACCAATGCCACCGCCATCAGCGCCAGATACGCACCCATGAAAGGCGTCTCCAACAAGCCCTTGGTGCGCGAAGCCAGATTGGGGCCGATGATGGCGCCGATCAGGCCCCCGGCCATGACCAGCGAGACGGCTTTCTCGCGAAACTGCAGCTGTGCCAACTCGGCTGCGGCAAAACGATAAAGCTGGCCGTTGGCGCTGTAGTAACCCGCGATCACGGTGGCCGACACCAACAGCCAGAAGTTGTGACTGAACGCCGCATATGCAGCCAGCAATGCTGAGAACAACGCCACCACCAGCCCCAGCTGGAACGACACCTTGCGCCCCCAACGCGACTGGCTTTTGGCCACCAAGCCGGTCGACAAAGCGCCGCCAACCACATAGCCCATGACGGGCAAAGTGGCCATCCAGCCCAGCGGCGCCAGGCTCAGGCCCACCAGGCCGTTGATGGCGATGAAAGTGACGTTGTTGGTAAGAAACAGGCCCTGGCACAGGGCCAGCAAGATGAGGTTGGTATTCATTCAGTCAGTGTATCGTCAGGGCAGACAGCAGGGCCAGCGGCGCGGTTTCGGCGCGCAACACACGCGGGCCCAAGGTGAGGGGCTCAAACCCTGCACCCAGCGCAGCGGCTTCCTCGGCAGGGGACAAGCCGCCTTCCGGGCCGCTGAGCACGACCACGGGCCTCGTGCCGGTGTTCACGGCGCCCAAAGCCTGTGTGCCCTGCGCCAGCGACAACACCCAGAGATCGGCACCGGTCATCGGGTGAGCCAGCCACTCTTTGAGGCTGACCGCTGGGTGGATGACCGGTACGCGGTTGCGACCGCACTGTTCAGCTGCCGCCACGGCCACACCTTGCCAGTGGGCCAGCTTTTTGTCTGCCCGCTCGCCCTTGAGCTTGAGCACGCTGCGCTCGGCCATGAGGGGGGTGATGCTGGCCACGCCCAGCTCTGTGGCTTTTTCGACCAGCCAGTCCATGCGCTCGTTGGCGGTGATGCCCGCCAGCAGGTGCACCGCACGGGCCGCTTCGCGCTCCAGCGTGTGGTGCGTGCCGACTTCCACGTCCACATCGCTGCGGCCCATGCGGGTGACGGTGGCGTCGAACTCGCCGCCTTCGCCGTTGAAGAGGGTGATCACATCGCCTGGCTGCAGGCGCAGCACCTGCACATGACGCGCAGCGCCAGCGGGCAGGCTGAGCGCCGAGCCAGTGGCCAAAGGGACTGGGCAATGAAAACGGGGCATGGGGGTTTACATCCGTCCGTAGGCAAAACCGACCTGGGGCGTGGTGCCTTCGATCTCGTCGATCACCTTGAGCAAGGGGCCGAGTTCACGGTAGCGGTCGCAGGTGGTACGGATGTATTGAATGAAGCGCGGGGCATCGGCCAGGTATTTCGGCTTGCCGTCGCGCAGGGTCAGGCGCGCAAAAATGCCCGCCACTTTGAGGTGGCGCTGCAGGCCCATCCACTCGACGGCGCGGTAGAAGGCGCCGAAGTCACTGTGCCAGTCTTCAAAGTCCATCAGCCCGGCCTTGCGGGCTTTTTCCCAATAGCGGATGGTGATGTCGAGCACAAAGTCTTCGTCCCAGGTGAGGAAGGCGTCGCGCATCAGGCTGGCGATGTCGTAGGTGATGGGGCCATAGACCGCATCCTGGAAGTCGAGCACGCCGAGTTGCGCGCTCTGAGGACCTGAGCCGTGGGGCATCATCAGGTTGCGGGGCATGAAGTCGCGGTGCACATTCACGCTGGGCGCAGCCAGGTTGCGCTGCACGATCAGGGCAAAGGCCTTGTCCACCGTCTCTTGGTCTTTGCCTTGCAGCTGCACTTTTTTGTGCTGGCCCAAGTACCAGTCGGGGAACAATCTCAGCTCGCGCTGGAGCAGGGCGGCGTCATAGGCAGGCAGAACGCCGGGACGCGAGGCCAGTTGCCACTGCACCAGGGCATCCACCGCCTGCATGTAAAGGCTGTGGTTGGCTTGGGGCATTTCGGGCTGGATGGCCGACATCATGGTTTGGTCACCCAAATCGGTCAGCAACATGAAGCCGTGGGCCTGATGCCAGTCCAGCACCTCGGGCGCATGCAGGCCCGCCGCCTGCATCAAACCGGCCACATGCACGAAGGGCTGGCAGTTTTCCTTGTCGGGCGGCGCGTCCATGATGATGCGGCTCTCGCCACCCAGCGTGTCCACGCGCAGGTAGCGGCGAAAACTGGCATCGGCCGAGGCGATGCGCACGCTGCCTGGCTGCAACTGGTGTGTGCTTGTCACCTGGTGCAGCCAGACATCGAAAAGGCTTTGGCGGACCGGGTCGGTCCAATCCACACTGGTGGGGCTGGGAGAAGGGCTGGAGGTTGGGCTCATGGATAATCCCATTCTACAAAGCCCGTTCTGCCCGCTCTGGGCCGGTACGGGTCTCTCCGCCCTTGTTTGACCCCCGACGTGCACCGCAGCCCCACCACCTCTTTGGCCCTCACCCCACTTCGATCAGCCGCCTTCTGGACTGCGTCGATGGGCGTGGCATTGGCTTTGGGCCTGTGCGCCGTGCCGGCATGGGGACAGGCCTTGGGCTTGAAGCTGCGCGCCAGCCCCAAGCTCGAAGAAAACCTGTCGCCCAAGGAAAGCAGCCAAAGCACCGTCTACTCCACGGCAGACAGCATGGTCACCCGGCCCGACATGGACCTGGTGCTCAAGGGCCAAGCTGAAATCCGCAAGCCGGGCATGAGCATCAAGGCCGACCGGATCGATTACGACCAGACCCAAGACACCGTCAATGCCACGGGCCAAGTGAACATCAACCGCTTGGGCAATGTTTTTCAAGGCCCCAGGCTCAAGTTGCAGATTGACAGTTTCACCGGCCACATGGACAAGCCGAAGTTTGAGCTGATCCAGGCGCAAGGGTATGGCCAGGCAGAGCGCATTGACTTTGTGGATGACAACCGGATGGTCATCCACCAAACCAACTACACCACCTGCCGCCGCCAACCCGGCCCGGAGTGGTTGCCTGAGTGGTTGCTCAAAGCCACGTCGCTGAGCACCGACAACGAAGAGCTCACAGGCCGCGCCGAAGGTGTGCAACTCGAATTCATGGGCGTGAGCACGCCAGTGATGCCTGCCATCAGCTTCGCCTTGACCGATGAGCGCAAATCGGGGTTTCTATCGCCTTTGATTGGCATCGACACGATCAACGGCATCGACGTGATGCAGCCTTATTACTGGAACATCGCCCCCAACCGAGACGCCACCTTCACGCCACGCGTCATGAGCAAACGCGGTGCAGCGCTCGAAACCGATTTTCGCTACCTCGAAGACAGCTACAACGGCCAGGCCAAACTCAATTACATGCCCTCCGACACCTTGCGCCAGCAGCAGCGTTGGGGCTTGTCCACGCTGCACAACGGCAGCTTGGACACAGGCATGGAGGCGGTGGGCCGCGTTGGCATGAGCCTGACGCTCAACCGCGTGAGCGATGACAACTATTGGCGCGACTTCCCCCGCACAGGCACAGGCTCGACCCTCGCACTGACGCAGCGTCTGCTGCCGTCCACCGGGGCGGTCTCCTGGGGGCGTGGCAATTTTTCAATGACGGCCCAAATGCAGCGCTGGCAAGCACTGCAAGACGTGAGCTCACCCATCACGCCGCCCTACGACCGGGCGCCGCAGCTGACCATGCGTTACAACGTGTGGGACCCGGCAGGCTTGGACTGGTCGGTGGTCGGTGACACCACCCGCTTTGAAGCCGACTACTCGCGCATACCGAACAACGCGGCCATCCCCATGAATGGCGAGCGCAGCTATGTGCTTGGCCAACTCAGCCGCCCTTGGGTGAGCCCTTGGGGGTTTTTCACCCCGAAGGTTCAGCTGCACGCCTCGCGCTACCAAATGGACCTGCCCATGACGGATGGCTCCTCTGCCTCCAACCGGGTGTTGCCCACACTCAGCCTGGACTCTGGCCTCACCTATGAGCGCGACACCTCCTGGTTTGGCCGGGATGTGGTGCAGACTTTGGAGCCGCGGGCGTTTTACGCCAGAACACCTTACCGCAAGCAGGACATGCTGCCGGTTTACGACACCGGCCTGACCGACTTCAACCTGTCCACCATCTACAGCGAAAACCCCTATGTAGGCCAGGACCGCCTGGTGGACAACAACGCCTTGACCCTGGGCGTGAACAGCCGTTTCTTTGATGCCAGCAACGGCGCTGAACTGCTTCGGCTTGGCATGGCCCAGCGCATCCGTTTCGCGGACCAGCAGGTGACGCTGCCGGGGCAAACAGCAGACAAATCCGGCTTCAGCGACTTGCTGCTGGGCGCAGGCATGAGGTGGGATGACCGTTGGAGTGTGGACTCACTGGTGCAGCTCAATCCCCAGACCAACACCGTCAGCCGGGCCACGTTGCAAACACGTTACAACCCTGGGCCTTACCGATTGCTGAACATGGCTTACCGCGTCAACCGCAATGTGAGCGCCGGCACCAGTGCCAGCGAACTGGTGGATGTCGGCTGGCAGTGGCCCATGAGCAGCTTCACTTGGGGCGAGAAACCCGACGATTCCGCTGTCGTCAAAGGCGGCCAGGGTCTGGGGGCCGACCGTTGGTACGCTGTGGGCCGCATGAACTACAGCATGCTGGACCGCAAGTTCGTCGACACCTTGGTCGGTTTCGAATACGATGCGGGCTGCTGGCTGGGCCGTGTGGTGCTCGAGCGCCTGCAAAGCACGGTGACCAGCTCCTCTGCGCGCCTGCTCTTTCAGCTCGAGTTTGTCGGTCTGGCCCGCGTGGGGGCCAGCCCTTTGCAGTCCCTCAAGAACAACATCCAGCGTTACCAGTACCTGCGTGACGACAAGCCTTCAACCAGTCGGTTCCTTCAATATGAATAAATTGCGCCTCAGCACCCGCTCTGTCCTGCTCGCTTTGGCCATTGGCCTTCCTGCCATGGGCGGTTTTGGCTCTGTATCGGCACAAGCGCCCAAGGCCATCCAGCAAGCCGACTTCATTGTCGCCGTGGTCAACTCTGAGCCGATCACCCACAACGAGGTGCAGACCATGCGGCTGCGCCTCGAGCGTGAAGCTGCCGCTCGCGGTGGGGCCCGTCCCGATGCGCAAGAGCTCAACCGCTTGGCGCTGGAGCAGCTGATCAACGACAAGGCACAGCTGCAGCTGGCCCGTGAAAACGGCATCAAAATAGATGACGACGCCGTTGACCAAGCCGAGATGAACGTGGCCAGCAGCAACCAGGTCACGCGCGACGAATTGCGCAAACGGGTTGCGCAAGAAGGCCTGTCGGTCACCCTGTTCCGCAACCAGCTGCGTGAACAGTTGACCCTGACCAAAATCCGCGAACGCGAAGTCGAATCCCGCGTCCGCATCTCAGAGCAGGAAATCGACCTTTTCCTGGCCGAAAAATCCAGCGGCCCGCGGTTGAGCGGTGAGCCTGAAATCAACCTCGGCATGATCCTCATAGCCGTGCCAGAAAACAGCACAGACGAGGCCGTTCAAGCGCTGGAGCGTCGCGCCCAGGACGTGACGGCGCGCGCCCGCAAAGGCGAGTCGTTTGCCGAGCTGGCGAAAACCCAATCCGAAGCCTTCGACAAAGGTGCCAAAGGCGGTGAGATGGGCCTGCGCAGCGCGCAGCGCTACCCCGAGCTGTTTGTCAAAGCCATTCAAAAACTGCGCGTCAATGAAATCACCGATCCTGTACGCTCTGGCGCAGGGTTTCACATCCTCAAACTCTTGGAACGACGTGACCCTCCCCCTGTGGGTCTGACCGTGACGCAGACCCGTGCGCGGCACATCTTGCTGCGCGCAGGCCCCAACCTGAGCCGCGACCAGGCGGTGGCCAGGCTGGCCGAACTGCGCAAGCAAATCGTGTCCGGTCGCGTGAGCTTCGCGCGGGCAGCGCAAGAGACATCGCAAGACGGCAGCGCCAGCCAAGGCGGCGATCTTGGTTGGGCAGGCCCTGGCCAATTCGTGCCCGAGTTTGAACAGGTCATGAACCGCTTGAGCCCCAACCAAGTCAGCGAACCGCTGGTGTCGCGCTTTGGTGTGCACATCATCGAGGTCATGGAGCGGCGCAACATGGCGCTCACCGAGCGCGAGCAACGCGAGATGGCCCGCTCGGCACTGCGTGAGAAAAAGATGGACGAAACCTACGCGCGCTGGGTGGACGAAACGCGTGGGCGCGCCTACGTCGAAATGCGCGAGCCGCCCATGACAAGCACGGCACCCGCGCGATGAAACACATCGCGCGCAAGCGCTTCGGGCAACACTTTTTGTCCGACGGCGGCATCATCGATGCCATCGTGGACAACATCAACCCCGAGCCCGGTCAGCCCATGGTCGAGATCGGGCCCGGCCTGGCCGCGCTCACCCAGCCACTGGTCGAGCGCTTGGGCCACCTCACCGTGATTGAGCTCGACCGCGACCTGGCCGTCCGGCTGCGCCTGCACCCCCATTTGACTGTAGTCGAGTCGGACGTGCTCAAAGTTGATTTCACGGCCCTGTCGCAGCAGATGCTCTCAGGTCAATCGACCAACAAAATCCGCGTGGTGGGAAACCTGCCCTACAACATTTCCAGCCCCATCCTGTTTCACCTGCTGGAGCACGTCGAGGTCATCGAAGACCAGCACTTCATGCTGCAAAAGGAAGTGATCGACCGGATGGTGGCCAGGCCCGCTACCTCGGACTACGGACGGCTGTCGGTCATGCTGCAGTGGCGCTACGCCATGGACAACGTGCTGTTTGTGCCGCCCGAAAGCTTTGACCCTCCCCCTCGGGTGGACAGCGCTGTGGTGCGCATGGTGCCGCACGAGGCGCCGCCCGCGCTGAATGTCAAAACCCTCGAACGGCTGGTCCAGGTCGCGTTCAGCCAGCGCCGCAAAATCTTGCGCAACACCCTTGGAAAATGGCTCGATGAAAAAGGGTTCAGCGGGGCGTTTGACCTGCAGCGCCGAGCCGAAGAAGTGTCCGTGGCCGAGTACGTGGCGCTGGTGCAATCGCTCTGAGACGGCATCCCAGCGTCCACAAAAAAGCCCGTCACATGGACGGGCTTTTTGTTGCCTCAGGCCCAAAGCCTGCTGCGGCAAATTACGCGGCGGCGAGCCAGTAACCTGCGTTGAATGGGCTGCTCATGCGCAGCGCCAACGGAGACACATCGACGAGTTTGTCGGTTGGCATTTTTTCGCCTTCCTCTACCAGTTCGATCGCTTCACCGCCTTCAGCCTCAACCGCCCGTCCTGCTTGGCTATTTTGCGCAGAACGGGCTACAGAAAAGAATAGAAACACCGGAAGGGTATCTTTCGGTCCCCCCAGTAATCTGCGGTGTCACGGAAGATGTCAAGCAACTGCTCGCGCGCTTCCTTGTCAAATTTCACATTGGCCGGAATCTGTTCGAGCACCACGATGAAGCCAGGCTGAGGGCCCGACTTGTGCAGTGGGTCGGTCATGCAGTCATACAGAGCGTCGAAGTTCTTGCCGAAATGGGTGGGCAGCGTGAACTGGCCTCCGATCATGTCCAGAACGTCCTGCTTGCTCTGGGCTTCAGCCAGATTGGCATACAGAAAATGTTGGCCCAATTGTTGGGCCGCCTCTTGCAAATCGCTCACGCGGTAGGCGCGAATCGACTGCACGATGTTGGACCGAACGCCTTTCAATGGCGCCTCCTGGTCCGTACGTTGCAGCGTTTCCATGTCTGTGGTTTCCTCAAGTCCTAAAAAATCAATTCTTATCAACGATCAAGCGAAAACTCGCGTAATGGTCGGCGGTGTAGTAGCAAGCGTCTGGATCGACCTGAACTTGCCCGCCACACACGATGCGTCGGGCACCGCGATCCCGCGATCCGGGGGTCTTGACGGTGTATTCATGGTAATAACCGCGGGCTTGCCGAGGCAAGATCCGTTCGCGATTACCAAACACCACGCCATCCTTTTCAAACTGAAAAGGACCACCCTTGCGGATGAGTTGGTAGGTTGTCTGGGCTTCTCGCGGCAACTCGTTTACCGGCATACCTGCCAGAGGTTGGGCCTCTGAAGGAGCGCTTGAATGCACCAAAAAAGTGCAAAAAGAGAAGGCCAAACCTGCAAAAACTGGAATCCAGCTTTTAAAAGTTGCAGTTTTATGCTCTACCGGCATGGAAAACACCTTTCAAGAGCACCGGGTTAACCCGAACACTCGAAGGAGCTAGTGTGGCGCAAAGCCAGAAAAAAAGCAATAGCCTGCCCAATAATCAGGCAAACCTGTGAGGGCTTGCCTGCGTTGATCCGTATCCGATCAGGCGTCTTTCAACGTTGGGCGTTGGCGTCTGCCACCGTCAAAGCCGTCATGTTCACGATCCGGCGCACAGTGGTGCTCGAAGTCAAAATATGCACAGGCTTGGCTGCTCCCAGCAACACGGGACCCACAGCGATGTTGCCACCCGCTGCGGTCTTGAGCAAGTTGTAAGCAATGTTGGCAGCGTCAATGTTGGGCAACACCAACAAATTGGCGTCGCCGCTCAAGGTGCCGTTGGGCATGAGGGCTTGGCGGGCGGCGGCGTCGAGCGCCAAGTCACCGTGCATTTCGCCGTCGACCTCAAGCCAAGGCGCCTGTGCACGCAACAACTCAAGCACATCACGCATCTTGATGGCGCTGGGTTGGTTGGATGATCCAAAGTTGGAGTGCGAGAGCAAAGCCGCCTTGGGCTGGATGCCAAAGCGCCGCATTTCTTCGGCGGCCATGATGGTGAACTCTGCCAACTGCTCAGCGGTCGGATCGTAGTTGACGTGGGTGTCCACCATGAAAATCTGGCGACCAGGCAGCAACAAGCCGTTCATGCAAGCATAGGTATGGACCCCCTGGCGCTTTCCAATGACCTGGTCGATGTAATTGAGGTGCATGAGGTTGGTGCCCCAAGTGCCGCAAATCATGCCGTCCACATCGCCCTTGTGCAGCAACATGGCACCAATGAGCGAGAGTCGTCGACGCATCTCAATTTTGGCCATCTGCTCGGTGACGCCCTTTCGCTCTGTCAGGCGGTGGTAAGTCTGCCAAAAATCACGGTAGCGGTGATCCAACTCGACGTTGACCACTTCATAGTCCAGTTCCTCTTTGAGGCGCAGACCGAATTTTTCGATGCGCTCGGCAATCACTGCTGGGCGGCCAATCAAGGTGGGGCGCGCTATGCCCTCGTCCACCACAATTTGGCAGGCGCGCAAAATCCGCTCATCTTCCCCCTCGCTGTAGGCGATGCGTTTTTTCAGGGCGCGCTTGGCGGCCGTGAAAATGGGCTTCATCATCGTGCCAGAAGCGTAAACAAACCCTTGCAACCTTTCCCGATAAGCGTCCATGTCCTTGATCGGACGTGAGGCCACGCCGCTGTCCACCGCTGCTTGGGCGACGGCTGGGGCGATTTTCATCATCAGGCGTGGGTCAAAGGGTTTAGGAATCAGGTAATCGGGGCCAAAAACCAGTGGCTCACCCACGTAGGCAGCGGCCACCACTTCACTTTGCTCTGCTTGCGCCAGTTCGGCAATGGCGTGCACAGCAGCGATTTCCATCTCCAGCGTGATGGTGGTCGCCCCACTGTCCAAGGCCCCCCGAAAAATGTAGGGGAAACACAAGACGTTGTTCACCTGATTGGGGTAATCGGTGCGGCCCGTGGCCATGATGGCATCGTCGCGCACAGCTTTGACGTCGTCAGGGTCAATTTCGGGGTTGGGGTTGGCCAGCGCAAAAATCAGTGGCTTGGCGGCCATGGACTTGACCATGTCTTTCTTGAGCACACCGCCGGCTGACAAGCCGAGGAAAACGTCTGCGCCGTCAATGACTTGGGCCAGCGTACGTTGGTCGGTTTTTTGCACAAACTGGATCTTGTCCTCATCCATCAACTCGGTGCGGCCATCGTAGACCACGCCCGCCAAGTCGGTGACCCAGATGTTTTCGCGGGGAATGCCCAGCTTGACCAAGAGGCCCAAACAAGCCAGCGCCGCGGCGCCCGCACCCGAGGTGACAAGCTTGATTTTTTTGGGGTCTTTGCCAACGACCTTGAGACCGTTCAAGATGGCCGCACCCACCACGATGGCCGTGCCATGCTGATCATCGTGGAAGACCGGAATCTTCATGCGTTCGCGCAGCTTGCGCTCGACATAAAAGCAATCAGGCGCCTTGATGTCTTCAAGGTTGATGCCGCCGAACGTGGGCTCCAGAGACGCGATGATCTCGACCAGCTTTTCGGGGTCTTTTTCGTTGATCTCGATGTCGAACACATCGATGCCGGCGAACTTCTTGAACAAAACGCCTTTGCCCTCCATCACCGGCTTGCTGGCCAGCGGGCCAATGTCGCCCAAACCCAGCACGGCGGTGCCGTTGGTCACCACACCCACCAAGTTGCCTCGGCTGGTGTACTTGAACGCGTTGGCGGGGTCTTTGACAATTTCCTCGCAAGGCGCGGCCACACCGGGCGAATAAGCCAGCGCCAAGTCGTGCTGGTTGACCAGCTGCTTGGTCGCAGCGATGGCGATTTTTCCGGGGGTGGGGAACTCGTGGTACTCGAGGGCAGCCTTGCGCAACTGGGCGCGTTTGTCTTCAGCAGGGACCTTGTTGGTCATGTTTTTCTCCAATGGGCCGCGGCATGCCGATGCTGCATGGTGGCGATGTTTTCATTGTAGACCCCGCATCACCTGCATCAGAGTACGTAAATACGCGCAGCAAGTGAGTTGGGTTTTTACTTATGCACACAAATCAGCGCAGGTGCTTCCAGGATTTTTGACGCAAAGCGTCGGCGACAGACGTCAGCCGCTCGCCCGGCTGAATCAGAAAAGTTTCTCCCGCAGACAAAGTGCCGGGCTTGTCGACCGCCAAGTAAAAGCCGCATCGCCCACTTTGCACCATGTCACGGCCCGCTTGGTCGTAGCCCATGACCGCATTGAACTTGCCGCAAGGCTGACGGGGCTCGGTCACGCGCAAAACCAGATCGGCAAAGTGCAAGGTATCGCCTATGAACACCACGCCTTCATCGAGGTCTTGCAGACTGAGGTTTTCACCCAAAAAGCCCGGTGGCAACGTTTCGTCAAACAAGGTGACGCCTCGCGTCTGTCGCTGCGCTTGCCACCAAGCCACATGCTGCACAGGCAGTGCGTAGACGGCCTTGGACAAACCACCGTGCACGCTCGGATCAGCCTGCTCGTCGCCCGCCAAGCCCAAGGTTCCGACGGCCACTGTACCGCTGACGGACTGCTTGCCGATGGCCGACATGAGCTTGCGCCCGCCCACCTGCAGCGGGCGAACCTGCCCCACCTGGATGGACTGCACGCGGCCCGACATCGGCACGCTGCTCAGGCCTTCATCAAAGCTTCAATCTCGTCGGCCCGCACGGGCACATCCCGCGTGATGAGCTCGCAGCCCGTGGCCGTGACCACCGCATCGTCTTCGATGCGGATGCCGATGTTCCAGAACTTCTCGGGCACGCCCTCGCCCGGTCGCACGTAAATGCCCGGCTCGATGGTCAGCACCATGCCTGGCTGCAGGATGCGGCTGGGGCGATCCTTGATCAGCTCACCACTCAGAGGGTCCTTGCGCTCGCTGAACTGGCCCACCTGTGAGGGCTCCACATAGCTGCCGCAGTCGTGCACATCCATGCCCAGCCAGTGGCCAGTGCGGTGCATGTAGAACTGAAAATAACTGCGGTTGGCGATCACGTCTTGCGCCGAGCCAACCTTGTTTTTGTCGAGCAAACCGGCATCAAGCATGCCCTGCGCCAGCACCGCCACCGTGGCCTCGTGAGGGTCAACAAAACGGGCACCCTGCCGGGTGGCGGCAATGGCGGCGTCTTGCGAAGCCAGCACCAAGTCATACAGTTCGCGCTGCGGGCCAGTGAACTGGCCGTTGGCCGGGAAGGTGCGGGTGATGTCACTGGCGTAGCCATCGAGCTCGCAGCCAGCGTCGATCAACACCAGGTCACCGTTCTGAATCAGCGCCTTGTCAGCGCGGTAGTGCAACACGCAGGCGTTGGCACCGCCCGCGACGATGGAGCCATAAGCGGGGTACTGCGAACCGTGCTCACGGAACTCGTGCAACAACTCGGCATCGAGGTGGTATTCACGCACCTCCTGCCCGGCGCGCAGCATGGCGGCGCTGCGCTGCATGGCGCGGATGTGGGCGCGGGCGCTGATCTGCGACGCGCGCCGCATGATGTCCAGCTCATGGGCGTCCTTGACCAAGCGCATCTCATCGAGCAGCACGCACACATCGCGCTGCTGGTCGGGGCACAAGGCACCAAAGCGCACACGCGCACGCACAGGCTGCAGCCAGCCGTCCACACGGCTCTCCAGCCCCGGGTGCGTGGCAAACGGATACCAAACCGTGCTGCGGTTTTCCAGCAGCATGGGCATCTGCGCGGCCAGATCGGTCACGGGCAGGGCCTTTTGCACGCCCAACTCGGCCGGGGCCGCGTCTGGCCCCAGGCGGATGCCGTCCCAGATTTCGCGTTCCAGGTCTTTGGGCTGGCAAAACAGCGTGGCCGCGCCCTCACCCGTCAGCACCAGCCAGGCATGGGGCTCGGTGAAACCGGTCAGGTAATAAAAGTAGCTGTCGTGCCGGAACAGGAAATCACTGTCGCGGTTGCGCTGCTGCTCACGGGCGGTGGGGATGATGGCAATACCACCAGCGCCCAATTGGGCAGCCAGGCGGGCACGGCGTTGGGCGTAGATCGGGTTGGCGTTCATGCTGACATTGTAGGAGGGGTGAAGACTGTCTGAGCGGCGCCTGCTGTGGGAGCGGCGCCCCTGCCGCGACAGTGACCGCGCAGTCCACCTGCCATCGCCCCGGGGGCGGGGCTCCCACACAATCCCGAACAGGACGGGGTTGCGGTCAGCGGTTCAGCTGCGCCAGCCGCTCGGGCGTGCCCACATCGGCCCAGGCACCCGCATACACCTCACCCGTGACCAGGCCCCGATCCATGGCCGCGCGCAGCAAGGGCGCCAGTGCCAGGGCGGTGCCTTGGGGATTGCCTGTAGGCAGACCGCAGTCGGCAAAAAAGGTTTTTTTGTACAGCGCGATGGTGCTGAAGGTGAGCTTGCGACCCCCAGCGCCTTTGGGCAGGTTGAGCACTTGACCCGTGGCCGACAGGCCAAAGTCGCCGCCCGGGTTGTGCGCGGGGTTGGGCACCAGCCACAAGTGGGCCAGCGCCGGGCTGGCGGCAAAGCGCTGCACGGCCTCTGGCGTGAACACAAAGTCAGGCGCGAACACATCGCCCGCCACCACCCAGAACACCTCGGCCAGCTGCGACAAGGCGCGCACGATGCCGCCTGCTGTTTCAAGCGCGCGTCCAAAATCATGGCCTTCATGCGAGTAAGTGATGCGCACTTGAGGCAAACCTGGCCAAGTGACGCAGCGCCCAAAATGCGCCAGGATCTGCTCGCCCAGCCAGGCGGTGTTGACCAACTGGCAGGTGAAGCCTCCCCGAGCCAGTGCCTGCATCGGCCACTGCATCAAGGGCTGGCCTTGCACCATCAGCAGCGGCTTGGGCGTGACATCGGTCAAGGGGCGCATGCGCTCACCTCGACCTGCCGCCAACACCATGGCACAGGCAAGCGGTGACGCTTGAACAGGCCTTGAAGCCTGGTTTTGCAATGAATCAGTCATGCGGGTATGTTGCCATGCCCGACACCAGCCAACAACACGGCGGGCTTGTGCAAAGATTGCAAAACAGGCTGTTAAAGTGTTTTGCGTTTTGGCGCCCAGCACTGGCCGGGGCATGGCGCTGCCCAAAAGGAGAACGTACCATGACTCAACCATTTCCCAAGGTGATCGCCGCCAGCCAGGCCGCATCGATGCGCATGGCCGACCGCGACACGCCTTTCATCATGAATGACTGGTATGTCGCAGCTTTTGGCAACGAGGTCCACGACCGATTGTTGGCCCGTACGCTGCTGGGCCAGCGTGTGGTGCTTTACCGCGCGTCCAACCAGGAGGTCATTGCGTTGGACGACCGGTGTCCCCATCGGTCGATGCCTTTGTCAGCCGGCACGCTGGACAACGACACCCTTGTGTGTGCATACCATGGCTTTCGCTTCAACACCGACGGCAATTGCATCGAGGTGCCCTCCCAAGCGACTTGCCCCGCCAACATCGGTGTCAAGCGCTACCGCACGCTCGAACGTGGCCCAGTGGTCTGGATTTGGATGGGCGAGCCCGATCAAGCGGACATGTCTCAACTGCCCGCCCAGGATTGGCTGGAGGACGGAGACTGGGAAACCTCACAGGGCTTGCTGCATTTGAAGGGCAGTTATGTGCGCCTGCATGAAAACTTGCTGGACCTGACGCATCTGAGTTTTCTGCACGCCAAAAGCTTTGGCACCCCCGATTACGCCAAAGCCGCATTTAAAAGTGAAATTTCAGAAGGTCACTTTGCCCTGCTGCGCAACGTGGTGCCCACCACTTTGCCGCCCGTTTGGGCCGTGCCCACGGGGCTGACTGGCCAAGGCCAGGCGGCCCGGATCGTGCGCTCTGAATTTCGCAGTGTGGGCATGCACGAGGTGTCGGTGTCTTTCTACGACTGCCACTTGCCAGAAGAAGACCGGACGGTGTTTCGCATCCGCACTGCACACATGCCCACCCCTGAAACCTTGCATTCGACACATTATTTTTTGGTGCATGGGCGCGACTTTGCACAGCACGACCCGCACACCACGCAATTCATGCACGAGCAATTGTTCAAGGCCTTTCAAGAAGATGTGGAAGGCTTGGCCTTGCAAGAGCAGGCATTGGCCGCCACGGCACCACAAGATTTGTATGAGTTTTCAGTCGCAACAGATGGCCCTTCGGTGGCCATGCGGCGGTATTTATTGGGGCGCCAACAAAAAGAAGCTTCGGACAAAAGCCATCCACAAGACGCCGTCTCAGGCCAAGCCGATGGCCCACCCCTCACCCGGTAAAATACCGGGTTTACCAGCATCACCTCCCGGAGTCGCCCCCATGGCCAATCAACAGCAAATGGCGAACGCCATCCGCGCCCTCGCAATGGACGCCGTTCAACAAGCCAACTCCGGTCACCCCGGTGCACCCATGGGCATGGCAGACATGGCTGTGGCGCTGTGGGGCGATCACCTGCAACACAACCCCGTCAACCCGCATTGGGCCAACCGCGACCGCTTTGTGCTGTCCAACGGCCACGGCTCGATGCTGATCTATTCGGTGCTGCACCTGACCGGCTACAAGCTTCCGATTGAAGAACTCAAGAACTTCCGCACCCTGCACAGTAAAACTGCTGGTCACCCTGAAGTGGGTGTGACCCCCGGCGTGGAAACCACCACCGGCCCACTGGGCCAAGGCATCACCAACGCCGTGGGCATGGCGCTGGCCGAGAAGCTGCTGGCGGCCGAGTTCAACCAGCCTGGCCACGCCATCGTCAACCACCACACCTACGTGTTTCTGGGTGACGGCTGCCTGATGGAAGGCATCAGCCACGAAGCCGTGGCCCTGGCGGGCGCCTGGAAGCTGAACAAACTGATCGCCCTGTACGACGACAACGGCATCTCGATCGACGGCCAAGTCGCCCCTTGGTTCATTGACAACACGCCCCAGCGCTTTGCTGCCTGCGGCTGGAACGTGATCGATGCCGTGGACGGCCACGACGCAGCGGCCGTGTCCAAAGCCATCGCTGGCGCCAAGCACAGCGCTGACAAGCCTACGTTGATCGTCTGCAAAACCGCCATCGGCAAAGGCTCGCCCAACCGTGCAGGCACCTCCAAAGCCCACGGCGAGCCATTGGGCGCTGAAGAAATCAAACTCACCCGCGAAGCCCTGGGCTGGACGGCTGAGCCCTTCAAGATCCCCAAAGCCGTCTACGCCGACTGGGATGCCAAGGCCGCTGGCAAAGCCCGCGAAGCCGAGTGGAACAAAGCCTTTGCCGCTTACAAAGCCGCCTTCCCTGCTGAGTCCAAAGAGTTCGTGCGCCGCATGAAGGGCGACTTGCCCAAGAACTTCAACCAGGTGGCGTTTGACGCCGTGGTCGCCGCCCATACCAAAGGCGAGACCGTGGCCAGCCGCAAGGCCAGCCAGCTGGCACTCGAAGCCTTCACCGCTGCCCTGCCCGAAATGCTGGGTGGCTCGGCAGACCTGACCGGCTCGAACCTCACCAACACCAAGAGCACGCCTGCTTTCCGCGTGGACTTGGCCGGTGACGTGGTCAAAACCGAAGACGGAACGGCTACCGGAGGGGCCTCCAGGATCGGCCGCCACATCAACTACGGCGTGCGCGAATTCGGCATGGCCGCCATCATGAACGGCGTGTCCCTGCACGGCGGCTACATCCCCTACGGCGGCACCTTCCTGACCTTCTCTGACTATTCACGCAACGCCATCCGCATGGCCGCGCTGATGAAGCAGCGCGTGATCCACGTCTTCACCCACGACTCCATCGGTCTGGGCGAAGACGGCCCCACCCACCAGTCGATCGAGCACGCGGCCAGCCTGCGCCTGATCCCTGGCCTGGACGTGTGGCGTCCTGCCGACACGGCCGAAACCACCGTGGCCTGGGCTGTGGCACTGCAAAACGCCCACCGCCCATCGGCCCTGTTGTTGTCGCGTCAAAACCTGGCCTACTCGCCCAAGAGCGATCTGGGCGACATCAGCCGCGGCGCGTATGTGCTGTCCGAGCCCGCCAACGTCGGCATCAAGAAAACCCACGGCGTGATCATCGCCACCGGCTCTGAAGTGCAATTGGCCATGGCTGCGCAAAAACTGCTGGCCGAACGCAAGATCGGTGTGCGCGTGGTCTCCATGCCCAGCACCAATGTGTTTGACCGCCAAGACAGCGACTACAAACAAAGCGTGCTGCCTGCGGGCATCCCCCGCGTGGCGGTCGAGATGGGCTCCACCGACGGCTGGTGGAAATACGGCTGCGCCGCCGTGGTCGGCATCGACACCTACGGCGAGTCGGCACCTGCCCCCGTGCTGTTCAAACACTTCGGCTTCACCGCCGAAAACGTGGCCGACACCGTCCACGCAGCGCTGCTCAAGGCCTGATTCAGGCCGCCGGATGAACCGCTTCAGCGCCTGTGGGCGCTGAAGCCATGTTCAGGCCCATGCAAGGGTCCTGGTTTCAAATCCGGTTACGTAATGGTTTAGTAACTTATCTCCCGAGGCATTCACCATGACCATCAAGTTGGGCATCAACGGTTTCGGCCGCATCGGCCGCTTGGCCCTGCGCGCTGCGCTCAAACACGGCTACACCGACATCCAGATCGTCGGCATCAACGACCCCAAGCCGGCCGACTATCTGGCCTACATGCTCAAGTACGACAGCGTGCACGGCCGCTTTGATGGCACGGTGGACTTCACCGAAGACACCCTTATCGTCAACGGCAAGAAAATCAAGCTCTCGCACGAGCGCGACGCCCACAACCTGCGCTGGGGCCAGATGGGCGTGGACACCGTGCTCGAATGCACCGGCCACTACCTGACCGAGCCCACCAGCCAGATGCACATCGCAGCCGGTGCCAAGAAGGTCGTGATCTCGGCCCCATCCAAAGACAGCATCCCCATGTTCGTCTACGGCGTGAACCACAAAAAATACGCAGGCGAGGCCATCATCTCCAACGCCTCCTGCACCACCAACTGCTTGGCACCCGTTGTGAAAGTGCTCAACGACAAATGGGGCATCAAACGGGGCCTGATGACCACCGTGCACGCCGCCACCGCCAGCCAAATGACGGTGGACAGCTCGTCGCGCAAAGACTGGCGCGGCGGCCGTGGCATCCTCGAGAACATCATCCCCAGCAGCACCGGCGCGGCCAAGGCCGTGGGCGTGGTGATCCCCGAAATCAAGGGCAAGATCACCGGCATGGCTTTCCGTGTGCCAACCTCTGACGTGTCAGTCATTGATTTGACCGTGGAACTGAACAGCGATGCCAGCTATGCCGAGATCTGCGCCGAGATGAAAGCGCAAAGCGAAGGTGCCTTGAAGGGCGTGCTGGGTTACACCGACGAAAAAGTGGTCTCCACCGACTTCCGTGGCGAGTCCTGCGCCAGCGTGTTCGACGCGACGGCAGGTATTGCCCTCGACAAGAGCTTCGTCAAGATAGTCGCCTGGTACGACAACGAATGGGGCTACGCCAAGCAGTGCCTGGAGATGGTACGGGTGGTGGCCAAGAAGAAGTGAGTCATGGGCTGAGCGGGCGTTGCCCCGCAAGGCCTCAGACGCGCTTCGCTTGGCGACATCGGCCCTGCGGGGCAACGCCCACTCAACCGGTCAACCTCAACAAAGCGCCTTCGGGCGCTTTGCTCATGGAGACCCCAATTCAAAAAATATTCGGCCAACCCACGAATGGCTCAACTGAGGTGAGCCTCACGCCCTGGCGTCTCCCGTCTCCACAAACGCCAACACCGCCTCCAGCATCTTGCGCACATGCGGCTGCACACCCGCCGCCACCTCGGGTAAGTAATCAAAGGGCCAGCTTTCTTGCATGTAGCTGCATTGCGTCATCTCCAGCTGCACCGCGTGGATGCCTTGCGCCGGGTTGCCGTATTGGCGCGTGATGTGCCCACCCTTGAAACGGCCGTTGAGCACAGCGGTGTAGCCCGGAGCGGCTTGGCCAATGGCCAGCAGTTGTTCGGCCAGCGCCGGGTTGCAGCTGGCACCGTTGGCGGTGCCCAGGTTCAGATCGGTCAAGCGGCCTTCAAAAAATCGCGGCAACACCGATCGGATCGAGTGCGCGTCCCACAAGGCGGCTACGCCGTGCTGGGCTTTGATGCGGGCCAGCTCTTGCGCGAGTTGCGCGTGATAAGGCTGCCAGATGGCTTCGCGGCGCTCGGCAATTTCGGACTCGCCCGGCACATCGGACGGGTCACGGTAGAGCGGCTGATCGTCGAACAAGTCCACGGGGCACAAGCCCGTGACGCTCTGACCGGGGTACAAGCTGGTCCCGTCCGGCGGGCGGTTCAGGTCGATCACAAAGCGCGAATGCGTGGCCACCAGCACCGAGGCGCCCAAGGCGTCGGCAAAGTCGTACAGGCGCTCCAGATGCCAGTCGGTGTCGGGCACGCGCTGGGCTTCGTCGGTGAGGCGTGCAGCCAGTGCGGGCGGCACATGCGTGCCCACATGCGGCATCGAAATCAGCAACGGGCGTGTGCCTTGGCGAAAGCGAAAAGCAGGTTTGGTGGTTTGAAAAGTCATGGCGTGTTCTCAAGAAGTTGTCGACGTGCGGCCACCAAGCCGCTCAGGGCCGTGTCGTGCAAAACATGGTGGCCCGACTGGACCTGCACACGGCCTGCCACCCACACCTGCAGCAATGCCGACTGGCGGTGGCTGGCAAACACATGGGCCGACAGCATGGCCTCAGGCGTGGGCAGGTCGCGCAGCAGTGGGTGCTGTGCATCCAGCACCACCATGTCGGCCTGCTGACCCACAGCCAAGCCAGCGACTGGCCGCGCATTGGCCTGGGCACCACCGGCCACCGCTTGCAAGGTCATGGATGTGGCCACCGAAGGCTGCGCGGCACTGGCCAGCACATTGCGCTGGCGCGTGGCCAGGCGCTGGCTGTATTCGAGCAGCATCAACTCTTCGGCCGCGTTCACGCAGGCGTGGCTGTCCGAGCCCACGCCCCAGCACCCACCGGCTTGCAGCCAGGTAGGGGCATCGAAAATGCCATCGCCCAAATTGGCTTCTGTGCTGGGGCACAAGCCCGCCACCGCGCCCGTGCGGGCGGCGCAGGTGCTTTCATCGGCGCTCATGTGGGTGGCGTGCACCAGGCACCAACGCGCATCCACAGGTGCATGGTCGAGCAGCCACTGCACCGGGCGCTGCCTGTTCCAGGCCAGGCAGGCATCGACCTCGGCGGTTTGCTCGGCAATGTGGATGTGCACCGGGGCGGTGGCGTCCAAGGCGTGCAAACCGGCCAGCGCTTCACGCAAGCTGTCGGGGGGCACGGCGCGCAAAGAGTGCGGGGCCAGACCCAGGCGAGCACCTTGCGCCTCGCACAAGGGTTTGAGCTTTTGCAGCAAAGCCAGCATGTTGTCTGTGGAGCGGATGAAGCGCCGCTGACCAAAGCTGGGCGGCGTACTGCCAAAACCACTGGTCTGGTACAGCACGGGCAACAAGGTCAGGCCCATGCCTGCGCGGGCAGCAGCTCGCAGCAGGCACATCGACAAAGTGGCGTCATCGGCATAAGGGCGGCCCTCTGGGTCGTGGTGCACGTAATGGAATTCGCACACGCTGGTGTAACCGGCTTCCAGCATCTCCACATACAGGCCCGTGGCAATGGCTTCGAGTTGCTCGGGCGAGATGGCAGACGCAAACTGGTACATCAGGCTGCGCCAGCTCCAGAAGCTGTCTTGCGTGGCACCCCGGTATTCGGTCAAACCTGCAAACGCCCTTTGAAACGCATGTGAATGCAAATTGGGCATGCCTGGCACGACGGGGCCAGTGGCGCGTGTTACGCCTTCAGGGCAAGTGGCCTGCGCTTTCACACCTGTGATCAAGCCTTGGTCGTTCCAGGACAACCGCACATCACGCGCCCAACCCGTGGGCAACAAGGCGTGCTCGGCAAACAGGCTGCGCTCGTTCATGTTGCGCTCCGCTGCACGCCCATGCCGTCGACCGCCAAACGGCCTTGGCGCACCACGCTGCAGGCCGGGCGCTGGCCCAGCCAATAGGCGAGCTCTGCCACATCGCCCAAAGGCCAGAGCACAAAATTGGCGGGGCAGCCCACGGCAATGCGCCCGTGCGTGGCCTGCAAGCCCAGCGCCTGCGCGGCATGGCGCGTCACGCCCGCCAGCGCTTCGGGCACTGTGAATTTGAACAAAGTGCAGGCCATGTTGACCATCAGCAGCAAGCTCAAAGCAGGTGAGGTGCCCGGGTTGTGGTCGGTGGACACCGCCATGGGCACACCCGCTGCGCGGAGGGCTGCAATGGGCGGCATGTGGGTGTCGCGCAGGGTGAAGTACGCGCCGGGCAAGAGCACCGCCACCGTGCCGGCTTGCCGCATGGCGGCAATGCCTTCGGCGCTCAGGTGTTCGATGTGGTCGCACGACAGCGCGCCGAAACGCGCCGCCAGCGCCGAGCCGCCCATGTCCGACAGCTGCTCGGCATGCAACTTGACTGGCAAACCCAGCACATGCGCGGCCTGGAACACTTGCTCGGTTTGCGCCAGGGTGAATCCGATGGTTTCGCAAAACACATCCACCGCGTCCACCAGGCCTTCGGCCGCGAGTGCGGGCATCATCTCTTCACACACCCGACGGATGTAATCGTCGCTGCGCCCAGCGTATTCGGGCGGCAGCGCGTGCGCGCCCAAAAACGTGGTGCGCACCGTGACGCCAAACACCTCGCCCAAACGCCGGGCCACACGCAGTTGTTTGCGCTCGTGTTCCAGGCTCAGGCCATAACCCGATTTGATCTCGATGGCGCAAACGCCTTCGGCCAGCAAGGCTTGCAAACGGGGCACGGCCGCGTCGAACAAGTCGTCTTCGCTGGCCTGGCGTGTGGCCTTGACGCTCGACACAATGCCGCCCCCGGCGCGCGCCACCTCTTCGTAACTGGCTCCGGCCAGGCGCATGGCAAATTCATTGGCACGCTGCCCGCCGTACACCAAGTGCGTGTGGCAATCGACCAAGCCGGGTGTGACCAAGGCACCCTGGCCGTTGTGTTGAGGCAATTGCCGATATGCGGCTGGCAAATCGGCCTGCGCGCCCACCCAGACGATGGCCCCTTGCTCGACCACGATGGCCGCATCAGACACCGCTGAAGTGCCTGCGCCCAAGGCCTCAGGCGCCAAGTGAAGGGAGTGCCAAACGCCATCGGCGCTGGGCCATGAATCTGGGGACAGTGAAGCGTTCATGTTCAGTGAAAGTGAAGTGTCAACGCCAGCAATGCCGGGTCATCGCCTTGTGGCTGCAAGCGCCACGCCATGGCGGCACCGGTCCACCAAAGGCCTTGTTGCGGCGCAAGTGTTTCAGCACTTACACCTTCGAGTTGCCAATGCCCTTGCACCGCCATCAACAAGCCCTGCGACGCGGCTGGCCCATCGCAGGCACTGCGCACCACCTGCAGCGAAGCGCTGCAAACAGCGCGTCGGGTCATGACGTTGAAGTCGCGGCAGTCCCCCGCCAGCAGGCGGGCATGGATGGGGGCTTCGCCCGCAAACGCAAACGGAGCCAGAGGCATGTCCAGTCGATGGTTGACCTGACCACCCTCGCTCAAAAGATGCACACCCCCGCCACTCAGCAAAGTGATGATCCTGTCAACGCCCGGAAAAGACGAAAACGGCCCGTCACTGGCAATGTGCGCAATGCTCACACGCCAATCAAAATCGTTCATCCCAGCGCCCAGACCCGCACTTTGGGGCTGGCAGACGATCTCGCGCGTCACGCCGCCGCCGTTCTTCCAGGGCGTGGCCGGTAATTCACCCACATCGAATCGGTGCAGTGTCATGGGCATTTCAATAAAGATGTGTCATCGACCCGGTTTTTGTAGGAGCGGCGCCCCCGCCGCGATTACCCTCCGCAGCCCACCAGCCATCGCCCCGAGGGCGGGGCTCCCACATTGAATCGCGTCGCCATGTCGAGCTGAGCACCCGCACAAGGGCAGCTTGGGCTGGGTGCTTCTTTGCATGCCGACCTTTAGCTCACTTGACCATGGGCAGCTTCAGCCCCTGCTTTTTGGCCGTGGCCACAGCCAGCTCGTAGCCAGCATCGGCGTGGCGCATCACGCCCGAGGCGCTGTCGTTGACCAGCACACGCGCCAGACGCTCGGCCGCCGCGTCGGTGCCGTCGGCCACGATGACCATGCCTGCGTGCTGCGAATAACCCATGCCCACGCCACCGCCGTGGTGCAGGCTGACCCAGCTGGCGCCGCCTGCGGTGTTGAGCAAGGCGTTCAGCAGCGGCCAATCGCTCACGGCGTCGGTGCCGTCTTTCATGGCTTCGGTTTCGCGGTTAGGGCTGGCCACCGAGCCGGTGTCCAGATGGTCACGCCCGATCACGATGGGGGCTTTGAGTTCGCCCGTGCGCACCATTTCGTTGAAGGCCAGTCCGGCCAGGTGCCGCTCGCCCAGGCCCAACCAGCAAATGCGTGCAGGCAAGCCCTGAAAGCTGATGCGCTCTCGCGCCATGTCCAGCCAGCGGTGCGTGTGGGTGTTGTTCGGGAACAGTTCCTTGATCTTGGCATCGGTTTTGTAGATGTCTTCGGGGTCGCCCGACAAGGCCACCCAGCGGAACGGGCCCTTGCCTTCGCAGAACATGGGGCGGATGTAGGCGGGCACAAAGCCGGGGAAATCAAAGGCGTTTTTCACGCCATGGTCAAACGCCACTTGGCGGATGTTGTTGCCGTAATCCACCGTGGGGATGCCCATGTCCTGGAAGTCCAGCATGGCTTGCACCTGGGTGGCACAGCCTTGCGAAGCGGCTTGCTTCAGGCGGGCGTGTTGTGCGGGGTCGTGTTGCGCAGCTTTCCACTGCGCCACGGTCCAGCCTGGCGGCAAGTAGCCGTTGATCAAGTCGTGCGCCGAGGTTTGGTCGGTCACCAGGTCGGGGCGCATGCCACCCGCTTGGGCGCGTCGCACCAGCTCGGGCAAGACCTCCGCCGCGTTGCCCAGCAGGGCAATCGATATCGCCTCTTTGGCGGCGGTATGGTGTTTGATCAAAGCGAGTGCGTCGTCCAGGTCTTTGGCTTGTTTGTCCACATAGCGGGTGCGCAAACGGAAGTCGATGCTGCTTTGCTGGCATTCGATGTTGAGCGAGCAAGCCCCCGCCAAAGTGGCTGCCAAAGGCTGCGCGCCGCCCATGCCGCCCAGGCCCGCCGTGAGGATCCAACGGCCTGTCCAGTCGTTGTTGTAGTGCTGGCGGCCAGCCTCGACGAAGGTCTCAAAAGTGCCTTGCACGATGCCTTGGGTGCCGATGTAAATCCAAGAGCCTGCGGTCATCTGCCCATACATGAACAAGCCCTTGCGGTCGAGTTCGTTGAAGTGCTCCCAGTTGGCCCACTTGGGCACGAGGTTGGAGTTGGCGATCAACACACGCGGCGCATTGGCGTGTGTCTTGAATACGCCCACCGGCTTGCCCGACTGGATCAGCAAGGACTCGTCTTCATTCAGGTCTTTGAGAGAGGTCAGGATCTGGTCAAAGCAGGCCCAGTCGCGGGCCGCACGGCCAATGCCGCCGTACACCACCAGGCTCTGCGGGTTCTCGGCCACTTCGGGGTCGAGGTTGTTCTGAACCATGCGGTAGGCGGCTTCGGTGACCCAGTTTTTGCAGGTCAGCTGGCTGCCACGGGGAGCCCGCACCACGCGGGTCGGGTCAAGGCGGGGATCGGTGAGAGAAGACATGGTGAACTCCTTGAAAGGGGCAACAATTCGGTCAGGTAGAAATCGGGTTGCCGCTGGATTGGTAGCGGCTGCCCAAACGGTATCGGCTGGCGGGGTGCAAGCACCGCACCAGGGTCACGGGCGTACCCTGCGTCCAAGTGCGCCGCGTGAGCAGCAAGCAAGGGTCGGCCGCGTCCATTTGCAGGCGCTGCGCCTGTTCGGGCGTGGGCAAGACGGCATCGACCACATGCTCGATTTCGTCAAAGGGCACGGTGCGCACCAAAAACTCAGAAGGCTGCTGCACACTGAAGTCTTGCTGCGCAAAGTCGGGCACCACCTGCGGGTTGACAAAACGGTCTTCGAGCTGAACAGGCACGCCGTCTTCCAGGTGCACGCACACCGAATGGAACACCGACTCGCCCGTGCGCACATTCAAAGCCGCCGCCACTTCGAGGGTGGCCGCGACGCGCTCGACCACCAGCATTTCGCAGGCGTAGTCGTGGCCGCGTTGTCGAATCTCGCTGGCCAGGTTGACGATTTGCAGCAAAGTGGACTGTGGTTTTTTTTCGGCCACAAAGCTGCCCACACCGGCCACGCGCACGATGCGCCCCTGGTCCACCAGTTCCCGCAAAGCCCGGTTAACGGTCATGCGCGAAATGCCAAACTGCGCCACCAGTTCGTGCTCAGACGGCAGGCGGTCGCCGGCGCGCAGCGTGCCGTCTTGGATCTGGCGAGCGATGTGGTCTTTGATCTGCTGGAACAAGGCCACGGGTTCGCCCGCCACTCAGTGCACACCGGTGGCCATGGCCTCGGCGCGGATCTCTTCGGTCAGCCGCGCTTTGAGGGCCATGAACTCGGGCGAGGTCTTGATCGTGTAATGGCGCGGGTGCGGAAAATCCACCGCCAACTCGGTCTTGATGCGGCCGGGGCGGGCGCTGAACACCGCCACACGGTTGGCCATGAAAATGGCTTCGTCAATGTCATGCGTGACGAACAGCACCGTTTTTTGCGCCGACTCCCAAATGCCCAAGAGCAGCTCTTGCATGAGCACGCGGGTCTGGTTGTCCAAGGCGCCAAAGGGTTCGTCCAACAACAAAATCTTGGGGTCGTTGGCCAGCGCCCGTGCAATCGCGGTGCGCTGTTGCATGCCGCCCGACAACTGTTTGGGAAAGTGCTGCTCAAAACCGCGCAAGCCCACTTTGGCGATGAAGAAATCGGCCCGCTCTTTTTGCTCGCGCTCGGGCATGCCGCGCTCGCGCAGGCCAAAGCGGATGTTTTGCGCGATGGTCAGCCACGGGAACAGCGTATAGCTTTGAAACACCATGCCCCGGTCGGCACCCGGCCCTTGCACCGGTTGGCCGTCCAGTAGCACCTGCCCGGTGGTGGGCTGGTCCAGCCCCGCCACGATGCGCAGCAAGGTGGATTTGCCGCAGCCTGATGGGCCGAGAATGGTGACGAAATCGTTTTCGCGCACCTCACAATCCACTGGCGTCAGCGCTTGGGTTGTTTGACCTTTGGGCGAGGTGAAGACGCGTGAGACGCCTTGAATGGACAGTTGGCTGCTCACAGTGAACTCCAGGCAAACAAACGGCGGTTGAGTGCCTTGAAGGCGAAGTCAGACACCAGGCCAATGAGGCCGATGACGATGATGCCGAAGATGATCTGGCCTGTGTTGAGCAGCGCTTGACTGTCAGTGATCATGTGGCCAATGCCCGAGGATGAACCAATCAGCTCGGCGACGATCACATAGGTCCAGGCCCAGCCCAGCACCAGACGCAAAATTTCGGCAATCTCTGGGGCTGCGCCCGGAATCAGCACGCGCTTGACAATGCCCGACGGGTTGGCACCCAGGGTGTAGGCGGCTTCGACCAGGTCACGCCGCGCCGCACCCACGCACACCGCCACCATCAGCACGATCTGAAACACCGAGCCGATGAAAATCACCAGCACCTTTTGCAGCTCGCCAATGCCGGCCCACAAAATCAGCAAGGGGATGAAGGCCGAGGCGGGCAGGTAACGGCAAAACGATACAAAGGGCTCAAGGAATGCCTCGACCCCCTTGTGCGCGCCCATGGCGATGCCCAGCGGCACGGCGATCAAGGTGGCCAAAATGAAGCCCGCCAGCACGCGCCAGATGGTCATGGCGATGTCGTGGCTGAAATTGAACTCGGTGAACAAGAGGAAGGCCTCTTGCACCATGGTGACCGGACTGGCCAAAAACGTGGGCGACACATAGCCACCCAGCGTGAAGAACGCCCAGACCCCAAAAAACACAATGAAAAAACCGATGCCCAGCAACCACCGCGACTGCGCCCGCACCGGCTCCAGCGGAGCCAGTGCACGGCGATGTGGCCGGACCGTGGTGACAGACGCTGAAGTCGGGCGAGCGTTGGGCATCGCTTTACTTGATGAAGCTGGTGTTGAACATGGCTGCAAAGTCGGTTGGTGCTTTGCGGATCACACCGGCTTCGAGCAAGATGGCGGCCGAGTCTTTCATGAAGGCTTGCAGTTCACCGGCAAAGAACTTCTGGTTGGCCGTTTTGTCTTGCCAGCGAAGGAAGGACGATGACTTGGCAAAAGCCTCGCCCGTCTGCTTGACGGCTGCACCCATGATCTCGTTGGACTTGGTCGGATCGGCCTTGATCATCTCTAAAGCGTCAAAGTAAGCGTTGGCCAGGCTTTGCGCGGCCTTGGGATTGGCCTTGAGCCAGTCTGGCGAGCAACCCACGGTGTCCATGACCATGGGGTAGTCGAGCGTGGTGGCCAAAATTTTGCCCGCTTGCGGGTTGCTGCGCACCGTGGACAAATAGGGTTCGTACGTCATGGCCGCATCGATTTGACCCGCCACAAATGACTGGGCCGCCGCCTGTGGCGACAAGGTGGTCAGCTTGACGTCTTTGAGGGTCATGCCGTTTTTGCTGAGCATCCAGGCCAGACCAAAGTAAGGCGCGGTGCCCGGTGCGTCCACGCCAATGGTCTTGCCCTTGAGATCGGCAAAGTTGCTGACGTTGCCGTGCACGGCCAGACCGTCCGCACCATAGGACTTGTCCATCTGAAAAATCTGCACGATGGGCACACCGTTGGTGTTCCAGGCCACATGGGTTTCCACTGTGGTGGCGGCGCACTGGACTGCGTTGGAGGCCAAGGCCAGGTGCCGGTCTTTTTGCGGGATCATTTTCAGCTCGACTTCGAGCCCGTGTTTCTTGAACAAGCCGGCTTTGTCTGCCAACGTGAGCGGGGCGAAACCGGTCCAACCGGACATGCCCAGCGCCAGCTTGACTTCTTGGGCTTGGGTTTGAAATGCCACTGAGGCTGTGACCGCACCGGCCAAAAGCAGCGATGCGAATTTGACGTTTGACTTGCGCATGAAGGAACTCCTGTTTGTTGATCAAGCCCGCACATTCAACGACCCGACAGGGCACTGAAAGGCAGGCAAAAGCCGCCATCGACAACCGACTTCACCTGTATATACAGGGTGAAGTCTAAGCAAAGGCCGATCCAAAGCAGAAAACAACATCTCCTCTGCAACGGTCATCAGCTCTGTGCATGATCTGCCCTCTGCTTTAAAAAGGCATCGGGAATTGCACCAACTTGCTGTCTATACAAATAGCTGTTAGTGGCGGCCATGACACGGCAAGGCGTGTTCCAGTTCAATGGGCCATCAGCGGGGGAAACGCTGCAAGCGCTTGGCGTCTTTGGGCACCTGGTATTCGGCCGCGTTCATCTGCATGGCCAGTGAGGTGTAGTACGCGTTGATGGCCGTCAGGTCCACCACGCCTTGCTTGCCAAAGCGTTTTTCTGCGCGGGCATAGGTGTAGTCCGACACGTGCTTGTTTTTGTGCAACTCGGCCGAGAAGTCGTAGACGATTTCTTCGTCATCGCTCATGCCCTGAGGGCGGCGCCCTTGGGCGATGGCTTCGGTGATGGACGCCTTGATGCCCACCTCCACCGCTATGGGCTGGTGCACCATCCACTCGTAGTCCTGCGTCCATTCACGCGCCACCACCAGAATCACCAGCTCGCTCAAGGTGGTGCCAATGGCCGACTTGTAGCGCAGGTAGTCGCCTGTGGAGCGCATCAGCGTCATGACCTGCGGGCTGTGCAGCAGGGGCTGAAACGGACCGCGCAGTGCGGCCTTTCTCACGGTTTCAAAGTCCTGCACCGCCTGCTTTTGCTCGGACGTGTACTGCTCTGGCGGAATCGTCGGCAAGCGCCCTTGCGCAAACGCCTGCGATGACAATGTAAGGGTGACAAGGGCTGCAAGAAGTCGAATGGCGTGCATGGTGGTTGAAGTGAACAGGTGAAAGAACGCATCACATTAATGGACTTGCGCCCACTTCACAAGGGTGTTGTTACCCGGTTTTCAGTGTTTTTCAGTGTCTGCGTTCGCACTCGCTTGGTCCTGCGCCGAAAACAATATCGAATAAAATCAAGCACCAATTTTTTATGACACCGCCAAACCGATGACAGAGACAAAACGGTCTTGGCTGACCATTGCCGCCATTTGGCTGACGCTGCTGGTGCTGGCCTGCATCAGGCCACTTTCCCTGCCAGACGAAGGGCGCTACGCCGACATCGGTCGTTGGATGTTTGTGTCTGGCGACTGGCTCATTCCCCGGCTCAACGGCATTCCCTTCTTTCACAAACCTCCGCTGCTTTATTGGTTGCAAGCCGAAATGTTCAGCGCTGTCGGGGTCAGTGTGTGGGCTGCCCGTTTCGTCACCGCATCCCACGCCTTGCTCTTGCTGGTGTGCCTGCACCTGGGTGTCAGAAAAGTTTATGGCGAATTGTTTTCACGCCGCGTCAATTGGGTGCTGGGCACCAGCGTGGGCTTTTTGATCGGCGGTCAGTACATCAACCACGACTTTTTGGTGGCCACATGGATCGCTGTTGCGATTGGCTTTTTTGCCCTGTCCTTTGAGCCCGCGGATCGGCCCGACGCCTGGTTGGCTCGGCTGGGCTTTGTGGCCTGCGGCATGGGTGTGTTGAGCAAGGGCTTGATCGGCGCCGTCTTGCCTGGCCTGGTCATTGTGGTGTGGCTGCTGGTCACAGGCCAAATCCGCCAGTTGCTGCGCTGGCCTTGGCTCACGGGCTTGCTGCTGTTTTGCGCGGTGGCGCTGCCCTGGATGCTGTGGGTGCAAAGCGAATTTGCAGGCTTCCTCGATTACTTCATCATCGGTCAGCACTTTTCCAGATTCACCGGCTCGCACTTCAACAACGCACAGCCGTGGTGGTTTTACCTGCCCGTCATCGGTATTTTCATGGGGCCATGGATTTTGGTCTTGCTCTGGGACCTCTCGCTGAGCGCACGCGCTTGGCTCAAGCACCGGAATACGGCAAGCAGACAAACCGACCGCTGGGTCGTGCTGCTGTGGGTCTGGTTGCTGGTGATCTTGGCCTTCTTTTCTTTCACAACCTCCAAACTGGCCGGTTATATCCTGCCGGTCATCGTGCCCGCAGCCGTCTTGGCGGCGCGCAGCTGGGACCGGCTCACTGCCCACAAGCCTTCGGCCAAGATCTGGTTTTATAGCGTGTGCAGTATGAGCTTTGCACTGGCTGTGGGGGGCAACTTCTTGGCGCGCTACAACAGCTTGCAAGATGCCAGCCTCGACACCACGCATGCTTTGCGCTGCCTGATGCAAAGTGGTGACCGCGTCCATGTGGCGGGCGGTTACCCCTACGACCTGCCTTTTGAGGGCAATTTGCAGCAGGCCCTGGTGGTGGTTCAAGACTGGGGAGATGTGCGGCAAAACGTCACCGACGACTGGCGGCGCACATTCCTCGATGGCGCCGATTTTGACGCCCTTGCAGGGCAGGCGCTCCAAGGTATACCCAGTTTGGAGCACACCCCGGCCGATGGCAAAAGCTGGCTGGTCACCCCGGCTGATTACCCAATGCCTTTGGCCTCGACTGCGTGGCAAGTGGTCTACAAAGGCAAGGCTTGGTGGCTGTGGCGTGCAGGCGGTGCCGCGACCAAAGCGAATGAGACAATGGCGCGTGAAAGACCCGACTGTCTTTCTGCACCCCCTGCCCAGCCCTGAGCGCCGGGCACGCGGTCTTTAACTTTCATGGGATTGATGTGGTTTTTCACTCATCTGTGCGCAAGGAGCTGTCCCAATCGTTCGTGACCACTTTGGTGGTGCTCTTGACGGTGGTGATGTCCAACATGTTGATCCAGACCCTCGGGCAAGCCAGCCGCGGGAGCATCAACCCATCGGATGTCATTTTGGTCATGGGGCTGACGGCACTGGGTTACTCGGCCACACTGCTCACCTTGAGCCTGTTTCTGGCCATCATTTCCACCTTGTCACGCATGTACAGCGACAGCGAAATGGTGATTTGGTTCACCAGCGGGCGGGGCCTTTCTTCGTTTGGTGTGCCTGTGCTTCGGTTCGCCTGGCCCGTTTTGCTCTGCATCTTTTTTGCGGCGTTGGTGGTTTGGCCTTGGAGCAACAAGCAAATCCAGGACCTCAAGCTGAAATTCGAATCCCGCAATGACATTGAGCGCGTCGCTCCCGGCAAATTTCTGGAGTTCTCAGGGGGCACTGGCGTCTTTTTCATCGACAAAGACAGTGCCAGCAATGTCTCGGGCACCAATGTGTTCGTGTCGCGCAGCGACGGCGACTGGAACGTGGTCACCTCGGCCAAACAGGGACGCGTTGAACGCATCAAGGACGAGCGCTTTTTGACCCTCGAAAACGGGCAGCAAGTGTCCACCAATGCCAAAACCCACGAGACGCGACTGACCACTTTCGAGCGCTACGAACTCTTGATCAATGACAGTGTGGCTGTCGCGGCGCTGAATCCACCCAACTACACCGTGAGTTCGCTGGAGTTGATCGGGCAGCCAACACCCCCGCGCGCTGGCGAGCTGTCATGGCGGATCGGGCAAGGCCTGTGCGCGCTGAACCTGGTGCTGCTGGCCATCGCCCTGTCCACGGTCAACCCCAGAGCGGCTCGAAGCTACCACTTGGCCAAGGCCATTTTGGTCTTCGTCATTTACTACAACATGATCAACTTCGGCCAGCGTTGGGTGTCAGACGGCCGGATTTCAATGCCCTTGATGCTGCTGTACTTGCACGGCACCACGCTGCTGATCGCTGCAGCGTGGATCCAGTCTCAGCAATCGAACATGAGCCTGCGACTTTGGCTGAGCAGGCTCAGGCCCACGGCTTGAGTGCAGCGCTGCGGACACAGTCCGCGGCTTCCCACTGGCCTTGCATCAGACCGAGAATTTGGGCGGGCGCTTTTCAATGAACGCATTCACTGCCTCGTGGTGGTCGGTGGTCATGTGGGCGATGGCTTGGTAACCCGCCGACAATTCCAGCAGCGATTCCAGCGAGCTGCGCTCACCTTCGCGCAACAATCGTTTGGTCATGCGCAGCACCGCGCCCGGGTTGGCCGCGATCTTCCGTGCCAAGGCCAGCGCCTCGGGCAGCAACTGCTCAGGCGCCACCACGCGTGAGACCAGCCCGCACGCCAGCGCCTGCTCGGCCGTCAGGGCCTCGCCCGTGAAGGCCATCTCGGCCGCTTTGGATGCGCCGACCGCGCGCGGCAAAAGCCAAGCCCCGCCGTCGCCCGGCACGATGCCCACTTTGACAAAACTCTCGGCAAAGGTGGCTTTGTCCGATGCAATGCGGATGTCGCACATGCAGGTCAAGTCGAGCCCCGCGCCGATGGCCGGGCCGTTGATGGCGGCGATCACGGGCACGTCCAGGTTGTAGAGCGCCTTGGGCAGGCGCTGGATGCCGTGGCGGTATTCCTCGCGGATCACGTCGGGCAAGAGCTGCTGGGTCTGGTAGCGCAACATGTCCTTGACATTGCCGCCCGAACTGAAAACCGGACCTTCAGCGGTGAGGATCACCGCGCGGATGCTGTTGTCCTTGGCAATGCTGGCACAGACCTGCACAAACTCCTCGACCGCGGTGTTGCCCGTCAGGGCATTGCGGGTCTCGGGCTGGCTCATGGTGAGGATGGCGATGTGGCCCTCACGGGTGATGTTGAGAAAAGCGCTCATGAAGATTCCTGTTTTAAATGTCAAACCACCGCATCGGTGAGTGTGCGGATCAAATCGAGGCTCATAGGCTCGGGGCTGTCCAGCAGGGCCTGGCCCATCACGTCGTGCCAGTAGGATTCTGACCCGGCCGCCTGCCGCCAGGCGTGCAGCCTGCGGGTGTACAGCTGCAGGTCAAACTCTCGTGTGAAGCCAATCGCACCGTGGATGGAATGGCTCAGCCCCGCGACTTCGAGCGCCGCCTCGCTGGTGCGCGCCTTGGCCATGGCCACGCGCAGGCGGTCAGGCACTGGCCCCTCTGCGCAACCCAGTTGGGCGGCCATGCGCGCCGCAAAAGCGTGCTCGGACATGACGCTCAGCTGGTGCTGGATCGCCTGGAACTTGCCGATCGGCTTGCCGAACTGCTGGCGGTCGTTGGCGTATTGCAGCGTGCGGCTGAACACAGCCATCAAAGCACCCGCCAACTGGGCGGCATACAGCGCCGCTTGCAGGGTCACAAGGTCGTGCGTTCCGGACACCTGCTGCGCTTGCTCCCAAGCCGCTTGCGGCCAACTCATTTGCGCGTCAAGGCAAAACCCGGCCACCTGCATTTGAGCCGCCCCGAAGGACAGCAAGCGGCAAGCACCGCCACACGACACCAGCACCCAGTCGGCCTTGGCTGCGCAGCGCACCTGCGCGCAGTGCAAACGGCCGTCGCTGGCCAGCTGACCCGTGCCGAACACCACCGAGCCCTTTGGCGCAGTCACGCCCGCATGGGCCATCAGGCCACGCGCCAGCAAGGTCTCGCCCAAAGGCACGGGCAGGGCAAAGCTGCCGCACAGCTCGAGTACCGGGTACACATCGGCCAAGGCCAGCCCCGCGCCGCCTGCAGATTCGGGCACCAGCGCATCGGCAAAGCCCGAGTCTTCGAGCTGTTGCCACAAAGGGGCGTGGGCTTGCCCCGCTTCGATGGCGCGCACCACCGCAGGTGTGCAGTGGTCGCTGAGCAGCGCCTTGACGGCGTCGGAAAAAAGATCGTCCATGTTCTGTCCTTTTCAGCGCAAGCCCAGGCCGCGCGCGATCATGCCGCGCAAGATGTCGCGTGTGCCGCCGCGCAAAGAGTAGCTGGGCGCGACCTGCGTGATGTAGTTGAGGGTGTTGAGCAGTTCGGCGGGCACATCGGCGGGCATTTCAGCGTCGGCGCGCGAGAACAGGTCGTCGGCAATCGCCGCAGGGATCAGCTGCTCCACGCCCGTGCCCAAGTCTTTCACCAAGGCCGCTTCGACCACCGGGCTTTCCCCTCGCGTGAGCTTTTCGGTGATGGCCACCGACATGGCGCGCAGCGGCGCCAGCTGGCTCAGGATTTTGCCCGCCAGACGCTGCGCCTGTGGGGTGCGGCCTTGCGGCGTGCGGACATAAGCCAGCCACTCGTCGAACAAGGCGATGCTGGAGTACAAACGCTCAGGCCCACTGCGCTCGAACGCCAACTCGGCCGTGACCTGGTCCCAGCCACCGCCCTCGTCGCCCACCAGGGCATCCGGCCCCAGCTGCACGTTGTCAAAAAAAACTTCACAAAAATGGCTGTCGCCCGACTGGTCGACGATGGGCCGCACCGTCACGCCCGGCAAAGACAAGTCCACGATCACTTGCGACAAGCCTTTTTGGCGGTCACCCGCTTCGCCGCTGGTGCGCACCAGCGCGATCATGAAGTGGCAGTTGTGGGCGTTGGTGGTCCAGATCTTCTGGCCGTTCAGCAGCCAACCTGAGTCATTAGGCACAGCACGGGTGCGCACACTGGCCAGGTCCGAGCCCGAACCGGGCTCGCTCATGCCGATGCAAAAGAACGCCTCGCCCCGGCAGATCGCGGGCAGGTAGCGCTGCTTTTGCGCTTCGGTGCCGTACTTGAGCAGCAAGGGGCCGCTTTGCCGATCGGCGATCCAGTGCGAGCCCACGGGCGCGCCAAAATTCAGGAACTCCTCGACCAGCACATAACGCGCAAACGCGCTGCGCCCTGCGCCGCCGTAGGCTGGCGGAAAGGTGATGCCCAGCCAACCCCTGCGGCCCAGTTCGCGACTGAACTCGGGGTCGTAGCCCGACCAAGAGCGGGCACGCACATGGGCGGGCACGCCGCGCATGGCCTCCACCAGAAAGGCCCGCACCTCTTGGCGCAGGGCTTCGTCTGGGGCGGGAATGGCAGACGGGTTCAACGAATCAAGCTGGCTCATGCCAACACCCCTTTTTCAAACAAAGTTGTCATGGTCTTTTCGTCCAGCGCCAGCAAATCGCCCAGCACCTCGCGGGTGTGTTGCCCCAAGAGCGGTGGCGCGAGGCGGTACTGCACGGGCGTGTCCGACAGGCGGATCGGGCTGGCCACCAAGGCCACGTCGTCCCGCGCGGCATGGTCCATGTGGATCTGCATACCACGGGCCTTGACCTGCGGGTCTTCAAACACATCGGCCAAGGTGTTGATGGGCCCACAAGGCACACCTGCCAATTCGAGCAAGGCCACCCACTCGCGCGTGCTGCGGGTCACGGTGAGCGCGCGCATCAGCTCAATCAATGCGACACGGTTTTGCACACGCCCGGCATTGGTCGCAAAGCGCGCATCGCCTGCCCATTCGGGTCGCCCAGCGGTTTTGCAAAAGCGGGTGAACTGGCCATCGTTGCCCATGGCCAAAATCATGTGGCCGTCGGCCGTCGGAAAGTCCTGGTACGGCACCGTGTTCGGGTGGGCGTTGCCCATGCGCTGGGGTGACTCGCCACTGTGCAGGTAGTTCATCGACTGGTTGGCCAGGCACGCCACGCCCACGTCGAGCAGCGCC
Organism: uncultured Burkholderiales bacterium; assembly: GCA_903822825.1. Taxonomy (GTDB): domain Bacteria; phylum Pseudomonadota; class Gammaproteobacteria; order Burkholderiales; family Burkholderiaceae_C; genus Limnohabitans_A. Next base: position 19,635 of record CAIJQQ010000016.1, on the reverse strand, counting down.
AAGTCAATGTGCTGACCGCGACCCGTCACCTCGCGGGCCTGCAAGGCCGCCAGGATACTGGTGCTGGCGTACAAGCCCGTCAAGATGTCGGTGAGCGCCACACCCACCTTCATGGGGCCAGCGCCCGGCGTGCCGTCGGGCTGGCCCGTGATGCTCATGAGACCGCCCATGCCCTGGATCAAAAAGTCATAACCAGCGCGCTGGGCATAAGGCCCGGTCTGGCCAAAGCCCGTCACCGAGCAGTACACCAGCCTAGGGTGGATGGCGTGCAGCGTGTCGTAGTCCAAGCCGTACTGCTGCAGGCTGCCAACTTTGAAATTTTCGATCAGCACATCACATTGCAGTGCCAAGTCACGCACCAGCTGCTGGCCTTCGGTGCTGCTCAGGTCGACTGCAATCGACTTCTTGTTGCGGTTGGTGCACAGGTAATACGCCGCGTCACGCGTGGGCTCACCCTGTGCGTCCTTCAGGTAAGGCGGGCCCCAGGTCCGGGTGTCGTCACCCGTTTCGGGGCGCTCGACCTTGATGATCTCGGCACCCAAGTCGCCCAGAGTCTGCGCTGCCCAAGGACCCGCCAGCACACGTGAGAGGTCGAGCACTCGGATGTGCGAGAGCGCGCCGCGTGTGGGGTTGTCTGCGCTGGCAGCGTTCATTGCAACTCCACTTTGGCGCTGGTGGCGATGCGCTTCCAGAGTTTGATCTCGGCCGCCTGGAAGTTGCGCATTTCTTCAGGGCCACCATTCATGACCTCAGCGCCAAGACGCTCATAAAACTCACGGGTCTCGGGCAAGCGCTCAATGGCCGTGAGCAAGCTCGCGAGCTTGTCGGTTTCGGCTTTGGGCGTCTTGGCAGACACCATGGCACCCACCCAGGTGTAAGCGGTGAAGCCCGGCAAGCCCGCTTCGGTGGCGGTGGGCACCGCAGGCAGTGTGGGTGAGCGCTGCTCGGACGCAAAGGCCAATGCACGCAACTTGCCCGCCTTGACCATCTCTTGCGCGCTCGTCATCTCGGCAAAGGCAAACTGCACCGTGCCTGCCGTCACCGCAGACACCACTTCGCTGGCGCCCTTGAACGGCACGTGCACCGCCTGGATGCGGGTGGCATCGTTGAAGGCCTCGGCCATCAACTGGTAACCGGCCGAGCCCGCACCGTAATTGAACTGCCCGGGTTTGGCCTTGGCGGCCGCCACCAGTTCGGCCACGGTCTTGTACTCGGATTGAGCAGGCACGATCAACAGCGATGCCGCACGCATCATCATGGTCAGCGGCGCGAAATCGATCACCGGGTCATAGGGCAAGGACTTGAACAGCGCCGCGTTCACCGCCAAGGTGGAGTTGCTGCCCACAAAGACGGTGTAGCCGTCCGCTGGGGCGCTTTGCACCGCACGCACAGCGATGAAGCCGTTGGCACCGGGCTTGTTGTCCACCACCACGGTCTGGCCCGTCATCTCGGTCAGCTTTTTGGCAAAGTAACGCGCCGAGGTGTCGGTGCCGCTGCCCGGCGGAAAGGGCACCACAAAACGCAAGGGCTTGGACGGAAAGGCCGCCGTCTGCGCTTGAACGGCCGTGCCGCCGATGGCGGCGGCCAGCAGGCCCACCGTGGCGAGTGACTTGAGGATGTGTCTGCGTGTGCTCATGTTTTGTCTCCAATGGGTTTTATTCGAGCGTCACGCCCGTGGCCTTGACGACCGCAGCCCAACGGGCCAGCTCTTTCTTGACGTAAGCACCGTATTCCTCAGGGGTCGAGCCCAGAGGTTCGGCGCCTTGCAGCGCCAGCTTTTCCTTGACCTCGGCGCTTTGCAGGGCCTTGTTGATTTCGGCGTTCAGCCGCTGCACCACCGCTTTGGGCGTGTTGGCGGGCACCATGATGCCTTGCCAAGCGCCTGCCTCAAAGCCGGGCATCACGGTCTCGGCCAGGGTGGGCACCTCGGGGAAGAGCGACATGCGCTGGCTGGTGGTGACCGCCAGCAATTTCAGGCGCTTTTCTTTCACGAAAGGCATGACCGAGTTGATGGTGTCGGTCATGAACTGGATCTGCCCTGCGACCAGGTCCACGTCGGCCGGGGCGCTGCCACGGTAAGGCACATGCGTGGCGTCGATGTCGTGGTGCCGCACCAGCTGAAAAGCCGCCAGGTGCGTCACGTTGCCGTTGCCCGCCGAGCCATACGACAGCTTGCCGGGGTTGGCTTTGGCGTAGGCGATGAACTCGCGCACGTTGTTGGCCGGCACCGAAGGGTTGACCACCAAGGCCAGGGGCACCACGGCGGTGAGCGCCACGGGTGCCAAGTCACGCTGCACGTCATAGGCCAGGCTCTTGTAGAGCGCCGGGCTCAGGGTGATGGACGAGGTGTTGTAAAGCACGGTGTAACCGTCGGCAGCGGCCTTGGCTGCGGCCACGGCTGCGATGTTGCCGTTGGCACCGGGCTTGTTGTCGATCACGATGGACTGGCCCATTTGCTCCGACATTTTTTTGGCCAGCACGCGCGCCACCAGGTCGGTGGGGCCGCCCGGTGGAAAAGGTACGAGCAGGGTGATGGGTTTGCTCGGGTAAGCCTGCGCCCAAGCGGTCAGGGGCAAGCAAGCCGCAGCAGTCAGGCCCAACAAAGTTCTGCGCAAAGTGCTGGTGATGTTCATGGTCATGTCTCCTTGTAGGGTTCGGATGTTTTTGAGCCGCTCAATCGGCTTTGCGCCCTGCCAGCAAACGGGTGGCGGTGTAGGTCATGACGGACGTGCCGTGCTGGTTGAACACGTCGATGCGCGACGTGACCACGGCGCGGCCGCTGCGCGAAGTGGGGCGGATGTCGGTCACTTCGATCACCGCTTCAATGGTGTCACCCACCACCACGGGCGCCAAAATTTTCTGGTGCAGCTCCAGCATGGCCAGGCCCGTGCCCTGGATCATGGTCTGCAAGATGAAGCCCTCTATCAGCGTGTAAGTCAGCGCGCCGGGTACGGGCCGCCCGGCCATCGCGCCGCCTTCGTAGCCTTCTTCGATGAAGATGGCTTCGAGCATGCCCGTGACTGAGATGAAATTGACCAGATCGGTCTCGGTGATGGTGCGCCGGAAGGTGCGCATGCGCTGACCGACCGTGAGGTCTTGCCAGACAAAGCCGCGCCCCAGCTGAGGCAAATTGCGGTCCACCGCCACTGTCGAAAATGCTGCGCTGCTCATGGGTGTGAAACTCCAGAACCGTTGGAAAGGCTTGGGGCCACGGCCGCGCCGCTGCCCAGCATGGCGTCGATCTGCGCAGCCGACAAACCCGCAGCGGACAGCAGGGGGCGCGTGTGTTCGCCCAAGCGCGGCGGCAGCGCCACGGGTGGGCGCTGGCCGTTGAAGCGCACGGGCACCCCCGGAAAGCGCACCTCGCCCATGGCGGGGTCTTGCACCGACTCGAAAAAACCGGTGGCCAGCAAGTGCGGGTCTTGCGGCAAATCGTCCAGCCGCCCCACAGGCGCTGCCGGGATTTCGAGCCGCTCACAAGTGTCAATCCAGTAAGCCGTGTCGTGCTTTTCCACAAAACCGGACGCGAGTTCGAGCAACTCGGCAATGTGCTTTGTGCGCTGCGCGATGTCGGCAAAACGCGGGTCCGCCGCCAGGTCCGGGCGACCGACCTCGGCAAAAAACCGCTGCCAGTGGGCGGTGGTGTAGGGCATCATGGCCACATGGCCATTGGCTGTGCGGTAAGGCCTGCGCCAAGGCGCCAGCACACGCGGGTAACCTGCGCCCGAGAGCGGCGGCACAAAGTGCTGACCGTAAAAGTGCTCCACCAGATTGAAGCCGACCATGGACTCGAACATGGGGACCTCGACCAGCACGCCCTCGCCCGTGCGCTCGCGCTGCATCAGGGCCGCCAAAATGGCGTGCGCCGCCACATGGCCACAGGTCTTGTCAGCGGCGATGGTGGGCAAATAACGCGCTTCGCCCGTCTGGCGCTCCATCAGATCGGCCAGGCCCGACATGCCCTGGATCACATCGTCGTAAGCGGGCCGTCCCGCATAAGGCCCCGGCAAAAAGCCCAGCAGGCTGGCGTACACCAGTCGGGGGTTGCGTTGGCGCAGCGTGTTCTGGTCGATGCCCAGCGCTGCGAGTTTTTGGGGCCGCATGCTGTGCATGAACACGTCGGCCGAATCGACCAAGGTCTGCAGGGCTTGTTGTGCAGACGCCTGCTTGAGGTCGAGCACCAGGCTCTTTTTGCTGCGGTTGGCGCCCATGAACATGGCGGCCATGCCTGGCTCCAGGCCCGGGCCCGTGTGGCGCGTCGAATCGCCCTCGGGCGGCTCGACCTTGATGACCTCTGCGCCATAGTCGGCCAGCACTTGGCTGGCCAATGGGCCAAAGATCACGCTCGACAGGTCCAGGACCCGGATTCCTTGAAGTGGCTGCATACCTGAGACGAAGGGGGTGTATTGCAGCCCATTATTTCTGCCGAAAGTGTTTTAGTCTAATATTTGTTTTCACCTCTGTGATAGCTATTGGATATCAATGGACACCCGCCAGCTGCGCCACTTTGTGGCCCTTGCCGAAACCCTGAACTACCACCGCGCCGCCGAGCGGCTGCACATCTCGCAGCCGCCGCTGTCGGCCTCGATCCGCAAACTCGAAGAAGACTTGGGCGTGCGCCTGTTCGAGCGCACGCGGCGTGGCACCCACCTCACGCCCGCAGGCGAGGCGGCGCTGGCCGACGCCCGCCGCGCGCTGTTTCACACCGAGCAATTCGGCCGCACGGCCGCCGCCACCGCACGGGGCGAAGCGGGCACGCTGCGCATCGGCTTCATCGGCTCGGCCACCTATTCGCTGATGCCCCGGCTGATGCCGCTGTTTCGCACGCGCTACCCCGATGTTGCGCTGGTGCTGAGCGAGTCCACCACGCAACGCCTGATCGAGCAGGTGGAGCAGGGCGATCTGGATGCGGGGCTGCTGCGCTTTCCGATGGTGCAAGCCACCCAAGCCCGCATGACACCCATCGAGCGGGATGTGTTTGTGGCAGCGCTCCCCGAAGGCCACCCGCTGCTGGCCAAGCCCAAACTCAAGCTGTCGGACCTCGCGGCCGAGCCCTTTGTCCTTTACAGCGCACAGGCGGTGCCGGGCCTGCACGCGATGGCCTTGCTCGCTTGCCAGCAAGCGGGCTTTGTGCCGCAGGTGCAGCAAGAAGCCGTGCAGGTGCAGACCGTGGTCAGCCTGGTCGAGAGCGGTCTGGGCGTGGCCTTGGTGCCCTCGGTGGCCACACGCCACGCCATGCCGAGCGTGGTGTTCCGCAAAGTGCACGGGCCAGGCGCAGCCACCGAAATTGGCATTGCCCTGCTGTGGCGGCCCGACACCGAAACGCCTGCGGCGCGCCGGTTCAGAGAAACACTGATGAGCCTGGAAAACCCTGCTATCCAATCCGCGACAGGCTGAACAAAGCAAGTGCTTATAGTGAAAAAAGGCAGCGGGCATGGCCCCGCATGCCATCACAACACACAAGGCTTTTGACAGATGCACGACTTGATCATCCGCAACGCGCAGGTCTACGACGGCTCAGGCGGCCCAGCTCAGCCGGTCGATGTCGCTGTTTCGCAAGGCCGCATCACCCACATGGGCTCTGTTGACGGCCCCGCCCGCGAAACCATCGATGCCCAAGGTTTGGCGCTGATGCCGGGCATTGTGGACTTGCACACGCACTACGACGCCCAGGTCACCTGGGACCGCACCATGTCTCCCTCACCCGCCTTGGGCGTGACGACGGCCGTCATTGGCAATTGCGGTTTTGGCATCGCGCCTTGCCCTGCGCCGCTGCGCGAGACCATGCTGAAAAACCTGTCGGTCGTCGAAGGCATGGACCTGCAAGCCTTGCTCAGCGGCGTGAACTGGGAGTTTGAATCGTTTGGCGAATACATGAACCAATTGCGCCGAACCGGGCCTTACCTGAACACCGCTGTGTTTGCGGGCCACTCGGTGATCCGCACCGCCGTGATGGGCGAGAGCGGCTCCGCGCAGGCCGAGCCCAGCGCCGAACAACTGCAAACCATGCAGGCCCTGGTGCGCGACGCCATGGACCACGGCGCGATTGGCTTTGCTTCGTCGTTTTCACCCAACCACAGTGGTTACGGCGGCATCCCGATGCCGTCCACCATTGCCTCGGAAAACGAGCTGCGTGCGCTGACCTCGGTGCTGGGCGAAAAAAACAAAGGCATCTTCATGATGGCCACGGGCACACGCGCCAGCCCCGATGTGATGGAGTCCATCGTCCAAGACACCGGGCGGCCCGGCTACATCTCCACGGTGCTGACCATGTACAACGAAGGCACTCCGGAGCTGGGCGCCACTTATTACGAGCGCTGCGCCCAAGCGCTGGCCCGTGGCAACGAGCTGTATGTGCTGACCAGTTGCCAGCCGCTGTCCTTTGACTTCACCTTGACCGACCCGTACGTGCTGCTGAGCCACTCGGCTTTTGATGCCTTCAAAACCGCCAGCATCGATGCCTTGCCCGACTTGTACCGCTCGCCCGAGTTCCGCGAAGCGTTTCGCCAGAACCTGCGCCAGCCCAAGGCGGGCATTTTGTTTCTGGGCAACTGGCGGCACATCGAAATCGGGCAAACCGTACACGCGCAAAACCAGGCACTCGAGGGCATCAGCATCCAGGCGCTGGCCGACCAGCGGGGCCTGGACCCGGTGGACGTTTTCTTTGACCTGGCATTGTCCGAAGACCTGGGCACCCATTTCGTGGGCAAGTTTTTCAACAACAACGACGATGGCGTCGCCCCTTCGCTCAAACACCCGGCAGGTGTCATCACACTGTCGGACGCGGGCGCGCACCTGAGCTACATGTGCGATGCGGGTTTTGGGCTTTATTTTCTGGCGCACTGGGTGCGTGGCACTGGGCACTTCACCTTGGCCGAAGGCATTCGCCGCCTGACCAGCGAACCCGCTGACCGCTTTCGCATTCCCGATCGCGGCCGCTTGCAGGTGGGCCTGCCCGCCGACTTGCTGCTGTTTGACCCGGCCACCGTGGGCATCTCCAAACCCCTGCCGCGCAACGACTTGCCCGCAGGCGGCACGCGCATGGTGCGCGAAGCCACAGGCGTGCATGGCGTGTGGGTCAATGGCGTCAAAGTGCACGACGGCAAAGACTACGTGGACCACCCCCACGGGCCTGGCCAAGTGCTCGACCAATTCAATACCTGAGGATCGTCTGCATGAAGTCTTGTATTCGTCTTTTGACGGGCCTGTTGTTGGCTCTTGTGGCCGCCAGTTCATGGGCGCAAAGCTGGCCCACGCGCCCGGTGCGCATGATCATCGCTTTCCCGCCGGGCGGCCCGACCGATCTGGTGTCGCGGGTGCTGGCGCAGCGCCTGTCCGAGCAACTCGGCCAACAAGTCATCGTGGACAACAAGCCCGGCGCGGGTGGCAACCTGGCCGCAGAACTGGCTGCCAAAGCCACGCCCGATGGCTACACGATTTTTTACAACACATCGGCCATCGTGATTGGCCCTGCCTTGTACGGCAAGGTCAACTACGACACCCTGAAAGACTTCGCGCCCGTGGCTCTGACGGCCAGCGTGCCCATGGTGCTGGTGGTCAACCCCCAGCTGCCCGCCCGCAGCGTCAAAGAGTTTCTGGACCTGGCCAAGTCGCGCCCCGGCGCGCTCAACTACAGCTCGTCCGGCACGGGCACCATCACGCATTTGGCCAGCGCCATGATGTCCTCGCAGACTGGCGTACAAACCCAGCACATTCCCTACAAGGGCAGCGCACCGGGCCTGGTGGATCTGGTGGCAGGCCAGACCCAATTCATGATCGACACGATCAACACCGTCTTGCCCTATGTGCGCGAGAACCGACTGCGTGGCTTGGCCGTGACCAGCAGCAAGCGCTCCAGCCTCTTGCCCGACTTGCCCACGCTGGCCGAGTCGGGCCTGCCCGGTTTTGATGCCGCTGCTTGGCAGGGCGTGGTGGTGCCTGCGGGCACACCCGCCGACATCATTCAGAAACTCAACGCCGAAGTGAACAAGGCGCTGGCCAACCCCGATTTGCGCGCCCGCCTGGCGGCGCAAGGCGCAGAAATTCTGGGCGGTTCACCCGCCGAATACGCAGCGCACCTGCGCACCGAGATGCCCCGCTGGGCCAAGGCCGTCAAAGACTCCGGTGCCAAGGCCGAATAAAGACCTTCAGCGCTTGGTCACGCCCAGCCGCTGCAGCTCTTGGATCGCGGCGTCGCTCAAGCCCGCTTCTTGCAGAATCTGAGCGCTGTGCTGCCCCAGTTGTGGCGCAGGGTTTTGCACGGGCAAGGTGGGCGTGCCTGAAAAGCTGACGGGCACTCCGATCTCGCTCACCCACCCCTCTGTGGGGTGCTCGACCTGCTGCAGCATGCCCACCGCCAAAAGGTGCGGGTCTTGCAGCAGGCTGTCCACGTCGTGCATGGGCATGCAAGGGATGTCGGCGTCGCTCAATCGGGCCATCCAGACTTCGGTGGTCTGAGTGGCCATGGCCTCGGCCACCATGCGGTACAGGTCATTGATGTGCAAGGTCCGTGCACCGATGTTTGCAAAACGCGGGTCCTCGCGGAACAACGCCTCTTGTCCGATCAGCGTCAAGAACGTTTCCCACTGCCGATCGGTGTAGATCAGCACACAGACATGGCCGTCGCGGGTAGGGTAGGGGCGGCGCTCTTGCACCAGCAAGCGGGGGTAGCCGGTTGGGCCCAAGGCAGGCTCGAAGGTGGCCCCGGCCATGTGCTCGCCCAGCACGTATTGCGCCATGGTCTCGAACATCGGCACTTCGACCGCTTGCCCCACCCCCGTCTGGTAGCGGGCGATCACCGCAGCCAAGATCGTGTTGGACGCCATCAAGCCCACGGTGCGGTCCGCCAGCGTGAGCGGCACATAGCGAGGCTCGCCGCCACTGGCCAAGCTGACCAGGCTGGGCACGGCGGCCGCACCCTGGATCAAATCGTCGTAAGCGGGCTTGCCCGCATAAGGGCCTTTTTCGCTGTAGCCATAAAGGCCTGCGTAAATGATGCGCGGGTTGATGGCCTGAAGGCGTTCGTAGTCGATGCCCAGCCGCTGCATGGCCTGAGGCCGGATGTTGTAGACCACCACGTCGGCGGTCTTCACCAACTCAAAAAATGCGTTCAAGCCTTCGGGCTTTTTGAGGTCCAGCACCAGGCTGCGCTTGTTGCGGTTGACATGCAAAAAGATCGCGCCCATGCCCGCGTGTCGCATGGGGCCAATGCCCCGCACGGCGTCGCCCGCAGGCGGCTCGATCTTGACCACATCCGCGCCCATGTCGGCCATGAGCTGCGTGGCAAACGGCCCCATCAGCACACTGGTCAAGTCCAGGATACGCAGTCCATTGAGTGCACCCGCCATGCCGCATTCCTTCCAGTTCTGTGACCGGATTGTCTGCGCTGTTGGCGTGGCACCCTGTCGCCCATGAGGCCATCAAAAAGCCGCCTGCTCCTTGCGGGGCAGGCAGCTCAAGCCATCAGGCCTTGGTCAATTACTTGGCAACGACTGCGGACTTTTTGGCCGCTTCAGCCACATGTTCCTGGGCTTTCACAGCGTGCTCTTTGGCCACCAGGGTGTGTGCTTGTGCCGCTTTGTGGTCACCAGCACCGATCAGCTTGGCCACTTCTTTGTGTGACTTGGCGGCGTGCTCAAAGTGTTCGGCCGCTTGCGTGTGGTGCTGCATGGGTGTCGCTGCTGTGGAGGTGTCGTGGGTTTTGATTTCATTGAGTGACATGAGAGTGACTTTCAAAAAATGGGAGAGTGTTCGTTCTTGTAAATCAAGTGCACCTGATCTACTGGTCCATTCTTCCCAACAAGCGCCGTGCGGTCTGTTGGCCTGCACACGCTGGCTTGTCGCGTTACAAAACCAAAACAAACCCGTGCTGACCGCAAAATGAGATTGAATGACATATTGAAACCGCCTTGGTGACAACTGCGCCTGGCCTGGCAAAGCAAATCTACAAATTTCAACCCCACAGAAAGAGACGCAGACATGACCACCAAAATCGGCATCAACGGGTTTGGCCGCATTGGCCGCATGGTGCTGCGCGCTGCAGTGGAGAACTTCCACGACATCGAGATCGTCGGCATCAACGACTTGCTCGAACCCACTTACCTGGCCTACATGCTGCAATACGACAGCGTGCATGGCCGCTTCAAGGGCACTGTGGCCGTGGAAGGCAACACCCTGGTGGTGAACGGCAAAAAAATCCGCCTCACGCAAGAGCGCGACCCGGCCAACCTGAAGTGGAACGAAGTGGGTGCCGATGTGGTGATCGAAGCCACAGGTTTGTTCCTGGACAAGGACAGCGCGGGCAAGCACCTGGCCGCAGGCGCCAAAAAGGTGGTGATCTCGGCCCCATCCAAAGACGACACACCGATGTTTGTGTACGGCGTGAACCATGCGTCATACGCCGGCCAGGCCATCATCAGCAACGCCAGCTGCACCACCAACGCGCTGGCCCCGATCACCAAGGTGCTCAACGACAAATGGGGCATCAAGCGCGGCTTGATGACCACCGTGCACGCGGCCACCGCCACCCAGAAGACCGTGGACGGCCCGAGCAACAAAGACTGGCGCGGCGGGCGCGGCATCTTGGAAAACATCATCCCCAGCAGCACGGGCGCAGCCAAGGCCGTGGGCGTGGTGATCCCGGCCATCCAAGGCAAGCTCACGGGCATGTCGTTTCGCGTGCCCACGTCAGACGTGTCGGTGGTGGACCTGACGGCCGAGCTGGACAGCCCAGCCACTTACGCAGAAATCTGCGCCGAAATGAAGGCGCAAAGCGAAGGCGTGCTCAAAGGCGTGCTGGGCTACACCACCGACAAGGTGGTCTCGACCGACTTCCGTGGCGAAGTCTGCACCAGCGTTTTTGATGCCGATGCCGGCATTGCCCTGGACAGCACTTTCATCAAGGTGGTGGCCTGGTACGACAACGAGTGGGGTTACTCCAACAAGTGCCTAGAGATGGCGCGGGTGGTGGGGCGCTGAGCGCGAGCACTCCTTGAGCACAAGCGTCATCATGTTGGCGCTTGTCACTGAGGCGGCAAAACCAGCACCGCAAGCTCGCTAACATGGGGCTCGCCATCGCCGATGGCTTCTTGCAGACACGCCCCATGCACCTGAGCATCACCACCGCGATCCAGTCACTGGCGCAAATCCGTCAGATCGAGCAATCGCCCTTGGACCGGGCCATCCCCTGGCAAAGCACTTATGCGCTGATCGCGGCCAGCGCCCAAGCCCATGCCGAACGGCCAGCGCTGACCTTTTTAGAAACTGGGCAGCCTGGCGGCCCCAGCACCAGCTGGACCTACCGCGAGCTGCTGCAAAAAATCCACCAGACGGCCAACGCCTTGCGCCACCTGGGCGTTCAATCGAACGATGTGGTCGCCATCTTGCTGCCAGGTGGCTTGGACTACCACCTGGCCCTGTGGGGTGGTGAAGCGGCAGGCATCGTGCAGCCGCTCAACCCTTTGCTGAGCGAAGAAAAGTTGCTGTCGCTGCTGCGGACCAGCGGCGCCAAAGTACTGATCGCAAATGGCGAGGACGATGACGCGCACATGCGTGCCAAAGCGCTGCGGCTGCAGGCGCAACTGCCCTCGCTTCAAAAGGTGCTGATGGTCACCACAGGTGATGGCTCGGTTTCACAGTCAGAAAACCTCCCTGCCGGGGTGCTGGACTTCCACGCCTTGGTCAATGCAGCGCCTTCGGACCGCTTGCTCAGCGAGCGGGTGTTTACTGCCAGCGACATCGCTGCTTACTTTCACACAGGCGGCACAACCGGTGCCCCCAAGTTGGCGCGACACAGCCACGGGGCGCAGGTCTTCACCGCCTGGGCCAACGCGACGGTGCAGGGCTTTCAGTGCACCGATGTGACGATCAACGGCTACCCCTTGTTCCATGTGGCGGGTGTGTTGCCCGGGGCACTGTGCTCTTTGGCAGTAGGCATGCATGTGATCATCCCGACCGCGTCCATGTTCCGCAACCGCGAAGTGATTCAGAACTATTGGCGTCTGGTGGCCCACCACCGCTGCACGCTCATGTCGGGCGTGCCCACGGTGCTGGCTGCGCTGGCGGGGGTGCCCTTGGCGGGGGCCGACACTTCTACACTGCGCGCCGTGCGCACGGGCGCTGCACCGCTGCCGCCCGAGTTGTCGCTGCGCTTCAAACAAACATTCGGTTTGCACGTCAACGAAAGCCTGGGCATGACCGAGACCGCGGGTTTGAGCACGGTGGCCCCGCCGGGCATCGATGCCCCTGCTGGGTGCGTGGGCTGGCCTTTGCCACACGCCCGCGTGCGCATCGCGGGCCTGAACGCCGATGGGCAGCCCACCGAAGACGAGCTGAGCGCAGGCGGCAAAGGCATGGTGCTCTACCAAGGCGCTAACCTGTTTTCTGGCTATCTGGACGCCACCGAGACCGCGCGCAGCTTCACTCCCGATGGCTGGCTGATCACGGGCGATGTGGGTTTTTTGGACGAGCAAGGCCGTTTGCACCTGACGGGGCGCGCCAAGGATTTGATCATCCGGGGCGGACACAACATCGACCCCAAGGTGATCGAAGACGCCTTGGGCACCCATCCGGCGGTGGCTTTGTGTGCGGCCGTGGGTGCGCCAGACGCCTATGCGGGCGAGCTGCCTGTGGCTTTTGCCACACTCAAACCCGGCTGCGACGCCAGCGAAGCCGAACTGCTGGCCTTCACCGCCGAGCGCGTGGACGAAGGCCCTGCCAAACCCAAATCGATCACGGTGCTGAGCGCCATGCCCGTGACCAATGTGGGCAAGATTTACAAGCCCGAGTTGCGCACTCTGGCCACAGGGGCCGTGGTGCAAGCATTGGTCGACCAAGTGTGCAGCGCGGCCGGGCTGCCGCAAGACCAACGCCCACGCGTGGTGGCCGAGGGCGATGCGCCCGTGTGGGTGGACAGCCGAGGATCGAACTGGACAGCTGTACAAGCACAGTTGCAGCCCTTGATCGCGGCATTGCCAGTGAAAGTGGCGCTCCGTTAAGCCGAAATGAAAACGCCCCTTTGATGGAGGGGCGTTTCAATGCAGGGGGGACGTTCAGTCTGGCATGCGGATGACCAAGTCACCCGAGCGGATGACGCGCTCGCCGTTTTTGGTTTCGGTGATGGAAACATCCCCCGATTTGAGCTGAGAACGGACATTGGGGTCCGGCTTGGGCTGCGGCTTGGTTGCGGCTGCAGGCGCTTGTGATGCTGCAGGCGCTTGTGATGCTGCTGGCGCAGAGGCCTCAGGCGGTGCTTGGCTGGCGGCAAGGGCTGGCGCAGTCGAAGCGTTGCCTGGAGCTACAGGTTTGTCGTTCTTTTGCAGAACCAGATACCCCACCAAGAACATCACCAAAAGTACCACCGCGACAACCGCAATCATCACCCACTTGTTGGATGCCAAGCTGGCGCTGGCGCGTGTGTCTGGTTTGGCGTATTCCGAACCCAGAATCATGTTTTTGGCGTTGGCGGTGCCAATGGTGCCGTCGATGATGGCACGGGCCTCGGATTTTTTGGGGCCGTCGGGCTGGAGCAAAAGGTATTTGTGGGCGTATTCGCTTGCTGTCTCTGTGTTGCGCTGAATGCCCGTGCCGGTGAAGTACATCAATGCCACCAAAAAACTGGCTTCAGCATGGTCCATGTCAGCAGCATCCAAGGCCCGTGCCAATGCCATGCCCAGGTTGCCTTGCACCAGCTCACGGCGAGCTTGGTCAAACAGCTGCGTGCCGTCTTTGGCTTGGTTGTCCATTTTTCATTTACCTCAGGAATTGGATTTGTTCATGCCCGCAGACATGAAGGCGAAAAGCACCAGCATCAGCGCCACGGCCCACACCACCAGGTGCAAGCTCCAGAAAGCGGTCATGCTCATCCCGTAAAGCAGGCCGATGAATCCACCCACAGCCGCCAATGCACCGATGGCCGTGAAGAAGAATCCAACGATCAAGGGATAACTTCTGGCCGAGTGGGCGGCAAAGTTGGCAAAAACAAATGGCACATTGATGAAGACTGCCGTGGCACAAATGGCCATGAAGTGCTGCGTGGCCATGCCTTGCTCATAAATGGAGGACGGCATCCACAACATGCTCAAAACAAAAAAGACCGCCGACAAGGCCAAGCCCACCAGGGACATCATGATTTTCATAGCCACCTCTCAGCTGTTGAGGATTTTGGTTTTTTGAACCTGGAATTCTTCTTCAGTCAGCAGACCAGCGTCTTTGAGTTCGGCGAACTTGCGGATGCTGCTGATTTTTTCGTCCATGGTCATGGCAGGGGCAGGACTTACAGCAGCGGGGGCTGGTTTGACCGATGCATGCGGCAAGACCTCACCCATCATCTGGCCCATGGCGTTACCAACACCCACACCCATGCCCAAGCCCATGGACGCTCCCATCAAACCGGATGAAGAACCTTCGTTGGCCGCCGCAGTTTCAAGGATGTTCAAGCTGCGCTCTTGTTGGTAGTTGTAGCCCACAATCTTCATCTCAGCGCGTTTGGCGAGCGCAGTTCGGAGTGTCTTGATCGACTCGTCTTGGTCGTCCACCACATCGATGGTGTCAACGTAGAAGTTGACCAGTTTCAAGCCAAATTCAGACAGACGCCCCTGCAACTCTTCCTCAATTTTTTCCGAGAGGTACAGAAGATCTGTCGCAATCTCCAGCACGGAAATTTGGCGCTCAATGATCTGTTTTGCCAAGACCGTCTTGCTGACCGTCAGCACCATGCCTTTGAAATAATTGCGGATGTCTTCTTTGTTGAAGCTCTTGAGCGTGCCCACCAGTTTGATGAAAAACTTGCGGGTGTCCTGAACTTGAATTCCAAACTGTCCACGCGCCGACACAGGAATCAGGATGTCGTATTTGGGGTCACTGAGCTTGATGGGGTCGGGCGTGCCCCACTTCACATCCAGCGACATCGACCGGTTGATGTACCAAACCTCGGCCGTGAACGGCGAACGGCCAAACGGCAAGTTCAGCACTTTGCCGATGACCGGAATGTTTTCTGTCTTGAGAACATGCCGCCCCGGTCCGAAGGGACCGTCCAGTGCGCCTTGGCGCAGCAACACGGCCTCCTGCGATTCGCTCACGATGAGCTGTGTCCAGGTGGACAACTCCATGCTGCCTTCGGGCGTCTTGTCGGTGACGCCAAATTTTTTGACAAACTCATCGGACTCAAAGTCCATTTTGACGACGTCGATGATGGCCACTTTTTCTCTCCTCAGACTTCAGGTTCGCCGTAAGCGTTGCCACCTGCGTCACCCGCTTGGATGGCCCAATAAAGCAGGACCAAAGGCCCTATCAAAGGGACCAAGATCAGCAAATACCACCAACCGCTTTTGCTCACATCGTGCAAGCGCCGCACGCCAATCGAAATGGAAGGGACCAAGACAAGCAGCAAGAACACGCTGGACAGGACTTCGATCAAATCACCCAGCACGGACTCCGAAAATACGAGCGTCAGCAAAGTGAGGACCACATTCAGCAAGAGCACAGCCAAAAAGAAATACCAGTATTCAGCACGAGACGCCCGTCCACCGAACCGCGCAAAACGCGAGATCGCCCGGTTGAAGTAGTGAACGCACAGCTCAAACCAGCTGAGCTGGCTCTTTGCGCCAGAACTCTCTTCGGTCACACGGGAGATCACTTCGTTGGCTGGGGTGCCGGATGCAGATGCGTTTTCGGCACCGGTACTGTTGCGCCCACAGTAAGGGCAAACGGCGCCCGCTTGAACCGATTCAAGCGAAGCGCCGCAGCCGTGGCAGCGAAAAGGTGTAATGCTCACTTGTAGACTTTGAGTGTCGAGGGGTCGTCCCTGTAGGTTGGCTGAGGAACGCCAGAGCCCGCAGGAGCCTGAACAGCCAAGGCCTTGAGAAAGCCTTGCGCGTAAAGCTGCTTCTGAACTTCTTCAGACAACTCGCTGGCAGCATTTTTCATCATCTTGGCTGTACTTGGGCGGAAGGTGGTCTGTGCATTGTCGATGCGGTTGTCATCACCAGTGGCCATGACCGTGAATGCCGCAACAGCCTGCATCGTTTTGGTATCGATCAGGCTGTAGTCCACCGTCAGGTTCAACTCGCTCTTGTACATGAAGTTGTTTGTACCCTGAATGGGCTCTCGGTTACCCGTGGCCTCCATCGCAGCAACAACGCCATACAAAACATATTGCGCACCAGGAAACTGTCCGTTCTTGATCTTGCCGACCACATCAAAGAACTGGTCAGTTTCACCATTCTGAGCAACAGAAGGGCGTGCTTGCATCAGTTTGTAGCCTGACTTAATCAAAGCACCACGCACATCGCCCGACATGCCCATCAATTCAGAATATTGAACGCGAACCTTGTCACCGAAGGTTTTGACATAGCTGCTCTCGCGCTTGTTCGCATAAACCGAATTGGATTGCTCCTGGAAAGCCTTGTCATTGCGCTGGCTCGCCGCCACGCTGGCTTGCGCATTGGCATTCGCATAACCATAGTTCCGGCCGCCCGCAGCGGTGGCCGAAGCCGATGCCGATGCTGCGTAATTGCTGGTGCTGCGGTCATGGCCAGAAGCTTTGTAGGAGCTGGCACCGGACTCGCTGGACTTATCGCTGGCCGCTTCAAAGTAGAAGAACTCACGAACTTCTTTCTTGTAAGACAGATCGGTCACAGCAATGGTCTGGGCTTGAGCAAGACCAAGCACCATGGCAAATAAGCCTGTGGCAAGTTTTTTCATGGTGATCAACGTCCCGAAACTTTGCGTATTTCCTGATCTTCGGACCAAATTTCCACCCCGCGTTCGATGTCCGTCAAGCTGAGCTCAAAAGTGTAGAAGACATCTTTGACATTTCCTGCGCGCTTGACGATGGAGCGGATGCTGCCGCGCACTGCGTACTTTGCAGCTTGCATTTTGCCCGTCCGAGCAACGGTTTTAGAGTCATACAGGCCCGTGTTCTTTTGTTGCGACAAAGCGTTGGTCTGCGTCTGCATGCCAGCCTCATCCACAGCGAACTCCACTTTACCGGAGTTCGTCAGGGTACGGCGGATGCGGTTATTGATCATGCGGGTGTCGATGTATTCACTCGACAAGTTCTTCACATCTTCAAAACGCAGACGAACAATGGTGTTGCTGTTGGCAATCGCGGGGGATTGCATCATTTTCTTAGCCATGTTTTCGGCGATCATTTGCATGTCCGTAGAGCCGAATTCATTTGTTGTGGTCTCAACACCTTTGGCGTCACCATAGCGAACACCAGTTTCAGAAGGTTGGCGCGGATTGGTTTCGCAAGCAGTCAAGGCGACAGCCGATGCGAGCACAGCAAAAGTTGCAAATTTCATGTTGGTCATCCTTTAATCAAATCAGTTGAAGCCTTCGATCTCGATCATGAAATCGGTGGCCATGGGTGTTGGTGCAATGCCGGTGAGTTCAAAGGTTTGCCCGGCATAAATCACTTTAGGGTTCCAGACTTCATCATCTGCCACTTTCATGCCAGAGTTATCCAGCCATTTGAATCTGTAGTTGATGTTCATGTCTCTGTTGGCCTGGTGCACCAAGGTGGCTTGTACTGTCAACAGATTGTTCCTTCGCACGGCGCGCAAGTCATCAAACTTGAGAGTCTTTGTCTGTCCCATGCGGCGCAGTTTGCTTTCCATCGTCTGCGATTGCGCGGCGAGCGGAACCCAAGACACTGCAGCAACCGCTAACAATGAAGCGATGAAATTTTGACGATTGATCATTGTCAGCAACTTTCTGTATTCAATTCACACGGTATTTTTCTTCGGAAATACCTGTGACGTAATTGTTCATGATCGCGCCGCCATTGAACACACGGACGTGAATAACTTCATTGTCATGGGAGATCGTGACAGGGAAAGTACGCGGGCCCACTGGGGTTTGGATTTGGAGAACGCTCTGGCCTTTGGGCAAAGTACCCCGAGCCAAGTAAATGGAAGAAGGCAAGGACTTCCACTGCCGCACATCGACATCACCCGAAGAAATGGCGCCCACAACAGCAGATACAAGCAATTTTTTCAGCCCGGCATTTTTGTCATTCTGGTTTTTGTCAATGGCCTGGTGAGCAGCTTCTTGGGCAACAATCTGCACCACGGCAGAAACCGATGCGCGAAGCACAAAGCCAGACATGTTGTCCTTCAATTCGCGTAATGACATTGCTTCTATATTGGCAGCCTCTACAAGTGGCAAAGGCCTATTCCCAACTGTGACCACTTGCGGATTAAAATACTGGGCATTTTTGGCTGTCGCAGGCAGGACAAAATTCACAATCTTAGGACCACTCTTGGTGGGCAATGGGAAAGTGGATTTATGAGAGTAGATATCGGAAAGGAAGCCCGATTCGACCACAATCAGCGCATCCGTCTCGTTGGCAGATTTGGCTTTTTTATCAAGGGCGCTTGCAAACATGGGAAGACGCTTGAGCTCATAAGCTTTTCTATAGAAAAAGTTGGCATTTTCCTTTTCGCCAGTCTGTGTCTCCAACATGAAGCCCGCCAAATAGTAGGCTGCGGCGTTCTGATATGAGTTTCTCAGCTCACGCACTTCTTTGGAGTCAAGGCTTTCAACCGGGTAGCCCTTGACTTCTTCAATGCGGGAAATCGCGCCAGAAGATCTGTCTTCTTTCGCACGGATCGCCTGAACGTTCTTGTCTTGCAATTTCTGAATCAGGTCCTCGCGCTCACGCATCTTTTGAGCTTCAGTGGCCACCAAGTCATACCGGCGGGCCAACCCGTGGTTGACGGCCAGAGAGAAACTCACCATCGTCTTTTCGTAATCGCGTGGACGGTAAATGCCGTCCAGTTTGTTCGACTTGACGAAAGAATCTGCGAAGCTGGCCGGGCTCATGCCCAGTGTCGGTTTGATTTGGTCAATCCACTCCTTGACAACGCGATCACCCTCAAGCAGAAGCACCGTACTTTCGGGCAATTTGGCTGCACCGAGGTTGCGAACCATGGTGCCTTTTTCAAGAAAGTACGTCGTGTCTTTGGGCTTTTTGGGGTCACCGCCGGCAAACGCTTGCTCAATTCCAGCTACCGCAGCGGGAATGTTGCCACTCTTGAACGTGGTGTTGACATCCCGCGCTTGTTTTTCATTGGGTGCATTCACCGAAGCACAGCCGGTGACGAGCACCGTCAATGCAATCCATAGCATGTGTTTCACGATGGTCCTTAATGATGGAATTTTGAACAATATCAACCATCATAAGCACAATTGGTAAAACCGCCAAAATTGGTGAATTAATATTTAAATTCACACTGTATGCTGTCCATAAAAATTGCTCAGCTCAGGTGCTTGCCAATGATCCCCGCCAGCTCGAACATCGTGGCCTGGTCCTTGCCAAACACCTCTTTGAGCTTGCCGTCGGCCTTGATAGAGCGCTTGTCAGCCGGGTCTTGTAAGTTGTTGGCCTTGATGTAGTCCCAGATTTTTTTCACGACTTCGGTGCGGGCATAAGTGCCATCACCGATCACCGCCATCAGGGCGGCGCTGGGCTTGAGCGTGCCAACAGCCGCTTTGCGCGGCGCTTTGGGCGCTGCGGTTTTGGCGGCTTTTTTGGCTGCAGGGGGTTTTGGCGGCCTTGGTGACGGTCTTGGTGACGGTCTTGCCAGCGGCCTTGCCAAAAGGCGTCTTTTTAGCAACGGTCTTGCGCGGCGG
>CAIJQQ010000015.1 GCA_903822825.1 uncultured Burkholderiales bacterium | reverse complement strand
GCCATTGCATTTAATCGAAGTTCAGTCAGGCTCTTATTTAGGCGAGGATGACATTGTAAGATTCGAGGATTTATATGGGAGAATTTAGTTTTTATTTTATAGGTATTGAGTAATTTTTCTGAATTTTTAATTTATATACTATAGTTTTTAATAATGACAAAAATTTCCATTGCCGGAACCGGCTATGTGGGCCTGTCCATGGCCGCACTGTTGTCGCAGCACAACGAGGTGGTGGCGCTTGACATCGTGCCCGCTAAGGTGGACATGATCAACCGGCGCGAGTCGCCGATTGAAGATGCGCAGATCGACGCCTTTTTTTCAGGCGAGCGCCTTGACCTGCGTGCCACTCTCGACAAATTAGAGGCATACGCAGGGGCAGAGTTTGTGGTGATTGCCACGCCCACCGACTACGACGCACAGCACAACTACTTCAACACCAGCTCTGTCGAGTCGGTCATTCAGGACGTGATGGCCATCAACCCGCAGGCGGTGATGGTCATCAAGAGCACGGTCCCGGTGGGCTTTACCGCGCAGATGCGTAAAAAGTACGGCACAGACAAGCTGATTTTCAGTCCAGAGTTCTTGCGTGAAGGCAAGGCGCTGCATGACAACCTCTACCCCAGCCGCATTGTGGTGGGTGAGCGATCTGAGCGGGCCCAGCGTTTTGCCGATCTGCTGCTTGAAGGGGCCATCAAAAAAGACGTACCCGTGCTGCTGACCGACAGCACCGAGGCCGAGGGCATCAAGCTCTTTGCCAACACCTACCTGGCCATGCGCGTGGCTTTCTTCAACGAGCTGGACACCTACGCCGCCACCCATGGCCTGGACACGCGCCAGATCATCGACGGCGTGAGCCTTGACCCGCGCATTGGCAGCCACTACAACAACCCCAGCTTTGGTTATGGCGGCTATTGCCTGCCCAAAGACACCAAGCAGCTGCTGGCCAACTACAGCACGGTGCCGCAAAACCTGATCCAGGCCATCGTCGAGGCCAACAGCACCCGCAAGGACTTTGTGGCCTTTGACATCCTCAAGCGCAACCCGAAGGTGGTGGGCATTTACCGCTTGGTCATGAAGGCCGGCAGCGACAACTTCCGCGCCAGCAGCGTGCAGGGCATCATGAAGCGCCTGAAAGCCAAGGGCGTGGAGGTGATCGTGTACGAGCCCGTGCTGCAAGAACCCGACTTCTTCCGCTCCCGCGTCGTCAACGACCTGGCCGCCTTCAAAGCCCAAGCTGACGTGATCGTGGCCAACCGCTCCACCGATGATTTGGCAGATGTGCTGGACAAGGTGTACACGCGGGATTTGTTTGGGGGGGATGCCTGAGAGGCGCTTTATCGCACCCTTATTTGCCATTAAGGGCTTCGAGCAGTGCTTGCTCGAAGCCTTTTGTGTTTTTGGGGTGATCACCTTACAACGTAGCAGTGTAAATTTTACGTTTTTGCGCAATATTGGTTAATTAAAATTGTTTTAACGCACTTGGTGGCTTTTTTGCGCATAATGGCTCGATGGAAGAACACAATTTAATAGGTGGGGCTTGGTTGGCCGCACACACTGGCGTGGAACTGGTAATGCCTTTCGCTGTGCAAAGCCGCATAGGGGGGCGTCGGTCCATGCATGTGGCAGACGGCATGACCACCGAGACCTATGTCGAAAGCATGCGCCCAAGTGCAGACTTGCGCGGGCATTTGACATTTCACCTCAAGCACGAGGTGCTTCATTTAGAGCTGCTGTCGCGTGTGTTTGGTCAGATTGAGCCGCAAGAGCTGGCCAGCTGGATATCTGCCGAACCCAGTGGCCAATACGCTCGGCGTGCTGGCTTTTTATTTGAATGGCTAACTGGGCAAGAGCTGACACTGGATGCGATGCCAGCCGGTAGCTACGTCGATCTGGTGGACAGCCAAAAGCTGGTGGCCGCCAGTGAGGGGCTGGCCGTGACCAACAAGCGTTGGCGGGTGCGCGACAACTTGCCGGGCACGCGTGCTTTTTGCCCACTGGTTCGAAAAACCTCCTTAGTGCAGCAGGCCATGGCGTTGGATGTACCTCAATTGCTGCGAACCTTGGCTCTGGAGTTTGGCGAAGATGTGCTGATGCGTTCTGCGGTCTGGATGACGCTGCGTGAAAGCAAATCGAGCTTTGCGATAGAGGGCGAGGCCGATCAGTTGGATCGCATTCAGCGCTTCGCCGATGTTTTGGCTCGCCGAACGGGCCAAGGGGCCTGGCCGCTGGATGGCGCGGCACTGGCTCAGTTGCAGTCTGAAATCTTGGGCGCTCGCGTGACGCTGCAGCAGTTTGGTTTGCGCCAGTCGCCTGTGTTTGTGGGGGAAGTGGTGCGCTACCAAGAAGTGGTGCACTACGTGGCCCCGCCGTTTGAGGACATGGCCGCCATGCTGGATGGCCTAAGGGTTTTTCTGGCGCGAACGGCGGGTCAGTCGACGGTGATGCGCAGTGCGGTTGCAGCATTTGGTTTTGTCTATATCCACCCATTGGCGGACGGAAATGGGCGTGTGCATCGGTTTTTGATCAACGATGTGTTGCGTCGTGATGGCGCTGTTGCAGCGCCCATGGTTTTGCCTGTGTCATCGCTGATCAGCAACCATGCCGCCGACCGCCGTGCTTATAACGACATTTTGGACAGAATTTCTGCCCCTTTGATGAGGGCATTAACTGGTCGATACGAATTTGCACCAAGTCAGACGGTATATGCAGATGGGATTCGATCCAATTTTGTGTTCAGTGGTGACAAGGTGGCCAGCCCGGTTTGGCGACATTTGGATTTGACGTCGCATGTGGTGTATCTGGCTGACGTGCTTGAACGTACGATCAAAGAGGACATGCGCGAGGAGTCACGTTACTTACGCAGCCACGCACACGCCAAGGCCGCCATTAAAGACATTGTTGAAATGCCGGATGCACAGATAGACAGGGTCATTCGGTCGGTGCAGGCCAACCAAGGCAGATTGTCTAACGTTTTGTGCGATGAAATGCCGCTTCTGGCTGACCCCAAAATTTGGGATGCCATTGTTCAGGTCATCACGGATTCTTTTAAGAATTGATCCGACGTCATCGTTGCCAGCCGGTCCACAGCCTACTTGGCCGATATGGCGGGCAAGGTGTCCACTGGGGATTTGATTGGGGGGCTTGAGCAACTTTTGACCGCTGAACCTTATTTGCCCTTCAAGGCTTCGAGCAGGGCTTGCTCGAAGCCTTTTTTGTTTTTGGGGTCCAACACAACGGTGGTGCGTTCGCTGCGGCTGTAGTCGTCGAGCTTGATGGGGCTCATGGTGTTGACCAAGGCATCGGCCACAAAGGGCACGATGGCCACATCAAATTGGGCCATGACGGTGTGGGCGCTTTGGTGGCTGAGCGTCCCCCAAAAGCGCGCGTTGGGCAAGGCCTTGGCGGCCTGATAAAAAGCCGAGCGGTGGGTTTGACCCACGAACCAGAAATCCCATTCGGGGTGTGCGCGCATCACCTGTGTGAGGGTGTCCACGTCAATGCGACCGCGCAAGTTGCCCACATAGCCCACCACGGGGCGTGCGTTGACTCCAGGGGCAAGGCGGTCTAGAGCTGAGGTGCCCAGCGGCAGCATGGGCAGCAGGGCGTTGGGCAGGTGCTCTACGGCCCGCCCGAATTCTTGGCTGAATGATTCGATCAAGCCTTTGGAATTGGACACCACTTGTTGACCTAGTCGGATGAAGGTTTGGTACTGGTCTGTGATGGTTGCGCGCTGCCCCTCGTTGCCTGGAAAGAGGCGCTGGTCATCGACCAGGTCCACCACGGTGTGACTGGGCTGCAGTTTTTGCACCAGCGCTTCGTTGGCAAAGCAGGCGGGCCAGAGCACCACCAGCGGGGCAGTGATGTTGGCCTGGCGTGTTTGCGCCAAGACCCATTGCAGGTATTCGGCGCCTACGGACGCCGTGCCGTCGGCGGGCATGTAAGTGCAGTACTGCACCTTGTCGTCGTCGCATTGGCCCAGCAGCTTGCGGGTGGCTTGCTGCAACAGCAGCTGGTATTCGCTGGCACTGGTTTTGTCCAGTGTGGTGGTCAGGCGCAGCATTTCTTGCAGTTGGGGCTGCGACAGCGGGGGCTCGAAAACCATCACCTTTTCCACGCCAGGGTGCTGCCGCCAGTGTTCGATCCACCTGTCTGGCCTGCGCCCGAAGAGGCCAAGGTCGTTCTGCTTCCAGAAGCAGACAACGTGTCTGGCCCAGGGCAGGGCAGTTGGGTTGGGGGCTGTACGAGGTGGCATGGCTGTAATTTAACGCCAAAACCTTGTGCGCCATGCAGCAGGTCAAATGCCATGCCTTCGCTTTGACCCTGAAAATTGCGCCTGATGACAGTGATGAAGCCGAGCAAATGACTTTTAGAATAGGGTGGTAACAAAACACGAGTTGACCGCACCATGGCCACCAGATCCAAAGCCCCTGCCCGCAAGACTTCTGCACCGCCGAAGAAAAAGTCAATCAAGGCTGTAGCCCCAGTTGAGACCCAGCCTGCGGTTTCAGCGGACAGCCTGGTGCCGACCCTGCAGGAGGTTGTGCAGGCGACTCAAAAGGTGGTGGCCCCCAAGGCGGCAAAGCGCACTCGGGGCAAGTCTGCCCGCGCCCCCCAAAGCTTGGCACCACAAGCTGTTTCGGAGGCTCCAGAAGCGCCACAGGGGCAAACACAAGCCCAAGTCCCAACGCCAAATGTGGAGAGGGCACTGGAGCGCAATTTGGCCAAGCAGCCGCCGCGGGCATTGAATTCACCCATCCGGGTGTTCCAGATGTATGCGGAGTCTTGGCAGCGTGAGTTGCTGGATTCGGCCTTTTATGCCCTGGATGTCAGCCGGGTCGACCCCCACACGCTGGACTTGTCGGTGTGGGCCCAGTTGCAGGCCAACCCTGCCACGAAGGGGGCGCAATTGTGGGGCGCGGTGTCCTGGCGCTTTGCCGAGCGCACAGGCATGAACGGGGCCGATTGGGTGCGTCAGATCGAGGCGCAGCCGGGTTCGGATGTTTATTTTTCAAGTGCCGATATTCAACACGAAGCGGTCTTTCATAACTCTTGGCTGCAAGCCGAGACGCAGTACCCTCGGTTTTTGGAGTTGGCTCGCGCGTTCTTCGAAGCGACGGGTTTGCCACTGGACCAGCTGGGCGTCATCAGCCCTTCACTTGTGTCGGCAACAGGGGGCATGTTGGTGGGTTCAACTGAGTTTTGGGAGGCCTACATTCCGTGGTTGCGCAAGTTGCTGGTGACGGCGGACAAGCGCATGCCGCCGGCCTTGCGCGACTTGATGCACGCGCCCATCGTGGGAGCTGAGCCAGTGGGGTCGGACAGCTATCTGCCGGTCATCATTGACCGCTTGCTGCCCGTCTTTTTGCGCACCGATGGACAACGCTTCAAGGCCGCCAGGATCGCATTGCCCGAGCGCGACCGTGAGCTCAATGTGCACCAGAAGTTGTTGCGCGAAATGAAGGACGTGGCCCACCGCACCCAGTCGGCCTGGCTGGCCGCATGCTGGGTCAATTACCGCAACCTTTACCTGGGCCAGACGCAGAGCAAGCCCTGGGTTCAAAAGTACCTGCGCAGCATCACACCGACTGAAATCAAGTTTGGGTGAGGGTGTCTTGGGATGACGGCGTTGCCCCTGTCGCTGGACGACACGACCCCTGTTGACGGTTGGTACCTGGCCTACACCAAGCCCCGACAAGAACAGCTTGCCCTGCAAAACCTGGAGCAGCAGGGCTACCAGGCTTACTTGCCGCTGTACAAGAAATTCAAGGCGACGGAGCAGGGGTTGGTGGCCTTGTTTGAGGTGATGTTCCCGCGCTACATCTTTTTCAGGCCCGGCCATGCGGGGCAGGGCATTGCCGCGGTGCGCAGCACCAAGGGGGTGGCCACGGTGATCCGGTTTGGGGTAGAGCCTGCGGTGCTGCAAGACGAACTGGTGCAGCGCATCCGACAGACGGAGCAGGAGCGCAACGAGGCCACGCAGCAAGACCTGAGCTCGCTCAAATCGGGCCAGCTGGTGCGGCTCAAGCACACCGCGCTGGCGGGCATGGAAGGGCTGGTTCAGTCGGTCTCGAGCAAGCGAGTGGCGGTGTTGCTGGAGATCTTGGGCCGTCCGGCCGTGGTGGATTTGAAGCACCACCAGGTGGAGGCGAGCTGAGTCGCTGAGACAACTTCCTGTGGGGGTATAAACTTGCCCAAAAATCGATCACGGGCATGCCGCACGGTTGTTGGCACCTGATTGGCCTGTGGCGGTTTGGCTTTTGAAATACCCCATGCAATCTTTGTTCATTGATGCCGCTCAGTTGCCCCAGGCGCAGGCCCGGTTGGTGAGCGTCGGCCCGATCATGGTGATGCCGTGTACGGACCGCGCTTTGGCCGAGCGTGCTGTGGCGCTGGCCTGCAGCCGTGCCCGTGCGGACGGTCTGGTGCTGGCCGTCATGGACACGCAGCGGCAGGGTTTTGTGTCGGTGCTCAATCAGGTCTTTCGGGCCTCTCGCAGCCCTTGGCTGGGGTACATGGCGCAGGACGCCTTTGCGGGGCGCGACTGGATGGCCTTGGCGCTGGAGGCGCTCAAAGCGCGTTCGGGGGGCTTGCTGGGGTTCAACGACGGCAAGTGGCATGGGCAGCTTGCTTCGTTTGGCTTGGCCTCGCGCGAGTGGGTGCAAGGGGTGTACGGGGGGGACTTTTTCTTTCCGGGCTACCGCAGCCACTTTGCCGACTCAGAGCTCACGCTGGTGGCGCGCCAGCAGGGCCGCTATGTGTACGAACCCCAGAGCGTGCTGGTGGAGGTGGACTGGACCAAGGACCAGTCGGGCGTGGAGCCCGCGGACCGCCGCTTGTTCAAGGCGCGTGCCACGCAAGGATTTGGGCAACGTGTCTCGGACCCGGCGCTGATTGGCTTGATCGGGTGATGCGGACATGAGCATCCGCCAGTTGAACGCCAGTTACGTGAAAGAGGAAGACCGGGTGATGTTCCGCTTCACGACCTCTCAGCATGAGGAATACAGGTTGTGGTTGACCCGGGCCGTGATGGGGCAGTTGATGCTTCAGCTCAAGGATGTGGCTGTGCAGGTGCTGGTGCAGCAAGCCAACGTGCAGGAGGCGGCCGCTGTCGTTGATCTTCGGCAGCAGGCACTGGAGCAAGGGGCGAAGTTCACCCAATTTGCTGCCGCAGCCCGTTTGCCGTTGGGGGCGGAACCCACGAAGGTCGTCTCTGTTCAGACTCAGTTGGCGCAGGGAAGGTCGTTGCTTTCATTGGGCTTGCCTGCGGGCAAGCAGCTGACCCTGCCGCTGGGGGACGACCTCTTGGGGAAGCTGCGAATGCTGCTGCAGCGCATGAACGAAACCGCGAACTGGGCTTTGCCGCTCGATCAAGATTCTTCTAACCCTCCTGCGTCGGGACACTCTGGCAGTGACCCAGGCCATTCGGGGCGAGATGACGAAGCGGGCCGCAAGGTGTTGCATTGATGAACGAGCCGCAGTCGACCTCGCAGCTGCAGGCCTTGCTGGTGCAGGCCCAGCAAGCGCTCGCTGATTCGCATTGGACCGAGGCCCGAGATGGCTTTGTCAAGGCACTGACCCTGGCGCCTCGCGCTCCGCAAGTGCACCACAACCTGGCCCTGTGCCAACTGGCCTTGGGGCAGTGGGCGTTGGCCAAAGGCAGTGCGCAGGAGGCTTTGGCGTTGGCGCCGCAACTTTGGCAGAGTCGCATGGTTTTGGGCAATGCCCTCAAATCGCTCAAGCAGCCTGAGGCGGCGGATTCAGCATTCGTTCAGGTGTTGCAAGCGCGGCCGGGCAGCGCTGAGGCCGTCTTGGCGCGCGCTGATCTGGCCATCAATGTGTTCGGCTTGCCGCTTCAGGCCGTTGCGTGGGTCCAGCCTTTGTTGCGCGACGCGGTGCATGGGCTGGACGCGCAATTGACGACCCTGATGGCCAGCGTCTATGACCGGGATGCTTCGGCGCAAATGCTCAGTCAGCTGGTGATGGCGTTTTCAAAACGGAATATGCACCTGCCAAAGGGGTTCTTGCCGACTTTGGGTGCGCCAGAAGGTCGTCGCCGGGGTCCACAAGGGCTGCGCCCTCGGGTGGCGATCTTGTCGCCCCTTTTTTGTGCTTCGCCGGTCTACTTTTTGACCATCGCTGGGCTCAGGCATGTGGCAAAAGGGTCAGACATCGTGGTGTTCAACCGAGGCCACAAGTCGGATTGGGCCACGCAGGAGTTCAAGGCGTTGGCGCGCGAGTGGCATGACGTGCAGGAGACTTCGGCCGAGGCTCTGTCGCGGCGCATCCATGCAGCAGACATTGACGTGCTTTACGACATGGGCGGCTGGATGGACCCGGTGGGGCTCAAGGCCTTGTCGGCCAAGCCCGCCCGCGAGATGTACAAGTGGGTGGGCGGGCAGAGTCTGACCACGGGTTTGCAGTCGTTTGACGGCTGGATCGGTGACGAGTGGCAGTCGCCCTTGGCCATGCAGCACCTGTACAGCGAACCATTGGTGAACATCCCCGGCGGCTACGCTACCTACACGCCGCCGCCCTACATGCCCTCGGTGCCCGCGCACAAGCGTTCGGTGCCTGTGATTTTTTCGAACCCGGCCAAGCTCTCGCGCGCGTTTTTGGCGTGGGTGGCCAAGGTGCCTGGCCCCAAGTTGTTTGTGCACCACCAGTTCCGTTACGAGCGCACCCGCCAGAAGGTGCTCAAGGCGCTGGGCCCTGCGGGGGTGGAGTTCATCTGTCCGGGCAGCCACCAAGAAGCTCTGGAGATTTTGGGTCGCCACGAGTGGATGATTGACACCTTCCCTTACAGCAGCGGCCTCACTGCCCGTGAGGCCGCGGCCATGGGCATGAAGGTCAAGGTGTTCACGGGGGATCTGTTCTGTGAGCGCCACAGCCTGCATTTGGGTTGAGTGGCGGCGGGCGCTGCCGCCCTTTGGTGAATCGCAAAAATGTTGATTTTATTGATACATATGAAATAAATGCAAAAATAAGATCATTTAAGACATTGCATTTTTAATTTGTCATAGTATTCACCTATTGACACTTAAAATGCATTAAATGAATTTTTTAGTACGCTTTATAAAAAAATACGCTACAGTCAGTGGACTGGGAAAGCCGTGGGCCAGAACCGGGGTGCCACGCAGCGCATTGGCCTTGGCTGCAGCGGTGATGGCAAGTCATGGGTGGGCGCAGAGTTCGGCCAACGGGCGCGTGGAACTGCATTTTTCGGATTTGGCAAAAGCGCAGTACTTAACACTTCCCCAGATCGAGCAGGCGGACAACGAGCCATTGCAAGCCCGGTCCCATCCGCAGACGGGTAGGCCTTTGCAAGAGCTGATTCGGCGCGGTTTGAGCACCAACCCTCAGCTGCAGCAGGTGCAAGCGCAGCAAGAAAGCGCCCAGGCGCAGCGCAAAGTCGCTCGTGCAGATCTGCTGCCCAGTTTCACGATCCGCAGTGCCATCGGCCCAGAGCAATCGCAAACGGTAGGCAGCGATCAAAACAAGCACACCTACAACATGAACTCGCTCAGGCTGACGCAGCCTGTCTTCAACCGGGTTCTCCAAAACGAATTCGCCGCCACACAACAGGCCGAGTTGGCCGCCGACTTGCGTTTGCGCAGCGCGCACGAGAACACCGTGGCCTCGGTGGTGCGGGCCACCGTGGATGTGGCCGCGGCCAAACTGGTGCTGCAGTTCTCTGACGTGCAGCTCACGCAGCTGCAAAGCATCATGACGTACTTGGAAAACCGGGCATCCGCCGGGGCGTCCAGCCAGGCCGATCTGGAGCGAGCCCGCACCCGCGTGTTTGGCGCCCGTCAAACGCGCCTGGAGCAACAAGCGGCTTACCGCAACGCCATGGTCGAGCTGCAACGCATCACAGGCTCACAGCCCGAGGCGATCGAGTTGCCCTCGATCCAGCAGTTTCCAGCTTTCACAATGGACCGCAAAGCGCTGCACGAATGGGCCGTGACCCAGAACGCCGACATCCGCGCACTGCAGCGCGATGTCGATGTGCAGCAACTGCGCGTCAAGGCCGAGCTGGCCCGTTACCAGCCTGTTGTGGGCATGAGCCTGGAGCACGATTCGAGCAAAAACATCCAAGGCACCAACAACCGCCACACCGACACCCGTGCACTGGTGGTGGTGAACTGGGCCACCTCGTTGGGCGGCAAAGAATGGTTCCAATCGCAGGTGGCCAGCGCCGAGCTGCGTCAACGCGAAGCCCGTTTGACCGACGAGAAACAGCGCATGGGCCAGGCGCTGGACACCGACTTGGCGATGCTCGAGTCGTCACAGCTGCGCATTGGCGCAGCGCAACTCGAGCAAGCCTCGGCAGCCCGTGTGGTTGACGCGGTGGAGGAGCAACTGCGCACAGGGCGCTTGGGCTCTTTGCTTGAAGCGCTCGACGCCAGCGAGCGTTACTTTGCTGCCCGCCAACGCCTGACATTGGCGGTGGGCCAGGCCCTCAAAGCCCATGCGCAAATCTTGCAGCGCATTGGCCAGCTCAGCGAGGACACGGTCACCGAGTTGAGCCCAAGCACCGAACCCGCACCGTCCAAGCAGCCTTCTTGAGCGCTTGTCCTTTCCATTAAGCAAAGACCCCTCATGTCAGGCCATTCAGATTCCAACGACGGCGGTGACCTTTTTTGGCCCGGCTATGTCGACGCCGTCACCAATTTGGCGATCAACCTCTTGTTCGTGATCGCCGTGATGAGCATCGTGGTCATCGGCATCACCTTGCAAATTGCTCAAATGACCAAGAAAAAGGCCATTGAAGAAGCGCAATCCCACCAAACCGCCAGCTCGGCGTCCAGCACCCAGCAAAAACAAAAGGGCGAAGCATCCAAGACGCCAACGCCAGCACACCAGACCCCGTCGTCAGCCAGCTGCAGCAAACCATCAGCGAATACCAAAAAAAGCTGGAGCAAACCCAAAAGCAGCTGCAAGACGCGCAGGCCCAGTTGTCGAGTGCAGGCAGCGTGCCCATCCAAACTGTGCAGGCCTCGCAAAACAAGCCCGCCGAGCCCAAGCAGCCCAACAAGGTGCAGGCCATGAGTCAACCGGCGGTCATGATCGTCTTCAGCCCTGACGTGGTCACCATGGCCCCGACCGAAGTGGTGGACCTGATGACCAAGCTGAGAAAAATCAGCCCGCTCAACACCGGGCGCTGGGAAATCAACGTCATCTCACCCAAGGGCTTTTCTGAGGCGGTTCGCCTGTCGTTTTACCGGGCCAACGCGGCGCGCAACGCCTTGCTAGAAAACGGCGTGGTCAGCCAAGCCATTGACATCAAGATCACCGAGAGCGGCCAAGCTGGCGCAGACAACAGCAAGGTGCTGGTGAAATGGCACCCTTGAAAAACTTGGAGCCTGACCAACGCTTGTTGTTGGCCCTCTCGGCATTGATGACTGGCTTGCTGCTTTGGGCCGTGTTTTGCCCGGTGGACCAGATCGTGCGCGCCGAAGGCCGCATCATTCCCACGGGCCGTGCCCAGACCATCCAGCACCTCGAAGGCGGCATCGTCAGCCAGATCCTGGTGCGCGAAGGCCAGATGGTTCAAGCCGGTGATGTGCTCATGCGCATGTCCGATGTGCAGGCCAACACCTCGGTGCAGCAGGGCCAGTCGCGCCTGCATGTGCTCAAGGCGCAGAAGGCCCGTTTGACGGCAGAAGCCATGGGCCAGGCCACTCCCGAATTTGAAGCCGACATCCCCAAAGACATTCAGCAAGACGCCTTGAGCGCTTTTCGCGAGCGCATCAGCCGCTTCCAGTCTGAGCGTCAAGTCCTGAGTCAGCAACTCGCCCAAAGACAGGCCGAACTCAGCGAAGCGGCCAGCCGCATCCAGAGTGTGCAGGCCGAACTGGACTTGGCCCGCAAACAGTCTGCTCTGATGGACGGCCTTTACCGCAAGGGGGCGGCGTCTCAGATGGAACTGCTGGATGCGCAAAGTCGCACCCAAAAACTCAACACCGCTGAGAACGACATCCTGGCTTCCATCCCGCGCCTGAAAGCCGCCATCGCCGAACTGTCGGCCAAGGTGGCCGAATCGACCGCTCGCTTTCGAGCAGAGGCCCGCGCCGAACTGACCCAGGTCAGTGCCGAGGTGTCCAAGCTGAGCCTGGGCGTGGACGGAGACACCGACCGCCTGAGCCGCACCGAAGTGCGCGCCCCCAGCAGCGGGTTCATCAACCGCCTGAACGTCAACACCATTGGTGGCGTGGTCAAGCCGGGTGAAGCGATTTTGGAAATCACGCCCACCGAAGGCCCTGTGGCTGTCGAGGCGCGCGTGCGCCCCAACGACCGCGCTTCGCTGCGAGCAGGGCTCGAAACCCGCGTGCTCATTGGTGCTTACGACTATGCGGTGTATGGCGCACTCCAAGGCCGACTCATCGAGGTCAGCGCCGACACCGTGCCCGACGAAACCGGCCAGCGTTACTACCGCGTGCTGATCCAAACCGACAAGCCCGAAGGGCCGATGGCATCCAAAGCCATCTTGCCGGGTATGACGGCCCGTGCCGACGTGGTGCTGGGCCAGCGCACGGTACTGAGTTATTTGCTGTCACCTCTTTTGCGGTTCAAACAACAAGCTTTCACAGAGCCGACCTGAACCCACACGAACTCCAAAAATCCAAGAAAGAAGAACCATGAAACGACTTCAGCTTTATTACTGGTACATCGGCCTGCCTGTGCTGATGGTGGCTTTGGGCTCTGTGGTCTTTTTCGATGCCATCATGAGCACCGTCAAGGGCAACCCGCACCCGCAGATCAACTACATCATCTTTGTGCTGGTGGCGGCAGGCTGCTACCAGATGCTGGCGCATGTGCGCCGCATCAACCGCGAAGGCAATCTGTTTCGCCAGTACCGCCGCATGGTGCAAAACGAAATGTCGGCCGACGAAGTCGCCGTGCTGCTCAAAGACTTGGGCAAAGAGTTTGACGTCGCCCCACTGATCCAGCTGATCCAGGGCATGCGCGGCACCGCACTCACGGGCGTTCAGCACGCAGCCGTCGAGTCAGAAATGGAGCGTTTTGCCGAGCGCCAATCGCGCCGCCTGATCCTGGCGCAGTTCATGGGCGGCCTGATGGTCGGCATGGGCTTGTTGGGCACTTTCATCGGTTTGCTCGGTGCGTTGGCCGAGATCGGCAAGCTGATCGGTTCCTTCAACTTGGGCGCTGGCTTGTCCGACCCGCTGGCCACCATCAGCGAACTGGTGGCGCGCCTCACGGCCCCCATGCAGGCCATGGGCGTGGCCTTCAGCGCCTCGCTGTTCGGCGTGTTGGGCTCGCTCGTCATGGGGGTGCTCATGGTGGGCGTGCGCGGCGCTTCCAGCGATTTGGTCTCATTTGTGCATTCCGACACCTCCTTCATGCTCGAGATCACCCCGCCTGTTGAGGAAGTCGCCGATGAGGCTGAAGACAAACAACTGGCCATAGCCTTAAGCCAATTGGCTGAACATTCACCACTGCTGCGCGGCCTGGCCGTGGCGCTCGACCAGTCCGAGCGCCGTGTGCGCGAATTGTTGGGCGGCATGGCGACACTGGTGTCACGCGTGGAGACCAGCAACCACGGGGCCAGCCTCTTGGTGCAATACCTGCAGCAACACGCCGCCACACAAGACAGCAGCATGCACGCCTTGGTGAAAATGCAGTCTGCTCAAACCCAGCTGACCGAACGCCAAGCCCAGATGGTGGATGCCAGCCACCTGATCGCCCAGCAAATGGCGCAGCAAACCCAGTTCATGCAATCGGCGTTTGCCGAACAAAACCAGCGTCTGAGCGGCCAGATGAACGAGCAGCAAGAAATCTGGCGCAACCAGGCCACGCACCAGCAGCACATGCTCGAAGTCCAGCAAAACAACTGGCAAGTGCAGCAGCAAACCGACAGCCAGGCCCGCCAAAACGAATGGGCGCACTGGGCGCAAATCCAGCAAGCCGGCCTGCAGCAGATGGTGGCCCACCTGCACAGCACCCAGCTGCTGCTCAACCAGTTGGCTGAACAAACGCAGCGCGCCAGTGCCCAACAGCTCGAGAACCAAGCCCAGCAAACCAGCCATCAGCAAAACTTGCTGCAAGCCATCGAGCATGCAGGCACGCGCAGCCAAGACGAAGCGCAAACACGCTCGGAAGCGCTCACCCGCATTGACGCCATGTTGCGCGAGAACCAGTTCCGCAACGAACAAATTGTTCAGCTGCTGGCGCAGAGCACCACTGCCGCGGCCAAGGCCTGAAGACCCCTGCGAGCCAAGACAGCGGCCTGGCCGCTGTGCTGAGCCACGAATAAAAAAATGACCGAAAAAACCATTTCTCCTGCCGATTCCAAATCCGCTGCACCGCGCACCCCTGATGCGCCCGTGCAACTGATCGTTGCCACGCCCTTGAACAACACCACCCAGTTCAAGTTGCCCATCGACGCGCAGCAGGTGCAATCGGTTCAGTCGGTTGACTTGGATCTGGTCATCACCACCGTCACCGGTGAAAAAATCATCCTCCAGCAAGGCGCTTTGCAAGCCGCCGTGCAGCCCGACAGTCAAATCGTCTTCAGCAATGGCAAGAGCATTTTGGCCGCAGAGCAGATCAAAAAGATCGGTGTCCTCAAACCCGTCGAGGGGGGGAGCTTTCGCCTGCGGTCGGAGGACGTTTCGCCCTCACTGGCCGACAATGTCTCGGGGAAAGAATTTGGCTTGGGTCAAGACAGCAACGACGCCATCAAGCAGCTCACCGAGACAGCGCAGCAAATCGAAAAAATGCTGCAAAACTTGTCCACGTCCAGCACCACCGTGAGCGACTCCAAAAGCGCCATGCCCCAAGGGCAAGGCCCCGGCACCGGCTTCAAGAAAGCCTCGGACGCCGTGGCCAACCCACTGGCTTCGCCCACACCCGGCAGCCCACCCGTGCCGGAAAACACCAACACCTCTGAGCAGTCGGGCAAAGACCGCGAGCTGCGGGCCAGCAGCGAATACAAGGTCTCCAATGTCACCCTGAGCGACGCGACCAAGACGCTGGACGCCATTCAGTCCCGGCAAATGATGGCCGAAGCCCCGCTCAAGGTGGAACTCAAGGCCCCAACGACCGGTTCCGCCGAGGTCAAACCCCAATGGGTCGATGGCGTGGTGCAAAACACCTTGCTGCTCTCGGGTGCGCCCACAGCCATCAAGGCGGTTTATTCATTGGCGCAAGGCATCACCAGTGTGCCCGCCGACTTCATGATCAACGGCCAAAGCCTGGTAGACAAGCCGCTGGAGCTGGTGGTCAAAGGCGGTGCCACCCAACACCTGGACCTGAGCTGGAAAGTGGCCGAAGACGGCGTCACCGTTCAAACAACCGACTTTCAGGTCATCGTCAAATACTACAACGCGGCGGGCACTTTGCTGGAGACCGGCGGGCAGACCTTGACGTTCTCGTATGGCGACTTCCGCTCTGTGTCAGAGACCTACGCCAACGATGCCAACGGCCAGCCCATCTTTAACCTGCTCGCCCGTGGGGTGAGCTACGACATCCAAGGCAATGACACTGCCAACGACGTCATCAACGCCGGAGACGGCCACGACATCGTGAGCGGCTTCGGTGGCAACGACGCCATCAACGGCGGCCGGGGCGACGACACCCTGATCGGCGGCATGGGTGCAGACACGCTCGACGGCGGCACCGGCACCAACACCGCCAGCTACACCACATCGGCCACAGGCGTGACCGTGCACACGGCCAGCGCAGAGCAAGGTCTGAACGCGGGCGGTCAAGCCCAAGGCGACGTGCTGATCAACATCCAGAACCTGGTGGGCAGCGACTTTGCTGACGCGCTTTGTGGCGACAGCCGGGCCAACATGCTTGTTGGTGGCAAGGGCGACGACACGCTGGACGGCGGCAGCGGCGCGGACCAGCTGATCGGCGGCGAAGGCAACAACACCGCCAGCTATGCCAGCGCTCAGTCTGGCGTGAGTGCTTCTTTGCTGCACCCCGAGAACAACACCGGCGACGCTGCGGGTGACAAGTACACCGACATCCAGAACCTGCTGGGCAGCGCGCAAGCCGACACCTTGACGGGTGACGCGCATGACAACGTTCTCAGCGGCGGCGCGGGCGACGACAAGTTGCAAGGCGGCGTTGGCAAAGACACGCTCGACGGCGGCGACGGCCAAGACACGGCCAGTTATGCCGATTCGACCGATGCGGTCAAAGTCTCATTGCAGGACAAAGCCGTCAATGAAGGGGGTGACGCCCAAGGCGATGTGCTCGTCAACATCGAGCACCTGCTGGGCAGTGCCTACGACGACCAGTTGACCGGCAACGCGCAAGCCAACATGCTGAGCGGTGGTTTGGGCAACGACACGCTCGAAGGCGGCGGCGGCGCTGACCGCCTGGACGGTGGAGCAGGGACCAACACCGCCAGCTATGCCGGCTCTTCGCAGGGCGTGACCGTTTTTTTGGCAGCGGACCGCCAGCTCGACAACCAAGGCGGCGACGCCCAAGGTGATGTCTTTACCAACATTCAGAACCTGCTGGGCAGCGCCTATGCCGACACCCTGGTGGGCGACGGAAAAAACAACAACCTGAACGGGGGCGCTGGTGATGACACCCTCGAAGGCGGTGCAGGTGGTGACGTGTTTGACGGCGGCACCGGCAGCAACACCGTGACCTATGTGCACTCCGAGATGGGCGTGAGCGTGTACCTGGGCGCTGACCAGCAGATTTATAACGCGGGGCCGGACGCCTCTGGCGATACTTTCAAAAACATCCAGAACCTGATCGGCACCGAAAAGAACGACGTGCTGGTGGGTGATGCGCAAAACAACCTGTTGCAAGGCGGCGGCGGTGACGATGTGCTCGAAGGTGGCCTGGGCGCTGACACGCTCGACGGCGGTACCGGGCAAGACAGCGTCAGCTACGAAAACGCCACCCAAGGCGTCACAGCCTCGCTGGCCAGTTCATCGCAAAACCTGGCCGAAGCCACGGGCGACACCTTCATCAGCATCGAAAACTTGCGTGGCACCCAATTTGACGACAGCTTGACCGGCGATGCCAATGACAACACCCTGCAAGGCCTGGCAGGCAACGACACTCTGGACGGCGGGGGCGGCACCAACAACCTGATCGGTGGTACGGGTGACGACACCTACATCATCAACAACGTGGCCGACACCATCGTCGAAAACATCAACGAAGGCAAAGACTTGGTCATGAGCTCGGTGACCTGCACCTTGGGCTCCAACCTCGAAAACCTGATCCTGACGGGTAGCGCCAAAATCAACGGCACAGGCAATGGTCTGGCCAACGTCATCACCGGCAACAGCGCAGACAACACGCTCGACGGTGCAGCGGGTGCCGACACCTTGGTCGGTGGCGCTGGCAACGACACCTATGTGGTGGACGATGCAGGCGACGTCATCACCGAAAACGCAGGTGAAGGCAAAGACCTGGTTCAAAGCAGCATCTCCTACACACTCGCAGCCAATTTAGAGAACCTGACCCTGACGGGCAATGCCGCCATCAACGGCACAGGCAACACCGATGCCAACGTCATCAAAGGCAACAACGCCGACAACACGCTGGATGGTGGCGCGGGCAACGACAACATCTCAGGCAATGACGGGAACGACAAACTGATGGGAGGTGACGGCAACGACACCTTGTCAGGAGGCGACGGCAATGACACGCTGGATGGTGGCGCGGGCGACAACAACATGTCAGGTGGCGCAGGTGACGACGCCTATATCGTGAGCAGCACCAAAGACATCGTCACCGAGGGCGCGGGTCAAGGCACCGATGAAGTTCAAAGTTCAGTCACTTACACCATTGGGGAGAACATCGAAAAACTGACCTTGACGGGAACAGCCAACCTCGACGGCATGGGCAACAGCCTGGACAACACCATCACGGGAAACAGCGGCGACAACGTGCTCAGTGGTAAAGATGGCAATGACAGCATCAACGGTGGCGCAGGCAATGACACGCTTGATGGAGGAATCGGCGATGACACATTGGTCGGCGGCGTGGGTGACGATACTTATCTGGTAGAAAGTCCAACCGATGTTGTGATTGAAGCCGCTAACGAAGGCACAGACACCGTGCAAAGCTCGGTCAACTACACCCTGGGTGTCCATCTTGAAAATCTCACCCTAACAGGTACGGCCATCACTGGCGCAGGCAATGAGTTGAACAACGTGCTGATCGCCAACAACAGTGGCGACAGCTTGAGCGGCGGCGCCGGCGACGACACATTGACAGGCGGCATGGGCAACGACACG
>CAIJQQ010000014.1 GCA_903822825.1 uncultured Burkholderiales bacterium | reverse complement strand
TCGACTTGCATGTGTAAAGCATTCCGCCAGCGTTCAATCTGAGCCAGGATCAAACTCTATAGTTCGATCTTGATTTTTTCGCTCTTTCGAGCAACTCATAAATTGGAATCGACGCGAACATCATTTCTGATATCCACATCTTTTTTACTTCATGAGCGTTTGTTAGCTAATTAAAGCTAAGTTCCGAAGAACTTGGCCATCACCATCAAACGCCCACGCTTATCGGCTGTAAATTTTTAAAGAACTAAAGCAGTTTACACCGCCTTTTCTCTAGCCCCGCTGCGATCAGCGAAGCCTTAGATCATAACACGCTTTTAGGCGTTAAATCTAAAAAATTTGATTTTTTTAGATTCCCTACTTGCGCCAACTGCTTGATGCTTTCGGTTTGCTGCGTTTAGC
Source organism: uncultured Burkholderiales bacterium (assembly GCA_903822825.1). Classification (GTDB taxonomy): domain Bacteria; phylum Pseudomonadota; class Gammaproteobacteria; order Burkholderiales; family Burkholderiaceae_C; genus Limnohabitans_A. The sequence goes on along the minus strand of CAIJQQ010000014.1, from coordinate 43,631 downwards.
AGAGCCTTAGACTTTAACATGCTTTTTTGCTTTCCCTTTGGAAATTTTGCAAATTTCCAAAGGGCGCCGCTGTCTGAAGTGAACTTCAAGCTGCGGCTGCTGCAATCAGCGGAGCCCTCTATTATGGCACATTTTTTTAGACATCGACAAGTCTTTTGGCGCTCAATGACAAGTTTTTCATCCTTCGCCCAGATAATGGGTGGATGGCTTTACTCACACTTTTAAATGCATCACTGGCTTTTGGCCACGTCGCACTCCTTGATCACGCAGACTTCTCCTTGGAGTTGTCCGAGCGCATCGGCTTGATTGGTCGCAACGGCACAGGCAAATCGTCCCTGCTCAAGATACTGGCGGGCATGGAGCACCCGGACGACGGAAACTTGCATTTGCAGCAAGGCGTTCGCATCGCCTACGTGGCCCAAGAACCCGTCCTGGTGCCAGAGCACACCATTTTTGAGGCTGTGCGTGAGGGTCTGGCCGAAGTCATGCAATGGATCGACGATTACACGCACAGCCGGGGCGACTTGGACACTTTGCAGGGGCAAATCGAATCACGGGATGGCTGGGGGTGGGAGCAAAGGCTGGACGAAACCCTGCAACGCTTGCAACTGGACCCCCATGCGGTGGTGCAATCGCTGTCCGGGGGGATGCGCAAGCGAGTGGCCTTGGCACAAGCTTTGGTGACACGCCCAGACGTCCTTTTATTAGACGAGCCCACCAACCACCTGGACCTGAACGCCATCACCTGGCTGGAGGATCTGTTGATCGACTTCAAGGGCAGCGTGATTGCCATCACCCACGACCGTGCGTTTTTAGACCGCATCGCCACACGCATTGTGGAGTTAGACCGCGGCAAGTTGCGCCCTTACCCGGGCAACTACGCTGCCTACCAAGTCCAAAAAGAAGATCAGCTCGCCCAAGAAGCCGTGATTCAGGCCAAGGCCGACAAATTGCTGGCCCAAGAGGAAATATGGATACGCAAAGGCGTCGAAGCTCGCCGCACCCGCAGCCAAAGCCGCATCACGCGGCTGCAAAATCTGCGTGGGGAACGCGCCGCTCGCCGTGAAAAAGTGGGCAACGTGAAAATGGAAGTGGCCTCTGGCGTGCCCAGCGGCAAGTTGGTGGCCGAACTGACCGAAGTGAGCAAAAGCTTCACCCAACCCGACGGCTCGGTACGCACCATCATCCAGAACTTCACTGGCACTTTGCTGCGCGGCGACAAGATCGGCTTGCTGGGCCCCAACGGCGCAGGCAAAACCACCTTGCTCAAATTGATTCTGGGCGAGCTCGAAGCCGACAGCGGTGAAGTGCGCCGAGGTACCAAGATGGAAGTGGCCTACTTCGACCAAATGCGCGATGCACTGGACCTGGACGCCACGCTGGAAGACTTCATCAGCCCCGGCAGCGAATGGATCGAGATTGGCAACAAACGCCAGCACGTCAAGAGCTATCTGGGTGACTTTTTGTTCTCGCCCGCACGCGGCACCTCGCCTGTTCGCTCGCTGTCAGGCGGCGAGCGCAACCGCCTGCTGTTGGCGCGCTTGTTTGCCCGCCCAGCCAACGTGCTGGTGCTGGACGAACCGACCAACGACCTGGACATCGAAACCCTGGAGCTGCTGGAAGAATTGCTGCAAACCTACGAAGGCACGGTCTTCCTGGTCAGCCACGACCGCGCCTTCATGGACAACGTGGTGACGGGCATCATTGCCTGCGAAAGCGCCCCAGACCAACCTGGTTTGTGGCGCGAATACGAGGGCTCAGTGCAGGACTGGCTGGTCCAGTCCAAACGCACTCAGTCCATGCGGGCTCAAACGGCGCAGCGCAGCGGATCGACACCACCCGTGGCCGCCGTTACTGCCCCAGCTGCTGCGCTCGCAGCCACCTCCCCCCCTCGCACCAAACTCAGCTACAAAGAGCAGCGGGAGCTGGCAGAACTGCCCGCCAAGATCGAAGCCCTTGAAAAAGAACAAGCGCAGACCCGCGCCCAACTGGCCGACGGCAGCGTTTACCAGCGCGACCCCGGCCTGGCGCAACAACTGTTCCGTCGCGACACGGAAATCGACGATCAGCTGCTGGCCGCCATGGAGCGCTGGGAAACATTGTCTGCACGTTGAGCCCAGCCCGCAGGACTGAAAGCGCGCCCAAAAATTCCACTCAAGGAAAACTACAACAAAGCCTGACGCGTCTTGGCCAGCGCCAACCAGAACTTGTCGTCTTGCGTGCTGGCAAAGTTCACCCGCATGAATGAACCCGGCCTGCGGTCGGCATGGAACAAGGAGCCGGGCGCTAACAAATACCCGGAATCGTGCATACGCAGCGCCAACAGATCGGTGTCCACCCCCGCATCCACCCATCCAAACAGGCCCTGAGGCGGCGCCACGAACTGGCAACCGTGCGCCAGCGCCAGCTTCACACTGCGGCTGCGGGCGGCGTCCAGCAGTTGCGACAAACGCTCGGTGTGCCGCCGAATCGCGCCTTGCTCCAGGCACAGAGCCAATGCCTTTTCAAACAGCACCGGGGTGGTGAGCGTGGACAGGAGCTTGGTGTCCAAGAAGGCATCTTTCAAGTCGGCTGGAGCTGCCAGATAACCCACGCGCCAACTGGGTGCAAGTATCTTGGCGTAGCCGCTGACGTAAATGGTTTTTTGCAAGCCATCGAGCACCGACAAGCGCACCGCATGCGCCGGGGCCATGTGCCCATAAGTATCGTCTTCGACCACATGGAAGTTGTAACGGTGCGCCAGGTTCACCAGCTGGTGCGCAACGGGCAATGACAAGCCGTAACCCGTGGGGTTGTGCAAGACTGACACACTGACCATCATTTTGGGCGCATGCCACTGCGCATAACGCTCCACCACCCCCAGATCTGGTCCCGTTTCCAGACGCGGCACGGGCAAGATGCGAACGCCCAGGTTTTGCAGCCGGGCAAATTCAATGGCCCAACCGGGCTCTTCGACCATCACACAATCTCCCGGGCGCAACAAAGTGCGGCTGATGATGTCCAGCGCATGTGTCGCCCCCACGGTGGTGATCAGTTGCCCCGCATTCGCATGCAAGCCCAAACTCGCGAGCTTGGATGACAACATTTCGCGCAAACCGCTGTCCCCTTGCGGCTCGCCGTAACGCAAAGAAGACTCACGCAAAGCCGGGCTGGCCACCACCTTGCGCAAAGCTGCCGACAAAAAGTCGGCATCCAGCCAATCTGGAGGAAACACGCCCATGCCCGGTTGCGGCTCGGCGCTGGGTTGATGGAACATGCCCCGGATCAGGCTGGCGGCATTCACGGGAGAAGGGCTGGGCACCACACCCCCATCCGCCAACGATGCGGGCGGCGTGCGATGCACCCGGTCGCGTACAAAAAAGCCCCGGTTAGGACGCGCCTCGACCCAGCCCTGCGCCACCAGCCAGTCATAAGCGGCCACCACGGTGGAGGCACTCACGGCATGCATTTGGGCGCATTGCCGCACCGAAGGCAAACGCGCACCCGAGACCAGCAACTGATCGCGCATGCGCGTCACAAAGCGCTGCGCGAGCTGTTCGCTCAGGGGTTGGCTGGATTCTCGGCTGAGCAAAGGCATGGGCGGTATTGAGGCAAAAGTGTGTGGTCAAACGAAACAGTACAGTTTCAAAAATGATCTTGCAAACTGTACCGATACTGTACTCATTTCAGCACTACATTCAAAGACATGACCTCTTCCGAACTCAGCGCGCTGTTGGTACTGGCCACCGTGAGCAGTTTCACGCCCGGGCCGAACACCACCTTGTCGACCGCCATGGCCGCCAACCATGGCCTGCGCCGCGCCATGAGCTTTGTGTGCGCGGTGCCGGTGGGCTGGGGCATTTTGTTTGCCCTGTGCGCCACGGGCCTGGGTGGGCTGGTGGTGGCTTTTCCGCCTTTGCGCTGGGGCATCGTTTCACTGGGCACGGGTTATTTGCTTTGGCTGGCCTCGCGTTTGTGGCAGAGCGGCAGTTTGCAGCAGGCCGACAGCGCCAAACTGCAAGTCGGCTTTGTGCAGGGCGTGGGCCTGCAGTTTCTCAACATCAAAGCCTGGATGTTGGCGCTCGCCATCGTGGCGGGCTGGGTGGCCGGGCGTGAAGACGCCACGGCCCGCACGCTGGTGCTGCTGCCCATCATGGTGGCCTATGGCTTTTTCAGCAACCTGACCTACGCAGTGGCTGGCTCGGTGCTGCGCCACTGGCTGGCGCATGGTCGCCGCTTGCTGATGTTCAACCGCTGCATGTCGGTGGCGCTGGTGGCCACGGCCTTGTGGATTTTGAACGGCATGCGGCAAAGCGCAGGCTGAGCAAAGACGCCACGCGGAATGCCCACAAGGCAACAAGCCCTGGCACAACAAACCTCACATCCTATGAACAACGCCCCGCAACAACGCGACAACATGGGCCTTTGGCTTGGCCTCTTGGGCGTCGTCATTTTTGGACTCACCTTGCCCATGACGCGGATGGCCACAGGCACAGTCGACGCGCCGCAATTGTCGCCCTGGTTTGTCACCTGGGCACGCGCAGCGCTGGCCGGGGGACTGTCGCTCGCGTACCTTTTGCTTGTGCGTGCGCCGCGTCCCACCGCAGCGCAACGCGGCCCCTTGCTGCTCTCGCTCGCGGGCAACGTGATCGGCTACCCCTTGCTGCTGGGCTGGGCGCTGCGTCACGTCACGGCAAGCCACGCGGCCGTCATCACCGCTTTGCTGCCACTGGCCACTGCCGCGGCGGCGGCTTGGCTCATGCACCAACGCGCGCGCCTTGGGTTTTGGGTGTTTGCCGGTTTGGGTAGTGCGCTGGTGGCGGTTTACAGCCTGCTGCGCGCATCACAACTGGGGCATGGCTTTGGCCTGACTTGGGCCGACACCCTCTTGGTGGGTGCGGTGGTGGCCGGCTCGCTGGGCTATGTCGCCGGGGCCAAAGTTACGGCCAGCATGGGTGCTGAAAAAGTCATCAGCTGGGTTTGCGTCATGGCCTTGCCCGTCACGCTGCCCGGGGCCTGGATCACCTGGCCCGATCACGCCATAGCGCCCACTTCGTGGCTGGGACTGCTCTATGTGGGCGTGCTCTCCATGTGGGCGGGCTTTTTTGCTTGGTTTCGCGGCCTGTCGCTGGGTGGCCCGCTGAGGGTGAGCCAGTTGCAATTGCTGCAACCTTTCATCAGCATCGTGGCGGCTGTGCCTTTGCTGGGAGAATCAGTAGATGCAATGACCCTGGTTTTTGCCCTGCTGGTCGTAGGCTCGGTTTTCATGGGACGGCGCATGGCCAACACACCAAATCCAAATGAACAAAAATGAAGGAGCAAAACATGCACTGGCAAATGGCTCAACGCGCCGAAAAAATGAACCCCTCGGTGATCCGCGAGATCCTGAAAATCACTGAAAAGCCCGGCATCATCAGCTTTGCGGGCGGCCTGCCCTCGCCGCAGACCTTCCCCATCGACGCCATGCGCGAAGCCAGCGAACGCGTGCTCAAAGAAGACGGCAAAGCCGCCTTGCAATACGCCGCCAGCGAAGGTTATGCCCCCTTGCGCGAATGGGTCGCACAAGACCTGCTCAAGCAAGGCATGCGCGTCAGCCCCGACCAAGTGCTGATCACCACCGGCAGCCAGCAAGGCCTGGACCTGGTGGCCAAGATCCTGATTGACGCGGGCAGCCGCATTTTGGTGGAGACGCCCACCTACCTGGGCGCCCTGCAGGCCTTCACCCCCATGGAGCCCAAGGTGGTGAGCGTGAACAGCGACGGCCACGGCGTGGACCCCGATGATCTGCGCGCCAAAGTCGGCACAGGGGCCGAAAAAGCCCGCTTTGTGTATTTGCTGCCCAACTTTCAGAACCCCACGGGCCGCACCATGACCGAAGAGCGCCGCGCCGCCGTGGCGCAGGTGGCCATCGACACCGGCCTGCCGATCATCGAAGACAACCCCTACGGCGACCTGTGGTTTGACGCGCCACCCGCGCCCTCGCTCAGCTCACGCCACCCTGAAGGCAGCGTCTACCTGGGATCGTTCTCCAAAATCCTCGCGCCCGGCCTGCGATTGGGTTACTTGGTGGCCCCCACAGCGCTCTACCCCAAGCTTTTGCAAGCGAAACAAGCGGCCGACCTGCACACGCCCAGTTTTAACCAGCGCGTGGTCGCTGAAGTTCTGAAAGACGGCTTCATCGAACGCCATGTGCCCACCATCCGCGCCCTGTACAAACAGCAATGCGAGGCCATGCTGGCCGCCCTCGACCGCGAAATGGCGGGCCTGGGCCTGACTTGGAACCGCCCGGTGGGCGGCATGTTCTTGTGGGTGCAACTGCCCAAGGCACTCAAGGCCATTCCCTTGCTGGCGAAGGCAGTCGAAAAAGGCGTGGCCTTTGTGCCCGGCTCGGCTTTTTACGCTGAAGGTGCGGATGAAAGCACCCTGCGCCTGTCCTTCGTGACCGCCACCGTGGACCAGATCAACACCGGCATGGCGGCGTTGGCCGCGGCGATACGGGAATCCCTGTAAACCGCTCACTCACCCTCAAGGCCCCATGAAACCACGCGCATTTCAACAAGTTGACGTTTTCACAAACACCCCCTTTTTGGGCAACCCGCTGGCCGTGGTGCTGGATGGCGAAGGCTTGAGCGACCCACAAATGCAGGCCTTTGCCGCTTGGACGCAGCTGAGCGAAACCACCTTTGTGCTGCCGCCCACACCCGAAGGGGCCGCTGACGGGGCCGACTACCGGGTACGCATTTTCACGCCCGGGGCCGAGTTGCCATTTGCGGGCCACCCCACGCTGGGCACAGCCCACGCCTGGCTGAATGCGGGTCACCAGCCCCGGCAAAGCGGCCAGCTGGTGCAGGAATGCGGCGTCGGTCTGGTGACCCTGAAGCAACTCGGCAAGCGCTGGGCTTTTGCAGCGCCCCCACTGAACCGATCGGACATTTCGGCCGACGAACTGACACCTGTTCTGAAGGCTTTGGGGCTGGACGCCACGGAAGTCATCGCCGCGCAGCACCTGAACAACGGTCCGCACTGGCTGGGGCTGCTGGTCGATGGTGTGGACACAGTGCTGTCACTGGCGCCTGACCATGCGGCGTTGAAAAAGCTGGGCATCAAAGTCGGCGTGGCGGCCAGGCGGCAAGCATCAGCGGGTGGCCTGATTCGCCGCGCCAACCGCGAAGCGCGGGCGTTCACGGCTTCGAGCACCCATATCGCCAACGACCCGACCGATCTGGAAGTGCGCGCCTTCGCTGCACCTGTCGGCATCGCCGAAGACCCGGTGACGGGCAGCCTGAACGCATCGCTGGCGCAATGGTTGATGGCCGACCGCCACATGCCCCACAACTACAGCGCCCGCCAAGGCACAGCGCTCGGCCGTGCGGGCCAGGTGTTTTTATCGCGAGACGAGACTGCTCAGGTTTGGGTGGGCGGCGACGTGATCGGATGCATCGAGGGCTCGGTGACACTCTGATCACCCCAGCGACAGGTGCAAGCACCCGGGGTGCGCACAATTGCGCCATGGGAACACTCTATTTGGTCCGCCACGGACAAGCCTCTTTCGGGGCCGACGACTACGATCAACTCAGCCCACTGGGTGGCCAGCAAGCGGTACGCCTGGGCGAGTACCTGCGCCAGCGATTTGAGCGCGAGGGCGTGCAGATCGATACCGTGCTCATGGGCAGCCTGCGCCGCCACCGCCAGACCTGGGAAGGACTGGCCCAAGGCGCCCAATGGACACACACCCCCGAAGTCTGGCCGGGCTTGAACGAGTACGACAGCCACGCACTGATCGAGACCATCCACCCCGAGCCTTTGGCCAAGCCAGACACCCCTGAGATGTACCGCCACCACTTCCGTCTGCTGCGCGACGCGCTCAAAGCCTGGATGGACGGCACCACCCAGCCCAAGGGCATGCCCAGCTATGCAGCCTTTGTGCAGGGCATCACGGATGCGCTCGACCATGTGCGAACAAACTGCACTGGCAACGCCCTCATCGTGTCGAGCGGCGGCCCCATCTCCACCGCCGTCGGACAGGTGTTGGGTGCCCCCCCCGAGACGACGATCGAGCTGAACCTTCGCATCCGCAACACCGCCTTGACGGAGTTCGTGTTCACCCCCAAGCGCCACATGCTGCTGACCTACAACACGCTGCCGCACCTGGACAGCGCCGAACACCAGCGCTGGGTCACCTTCGCCTGACAAGCACCCGTGTTTTCACCAGTGTGAATTCAAGTCAGGCATGCACAAAATGGGTGCATGCATGGTGTTTCACAAACCGCCTCGGCAGGCATCCAGCTCATCAGCCCCGATGACGGTGCAGCTCTGCAGGACCGCAAGGACATGCGGGAATTACTGCAAACACACCAATTGGACGGCGTTGTGGAAACCGCCATACCCACCCAAGGCCATGACCACGCGTACGCTTTTGGACTGCCGCCCGGCCTGCTGCAAGCGTGGGCTCCGCAGCACGACACATTGAAAATCCATGAGCGCCTGCCCCGCGCAGACGGCTGCAAAGCACTTGCGCTGGCACGGGAAATTTTGGTGGCCATGCTGGTTTCGCCGCACGGCTTTCAGTTTCCCAGCGTCGCGGCACTGGCCTCGCACTTGCGCGTGCGTCAGCACATTGCCATGGCCGCCCAAAAAACCGCCTTGGCCTTCAAAACCGAAGCCGCCGAACGTCCAGCCTGTTACTGGCGCGATGCCGGTGAGGAGCACGGCTTCATTTTGCAGCCCGGCCGCTGTTTGGTGGACGCGCTGATCGCAGCCACCCAACCCGATGCCACGGGCCGGCTCTACGACTTCTCGTGCTACCGTGCCACCGAGTACGTGATCCTCTTGGGCATCGCCCTGGAGCTGAAAACCCACCACCCCGAGTTGCTGACCGAGGTGCAACAGCTGAACGAAAACCACGCGGTGCGTTCGGGGCAGTTCCACGAGGTGTACTTGGTCGAATACGGCAGCATGGCCGAGCCCCTCCCCTCGCGCTATTACGTGCCCGGTGACCGCTTGTGGTTTCGCAACCCTGACGAGCGCTCATCCGATGTGATGGGTTACGAAGGCTCCTGGGTGATCTACATGGGCGGTGGTCTGTTCAGCAATTTTTGGGAACGCGACCGGCCCTATACGCTCGAATCCAAAGCCATTGAGATTTACCACTGGCGCGACGGCGCGCGCACCAATGCCCAAGGCCTGTGGCAGATGGACGAAAACGTGGTCGAGCAGCATGTGCGACGGACCTGCGCCGACCCCGAGGCCCAAGCACGTGTGCTTCAGCGCATGCTGCGCCTGCGCGATCCGCAAGGGGTGTACGCCGAAGGCGGCTGCATCGACAGCACGCGAGAGTACCCACGAGGGGTCAACCCGCAGCACTGCGAGCTGGTCCTGCCGTCTTATGCCGCGCTGACCTGATCGCGCAAGGTGTCCGGCGGCAGCTGATCGATTTCCGTGAGCAAATGCGCCAGTGCCCGGCCAGAGGCAACGAGCAAGGCCTGGCCCTTTTCAGCCGTGGCCGCTGCAGCATTGCCCGCTGCGCCATGAGGGTTGTAGTCCTGCATCTGCCAGCCCAGCTTGGCACTTTTGCCGTTGCCAAGGATTGGAAATCGCTCGGCGCGGTCTTGCGAGGCCGAGCGGAAATCCTGCGCTTGGCCCATGCGCACCTGCGCGGGCTGCAGCGCCAGCATCATCGAGGTTTCCACATCACCGCCGTGTACGCCAAAACGGTGCTCCTCGGCGCTGAACAGGGCGTTCACGTTCTGCCCCTGCGCATCCATCATGGGCAAATTGAACCAGCTCACGCTGAACACCAGCATGCCCAGACGCGCGCGCAAGTCACGCGCCACGATGTCCATCACACTGACCTGCCCACCATGGGCATTGAGCAGCACCAGCTTCTTCACCCCACTGGCCGCCACCGACTCGCCAATGTCGGTCCACAGGCGGATCACCGTCTCGGCCTTGAGCGTCAGGGTGCCCGCAAAGCGCGCGTGCTCTGGGCTCAAGCCCACGTTTTGAGTGGGCAGAAACAGGACGGGCAGATCGCCCTGTAAATACGGCAAGCAGGCTTGCACCACGCCGTTGACCAAGTCCGTGTCCACCGACAAGGGCAAATGGGGGCCATGCTGCTCTGTGGCCGCCACGGGCAGCACCGCAATCGCGCGGCCCAAGTCCATCGCGGCAAAGTCGGTGGTGGCCAGGTCGGCCCAAAAGCGCGGGGGTGCAGTCATGCGCTTATCTTAAACGGGCTTGCACCCGGTGGTGGCCTGCGGTGTACAGTCGATTCTTTTACAACGGTTTACAAAAACATGGGTGTGTTCAAACGCATGGGCCATTCGGCAACGCGCTGGTGGGGCATGGTTCTGCTGGGGTGCTGGCTGTCCGCCTCGGTTTTTGCCCAAAGTTTTCTGGCAGGCGCCGTGGTCAAAACAGACCAGGTGCGCGCCGAGTTGCTGGCCCACGCCCCGCAAGGCGTGCAGCCCGGCCAGACTTTCTGGCTGGGTTTGCAAATCACCCACCAGGCGCACTGGCACACCTATTGGAAAAACCCCGGTGACTCGGGCCTGCCTACCCAGCTCAACTGGACCTTGCCTGCTGGCCTGCAGGCAGGCGCCATCGACTGGCCTGTGCCCAAAAAGATCCCCATAGGCACCCTGGCCAACTACGGCTACGAAGGCAGCATGCTGCTGCGCGTGCCCATCACCGTGGCGGCCAATGCCACGCTGCCCGCCGCCTTGCCCATCCAGCTCAAGGCCGAGTGGCTGGTGTGCCGACAGGAATGCATTCCGCAAGAAGGCACGTTCAACCTGCAGCTGCCCGTCAGCAGCGCCACAGCCCTGAACAGCGCGCTCTTTGATGCAGCCCAAAAAGCCCGCACCACGGTCCTGAAAGGTGCCCACAGCGCCACCCTCATCGACGCAGGCCAAGCACTGGCCTTGCGGGCTGAAGGTCTGCCCGCCAACTGGCATGGGCAAACGCTGAGCTTGTTCCCCGTTACAGGCGATGTGGTGAAAAATTCGGCCGCGCAAGGCCCAGGCTGGACACAACAATGGCAAGGCAGCAGCTGGACCGCCCGCATTCCGGTGTCGGGTGAACGCGGAGACAGCCCCAGCAACATGCGCTGGCTCATTGCAAGGGGCGCCGAGCGCGATCCGCAGGCCCCGGCCTTCGAAATCGACACGCCCGTGCAGGGCACTTGGCCTGCCGCCCCCGCCAACACTTCGCCAGCGCTGCCGCCCGCATTGAGCCAGGCACTGCAGGCCCATGCTTGGGCAGACCAAACCACCCTTGCAGCCAACAATGCCAACCCCTTGAGCTTGGGCCTGGCCTTGCTGGGTGCACTGGTGGGTGGCCTGATCCTGAACCTCATGCCCTGCGTCTTTCCGGTGCTGGCCATCAAGGTGCTGGGTTTCACCCGTCCCGGCACCACAGCCCGCGAACACCGTGCTTCGGGCTTGGCTTACACCGCCGGGGTGGTGCTGTCATTTGTGCTGCTGGGCGCCTTGCTGATGGCCCTGCGCGCTGCGGGCGAGCAACTGGGTTGGGGCTTTCAACTGCAGTCACCTGTGATCGTCACGGCCCTGGCTGTGCTCTTCACCTTGCTGGGCCTGAACTTGGCGGGCCTGTTTGAATTCGGCCAACTGCTGCCCAGCGCCGTCATCAACCTGCAAAGCCGCCACCCGACGGTGGACGCCGCCTTGTCGGGCGCGCTGGCCGTGGCCATCGCTTCGCCTTGCACTGCGCCCTTCATGGGGGCATCGATGGGTTTAGCGATAGGCCTGCCGCTGTGGCAAGCCCTGCCCGTGTTTGCTGCCATGGGTCTGGGCATGGCACTGCCCTACCTGGGTGCGAGCCTTTGGCCTTCACTGGCGCATCGCCTGCCTCGCCCAGGCGCTTGGATGGTGACCTTCCGCCAGGCCATGGCGTTTCCGATGTTCGCCACCGTGGTCTGGCTGGTCTGGGTACTGGGACAGCAAACCGGCATCGACGGCGTCAGCAGCCTGCTCGCCTTGCTGCTGGCGCTGGCGAGTCTGGTGTGGGCGCTGGGCCTTCAAGGCACCACCCGAACGCTGCTGACCGTGCTGGCACTGGCCGCGGTGCTGGGCATCGCCTCCAGCCCCCTGCGCCATGCGCTGAAGGAACCCGCCACTTCCAGCGCCAACACCACCGAGCGGTGGGCCGCTTGGTCTCCCGCTGAAGTCACGTCTGGCCTGGCCCAGGGTCAGACCGTGTTCGTCGATTTCACCGCCGCCTGGTGCGTGACCTGCCAGTACAACAAGAAAACCACCCTGGCCAACGCCAGTGTGCTGGCTGCCTTTGACGACCAAAAGGTGCGCACGTTGCGCGCCGACTGGACACGGCGTGACCCGGCCATCACCCAAGCGCTTGCCCAACTGGGGCGCAGCGGTGTGCCGGTGTACGTCGTGTACGCCCCTGGCAAATCACCCGTGGTGTTGTCCGAGTTGCCTTCGGTCCAAGAGGTCTTGAAGGCACTGCCATGACTCGATTGAAATGGGGTGGGGCTGGCCCTGCGACAATCGGGGCATGAGCTCTTTCGCCCCCCTTCAAAACGACACCTTCCTGCGGGCCTGCCTGCGCCAAGCCACCGACCACACCCCCGTGTGGCTGATGCGCCAAGCGGGACGTTACCTGCCAGAGTACCGCGACACCCGCGCCAAGGCGGGCAGCTTCATGGGCCTGGCCACCCACGTGGACTACGCCACAGAAGTCACCCTGCAGCCGCTGGAGCGCTACCCGCTGGACGCCGCCATTTTGTTCAGCGACATCCTCACGGTGCCCGATGCCATGGGTTTGGGCCTGAGCTTCGCCTTGGGCGAAGGCCCTAAATTCGCCAAAAATGTCCGTGACGAAGCTGCTGTCAACGCACTGGCCGTGCCCGACATGGACAAATTGCGCTACGTGTTCGACGCGGTCACCAGCATCCGCAAGGCGCTCAATGGCCGTGTACCGTTGATCGGCTTTTCAGGCAGCCCCTGGACGCTGGCGTGCTACATGGTCGAAGGCGCGGGGTCTGACGACTACCGCCAGGTCAAAAGCCTGATGTACAGCCGCCCCGACCTGATGCACCGCATTCTGGAAATCAACGCCGACGCGGTCGCGCATTACCTGAACGCGCAGATCGAAGCCGGTGCCCAGGCCGTGATGATTTTTGACAGCTGGGGCGGCGTGCTGGCCGACGGCGCGTTCCAGCAGTTCAGCCTGGCCTACACCGCACGCGTGCTGGCCCAGCTCAAAACCGAGCATGAAGGCGCGCGCATACCGCGCATCGTCTTCACCAAAGGCGGCGGTCTGTGGCTGCCCGAGATGAACAGCTTGGACTGCGAAGTGCTGGGCCTGGACTGGACGATGAACCTTGGAAAAGCCCGCGCCATCGTGGGCGGTGAAGTGGGTGGCCCCGGCAAAGCGCTGCAAGGCAACATCGATCCCAACGTGCTGTTTGCCCCGCCGGACAACATCGCCACCGAGGTGCGCCGCGTGCTCGACAGCTTTGGCTCGCCGCACACCGACAAAAGCACCACCGGCCCCACCCACATTTTCAACCTGGGCCACGGCATCAGCCAATTCACACCGCCCGAGCATGTCTCGGCCTTGGTGGAGGCGGTGCACAGCCATTCACGGGCCTTGCGCCAAAGTCGGTGACCAAACCCAGCTAGCACAAAAATGCCTGCATGCCAGGCATTTTTTATGGAATAAATAGGTTAAAACAGGTCCGTGGGGCTTGACTTATGCACAAAAGCCCAATGGCCCTCCGGTTGTTACGCCATGTTGCAAAGCAGCATAAGGGCTCCAAGGCATCGCACGCAAGTCATTGATTTCATTAGGAGTTATGGTTTGCTCAGAAGTCGTGCAATTTGATGGAAGGCTTGATTTTTCAGGCTTTGCGGGCATCGGGGCAGAGTTTTCAACAAAGTTATCCACAGTTTTTCGGGATGACTCTCAAAGACCATTCAAATCAAGCACTTAGCACGGGTTTCGAGAAATTTCCTAAGCGTCAAAATCACCAAATAAACAAAAGAAAAGCTCAACACCGTGAACACCTCCAACTGGCTTGACGTGGCTGTCCAAACCCCCGCGCACAGCGGGGTGGGCGGTTTGCTGAGCTACCGCAGCCCGGTGCCCGTGGCGCCGGGGCAGTTGGTCCGGGTGCCTTTGGGGCGCCGGGAGGTGTTGGGCGTGGTCTGGCGGGTGCGGTCCAAAGCGCCTGAGGGCATGGCCCCGTCGGCGCTCAAAGACATCTGCGCCGTGCTGGTCGGGGTCGGCCCGCTCGACGACAGCTGGCTCAAGCTGGTGCAATTCTCGGCGCAGTACTACCAGCGCTCGCTCGGCGAAGTGGCCCTGTCGGGCCTGCCCCCGCAACTGCGCGACCTGGACCCCACGCAACTGGCGCGGCGGCTCAAAAAGTTGCCTGGTCCCACAGGCCCGGTGCAAGTCGCCGCCGGTCCTGCACTGTCGGCTCAGCAGGCCGCGGTCTTGCTGCAAATGGCCGAGCAGCCTGGGCCTTTTTTGCTGTTTGGCAACACTGGCAGCGGCAAGACGGAGGTGTATTTGCAAGCCGTGCAGCGCCTCTTGCAGGCCGACGCGCAGGCCCAGGCCCTGCTGATGGTGCCCGAGATCAACCTCACGCCCCAGCTCGAAGCGCGCGTGCAAGAGCGCTTTGGCCGCGAGGCGGTTGTGTCCATGCACAGCGGCCTCACCGGGCCGCAGCGGCTCAAGAGTTGGTTGGCGGCGCACACGGGCGCCGCCCGCATCGTGCTGGGCACGCGCATGGCCGTGTTCGCGTCCATGCCCCATCTGAAACTGATCGTGGTCGACGAAGAGCACGATGCGAGCTACAAACAGCAAGAAGGCGCGCGCTACTCGGCCCGCGATTTGGCCGTGTACCGGGGCCACTTGCTCGGCGCCAAAGTGGTGCTGGGCTCGGCCACGCCTTCACTCGAGAGCTGGTACCAAAGCCGCCCGGCTGGCCAAGACGGCGACAAGGGCGGACGCTACGTGCGCCTGCACATGCCCGAGCGCGTGGGCGCCGCCGCCCTGCCCCAGGTGCGCCGTGTGGACATGAACCACCAAGCGCGCCGCGCCGTGCTGTCAGCCCCGCTGCTGCAAACACTGCAAGACCGCATCGCCAAGGGCGAGCAAAGCATGCTGCTGCTCAACCGCCGCGGCTATGCCCCGGTGCTGCACTGCGCCGACTGCGGCTGGAAGAGCGCATGCAAACACTGCAGCGCCTTCAGGGTGTTCCACAAGACCGACCGCACGCTGCGCTGCCACCACTGCGGCTTCACAGACCGCGTGCCGCGCGCCTGTCCCGACTGCGGCAATGCCGACATCGCGCCCATGGGCCGGGGCACCGAGCAACTTGAAGAACATTTGGGCGAGTTGCTGGCCAAGGTGCGCAGGCCCGATGGCAGCCCCGTGCGCATTGCCCGCATCGACGCCGACACCACCAAGCTCAAAGGCGCTCTGGAAAGCCAGTTGGCACAAGTGCACAGCGGAGAGGTAGACATTCTGGTCGGCACACAGATGATTGCCAAAGGGCATGACTTTCGGCGCATCACGCTGGTGGCGGCCATCAACCCGGACAGCGCGCTTTTTTCCAGCGACTTCCGTGCGCCGGAGCGCTTGTTTGCGCTGCTCATGCAAGCCGCTGGCCGTGCCGGCCGGGATGCCGATCAGGGCAGCATCAGCGAAATGCTGGTGCAGACCTTCCACCCCACACACCCGCTGTTTGAAGCGCTCAAACGCCACGACTACCCGGCCTTTGCCGCCAGCGAATTGACCGATCGCACCGCAGCGTGTCTGCCGCCCATCAGCCACCAGGCCTTGCTGCGGGCCGACGCCCGAAGCCAGGACGTGGCACAGGGCTTTTTGAGTGCGGCACGGGGCGAGCTGGAGGCCAGGCTCGCTCCCATGCCGGGCGGCCTCGAGTTGCTCGAACAAGTCAGCCTGTACCCTGCCGTACCGCTAAGCATGCAGCGCGTGGCCGATGTGGAGCGCGCCCAGATGCTGATCGAGAGCCCTTCGCGAAGCGACCTGCACAAGGTGCTGGCGCAACTTCACGCTGTGCTGCACCACCTGCGCAGCCAGCCCGAACACAAAGGTGTGATCCGTTGGCTGGTGGATGTGGACCCGCAGGCGATCTGAAGCCACGAATGAGGTCAGCCCCTCAGGGCTTGAGCAAGGCCACCGCGCCCGAAAAAGTCAAAAATGCCGCAGCGGTGGTGACCAAAATGATGCGGGCGATCCGTCCGTTGTCCGCACCAAAGCGCTCGGCCAACATCGACACATTGCTCGCACTGGGCAAGGCCGCCACCAGCACCATCACCGTGAGCGCCAAGGGCCCGATCGCCACGCCCAGGCGCACAGCGATGGCCCCCACCAGAAAAACCAGTACGGGGTGGACCAGCAACTTGATGAAGGCGATCGGCAAATAGTCCATCGCGCGCAAGGGGCCATGCGCGCGCTCGTGGGCCAGCATTTGCGAGCGGGCCAACACAGCGCCAATCGTGAACAGCGCCACGGGCGAGGCCGAGTCACCCAGCAAACTCACTGTCTTGGCCACCGGGGCGATCAGCTCCAGGTTCTGCCAAGAGAACACCGCGCCCAAAGAAATCGCCCAAGGCATGGGGTTGCGCACCACGCCCGCCAAGGCCTTGCGCGCTGCGACCGCTGCACCATGCTCGTCCGCTGCGTCCAGCCGCGACAAGGCCACGCACAAAGATGTGGTGAAGACCATGTCCACCAAGATGGTGACAATGGTTGGCCCCGCAGCTGCCGGCCCGAGCAGCGCCACCAAAAGCGGCACGCCCATGAAACCCGTGTTTGGAAAAGCCGCCACCAGCGCGCCCAAAGAAGCATCGTTCCAGCGAATTCGCTCGTTGAAGCTGACCGATACGCTGAACGCCACCATCAGGCTCGCACACAACAAATAAGTGAAGAACACCTCTGCATCAAGCAGTTGCGCAATCGGGGTATTGGCCCCAAAGCGAAACAGCATGCACGGCAGCGCAAAAAACAGCACAAAACCGTTGAGGCCTGGAATGGCCGCCAAGGGCAAGAACCCTCTTCGGGCGGCCAGGTAGCCGCACAAGACCAGTGCAAAAAATGGGAAAGTGACCCGCAAAACATCCAGCATGCGGGAATTGTCACTTCAATCGCCCACCATCCCGGTCACCACACGGACATGTACGAACAAGCAACCGCCCCCAAAGGGCAAAAGCCACCCGCTATGATGGCCCGCTTTGCCTCTTCACCCACTCACGCCCACCCATGTCTGCCGGTTTGAACCTTGCCCAACTCGACGCCGTGAACTACATCTCCGGTCCGTGCCTGGTGCTGGCCGGCGCCGGTTCGGGCAAGACACGGGTAATCACCCACAAGATCCAGCGTTTGATCGAGGTCGGCGTCGAGCCCCAAAAAATCGCGGCCATCACCTTCACCAACAAGGCCGCCACCGAGATGCGCGAGCGGGCCAAGAGCCTGATCGGCAAAGCTGCCAAGAACGTGGTGATCTGCACCTTTCACGCCCTGGGCGTGCGCATCATGCGCGAAGACGGCGCGGTGCTCGGCCTCAAGCCCCAATTCAGCATCCTGGACGCCGACGATGGGGTCAGCATCCTCAAGGACTGCGGCGGCAGCACCGACTTAGCCACTGCCCGGCAGTGGCAGTGGACCATCAGCCTTTGGAAGAACATGGGGCTCAACGCCGAGCAGGCCGCAGCGCAAGCCCCCGACGACAACGCCCGCGTCATTGCCCGCATCATGGCGCTCTACGAAGAGCGTCTGACGGCCTACCAGAGTGTGGACTTTGACGACCTGATCGGCCTGCCGCTCAAGCTGCTGGCCGAGCACGAGGACGTTCGGGCCAAGTGGCAAAAGACACTGGCCCATGTCCTTGTGGACGAATACCAGGACACCAACGCCACCCAGTACGAAGTGCTCAAGCACATCGTGGGCGCGCGGGGCTGCTTCACCGCGGTGGGTGACGATGACCAATCGATCTACGGCTGGCGCGGCGCCACGCTCGACAACCTCAAACGCCTGCCGCAGGATTTTCCAAACCTGAAGGTCATCAAGCTGGAGCAAAACTACCGCTCCACCAGCGCCATCTTGCGCGCGGCCAACAACGTGATCCAGCTCAACCCCAAGCTGTTTCCGAAGACGCTGTTTTCGGAACTGGGCGAGGGCGAGCCGGTGCGCGTGGTCGACGCCGACAACGAAGAGCACGAAGCCGAGCGCGCCGTGGCCCGCATCCAGTCGATCCGTGCGGGCACCACCACCGAGGGTGCGGGCCAGCACCGCGAGTTCAAGGACTTCGCGATCCTGTACCGTGCCAACCACATGGCGCGCCCCTTCGAGCAGGCCCTGCGCCGCGCCCAAATGCCCTACAAGGTGTCGGGCGGGCAGAGCTTTTTCGACAAGGCCGAGATCAAAGACCTGTGCGCCTGGTTCCGGCTGTGGATCAACAACGACGACGACCCGGCGTTTTTGCGCTCGGTCACCAGTCCCAAACGCGGCATTGGTCACCAGACACTGGCGCAGTTGGGCACCTTTGCCACGCAGTACAAACTCAGCCTCTTCGAGGCGCTGTTTGCCAGCAGCTTGCCCAGCGCCGTGTCCAGCCGCGCCATTGGCAGCCTGCACGAGTTTGGCCGCTTCGTGAACGACCTGGAGCACCGCGCCCGGCACACCTTGGGCAAAGAAGCCGCCATGGCCTTCCTGACCGAGTGGCTCAAGGACATTGGCTACGAGAAGCACCTCTACGACGGCGAAGACAACGAAAAAGTCGCCGCCGCCCGCTGGACCAATGTGCTCGAATTTTGTGACTGGATGGCGGGCCGCTGCGGCGGCGACATCGACGACGCGAGCGGCGCCCAAGCCAGCGTGAGCAAGAGCCTGCTGGAAGTGGCTCAAACCATCTCACTGATCTCCACACTCAACGAGCGTGAGCAAGAGCAAAACGTGGTGACCTTGTCGACTCTGCACGCGTCCAAGGGCCTGGAGTGGCCGCATGTGATGCTGGTGGGCGTGAACGAAGGCTTGCTGCCTTTCAAGCTGGGCGACGACAACGAACACTCCGGCCTGAGCGACGGCCCCATGAGCGAGGGCATCTTGCAGCGCCTGCAAGAAGAGCGCCGCCTGATGTACGTTGGCATCACCCGTGCCCAACGCAGCCTGGCCGTGAGTTGGACGCGCCGCCGCAAAAAAGGCCGCGACATGGTGGCCGCACTGCCCAGCCGCTTCATTGGTGAGATGGCGCTCGACAAAAGCACCGCAAAAGAAGACCCCCGCGAAAAACTCAAGGCCCTGCGCGCCGAGTTCGCCCAACGCGCGGCCGATGCCGCGGCGGTGGCCAAGCCATGAGGCCCCAGAAGAGCACTGGCGCGGCTGCACTGTCACTTGCCTTGGCCTGCATGCTGTTGCCCCGCACCGGTCTGGGCCAAGCCCCTTGCCCCAGTGCCACGGTCATCCAAGCCGCGCATCTGATCGGCCAATGGCAAGTGACACTGCACACCCCGACACCCGAGCAGTGGACGCTGGACCTGCAAGCGCACCCGGAGCACACGGGCAGCCTCAAAGGCAGTCTGGTGCAAGGCATTCGCAGGGCACTGGTCGTGGCCGACTGGGACGATGGCGAATTCACCATGGAAGAAAGCCTCGATGGCCAGCGCATTGCAGCCACTTGGCAGGGCCAGGCCACCGAGGGCCAATGCGGGCGTCAGATCGAGGGCTCACGGGTGCAAGGTGAGCCAAGCCCGCCCACCCGGTTCACGATGCGTTCGAGCCACTTGCCTTGACACTGACTTGCGTTGACCCGCGCACCTCCCAGGTGGTAGGCAGCATCTGAGCATCGGGCCGCTCCCCAATGGGCCGAATCCGGGCTTGGTCTCTCAGTTGATGAACTGCTCCGAGCCCACAATGCCCAGCTTGGTCAATCCATTGCTCTGCGCACTCGCCATCACCCCAGCCACCGCCTCGTACTTCGCCTTCGCGTGCGAGCGGATGTGGACCTCCGGCTGCGGACTCATCGCCGCCGCCTCCTTGACCTTCATCTCCAACTCCGCGCGGCTGGCCAAAGGCTTGCCGTTCCAGTTCACCACGCTTTGCGCGTCCACATCCACCTTGATCACCACCGGGTCCACCTTCTTGGGCGCGTTGCTCGGCAGCGGCATGTCCAGGTTCACCGAATGCAGCTGCGAGGGGATCGTGATGATCAGCATGATGAGCAGCACCAGCATCACATCGATCAGCGGCGTGGTGTTCATGTCCACCATCACCTCCGGCTCGCTGCTGCTGCTCGTTCCTACGTTCATTCCCATGTCTGTCTCCGTTCGCTGTGTTCGCTTGAGTTTCTGAGCTCAGTTGTTCGGCTCGGTGATGAAGCCCACCTTCACGATCCCCGCGCGCTGCACCGAGTACATCACCCGACCCACCGACTCAAAATCGCTCTTGCCATCCCCCCGGATCTGCACCTCGGGCTGCGGCTTCATCACCGCAAACTTTTTCATCCGCTCGGACAAGTCCGCCGTGTTCTTGATCGGCGTGTCGTACAGGTAAATCTTGCCCGCCTTGTCCACAGAGATGATCACGTTCTCCGGCTTGGTCTCGCGCACCACGTTCTTCTCTTTGGGCAAGTCCACCTTGATCGATGTCGTCACCACCGGAATCGTGATCAGAAAGATGATCAACAGCACCAGCATCACATCCACCAGCGGTGTGGTGTTGATCGTGCTGATGATCTCGTCATCGGCTTCGCCTACGTTCATGGCCATTTTGGCTTCTCCTGTGTTCGTCCAGGGCGTGCGGGCGGTGTGTTCCCCCGCCCACCCTGTGCGAGGGCATTACTTCTTGCTGGCGGCCAACAGCACCGAGTGCAGGTCCGAGCCAAAGGCGTTGATCTCTTCCATCGCCGCCTTGTTGCGGCGCACCAACCAGTTGTAGCCCAGCACCGCAGGCACAGCAACGGCCAAGCCAATGGCCGTCATGATCAGCGCCTCGCCCACGGGGCCAGCCACCTTGTCGATCGAAGCCTGACCGGACATGCCGATCTTGACCAGCGCGTGGTAGATGCCCCACACGGTACCGAACAGGCCCACAAAGGGTGCTGTGGAGCCGACCGTTGCCAAGAAAGCCAGGCCGTCTTGCATGCGGCTTTGCACGTTGCCAATGGCGCGTTGCAGGCTCATGGTCACCCAGTCGTTGAAGTCGATGGTGCCGAGCATGCCGGTGTGCTTGGAAGCCCCCTCCAGGCCCTTCTCGGCAATGAAGCGGAACGCGCTGTCCTCGGCCAGAGCGTCTTTGCCCTGGGCCACGGAGCCTGCGCTCCAGAAGTTCTCTTGCGCCGCCTTGGCTTGTTTGTTGATCTTGGCCTGTTCCGCGAACTTGGTGAAGATCACGTACCACGAGCCCATGCTCATGATCACCAAGATCAGCAGCGTGGCCTTGGCCACAAAGTCGCCCTGGCTCCACAGCGCGCTCAGGCCGTAGGGGTTTTCCTCTTCAACGGTGGCTGGCGCGGCAACGGCCACAGACGCAGGCGCGGCAGCAGGTGAAGCCACTTCAGAAGCGGCAGGGCCAGCCACCGGCGCGGGGGCCGCCGCTGCAGGAGCCGCTTCGGCCGCCTTGGGCTTGGCCGCGAGCGCCACGTCCGCGCCGAGCAAGCTGGCCAACAGGCCCGCACAAAGAACGATGGTTTTGATTTGCTTGAACATGATGAGGGACTCCTCTGGGGTTCTTTTGAATTTGGTTGATCTTGGTTTTGGTTTGGACAACGCGTTGCAGCGTCACTCCAAGCGCCAGGTGTATTTCATGCTGGCCCACGCTTGCTCAGGCTTGCCGTCCAGCGTCGCGGACTTGAACTGGCACTTGGCCAATCCCGCACGCGCAGCCTCGTCCAGGCGCCGAAAGCCCGAGCTTTTCTCGACCTCCGCTTGCAGCACCTTGCCGTCCACACCCACCAAAAAGCGCAGACTCACTGTGCCCTCTTCTTCCAAGCGGCGTGAGGCGCTGGGGTAGTCGGGTTTTTCGCAATTGGCCGAGTTGACCACGGCGCCTGTGCGCACGGGCGCTGCAGGGGGCGCTGGCGTGGTGGGCACGGGCAAAGGAGACGGCGGCGCGGGCGGCTGGGGCGTGTTGGAGACAGCCGCAATGGCGTTGACGGGCGGCGGCGCGTTCACTTGCACGTCCACGGGCGGCACGTAGGACGGCGGCGGTGGCGGCAGGTTCTTAGGCGGTGGAGGCGGCGGCGGAGGTGGGATGTCGGGCTTTTGCTCTTCGAGCAACACCGCTTCCACCGGACCTTTGAGCTTTTTGACGAACGAGCGGGCCAGGCCCGAGTTGATCGCCCACAGCAACAACAGGTGCAGCACCACCACCAGCCCCAGACCCACCAGGTGCTTGGCCGGCTTTCTTTGCCGGCTGGCGTAGTCTTGCATTGTTCAGCGACTCCTTTGGTAGCAATTGATAAACCGCCATCATTTTCATGGTGAACGGCAACCCCAAGATGGCCATTCACATGGATGCCGCTTGATTTTTATATCTTACAACGCATCAAAGTTCTTTCAGTTACAGACCATGAATGGAAGCCGTTTTATTTGCCTTCATGGGTGTTGCACCCCTTGTCTGGGCTTGCAAGTCAACGTGAGCCACATCGCAACCCGCTCAGCGGGCCAACAGTTGCCAGAGCTTGGCGATCTCCACCGCTGTGGCGTCCCCCTGCACGGCCTGCAGCTGCTCACGCGCCTGCTCCTTTTGACCCGCTTTGATCAAGCTGATCGCATAGTGCAGGCGAAACTCCTGCTCGCGGCGCAAGCCCCCTGCGGCCAAGGCGCGCGCATATGCGGCGTTGGCCGCCTCCCAGTTTTGTTGGGAGGCATGCACATCCCCCAGATCTGCCAAGTTTTTGCCGTCTTTGGCCGATTTTTCGAGCTGCGCAAACAGCTTGTCGTCTTCCTGGAATTTCTTTTGGGCTTCGGCTTTGAGCTTGGCGTGCTCAGTCGCCGCTGCCCCCTTGCCCAAAGCGCCCTTCTCATACCCCTTGGCCAACACACGCTGTGCTTCGGCAGGCAGGCCGGCGCGCAAGGCCAATTGCACCATGTCGGTGAACTCGTCGGTCTCTTCCAGGTTGTCCGATGCTTCGAGCAGACGGTACAGGTCCAGCTCCAAGCGCTGGTTCAGGCTTGGCGATCGGGCCAAGCGGCTGATGGTTTCTGACCAATAGGCTTTCCTGGGGTAGTTCGTCAGTAAGTTGCGCAAGGTGACTTGGTAACCTGCTTCGTCCTTGAGATTGCGGAAACTCACCGCCAGCAGGCGCAATTCTTCTTCGCCCGTTTTTTTGCCCGCAGCTTCGTCCAGGCGCATCTTCTCCTGCATTTCCTTGACCACTTCGGCGTGCTGTCCCAGGACAGCCAACACCTGGATCATCACCGCACGCACGGCGGCATTGGGGCCGCCCTCTTGCAGGTACTGGCGCGCCCATTTCACCAAGCGCGGGTAATCCTTGATTTGCTGGCTGGCACTGACCAAGGTCTCCAGCATGGGGCGCTTGTCGACGGAAGACATTTCCGCCTGCACCACCAAGGGTTCGAGCGACTCGATGACCAAGCCCCAATTTTGGGCTTGGGTGGCCGCCACGGCACGGGTGCGCATGATCGCATTGCGCTCGACCGCAGTGAGCTCAGGCACAGCCAGCGCATCGGCCGCCAGTTTCAAGGCCACATCGGTTTGCATGCTCTTGAGCGCTTCTTGCGCCTCTGACAGCGGTTTGTACACCTCAGGGCGCACAGAGCCTTGGGACTGCGCTAGGCTGGTGAACAGCAAGCTGCCCAACAATGCAACAAGCGCTGCCCCATGTTTGGTGAGGTGGGTGGCAAGGGTCATGGTTTTTCTCATGGCAGCGATTGTCATCAAAAACAAGGCTGCATGTTTGCCCCCCATCCATTTCCGTCACTGCCTTTTTCCAACGCCTCACGAACATCGGCATTTTTACTTACCAGTTGCTCAGGATTGGGGTCTTGAACAAGCTCCAAAAAACAAAAGCCGCTGAATGCGGCTTTTGTTTGGGGGCAAGGACCGTACTCAGTCAGCGTAGACGCCCGCAGCCTTGATGATCGGGCTCCACTTGGCGATTTCAGCGGCCACAAACTTCTTGTGCTCAGCCGGTTCTGTGCGCTTGTCGGTCACCACCACCGCGCCCAAGCCTTCTTGCTTTTTGACGAACTCGGGGTCCTTCAAAGCCGTCTTGAGCGCTGCGTTGATTTTGGTCAAGATGTCCGAAGGCGTGCCTTTGGGGGCATACAGGCCATGCCAGATTGTGACTTCATACCCTTTGAGGCCCGACTCGTTGAGCGTTGGCAAATCCTTGAGTGCAGGCGTGGTCAGACGCTTGGTCGTGGTCACGGCAAAGGCCTTGATGCTCTTGCCTTCGATCTGGCTGGTGGTGTTGGTGGTCTGGTCGCACATCAGGTCAATTTGGCCACCGATCAGGTCGGTCATGGCAGGGGCCGTGCCTTTGTAGGGCACTGTGGTCATGTCCACCTTGATCGCGTTTTGAAACAGCAAGCCGCACAAGTGCGATGCAGAGCCGACGCCCGCATGGCCCAAGTTGACCTTGTCTTTGTTGGCGTTGATCCAGGTGCTCAGGTCTTTGTAGTTGGCCGCGGGCAAGCTCGGCTTGCCCACCAAGGTCATGGGCACGTCGTTGATCATGCCCAGGTATTCAAAGTCACTGTCGACCTTGAACGGGATGTTGCGCACCAGCGTGGGCATGGTGGCCATGCCAATGTGGTGCAGCAGCAGGGTGTGGCCATCGGGGGCCGCTTTGGCCACCTTGTTGGCGCCAATGGAGCCGCCTGCACCTGCAGCATTGTCGACCACCACCACCGCGCCACCCAAGGGTTTGCGCAGGGCTTCTGCCAGGTCGCGTGCCACACGGTCGGTCGGGCCGCCAGCCGTGAAGGGGACCACAATCGAAATGGATTTGGACCCAGGAAAAACTTGGGCTTGCGCACCTGCGGCGAGTGAGGCCAAAGCGGCCAAGGCAATCCATTGCTTCATGTTCAAACTCCTAAAATCAATTCAGACAGTCTAGAACCAAAGCCAGTGACTGAAATCGCGGGAATTACTTACCCGACTTGCCATGAGCGCCTGCCGCACACACTCACTGGTAGCTGCGGGCGTCCTCAATCACCTTGCCATCGTTGGGCAAAGACCCGGGCGCTGACAGGCTGACCTCGCCCCGAAGCTTGGTCACGTCGCGCACGGCCTCAGCGATTCGGGCTTTCAAAGTTTCATCGTTCAAGGCCAGTGTTTCGACCTTGAAAGCCATCTGGTCATTGGCCATTTCACCGCTGACCACCAAACGGGCCTTGCTGACTTCGGGGAATCGTTTGACGATCTCGGCCACTTGTCCGGGGTGAACGAACATGCCGCGCACCTTGGTGGTCTGGTCGGCACGGCCCATCCAGCCCTTGATGCGGGTGTTGGTGCGGCCCGTCGGGCAAGCACCCGGCAACACTGCCGACAAATCGCCCGTGCCAAAACGGATCAAGGGGTAGTCGGGGTTGAGCACCGTGACCACCACTTCACCCACCTCGCCTTCAGCCACCGGGTCGCCTGTGCCGGGGCGCACGATCTCGACGATCACGCCTTCGTCGACCACCAGGCCTTCACGCGCATGCGTTTCGTAGGCGATCAGGCCCACGTCGGCCGTGGCGTAGCACTGGTAAGCGGCAATGCCGCGCTCGACCAGCCAGTCGCGCAGCGAGGGCGGGAACGCCTCGCCCGACACCAGGGCCTTGTTGATCGAGAGTTTTTGACCGGCCTCGGCCGCTTTTTCCACCAGGATCTTGAGGAAGCTGGGCGTGCCCGAATAGGCCACAGGGCACAGATCGGCCATGGCAGCGAGTTGCTGCTCCGTGTTGCCCACACCCCCAGGAATGACGGCGCAGCCCAGCGCTTGCGCGCCACTTTCCATGATCCAGGCGCCAGGCGTCAGGTGGTAACTGAAGCAGTTGTGCACCAGGTCACCGGCCTCAAAACCGGCCGCGGCCATGGCGCGAGCAGCGCGCCAGTAATCGGGCGCGTGGCCTTCGGGTTCGTAAATCGGTCCGGGCGACTGGTACACACGGCGCACGCCAGCAGGGCGAACCATGCCCTTCCAGCCAATGGCGGCAAAGCCACCAAACGGGTCTTTGGCCCGCAACGCTTGCTGGCGAGCCAGCAGCTCGTATTTGCGCGTGACAGGCAGTTGCGCCAGCGCAGCGCGGCTGTTGACCTTTGCGGCATCCACACCCTGCAGGATGTCGGCAAACGCAGCGCTGTGCTTTTGGGCGTGTGCGATTTGTGCAGGCAAAGCGGCCATGAGGGCAGCTTCGCGAACGTCAGGGGCGCGGGTTTCCTGCGCATCCAGGTGATGGGTCATGGGATTCTTTCGGGTACAGCTGAGGGGGTTCTGCGCGGGTCAAAGCGTGAGGGTCAAGCCAGCCACCGTTTGCGACGCTTGTAGCTCTTCACATCCTTGAAGCTTTTGCGCTCGCCGCCGCCCACACCCAGGTAAAACTCTTTCACGTCTTCGTTGGTGCGCAGGTCTGCAGCAGCACCGTCCATCACCACACGCCCCGACTCCATGATGTAGCCGTAGTCGGCATACTTGAGCGCCATGTTGGTGTTTTGCTCGGCGATCAGGAAAGTGACTTTTTCCTTCTCGTTCAAGTCTTTCACGATGTTGAACACCTCTTCCACAATCTGCGGCGCCAGACCCATCGAGGGCTCGTCAAGCAAGACCATGTTGGGGTTGGACATCAGGGCGCGGCCAATCGCGCACATCTGCTGCTCACCGCCCGAGGTGTAAGCGGCCTGCGAGGTTCGGCGCGTTTTCAGGCGCGGAAAGTAGTTGTAGACCTTCTCGAGGTTGGCCGCGATCTCGCCCTTGTCAGAGCGTGTGTAGCTGCCGGTCATCAGGTTTTCTTCGATGGTCAGGTGGGCAAAGCAGTGGCGGCCCTCCATGACCTGCACCACGCCGCGGTTGACCAGGTCTGCGGGCGAGAGGTTCTCGATGCGCTCGCCGCGAAGCTCGATGGCACCCTTGGTGACCTCACCGCGCTCGCCCTTGAGCAAGTTGGAAATCGCGCGCAGCGTGGTCGTCTTGCCCGCGCCGTTGCCGCCCAACAGGGCCACAATGCCGCGTTCTGGCACTTGCAAAGACACACCCTTGAGCACCAGGATGACGTGGTTGTAAATGACTTCAATGCCATTGACGTTGAGAATGATGTTGGAACCGTTCATGGATGGCCTGTATGAATCAACTGAAAGAACCGTCATCTGCGACGGGCCTTTCAGTTGACGGCTCACGCGCTGGCGCGAGCCGTCCACTTCAGCGCATCAAGACTGGCAATCCGCCGGTGCGCGGCGTGTCATCTTCTTGTCGGTGAGGTACTTTTCAGCGCCTGCTTTGACCATGGGCTTCAAGATTTGCTCATCGGCCTGGATGAAGTCCGATGTGAAGCTCCACTTGCTGCCGTCCCAGGTCTGCACGCGGGCTGCGGTCGAACCCATGTGGTCTGCGCACGATGTCGACAGCGGCTGCATGATGCCGGTAAAGCCCATGGCGTCCAGACGCTTTTGGTCCAGTGCCAGGTTCTCCAGCCCCCAGCGCACTTGCTCGCCGCTCATGACCTTGCCCTTGCCAAAACGCTCTTGCGCGCGGCGCACAGCTTCAACGCCGAGCATGGAAATGATCACACCTCGGGTGTAGAGCACTTGGCCCACTTCGTCTTTGGGACCGGAGCCCTGGCTCTTGCCATGCACGTGCTTGAGAATGTCCTGAATGACTTTGGGCTGTGTGCCGGACGTGTTCAGCGCCAATGCGTTGTAGCCCTTGGCACCTTCACCCACGTCTTTGACGTCGGGTTCTGCACCGGCCCACCACACGCCATACATCTTGTCGCGGGGGTAGCCCGTGGCTTGTGCTTCTTTCAAAGCAGTGGAGTTCATCACACCCCAGCCCCACAACAGCACAAAGTCAGGGCGGCTTTGACGCACTTGCAGCCAGGCCGACTTTTGTTCCACGCCTGGGGCTGTCACAGGAATCAATTGAAGATCAAAGCCGTGCATCTTGGCGCGCTCTTGAAGCACCGGAATAGGCTCTTTGCCAAAAGGTGAGTCGTGGTAGACAAGCGCAATTTTCTTGCCCTTGAGTTTGTCAAGACCGCCTTCTTTTTTACCCAGGTGCTGGATCAAAATGTCGGCGCCCGTCCAGTAACTGCCCATCAAGGGGAAGTTCCATTTGAAGGCCAAACCATCTTGCGCAATCGACAAGCCATAACCCAAGGTGATCAAGGGCACTTTGTCGGTGGTGACTTTTTCGGTCAACGCGAAAGTAATGCCAGTGGCCTGGGGGTCAAACAAGGCCACACCAGGGCGGCCTTTGAGGCGCTCATAACATTCGACGCCTCGGTCGGTGGCGTAACCGGTCTCACATTCTTCAAACGTGATCTTCACGCCATTGATGCCACCATCGCGGGCATTGATGAGCTTGAGGTAATCCTGCTTGCCGTTGGCCCATGGAATGCCGTTGGGGGCATAGGGCCCTGTGCGGTATGACAGCAAGGGGAAAAACTGCTCTTTGGCTTGCGCCTGAACGGATGTCGCCAGCAGCGACGAAGCAGCAGTAGCCAGCGCGGCCACAGCCAAAATCAAATCACGCATTTTCATGCTTGTCTCCTTTTAAAATGAACACTCAACTCACACACAAAATCAAAAACAATACACCCGATCAATGTGGGAAAGGCCACAGACGCAGCTTTTGCTTGGCAATGGACCACAGCTTGGCCAATCCATGCGGCTCCACGATCAGGAACCACACAATCAGGCCCCCAAAGATCATCAACTCGGCGTGAGACACGCCTGCAGTGGAAATTTCAAAGCCGACCAGGCCTGCCAGTGCAGGCAAGATCTGGCTCAGTGCAATCGGCAGCAAGGTGATGAAAGCCGCACCCAAAAAACCGCCCAGGATGGAGCCCAGGCCGCCAATGATCACCATGAACAAGAGGCGAAATGAAATGTCCACTGAAAACGCCGCAGGCTCCCAAGCACCCAGGTAAATGAAGGCCCACAGACCGCCCGCCACACCGATGATGAATGAGCTCACTGCAAAGGCGCTCAACTTGGCATACATGGGGCGGATCCCGATCACGGCAGCGGCCACGTCCATGTCACGAATGGCCATCCACTCGCGGCCCACCGCGCTGCGCACCAGATTCTTGGCCAAAAGAGCCATCACCACCAGCACACCCAGGCACAACCAATATTTACTCAAAGCGCCGTCAATCGGCAGCCCGAACACCTGAAGCTCAGACACCGAGACCGAGCCCGAAGGCGAATCGTTGGTCAGCCACTTGATGCGCAAGAACATCCAGTCGCTGAAGAACTGCGCCGCCAATGTCGCCACCGCCAAATACAGGCCTTTGACCCTCAAGCTTGGCAAGCCAAACAAAATGCCAAAGGCCGTGGCGCACAAGCCGCCCAAAACCAATGCAGGAATCAATGGCAAACCCGGAATGCGCACAAAAAAGTTGTACGCACCGTAAGCCCCCACAGCCATGAAAGCGCCCGAGCCCAGCGAGATCTGCCCGCAGTAACCGACGAGGATGTTGACCCCCAAAGCTGCCAAAGACATGATCAAGAAGGGGATGAGGATCGCACGGAAAAAGTAGTCGGTGGCCAGCATGGGCACCACCGCAAAGGCAAACACCAAAAGCAGCGCCATGGCGATGCGGTCTTGCCGTATCGGCAAAATTTGCTGATCCGCTCGGTAGGTGGTTTTGAATTGACCGTTTTCTCTGTAGAACATTTTTTTCCCTTAGACGCGGTCGATGATTTTTTCGCCAAACAAGCCTTGAGGGCGGATCAGCAAGAAACCCAAAGCCAGCACATAGGCGAACCAGATCTCTATGCCGCCGCCCACGTAACTGCCCAGATACACCTCAGACAGCTTCTCGCCCACCCCAATGATCAGTCCTCCGATGATGGCGCCCGGCACCGACGTCAGACCACCCAAAATAACGACAGGCAGTGCGCGCAAAGCCACCGTGGCCAGCGAGAACTGCACCCCCAGTTTGCTGCCCCAGATCATGCCGGCCACCAAGGCCACGATGCCTGCGACACACCACACGATCACCCAGATGCGGTTGAGCGGAATGCCGATCGACTGCGCCGCCTGGTGGTCATCGGCCACAGCCCGCAAAGCCCGGCCTGTGGCCGTTTTCTGGAAGAACGCCGTCAGCAAAGCCACCAGCGAAGCTGCAATCAACGCGGCGTAAAAATCTTCCTTGTTGACCAACACGCCGCCCTCGAACAGTCCTTCCAAAATGAAGACCGGGTCTTTGGGCATGCCAATGTCGATCTTGTAAATGCTGCTGCCAAAAAGCGTCTGGCCCAAACCTTCAAGAAAATAGGCGATGCCCAGCGTGGCCATCAGCAAGGTCGCGCCTTCCTGATTCACCAGGTGCCGCAGCACCAAGTACTCCACGGCCCAGGCCACCACAAACATGACCAGCGCCGCGATCGCAAATGCCAGCACGTTGGCCATCCACAAGCTGCTCACGCCCGTCCACTGCGGGATCCATTCGGAAAACCGCGCCATCGACAAAGCGCCAAACAGCACCATCGCACCCTGCGCGAAATTGAAAACACCGGAGGCTTTGAAAATGAGCACAAAGCCCAGAGCCACCAGCGAATACAACATGCCCGCCATCAGGCCGCCAAGCAATGTTTCTAGAAAGAATGCCATCGTTAAATCCTTGTGGGTGCGGGTTCGTTCAGTGCGAAGTGCCCAGATAGGCACTGATCACTTCTTCGTTGTTGCGCACCTCGTCGGGCGAGCCATCACCGATTTTTTTGCCGTAGTCGAGCACCACCACACGGTCAGAAATGTCCATCACCACACCCATGTCGTGTTCGATCAACACCACGGTGGTGCCGAACTCGTCGTTCACATCGAGGATGAAGCGGCACATGTCCTGCTTTTCTTCGAGGTTCATGCCGGCCATCGGCTCATCGAGCAAGAGCACTTGCGGCTCCATGGCCAGAGCGCGTCCCAAGTCCACGCGCTTTTGCAAACCATAGGGCAACTGACCCACGGGTGTTTTACGGAAGGCCTGGATCTCCAGGAAATCGATGATGTGCTCGACAAATGCACGGTGCTGCTCTTCCTCGCGCTGGGCGGGGCCGATGCGCAGCGCCTGCATCAGGATGTTGCTTTTGATCTTGAGGTTGCGACCCGACATGATGTTGTCGATCACGCTCATGCCCTTGAACAAGGCCAGGTTCTGGAAGGTGCGCGCAATGCCCATTTCCGCCACCTGGCGGCTGTTCATATGGTCAAACGTCTGGCCACGGAAAGTGATCAAACCTTCTTGCGGCGTGTACACACCGTTGATGCAGTTGAGCATCGAGCTTTTGCCCGCGCCGTTAGGCCCAATGATGGCGCGCACTTCGTGCTCGCGCACGTCGAACGAGATGTCGGTCAGCGCCTTCACACCCCCGAAGCGCAAACTGATGTTCTTGACCTCAAGGATGACGTTACCAATTTTCTGAGTCATGCTGCTGCCTTCACGGGTGCGAATGTCTTGGCATCGGCAATCTTGAGCGTGGCACTCACGCTGCCGGTGCGGCCATCTTCGAACTTGACCACGGTCTCGATGAACTGCTCAACTTTGCCTTCGTAAAGTCCATCCACCAAAGGCTTGTATTTGTCCGCGATGAAGCCACGGCGGACTTTGTTGGTGCGCGTCAATTCACCATCGTCAGCGTCCAGCTCTTTGTGCAGCACCAGGAAACGGGTGACCTGGCTGCCCGCCAGCAGTGCGTCTTCTGCCAGATCGGCGTTGACCTTTTCCACACATTCCTTGATGAGCTGGTACACCTCGGGCTTTTGCGCCAAGTCGGTGTAGCCGGCATAGGGCAGGTTGCGGCGCTCGGCCCAGTTGCCCACGGCATCGAAGTCGATGTTGACCATCACGCACACTTTTTCGCGCTGGTCACCATAGGCCACGGCTTCTTTGATGTGCGGGAAAAACTTCAGTTTGTTCTCGACGTACTTGGGCGCAAACATGGCGCCATCATTGGCGCCGCCCTTGATGCGGCCCACGTCTTTCACGCGGTCGATGATCTTGAGGTGACCGTTCGAATCCAAAAAACCTGCGTCACTGGTGTGGTACCAGCCGTCGGCGGTCAGCACCTCGGCGGTGGCCTCGGGGTTTTTGTAATACTCCTTGAGCAAACCAGGCGACTTGACTAGCACTTCACCGTTGTCGGCGAGTTTGATCTCCACCCCTTTGCAAGGCACGCCCACGGTGTCGGCACGCGCTTCGTTGTCGGGCTGCAAGCAAACAAAAACGGCGGTCTCGGTCGAACCATACAGCTGCTTGATGTTCACACCGATCGAGCGGAAGAATGTGAACAGGTCCGGGCCAATGGCTTCGCCTGCGGTGTAGGCCACGCGCACGCGGCTGAAACCCAGGTTGTTGCGCAACGGGCCGTAGACCATCCAGTTGCCCAAAGCGTATTGGAGGCGATCCACCAGGCCCACCGACTGGCCATCCATCAAAGCGGGACCGGCTTTTTTGGCGACGCCCATGAAGTAATGGAACATGCCGCGTTTGAATCGGCCTGCGTCTTCCATGCGGATCATCACGCTGGTCAACATGCCTTCAAACACGCGGGGCGGAGCGAAATAGTAGGTCGGTCCGATTTCCTTCAAGTCGATGGTCACGGTGGCCGCCGATTCGGGGCAATTGACCACGTAACCACACACCAGCCACTGTGCATAGCTGAAAATGTTCTGACCAATCCAGGCGGGGGGCATGTAGGCCAGCACGTCTTCTGCATCGGTCAGCTTGTCGAACTCGGCTCCCGCTTCGGCACGGTCAATCAAGGAGCTGTGGGTGTGCACCACCCCTTTGGGGTTGCCCGTGGTGCCCGAGGTGAAAAACATCGCGGCCACATCGGTGGGCTGGGCTTTTTCAATTTCTTCGGCAAAAAAATGGGGGTGCTGCTTGGCAAACCCCTCGCCCTGGGCGATCAGTTCCTCCAGCGAACCCAAGCCGTCTTCGGCGTACTTGCGCAAGCCACGCGGATCGTCATAGATGATGTGCGTCAACTGAGGGCATTTTTCGCGCACCTCCAGCATCTTGTCGACTTGCTCTTGGTCTTCAACCACACAAAACCGCACTTCGGCATTGGTGATCGGAAAGACGCACTCGGCTGCAGCGGCGTCCTGGTACATCGGCACGGGAATCGCGCCCAGCGACTGAGCGGCCAGCATGGTGGCATAAAGCCGAGGGCGGTTGGCCCCCACCACAACCAAGTGCTCGCCGCGCTGCAAACCTGCCTGATGCAAGCCGCAAGCCACGGATTCCACCAGATGGGCCAAAGCGGCCCAGCTGGTGGCCTGCCAAATGCCATATTCTTTTTCACGCAGAGCGGGCGCAGTGGGGCGCTCTGCAGCGTGCTTGAGCATCAATCGGGGAAACGTGGTTTGCATGACTGGACCTGACTCCAAAAACCGCACATCCACTCGGATGTGTGTCTGTTCGAGACAGGATGCTATGCCCCAGTTTGACGCCAAGTTGTCGTTTCAACGACAATTCAGGGTAGACCCCTAGCACAACTGACAGCCGACTGACGCGGCCGATGCGCCCATGACCCCCACCAACAGCGTTTACCAACGCCGCAGGCCCCCCACCGCCAACGAGCTGACCCAAATCCCATGGCTTTCCTTGTTGCAAGCCGACGAACGCACCCAGATCGTGACGCAACTGGTGGTGAGCGACCCCCAGGCGGGTGACTACGTTTGCCGTGTTGGGCGCCCCGTCACCTATTGGTTTGGCGTCATCTCGGGCCTGCTGAAAATGAGCAGCGACAACGAGCAAGGTCACACCATGACCTTCACTGGCGTGCCGCCTGGCGGCTGGTTTGGCGAAGGCACCGCGCTCAAGCGCGAGAGCTACCGTTACAACATCCAGGCCCTTCGCACCAGCGTGGTGGCGGGCTTGCCGGTCGACACATTCCACTGGCTGCTCGACCACTCGATTGGCTTCAACCGCTTCATCATGAGTCAGCTCAACGAACGTTTGGCCCAGTTCATTGCGGCCCGCGAGGTGGACCGCCTGAACAACCCCGAGATCAAAGTGGCCCGCAACCTGGCGGCCTTGTTCAACCCCGTGTTGTTTTCGGGCGTGGGTGAAGTCCTGCGCATCACCCAGCAAGAGCTGGCTTATTTGGCAGGCCTGTCGCGTCAACGTGTGAACGAGGCTTTGCGCGTGCTCGAAGCGCAGGAACTCATCCGCATTGAATACGGCGGCCTGCGCATCCTGAACCTGGACGGCCTGCGCCGGACCGTGTTCAAGCAAAGCAGCGACAATCCTTGAAGTTTCGCCAGTACATCACCCCCATGAATCCCACTCCGGCTTTTAAACGCGCGCCCCGCCCCGAGGGCAAAGGCGCCGACGCCTCGGCCACAGGCACCCAACGGCTGAACAAACGCATGGCCGAGCTGCGCATGTGCTCGCGCCGCGAAGCCGACGCCTGGATCGAACAAGGCTGGGTCAAGGTCAACGGCCTGCCCGCCAGCATGGGCCAGCAAGTCACCCTGTCAGACCGCATCACCATCGACAAAGCCGCCGAGCAGCAGCAGGATCGTCAGGTGACCATCTTGCTGCACAAGCCCATGGGCTTTGTGAGCGGCCAGGCCGAAGACGGGCACGAACCGGCCATCACCCTCATCAACCCGCGCAGCCACTGGGGCGGCGACCCGTCCAAACTGCGCTTCACCCCGCCGCATCTGCGGGGTCTCGCCCCGGCTGGACGCTTGGACATCGACTCCACAGGCCTCTTGGTGCTGACGCAAGACGGCCGAGTGGCCCGCCAATTGATTGGCGAAGACTCCGAAATGGAGAAAGAGTATTTGGTGCGCGTGGCCTACACCGGCCACGAAAACACCGCCGCCGCCTCGGCCGCATCCGCCACCTATGGCGGCAAATCCAACCAACTCACCGTGATTGGCGACTTCGACCGGGTCAGCGCCAACGTGCAAGCGGTTTTCCCAGCTGCGCAACTCGAGCGCCTGCGCCACGGCCTGAGCCTGGACGGCAAACCCCTCAAGCCCGCCAAAGTGGACTGGCAAAACCAAGAGCAGCTGCGCTTTGTGCTGACGGAAGGCAAGAAACGCCAGATCCGCCGCATGTGCGAGCAAGTGGGCCTGAAAGTCGTCGGCCTCAAGCGCATCCGCATGGGTGGCGTGCAATTGGGCCAAATGCCAGCAGGGACCTGGCGCTATCTGGGTCCAAACGAGTCGTTCTGATCCCTCTTGAAACACCACCATACGCCCCCAAGTGTGGGGCGTTTTGGTTTCTTGATCTTTTGTTTTTTACCTGTTGAATTGATATGAGCAAACAAACCCATGCCTTTCAGGCCGAAGTCGCGCAACTGCTGCACCTGGTCACCCACTCGCTGTATTCCAACCAAGAGATCTTTTTGCGCGAGCTGATCTCCAACGCCTCGGACGCCTGCGACAAGCTGCGCTTTGAAGCGCTCAACAACACCGCCCTGTACGAAGACGCGCCCGAGTTGCAGGTGCGTTTGTCTTTTGACAAAGCCGCCAAGACGCTCACCATCACCGACAACGGCATCGGCATGACGGCGCAAGAAGCCATTGACCACCTGGGCACGATTGCCAAGAGCGGCACCAAGGACTTCGTGAGCAAGCTGAGCGGCGACCAAAAGTCGGACGCACAGTTGATTGGCCAGTTCGGCGTGGGCTTTTATTCGGGCTTCATCGTGGCCGACAAGATCACCGTCGAAACCCGCCGCGCAGGCGCAACGCCTGCCGAAGGCGTGCGCTGGATCAGCGGCGGCACGGGCGACTTTGAAGTCGAAACCATCACCCGCGCCGAACGGGGCACCAGCGTGATCTTGCACCTGCGCGAAGAAGCCCTGGACTACGCCAACACCTGGAAACTCAAGGAAATCGTCGGCAAATATTCTGACCACATCAGCTTGCCCATCCTGATGGAAAAGGAAGAGTGGAAAGACGGCGATCTGATCGAGTCGAACAACGAAGAAGGTGGACGCCAGCCCGGCGGCATGGTCAAGACTGGTGATTGGGAAACCATCAACAAAGCCAGCGCCCTGTGGAGCCGCCCCAAGAAAGACATCACCGACGAGCAGTACGCTGATTTTTACAAACAGATCAGCCGCGACTTTGAAGCCCCGCTGACCTGGACCCACAACCGCGTGGAAGGCAGCACCGAATACACGCAACTGCTCTACATCCCGAGCAAGGCCCCGCAAGACCTGTGGAACCGCGACAAGAAAGCGGGCATCAAGCTTTACGTCAAGCGCGTGTTCATCATGGACGAAGCCGAGGCGCTGATGCCCAGCTACCTGCGCTTTGTCAAAGGCGTGGTGGACTCGGCCGACCTGCCGCTGAACGTGAGCCGCGAGCTGCTGCAAGAAAGCCGCGACGTGAAAGCCATCCGCGAAGGCTGCACCAAGCGTGTGCTGTCGATGTTGGAAGACTTGGCCAAACACGACAAGGCGCCAGAAAGCACAGACGGTGTCACCGATGTCCTGAGTGAAGAAGACAAAGCGAAGCTCGGCCAGTA
This sequence comes from uncultured Burkholderiales bacterium, assembly GCA_903822825.1. GTDB lineage: Bacteria > Pseudomonadota > Gammaproteobacteria > Burkholderiales > Burkholderiaceae_C > Limnohabitans_A. Next base: position 6,984 of record CAIJQQ010000014.1, on the reverse strand, counting down.
TTCCAAGTTCTACGCCGAGTTCGGTGCAGTACTCAAAGAAGGCCTAGGCGAAGATTTTGGCAACCAGGCCCGTTTGTCCAAACTGCTGCGCTTTGCGTCATCGACCCATGACACCGTGAGCGTGAGCTTTGCAGACTACAAAGCCCGCATGAAAGAAGGCCAGGACGCGATTTACTACATCACCGCCGACACCCTGGCGGCAGCCAAGAACAGCCCGCAGCTTGAAGTCTTCAAGAAAAAAGGCATCGAAGTGCTGCTGATGACCGACCGCGTGGACGAGTGGGCGCTGAACTTTGTGAACGAGTTTGACGGCACCCCGCTGCAAAGCGTGGCCAAGGGCGCGTTCGACTTGGGTAAGCTGCAAGACGAAGAAGAAAAGAAGGCCGCTGAAGAAGTGGCCGAAACTTTCAAGCCGCTTTTGGCCAAGCTCAAAGAAGCCTTGAAAGACAAAGCCGAAGACGTGCGCGTGACCAGCCGCCTGGTGGACAGCCCCGCCTGCCTGGTGGTGACCGACGACGGCATGAGCATGCAACTGGCCCGCATGCTCAAGCAAGCTGGTCAAAGCGCCCCCGAAGTCAAGCCCGTGCTGGAAGTCAACCCTGAGCACCCGTTGGTGAAAAAACTCGATGGCTCAGTCCACTTCCATGATCTGGCACACATCCTGTTTGACCAGGCCCTGCTGGCCGAAGGCGGCTTGCCCGCAGACCCAGCGGCTTATGTGAAGCGGGTGAATGCCTTGTTGAGCTGATCAACGCACGCCCACAAAAAAGGGGCCGCACCCACAGGTGCTGCCCCTTTTTTTGGATGCGCGAGGCGTCAGGTCTTCAATGCGTCCTTGTAGACCGAGTTCACCGGCTGCGCCATCACCTCACGCACCATGGGCTCAAAGCTTTCGATGGGCAGCGTGTCGTAGCTCGCATCAAACGCCGGGTCGTCATAGAGCGCGATGAACTCTTCGGTGCGGGCGTAGTGCGTATGGCCTTTGAACATGTCGCGCATGTTGCGGTCCATGCCGATGTGGTGAAAGAAGTTGTAACCCTGAAAAATGCCGTGGTTTTGCACCATCCACAAATTGGCTTCAGACACAAAAGGTTTGAGGATGGCAGCGGCGATGTCGGGGTGGTTGAAGGTGCCTAAAGTGTCGCCGATGTCATGCAGCAATGCGCACACCACATACTCGTTGTCGCGGCCATCGCGCAAGGCCCGCGTGGCGGTTTGCAGGCAGTGGGTATACCGGTCCACCGGAAAGCCACCGTAGTCGCCATCGAGCAACTTCAGGTGGGCGATCACACGGTCAGGCAGCGTCTGTGTGAACTGCATGAACTCGCCTGCAATCAGCTTCCAGTCCTCCTGGGTGCTGTCTTTCATGCGGATGAATTGGGCACGGTCGTTCATGGTCATTCCTAATGAGAAATGAATCAGCGTAATGGCTTGCCCATTGCAAGGCTGTCAAGCACACGACACACCGTCGGCTCAGATGGGCAGTGACCTCAAACCACCAAAGCAGGCGCTTGCATCGCGTCGATCTGGTCTAGCAGCATGAGCACCTGACCACGCCAGTAGTCGGGCGTACCAAACCACGGGAAGTTGATCGGGAAAATCGGATCCTCCCAGCGCCGGGCCAGCCAGGCGCTGTAGTGGATCAAGCGCAAGGTGCGCAGCGGCTCGATCAGGCGCAGTTCGGCGCGGTCAAAGTCGCGGACCTGCTCATAGCCATCGAGCAGTGCCGACAGCTGCTGCGTGCGCTGCCCCCGGTCGCCCGACAGCAGCATCCACAGGTCCTGCACGGCCGGGCCCGTTCGGGCGTCGTCCAGGTCCACAAAGTGCGGGCCACCACCGGGCAGCTCAGCGGGTGTCCACAAAATATTGCCGGGATGACAGTCGCCGTGGAGCCGCAACATGCGGCGCGCAGCGGCATTGTCTGCAACCGCCTGCTCGACCAAGCCGAGCGCCTGCTTGAACACGGTGCGCCACTCGCGCTCGACCTCCAGCGGGATCATCTGGTGCGCCTGCAGCCACTCTGCAGGCTCTTTGGCAAAGGTCTGCACATCAAGCGCCGGGCGGTGCTTGAAAGGCTGCGCGGCCCCCACGGTGTGGATGCGGGCCAAAAAGCGACCAATCCATTCCAGCACCTCAAAATCGTCCAGCTCGGGCGAGCGCCCACCGCGCAAAGGGCTGACAGAAAAATCGAAGCCATCGGCATGGTGCAGCGTGCGCCCTTGTATCTGCAAAGGCGCCACCACGGGCACCTCGCCTGCCACCAGCTCGGCGGCAAAATCGTGTTCTTCCTGGATCTGGTCTGTGCGCCAGCGCCCCGGCCGATAAAACTTGAGCACCACCGCGCTGTGGCCCTGCTCGGGCTCGTCCAGGTGCACGCGGTACACGCGGTTTTCGTAAGAGCTCAGCGCCAGCAAACGGCCATCGGGCCACAAGCCCAAACCCGACAAAGCGTCCATCACCCGGTCCGGGGTGAGTTCAGCGTAAGGATGCACAGCGTTCGGTTCGGTCATGCGCAGATTGTGACCGAGCGCTTGCGCCGATTCAGTGTCCTGTGAAACGGGCGGTGCGGCGCTCCACAAACGAACGCACGCCTTCGGCCGCGTCCTCGCTGTTGGACAGGGTTCTTTGCACCGGTATGAAATCATGCATGGCCACCAAAGGCCCATGCTCCACCGCCTTGAGCACGTTTTGCCGCGTGGCCACCACGGCCAGCGGCGCTTGCGCGGCGATCTGCTCGGCAATGCGCATGGCCTCGGCCAGCAGGCCCGCCGCAGGCACCACCTTTTGCACAAAGTTAAGGCGCAGGGCTTCTGCACTGTCAAACACATCGGCCGTGAGCAAATGCAAGAGCGCGTTGCCCATGCCCGCGCGCTCGGCCATGCGCAGCGTCGCACCACCCGTGGCCATGATGCCACGTTGCACCTCCAGTTGAGAGAAGCGGCAGTCGTCGGCCGCCACCACGATGTCGGCGGCCAGCATCAACTCGATCCCCAGCGTGTAAGTGATGCCCTGCACCGCCACCACCATGGGCTTGACGCGGCGCCGATACCCTTCCATGCCCAGGTTGAGCGGGTCCACCAGCCCCAGCGGCACCGACTTTTCGCCGCGCTTCATCAGCGGCGCGATGGTGGGCAAGTCCAGTCCAGCCGTGAAATGGTCACCCGCAGCGCACAACACGCCCACGCGCAGCGTGGGCTCGTCGTCGAGCCGGGTGTAGGCCTCGCCCAGCTCGCGGAACATCTTGGGCGTGAAGCCGTTGCGCTTGGCAGGGCGGTTGATGGAAATCTGAAGGACTGCACCGTGCACGGTGCAGTCGATTTGGCCTTCGGGGTGGGGAGTGGTGTTCATGGACGCATGTTAGGCCCAGGGCCAAAGCCCGAGATTCACCGAAGTGACATCTTTGTAGGAGCCGCGCTCTCGGGGCGATAGGCTCGTGGTCTGCGGGCAACCTTCGCGGCGGGGGCGCCGCTCCCACAACCCAGCAGGTTCAGTACTTGTAGACGCCCTGACCCGTCTTGCGGCCCAAGCGGCCTGCAGCCACCATTTCTTTCAGCAAGGGGCTGGGGCGGTATTTGCTGTCACCGAATTCCTTGAGGTAGACCTCCATCACGGCCAGGCACACATCGAGGCCGATCATGTCGGCCAGCGCCAGCGGGCCAATGGGTTGGTTGCAGCCGAGCTTCATGCCCGCGTCGATGGCTTCGGCTTCGGCCAGGCCTTCGCCCAACACAAAGAAGGCTTCATTGATCATCGGCACCAGGATGCGGTTGACCACAAAGCCGGGGGCATTCCTCACGGTGATCGGGGTCTTGCCCAGGGCCAGCGCCATGTCGTGCACGGCGTCGTGCGTGGCGTCGCTGGTTTGCAGGCCACGGATGATTTCGACCAGCGCCATCATGGGCACGGGGTTGAAGAAGTGCATGCCGATGAAGCGGTCAGCGCGCTGCGTGGCGGCGGCCAACTGCGTGATCGAGATCGACGAGGTGTTGGACGCAATGATCACATTCGGGGCCAACATGCCGTCGAGCTGCTTCAAGATCTTGACCTTGAGTTCGTGGTTCTCGGTGGCGGCTTCGATCACCAGCTGGGCGCCCTTGAGGTCATCGTAATTGCTGGAGCCTTGGATGCGGGCCAGCGCAGCGGCCTTGTCGGCTTCGCTGATCTTTTCTTTCTTGACCAAACGGTCCAGGCTGCTGGCCACAGTGGCCACGCCTTTGGCCACGGCCGCATCGGAAATGTCCACCATCACGACGTGGATGCCGGAGACGGCGCACGCTTGTGCAATGCCATTGCCCATGGTGCCTGCACCAATGATGCCTACGGTCTGGATGCTCATGTTCTTTCCTTCAAAACGGGATAAAGATTGGAATAAGGGGGTTCAACAGGCATCTTAACGGGGCCGAAACACGCCATCCTGACACCGCGCCCGCAGGCCGCCCGGCATGCGATGATTCAGGCCGAATTCAAACACCATGAACGTCCTTTTCGTCCACCAAAACTTTCCCGGCCAGTTCAAGCACCTGGCCCCTGCCTTGGCACGCCAGAGCCACCGCGTGGTGGCGCTGCACATCAACGCCTGCCCCCACATGCCCGGCGTGCAACTGGTGCGCTACCAACCGCAAGGCCGCGCGGGGCAAGACACCCACCGCTGGGTGCGCGACCTCGAAATCAAAACCCTGCGGGCCGAAGCTGCCTACCGCGCCGCCCGCCAGCTCCAGCAGGACGGCTTCACGCCCGACGTGATCGTGGCCCACCCCGCTTGGGGCGAGAGCCTGTTTTTGTCGCAAGTCTGGCCAGCGGCGCGCATCGGCATTTATTGCGAATTTTTCTACCAGGCCCAAGGGGCTGACGTGGGGTTTGACCCCGAGTTCCCCGGCGCAGACCCCGACGTGGGTTGTCGCCTGCAAATGAAAAACGCCAACTACGAGCTGCACTTTGCGCGTGCGCACGCAGGCATCGCACCCACACACTGGCAGGCGTCGCAGTTTCCCGAGTCGTTTGTGTCGCGCATCGCGGTCATCCATGACGGTATTCGCACAGACAAGGTCTGCCCCAACCCCGAAGCCCGACTGCAACTGCAAACCCGAAACGGCCCCATCGCGGTGGGCCGGGGCGACGAGGTCATCACCTTCGTCAATCGCAACCTGGAGCCCTACCGCGGTTACCACCAGTTCATGCGGGCGCTGCCTGCCATCCTGAAAGCCCGCCCCCAAGCCCGCGTGGTCATCATCGGCGGCAACGAGGTCAGCTACGGCGCCACACCACCACACCGCGCCGATGGCCAACCTCAAACCTGGCGCGAGATTTTCTTGAACGAAGTCAAAGGTGAGCTGGACCTGTCACGCGTTCACTTTGTGGGCAAGGTGCCTTATGCCGACTACCTGCGCGTGCTGCAGGTGTCCACGGTGCACGTGTACCTGACCTACCCCTTTGTGCTCAGCTGGAGCCTGCTCGAAGCCATGAGCGCAGGCTGCGCCATCGTGGCCAGCGACACCACCCCGGTGCGCGAAGCGGTTCGCCACGGCGAGACCGGACAACTGGTGGACTTCTTTGACCCGGCGGCGCTGGCAGGGCAGGTGATTGCGTTGTGCGAGAACCCCACCGAGCGGGCACGGTTGGGGGAGCAGGCGCGGGCGTTTGCGGTGGAAAACTACGATCTGGAGACGCGGTGCTTGCCGAGGCAGATCGGGTGGGTTCAGGACTTGGCAAATGCGTGATTTGCAATCAAGACTGCTTAAGCGCATCAACTCAAAGGTGATGACATGCAAGAAAACCGCATTGGCCTGATGTCATGGTGGCCGGATTTTGATGTGACGGCCCTGTCCGCAGCATCCCAATTTTTGGTGGTCTACGGCGCACTGATGTGGCTGGCTTGTGGGATCACCTGCTTCGTGTCCTTGAACGATGCACGCACCTTGCGCGAGGTGGGCATCTGGGTCAAACCCATGAAATTCATGGCGGCCACGGCCTTGTTTGTCTGGACCACTGTCTGGGTCGCAGAATTGGCCAATTCAGCCATCACCCATGGGCAAGCGTACTTGGGCATCTGCGCTTTGATCGTGGCCACGTCCCTCTTCGAGGTGGTCTACATCACTTACCAAGCGTCTCAAGGCGCTGCGTCCCACTACAACACCAGCGATCCTTGGCATGCCTTCATGTTTGGCCTGATGGGTATGGCGGCAGTCGGGCTGACCGCGTCACAAGCGTGGTTGGCCTGGGAGATCTGGGCTGCACGCGGCAACAGCACGCTGTCCGTCACAGCATGGGGCGTCATCATTGGCTTGGTGCTGACCTTCGTTCTCTCCACCATCAGCGGATTCATGCTGGGTGGAAACCAGCCGCCCGCCGGGTCAGGATTGCCCTTGGTCGGCTGGCATCTTCACAAGGACATTCGACCCTCCCATTTCTTGGGCGTGCATGCCCAGCAACTGCTGCCGCTGTGGGGGCTGATCGCAGAGCGGCTCTTTGGAAGCTATGCGACGCAAGCGTTGGGCGCTGGGTCTTGCTTGTATGTGGTGGCGTGGGGGATGCTGACCTGGACAAGCTTCAGCCACTGAATCTGTCGAACGCTCAATCCACGCGCCAGTGGACCCTCAACTCCTGAACCGCTTGCGGGTCAACGCCAGCGCAATCCAGAACGACACCACCGCAAACCCCGCCAGCACCAGCACATGGCGCAGCGGTTGGTCGGGCCAACGGTCCAAGAACAGCGGTCGCACCAGGTCCACGGCCACCGACAGCGGCAACCAGTCGGCAATCGCACGCACAAATGGCGGCAGTTGGTCGCGCGGAAAGAAGATGCCCGAGAGGAACATCATGGGCGTGAGGAACAGGGTGAAGTAGTAGGTGAAAAAGTCGTAGCCTTTGGCCAGCGCGTTGAAGATCAGCGCCATGCAGCTGAAGGTGATGCCCACGCCCAGCAGCACGGGCCCGGCCACCAGCAACTTGGGGCTGTGGCTGATGCCCAGGGCCAGCATCACGCCC
>CAIJQQ010000013.1 GCA_903822825.1 uncultured Burkholderiales bacterium | reverse complement strand
TTCCAACTCGTGCTCGGCTTTCTTTGCAAAGAAAACTGAATTTCACTAACTGAAAGAGGAATTAACAATGGCTTCTATCCCAACAAGTACGCTCGTCGTACAACGCTTCGCTGCCGCCCTGTACGGCGTGCAAGTGGGCACAGTCACCATGGCTGCTGTCAAACTTGACATCAGCAGCAACGGCTTGACATCGACGCTGAACAGCTACTACGCTGCTTCTTTCGGCACCATGTCCAACAGCGATGTGGCCACCATGCTGGTTGCCAACCTGGGCATCACTGGTGCAGCTGCTACCAATGCGGTGGCTTATGTGCAAGGTAAGCTGACTGGCGTGGCCACTGGCGCCAAAGGCGCTGTGATTGCCGACATCTTGGCTGCCTTCTCTGGCATGACCGCTGACGCCACTTACGGCGCTGCTGCGACAGCTTGGAACAACAACGTTGACGCTGCTACTGCCTATACCGGCGCAACAAACGTGGCCCTGGGCTCAGTTGTCAGCACATTCTTGCTGACTGCTGGCATTGACAGCATTGTCGGTACATCTGGCAGCGACACCATCAACGTGACGCAAGTGCAAAACAACATTGGCACGTATGTGGACACCCTGACTGCCCTCGACAACATCGACGGCGGTGCAGGCAATGACACCATCAACGTGACCAGTGCTGCAGCGATCACCGTGCCGGTCACCGCCACCATCAAGAACGTCGAAACAGCCAATCTGGTGAGTGCGCTCACAGTGACGGCCGACACCACAGCGTGGACTGGCCTGACCGCACTGAATGTGACGCAATCAAGTGATGCAACCCTGACAGCGGCGACAACAAACGCTGTGACCGTCTCTGGCGCCACTGGTCTTGTCAAAGTTGATGGCGGCTCTACCGTCAACGTGACAACTGGTGGAACGACCATCGAGTTGGGTGCTGACGTGGGCGCCGCTGGTGCCATCACTGTGAGCCACACCAAGCAAGCGACAAACACCATCAAAGTTGACGGCGGCACCACCGTTGCACTGACGACTGCAGGCTTGACCACAGGTACCACAGACGTGGGCGGCAACGGCATCAAGCCTACTGGCGCTGTGACCGTGAACGCAACTGGCGCTGCATACGCAGCTGGAACTGCTGTGGTTTTGGGTCAAATCTCTGTGACTGGCGGCACCACCGTCAATGTTACAGAAACAGCCGCCTCAGCAACAACTGCTGCCGCTGCTGACGGTTCTGCTGCTCTGCGCACACAAGGTAAAGTGGTTGTGACTGGTGCCGCCACCAACACCGCTGTGACCGTGACACAAAACGCTGCCGTCACTGCCGTCAACGCAGTGACAGCCGTTGCAGCCGTGACTGAGTCCAACAGTGTTGTGTTCTCTAACCTGACAGCTGGTCAAACATTGATCGCTGGTGGCTTGATATTCACTGCCGGCGCAGCCGGTACAACAGCCGCACAAACTGCGGCTGCATTTGCCAACCTGGCTGCTGGTGCCATCCAAGGTAACTCCACACTGGGTACCTACTCTGGTACTTTCGCTGGCTGGTCTACAGGTGCAGTGTCTGGTACAGGTTCCACCACTGTGACCTTCACAAGCTCTGCCGCTGGTAACGTGGGTGACTTGGCCTTCACTGGTACCGGTCAAACTGCGCCTGCAACGGCTGCACCCGCTTTGACAACAACACAAGGTGTTGCAGTGACCAAGGCCGTGACAGGCGTGATGGGCGTGGCTGCAGGTGCAGTTGAAGTCACTGACTACGGTTATGCTGATGCTGTCAAAGCTGACTCGATCACATCCGTGACCCTGAACAGCTACGGCGCCAGCTTCGTCAAGTCTGACGCGCTGACCACTGTGTCCTTGGCTAACAGCCCTTCTGCTTTTGCCGCATGGAACAACACAGCCACCACACTGGGTCTGACTCTGGACAAAGTGACTGGCACGATCACCGTGGACGCTGGCGCTGCCAAGTACACCACATTGAATGTGACCACTGCTGGCACCAAGTCCGCTTCGGCTGTGACTGCTGCTGCTGTGACTGCGCTGACCGTGTCCGGCACGGCTGCCCTGGACCTGACTGGTTCGACACTGACTGCACTGAAGACCGTGACTGTGAGCGGCGCTGCTGGCTTGACCGTTGACGCTTCTGGCACGAATGTGACTTCTGTTGATGCTTCGGCTTCGTCAGGCGCCAACACCATCAGCGTGGACGCCACCAAGGCAACCTACACTGGCGGCACGGGCGTTGACTCGGTGACGACCACTGCTGTTGCTCCTACCAAGGCGATCGCTTTGGGTGAAGGCAACGACAAACTGACGCTGGCTTCTGGCACCACATCCGTGACTGGCGCCATCGCCGGTGGCGCAGGTGACGACACACTGAGCATGGTCGCTGCTGATGCAGCAACGGCTGACGACTCATCCGCTTTCGCTACTGCAGTGACTGGCTTCGAAATTCTGGAATTGACAGGCGCCACCACCAACACAGTGGATGTGGCAGCTTTGGGCAACTTCAGCAAAGTTTCTTCTCCAGCGGCTGGAACTAAGCTGACGCTGAGCAACTTCGTCAACGGCGGCACATTGACAGTGACTGGCAACAGCACTGCCTATGATGTCAACGTGAAAGACGCTTCTACCGGCAAAGCGGATGTGTTGAATTTGGTGTTGAGCAAAGTTGGCGCCCTGACAACAGGCACAGTGACCGCTGCCAACGTCGAGACCGTGACCATCGCGGCCAACGACACGACCGCTGACGTTGTGGCTGGCACCAACACCGACACACTGACACTGGTGGCCACCAAAGCCACTTCAGTGACCGTGACCGGTAACGCCAACCTGATGCTGACCAACACTGGCAACACAGCCCTGACCTCGATCGACGCTTCTGCCATGACCGGCGCTTTGACTGTGACCACAGCAGGCACCGTGGCTGAAACAGTCAAAGGCGGTTCGGGCGCTGACGCGCTGATAGCTGCCGCAGGCACTGTGGCCGACACCCTGATCGGTAACGACGGCAAGGACACACTGACCAGCAACGCAGGTCTGACCACACTGACCGGTGGTGCTGGTGCTGACACCTTCGTGGTGGCAACGGCTGGTGCCAACGTGAACGTGTACACCACGATCACTGACGCTTCTGCTGGTGACACCATCAGGCTTGTGCACCAAGCGACTGACACCTTCAACAAAACCAAGCTGTCACTGGGTGACACAGCTGTGTTCCAGGATTACGCCAACTTGGCTGCTGCTGGTAACGGTAGTGCCAACGCTGCATCCAGCTGGTTCCAGTTCGGTGGCAACACTTACATCGTTGAAGATCTGTCTTCAGACGTCAGCTTTAAGAACGGTTTTGACATCGTCGTGAAGTTGGCTGGCCTTGTGGATCTGAGCACTGCTTCGTTGAACAACGGCACAGTGACCACTTTGCTGCTGGCTTAATTGCTGGTGCGGTGCATGTGCCTCAGCTAGCTGGGGTGCATTCAAAGCGATGTGAATCCCTGCCACTGCAAAGTGGTGGGGATTTTTTTGGGTAACTTGGGTCAGGTTATTGGGGGGTTAATTGGTTAATTGGGGTCAGGTTAATTGGGGTCAGATCCCAATTGTTTTAACGGTTTGACGCACCCGCCATCAGCGTGTCGTCAGTACAGGCGCCTGCACGGATTGAATGCGCTTGCGGCGTTTGGCTGCTTGCATGGCATTCCACAGGTCTTTTTGGGTTTGGAGGGTCAGCCAGTAGCCAGGGTTCGTCCCAAGGGCTTCAGACAGCCGCAAATCCATGTCCGCAGTCACCGCAGCATGGTCATTGATCACGCGTTCAACCAGTGGAGGTCACGTACTCCATCCCTGAGCTGCTCAACCCGGTCAGCTGGATGTTGGCGGCGTTTTGGGGGGTGCGCGCGGCCATGTCGGTGAGGCTGGCGAAGGTGTATTCGCCGCTATTGAGTTGGTTCACAAAGTCGTCGCGCACGGCCAGAGAGGGCGCTTGGTGCATGACGTTGGTGTAGAGCAGTTCGACCACTTGTTGGGGCGTGGGGGTGCTTCCCAGCCTGGCGGTCAGGGCATAGCCAGCCAGCGTCAGTGCGCTGTAGTTCAGCGTGTCCATGTAATACAAGCCAATGCCCACGTAGTCGGGGAGGGCCAGCACCGAGGCATCGCCAAAAACCGCGCCCAGCACACGGGCCACCGCGCCGGCGTTGCCGTCCAGGTCGAGCGCGACTTGGCGGTTGGAAAAGCTCAGGCGCTCCATGCTTTGCAGCGTGTCTGTGCCATCGCGTGTGATGTTGTCGGTCACGCGCCAGCCGGTGGTGGTTTTGCTCACGGTGTAGTTGGCGCGCGGGTTGAGGTACACGGCAGTGTCTGTGCCGTCGCCGCCGCTGAGCGTGTCGTTGCCCGCGCCGCCTGTCAGGCGGTTGTTGGCCGGGTTGCCGGTCAGCGTGTCGGCCGCGCTGCCACCCGTGGCGTTTTCGATCACCACGCCCAAGGCGATGCCCAAGTTGTTGGTGCCGTCGTACATGGTTTTGGGGTCGGGGCTGGATGGCCAGTTCAGCTGCGCGTACTGAGACCAGTTGGACTTGAAGCCCAGCGATGAGTAGCTGCCTGCGTTGAGGTTGATGCTGCAAGGCTGCGTGAATCGCGCCGCGCTGATCGTGTCTTGTCCGGCAGCATCCCAAATGGTTTGAAAGAAGGGATTGGCCGGGTCGAAGTCGTAGACGTTGTTGCCCGTGTTGGCGTTGGTGTTGGCGCCATACAGGTACTGGATGGCCAGGATGTCGCCCACCATGGGGGTGGTCGGCTCGACGGTCGTGCTGTTCCACGCGTAGCCCCCTGAGGTGGTTTGTGTGACCGCAACCCACTGCGCACGAGCGGCGTCTGAGTACGACATGATTGAGTAGTTGCGCACGTCCAGCACGGTGGGCAGGGTGTAGGCGCCCTCAAAGGGATGTTTGAGTCCGAGCGCGTGCCCGATCTCGTGCATCAGCGAGGTGAAGTTGAAGCTGCCTGTGGTCCAGCCGTCTGTTTGTGATCCGTAAGCATCAGTCGATAACCAGATGTCGCCACCACTGGGCCAGTAGGCGCTGGGGTAACCGGCCCAGCCCCAAGCATTGGCGCCAGTTGGGGTGGTGTTGGTCGCGGATGTCCAAGCGAGGCGAATGTCGCCCACCTGTGTGCTGGTTTCTTGAATCTCAACAAAGTAGATGTTGGCCACCGCAGCCCACGCCGCCAAGGCTTGGCGCGATGCCGTTTGTTGCTGTGCATTGAGGCCGAAGTGGTAAGTGGCACCAGGTTCATTGAGGTTGGAGTAGTTTTGCCCGTCTGGCGCGGTGAACACGGCTGTGCGCCCGTTGATCCAGGCAAAGCTGAAGGACAAGGACGCCCCCGTGCCCTGGGCGCCGCCCCATTTGCGCGCCGTGTCGGGCAGCAGGGAGTCGATCACTTGTGCGCCTGACTGCAGTGGGCTGGGCAAGCTGACCGCGCTGGTCAGGCCGGTGGTGGTTGGGCTGGTCATTCAATTTGTAAAAGGGGGTTCATCGTCACGGCATCGACAGTCAGAACTTGGCGTGCAAGGTGTCCAATTTGCCGATGCTGTGGGGCGATTTGGCTGCCGGTGCAGTGAGTTTGGATTCAACACCCGTGTGGGAGCTTTGTCCAATGAGGCACGGCGTACCAGTGTGGCCCAAGGCACGGCACAGACATGACTTTTACTTATTTGTAGTTATTTTTAGCCGTTTGAAGAGAGTGCGCTCAGCCACAATGGTGTTGCGGCACCGGATCAATTGAATCAAATAATACTCAATTGTATTCTCGGAATTTCTCTGTTCGGTGGTGGTTGGATGGCAGGCGACGCGTCCTTCCTGGCGGGTCAGTCAGCGGCTACGGCAGGTGAAGTCGTCCCAGCCGGAGTATTTGTTGCTCATGCGGATGTTCATGCACGATTCGTAGTTGCCCGCTGTGGCGCAGCTTTGCCGCATGAGGTAATAAATGGGACAAATGCCGTTGAGTCGGTTCTGTTCTTTTTGGCGGGCAGCGCGTTCGGCAGCTTCGCGTTGTTGCCTGGCTGCGCGTTCAGCGGCTTCGCGTTGGGGGCGTGTGCGCTCCCATTCTGCGGCTTGGCGGCGGCGCTCGATTTCGGCCAGGCGCTCTTGTTCGGCCTGGATGGCGCGTTGGCGCTCGGCTTCGCGCTGTTGCACTTCTTGGCGGGCGCGTTCTTCGGCGTCGCGTTTGGCTTGGTCAAAGCACCTGAAGTGGATGACCCAGGCGCCGCCGACATTGTCATAGACCGAGTGGCTGCGCAGTTCTTCAAAGCCTTTGCCTGTGCTGCGGCATTTGGCCATGGCGGTTTGGTAAGCTTGTTGGCGGGCGTATTGGACGCTGCCTTCGCGGCTTTCTTGACGGTATTCGTCGGGGCCAATGGCTTTGGTGATGTTGACCGAGCAGCCGGTCAGCAGCATGGCCATGAAAGCGATCAGCAGGGTCACGGTTTGTTTGGCAAGTAGGAGCATCCGCGTCATGGCCGGTGGTGATGGTCAGGTGTTATCTTAACTTTGGGCCGTGGCTCGTGCTTGAGAGCGTTCATAGCCCTGCTGATGCATCGACTCAAGTTGTGCGCCTTGGCGCCGATGTGTTCGATGACGAGTTGAAACTTCGGGATGGCCGCGCATGTTCAAAATCATTGCTACTTTGGTGGTACTTCTGCTGACGGCAGGGTGTGCCAGTGTTCTCCATGAGGACAAGCAGGTCATTTCGGTTCGTGCGGTGTGCTACGGCATGAGCTTGCCAGCGCAGTGCGTGGCCGAAAACTCTCGGGGCCGCTGGAGCTTCAATGCGCCCAAGCAGATCGAGGTGAACAAAGACCTGTTTGACCTGAAGGTGACTTGCAAGTCGCTCTTTGCGGAAAAGCACACGACCTCGGTGCGCTCGGGCGTGCAGGTGGCCATGGCTGGCAATGTGTTGCTGGGCGGCTTGGTGGGCGGCGCCATTGATGTGGCTACTGCACGTGGCTTGCAATACCCCACCAAGATTGATGTTGCCTATCCGGCTTGCCATTGATGAGGAACGGACTCTCCATGAACTACTTCAGAATTTTGGCTTTGACAGGGCTTGTGTGTTTGTTGCAGGCTTGCGGTGGCGGTGGTGGCTGTTCTTCGGCGTTGGGGAGTTTGGCAGGCTGCACGAATCCTGTAGCAAATGTAAAACCTGTTGCCCATGCGGGGCTGGATCAAAACGTTGTCACTGGCGCAATCGTCACCTTGGATGCTACGGCGAGTTCGGATGCCAACAATGACAAGCTGACCTATGTTTGGAGTATGGCCGCCAAGCCTGCATCCAGCGCGGCTGTTTTGATTTCGGAGACCTCGGTCAAGCCCACATTTTTGGCCGATGCCTCGGGTGTTTATGCCTTTAGCCTGACCGTATCGGATGGCAAGGAAAACAGCGCTCCGGTCATTGTCACAGTGACCGCATCCAACGAGAACATCCGGCCTGTTGCCCATGCGGGGCTGGATCAAAACGTCGTCACCGGATCAACCGTCACGGTGGACGGCACGGCCAGTTCGGATGCCAACAATGACAAGCTGACCTATGTTTGGAGTTTGATCGCCAAGCCTGCATCAAGTTCGGCCGTGTTGTCTTCGGTGACTTCGGTCAAGCCCACGTTTTTGGCCGATGTTTCTGGCGTTTATGCGCTGGGCCTGACCGTGTCGGATGGCAAGCTGAGCAGCGCTGTGGTCGTTGTCACAGTGACCGCATCCAACGAGAACATCCGGCCTGTTGCCAATGCGGGTGCGGATCAAAATGCTTTGGTCGGTGGCACCGTCACACTGGATGGAAGCGCCAGCACCGATGCCAACCGAGATCTGCTGACATACGCTTGGGCGATGCTCTCCAAGCCGCCAAGCAGCAACGCAGCTTTGTCCGACGCGGCGGCAGTCAAACCCACATTCAAACCCGATGTTGTGGGGGCGTATGTGTTCAACTTGATTGTGAATGACGGCAAGCTGTCAAGCCCACAAGTGGTCGTCACCGTGAACGCCGCGACGGGCAACGCCGTGCCTGTTGCCAATGCAGGCGTTGCTCAAAACGTGACACTCAACACAACCGTGATGCTCGATGCAAGTGCCAGCAGTGATGCCAACTTTTACGATGTGCTCACCTACAGCTGGGATCTGCCTGTGATGCCGGCGGCCAGCCGCACAGCGCTCTCATCGGCAACGTCGGCCAAACCGACTTTTTTGGCTGATGCCGTGGGCACCTATGTGGCCAGGTTGACAGTTTCAGATGGCAAGGCGCAAAGCGCGCCCGTATTGGTCACCGTCAATGTTTCTACAGCCAATTCGCAACCTGTGGCCAATGCGGGGTTCAGCCAAAACGTCTTGCCCAACACGACGGTAACCTTGGACGGCACAGCCAGCAGCGATGCGGATTTCAATACGCTGACATACAGTTGGACTTTGTCCAGGCCCGCATTGAGTGCGGCTGTGCTCTCGTCGGCAACGTCAGCCAAGCCGACTTTTGTGGCCGATCAACCGGGCGCCTATGTGGCCACATTGGTGGTCAACGACGGCAAAGTGGGCAGTAATCCTGTCTCTGTTGTGGTCAACGCGGCGTCTGTGAACGCGGCGCCTGTGGCAAGCGCAGGGGTGAGTCAGAACGTGTTGACCAATGCGGTTGTGACTTTGGACGGGTCGGCGAGCACGGATGCCAACCTGGACACATTGACCTACAAATGGACCATAGTTTCAAAACCGACGAGCAGCGCCGCCGTGTTGTCTTCTCTCACAGCCCAAAAGCCCACTTTCACAGCAGACAAAAGCGGTGTTTATGTGGCTGTTTTGGTGGTCAACGACGGTAAAGTCGACAGCACGATCAATTCGACCACGGTCACCGTGACCGATCTCAATGCTGCGCCTGTTGCCAATGCGGGTGCCGCGCAGTCGGTGCTTTTGGGGGTGCCAGGCGGAGTGATGTTGAACGGCGTGGAGAGCTCGGATGCCAACGGGGATCTGCTGAGTTACAAGTGGGTGCTGACGACCAAGCCGGCTGGCAGCAATGCAGCTTTGCCAACGCCCGCAACCACGATGCGCATCACATTCACGCCAGACGTCGTCGGGGTGTATGTGGCGACCTTGGTGGTCAACGATGGCAAGGTGGACAGCGCGGCCGCGACGGTACCGATCACGGTGCGGTGACGCTCCGTTGCTCAGGCGGGCCAGAGGTGACTCTTGGCCCGCTTTTTTTATGCATCACAAATCATTGACCGGCAGTTCAAAATAGATCCAATTGGATGATTGAAAGTTCATATAGGATTCGGCTACAATCCGTCTCCTATATGAACTTCTTGATCCGCGTTCCCCTGAACACTTCGCCAGAGCAGCACGCCCGTTTGTGCGAGCTGCGGGCGGTGTTTGCGCGGGTGTGCAACGAGCTGGCGCCTCAGGTGCAGTTGTCGCGGGTCTGGAACCGGGTGGCGCTGCACCATTTGCATTACCGCGGTTTGCGGGCCAAGTTCCCAGAGCTGGGCTCGCAGATGGTGTGCAACGCCATTTATGCGGTGTCCAAGATGTCGCGCCTGATTTACCAAGCCCCGGCCAGCCCGTACAACGTGTCGCGCCGCGCGGGGCAGCCGCTGCCGCTGCTCAAATTTGCAGACAGTTGCCCGGTGTACTTTGACCGACACACCCTGAGCATCAAGCCGGGGCAGTTGTCACTGTTCACCATGGACGGGCGCATGCGCTTTGAGTTGCAGCTGGACACCGACAAACTGGCCTTGTTTGAACAGGCCAAGCTGCGCGAGATCGTGCTCAACGAGCGTCTGGACAAGGTGTTCGAGTTGTCTTTTTTCCTGGTGTCTGCGGATGCGCCCGAAGCGAATGAGGGTGTTGATGGAGACTTGTCTGACGAAGCGCTGGGGGATGCTGCTGCCCCCTTGGCGACTCAAATCCCCGAATATGTGTCTGTAGAGGTTGCTCAACCATGAAGCCCGATTCATCCCTGTCCGAGTTGCGCCTGGCGTTGCTCGAATTCAAGCCGGCTTGGCGTTCAGCCATTGTCATGAGCCTGGTCGTTGGTTTGTTGGGGTTCACCTCCACGGCCTACATGCTCGAGGTGTATGACCGCGTGGTCAACAGCCGCAGTGTGATGACGCTGGTGATGCTGACCTTGGTCACGTTTGGCGCTTACGCTGTGATGGAGTTCCTGGAGAAGATCCGCTCGCGTTTGCTATGGAGTGTGGGCATCCAGTTTGAGATGAAACTGTCTGACCGCATTTATGGGGCCATGTTTGATGGGCTGCTCAAAAAGCAAATGGGCAACGCCGCCTTGCTGGTGCAAAACGATTTCCGCACTGTGCGTGAATTCTTCAACAACCCGGCGCTGAGCGCGATGTTCGAGGTGCCGATCGCTTTGGTGGCTGTGTTCTTTTTGTTTTTGATCAACCCTTTGCTGGGTTGGGCCGGCGTAGGCGGTGCGTTGGCGCAGACCTTTGTGGCCTGGATGATTCAGCAGGCTTCGCGCAAACCCCTGTTGGAGGCGCAGCGCCGCGCCCAAGAGGCGCAGGTTTACGCCGATGCGTCGCTGCGCAACACGCAGGTGATGGAGTCGATGGGCATGATGCCTGCCGTGCTGGCGCAGTGGCAAAAAAAGCAAAATACATTTTTGGCCTTTCAGGCGCGGGCTTCGGAATCGGCCGGCAGCCTGAACGCGGTGTCGAAGTTGCTGCAGCAATTGATGGGCTCGGTCATGCTGGGCTTGGGTGCTTGGGTGCTGCTTGAAAACCAGCTCAACGGCGGCGCGTCAATGATGATCATTGGCTCGGTGTTGGTGGGCCGCATGTTGTCGCCGCTCACGCAGGTGGTGCAGCAGTGGAGCGCGGTGGTGAGCGTGATGGCGGCTTGGACGCGTCTGGACACCTTGTTGACGCAGATTCCGGCTCGCACCCAGAACATGGCGCTGCCCGCGCCCAAGGGCGAGTTGATTGTGGACGGTCTGGTGGCTGCGCCTCCTGGCCAGCAGCAAGCGGTGTTGCGTGGTGTGCAGTTTGGCCTGCCGCCCGGTTGCGTGCTGGGTGTGGTGGGGCCTTCGGCTTCGGGCAAGACATCGCTGGCCCGTTTGCTGGTGGGGGTGTGGACGCCGCTGTCGGGCAAGGTGCGGCTCGATGGCGTGGATGTGCACATTTGGAACAAGGAAGAGTTGGGTCCGTACCTGGGTTACCTGCCGCAAGGCGTGGAGTTGATCGAGGGCACGCTGGCCGAGAACATTGCGCGTTTTGGCGACATGGACATGGGCAAGATCGAAGACGTCACCCGCTTGGTGGGCTTGCATGACTTTGTGAAGAATTTGCCGCAAGGCTACGCAACGCCAGTCGGGCGTGACGGTGGCGTGCTGTCGGGCGGTCAGCGTCAGCGCGTGGCGCTGGCGCGGGCGCTGTATGGCAACCCGGTGTTGGTGGTGCTTGATGAGCCCAACTCCAGCCTGGACGAGGCCGGAGACGCGGCGCTGTCGCAAGCGATTGTGACGATGAAGTCGCGGGGCACCACGTTTGTGGTGATCACGCACCGCACGACTGTGTTGTCGGTCACGGACCGCATGTTGGTGCTGCGCGATGGCACGCAGCAGTTGTATGGGCCCACGGCCGAAGTGATGCAAAAGCTCATGCCGGCAGCAGCGGCGGCACCTGCGGGCGCTGCGCCTGCTGCGGCGCAAGGCGCGTGAGGGAAACATGATGAACAAGAAAAAATCTGTCGATTTGCGTGGGCTGTCCGATGTGCTGTGGTCGTTCCGCCGTGAGTTCACGGTGGTGGGGGTGTTCAGCATGGTGGTCAACCTGTTGATGCTGACGCCAACGCTCTACATGCTCCAGGTGTACGACCGGGTGATGGTGAGCCGCAGTTATTTGACGCTGGTCGTGGTGTCTTTGTTGGCCCTGTTTTTGTTTGGTGTGATGGCGTTTGCCGAGTGGGCGAGGTCCATTTTGCTGGTGCGCACTGGGGTCAAGCTCGACCAGGCTTTGAGCCAACGTGTGTTCAAGGCCAGTTTTTTGTCTTATTTGAATCCGTCGGAAACTGCCCCATCCAAAGCCTTTGGGGACTTGACGGTGATGCGCCAGTTCATGACGGGCAACGGCGTGTTTGCGTTTTTTGATGTGCCGTGGATTCCGATTTATTTGGCTGTTCTGTTCATGCTGCACCCTTGGTTGGGCGTGGTGGCCATGGTGTTTGCCGTGGTCCAGAGCCTGATTGCGTTTCAAGGCCACGCCGCCACCAAAGAGGCGCAAACGCAGACGGCCAAGGCGCAAGCCGATGCGCAAAACTTTTTGCAAAGCAAGTTGCGCAATGTGGAGGTGCTCAGCGCCATGGGCATGCTGGGCAGCCTTTACCAGCGCTGGCAAGCCAAACAGCACAAGGCCTTGATGCTGTCGGGCGTGTCACAGCAAAAGTCCGGCATGGTCAGTGCGGTCAGCAAGTTCGTGCGTTATGCCCAGCAGTCGATGAGTTTGGCGGTGGGGGCTTGGTTGGTCACGCGGGGTGAGATCAGCCCGGGTGCCATGATCGCGGCCAACGTGATGATGGGGCGCGCCTTGGCGCCGATTGACTTGCTGGTCGCGACTTGGCCCCAGTTTTTGTCGAGCAAGGACGCGTACGAGCGTTTGCAGTCGCTGCTGGGCTTTCAGCATGCCGGGCGCGAGAAGACGATGACGCAAGCCCCCTTGGGCAACCTGCAGGTTGACCAGTTGGTGGTCAAGGTGGCTGGCCGTGACAAGCCTGTGCTCGACGGTGTGAGCTTCATGGCTTTGCCAGGCACGGTGACGGTGGTGCTCGGCCCTTCGGGTTGCGGCAAGTCGACGCTGGCGCGCAGCATGCTGGGCATTTGGCCGGGTTACGAGGGCCGCATCTTGCTCGACGAGCAGCCCATTGAGCAGTGGACCCGTGAGAGCCTGGGCCAGCATGTGGGTTACTTGCCGCAGGACATTGAGCTGTTTGATGGCACGATTGCCGAGAACATTGCGCGCATTGGCGAGGTGGATTCGGACAAGGTCATCGAAGCCGCGCAGGCAGCCGGTTTGCACCAGATGATTTTGCGCTTTCCGCAGGGTTATGACAGCCGTGTGGGCCAAGGTGGTGCCTTCTTGTCAGGCGGGCAGCGCCAGCGCATTGGTTTGGCTCGTGCCTTGTACGGCAACCCGATGCTGGTGGTGCTCGATGAGCCCAATGCCAACTTGGACGATGAAGGCGAAGCCGCTTTGATGAAGGCGGTGCAACTGATCCGCAGCCAGGGCAAGACGGTGGTGCTGATCAGCCACCGACCGGGTGTGATCCAGGTGGCGGACCGTTTGGTGATTTTGCAAGACGGCAAGCTGGTGGCCAGTGGCCCCCGTGACGGCGTTTTGGAAGCGTTGAAGAAGCAACAAGAAACCGCTGCGGCTGCAGCTTTGCCAGCGGCTTGATGCTGCGGCTTGAAACAATGGATTGAGGACTGCGATGTCAAATCAAAAAATGTCTGTGAAGAACAAGTCGACGGTGGTCGACGCCCAAATCAAAGCGGGTGGCGATGAGGGGGCCTTGCTCGCGTCGTCTGACACACGCGGGATCGCCCGCAAGGCGCTTTGGGTGCTGGGCGTCGGCTTTGGTGGCTTCTTGCTGTGGGCAGCCTTGGCGCCCCTGGACGAGGGGGTCCCCACGCAAGGCATGGTGGCGATCGATACCAAGCGCAAGGCGATTCAGCACTTGACGGGCGGCATCGTCAAAGAGGTGCTGGTGCGCGAGGGCGATGTGGTCAAAGAAGGCCAAGTGCTGATGCGTTTGGACGAGGCCTTGAGCAAAGCCAACTACGAGTCGGTGCGTCAGCGTTATTTGGGCCTGAGCGCGATGGAAAGCCGATTGAAGGCTGAGCAAACAGGCGCAGGCCGGGTGGACTTTCAAAAGGATGTGGTGGAGGCCGCCGCGGCCGATCCATTCATGGCGCAGCAAATCAACAACCAGCGCCAGCTGTTTGATTCGCGCAAGCAGGCTTTGAAGTCGGACTTGCAGGCGTTTCAGGAGGCCATTGAAGGCCTGAGGGCGCAGCGTGAAGCAGCGCAGAGCATGCTCGCGCAGCGCCAGCAGCAGCTGTCTTTGCTGCGCGAAGAGTTGAGCAACACCCGCGATCTGGTGAAGGAAGGCTACGCGCCGCGCAACCGCCAGATGGAGCTCGAGCGCATGGTGGCCGATGTGCAGGCCGGCATAGCCGACCTGATGGGCAACACGACCCGTACCACACGTGCCATTGCCGAGACCACGCAGCGCTCGCTGTCGCGTCACGCTGAGTACCGCAAAGAGGTTGAATCGCAAATGGCCGATGTGAGCCGAGAAGTCCAGGCTGATTCTGAGAAATACATCGCCCAAAAGGGCGATCTGCAGCGCGTGGAAATCCGTTCGCCCTCGGCAGGTCAGGTGGTGGGCTTGAGTGTGCAGTCGGTGGGGGCTGTGGTGCAACCTGGCCAGCGCCTGATGGAGATCGTGCCTGAGGAGCAATCTTTGTTGTTGGAGGCGCGAATTGCACCGCACCTGATTGACAAGGTGCATGCCGGTTTGGCTGCGGATGTGCGTTTCAGCACGTTTGCGCATTCGCCGCAATTGGTGGTTGAGGGCAAGGTCTTGTCGGTGTCTGGCGATTTGTTGACTGACCCGCAAAACCCGCAAGCGGCTTACTTTTTGGCGCGTCTGGAAGTGACGCCCGAGGGCCTCAAGACGCTGGGCAAGCGCCAGTTGCAGGCGGGTATGCCCGCTGAGGTGGTGATCAAGACGGGTGAGCGCTCCTTGCTCAAGTATTTGCTCAGCCCGCTGACCAAGCGCATGGCCGGTTCGATGAAGGAGGAGTGATGAAACACCACTTTCGCAAAACCTGCTTGGCGTTGGCTGTTTCGTTGGCGGGCTCTGCAGCCAGCAGCATGACGCTGCTCGAGGCTTATCAGTTGGCGCTGGTGCAAGATTCGACGATCCGCGCCTCGCGTGCGGCGCTCGAGTCTGGCCGTGAGCGTTTGCCGCAAGCGCGTTCGCAGTTGCTGCCCTCGGTGCAGGCCAATTTGGGGCGCAACCGCAACAATCTGGACACCACGTCCCCCAACTTATTGGGGCAAGAAACAACGACCAACAACACCTACTACAGCTATGGCAAGACGGTGTCGCTGCGCCAGCCCTTGTTCAACGCGCAGCGCTACTTTCAGTACGAGCAGGCCAAGGACCAGGTGGCTGACGCCGAAGCCACGCACCAACGTGACTTGCAAGAGCTGATCGTGCGCGTGGGCGGTGCCTACATGGAGGCCTTGCTGACCGAAGACCAGCTCAGGCTGGTGTTGGCGCAAAAGCAGCAGTACACCACCATGGTGGATGCAGCCCAAAAAATGCTCAAGGCGGGCTCGGGCACACGCACCGACATTGACGATGCGCAGGCCAGGCTCGACATGGCTCTGGCGTCGGAGCTGGAAGCGCGGCAAAACCGCGAATACACGCATCGGCAGTTGGAGGTTTTGGTGAACCAGCCTGTGGGCGACTTGTCTGCGCTGAATTTGAGTGGCTTGGCGAGCTTGCCCACCGATTTGCCCGCATTGGCGTCGTGGCTGGAACAGGCGCAGGCCAACAGCCCAGAAGTGCAGGCCTTGACGGCCCGCGTGGCGGCGGCAGACAAGGAAATTTCCAAGGCGAAATCAGGCCATGCCCCCATGGTGGACGGTGTGGTGCAGTGGAGCGACAGTGGCAACGAGAACGTGACCCGATTGAACTCGCGGTTTGTGAACACGTCTGTGGGTGTGCAGTTGGTGCTGCCGATTTTTCAGGGGGGGTATGTGAGCTCCCAGGTGCGTCAAGCCGTGGCAGACAAGACCCGCATGGAAGAAGCCCTGGAGGCCACCCGCCGCGATCTGAACCTGCGCGTGCACAAAGAGCACCGAGGCGTGACCGAGGGCGTGCTCAAGGTGCGTGCGCTGGAGCAAGCCGTGCGGTCCACCGAGCAGCTGGTGCAGTCCACCACCAAATCCAAGTTGGCGGGTGTGCGAACCACCCTCGACATTTTGAATGCGGAGCAGCAATTGGCGCAGGCCAAGCGCGACTTGGTGCAGGCGCGTTATTTGTATTTGATGGCGCGTTTGCGTTTGGCAGCGCTGGTGGGCAAGTCGCCGCTGGAGGCCATCACCGAGGTGGCGCAGGCTTTCGGCTCCTGAACTTGATACCCATTGGCAAACCCCCTGCGACCGATGAGGCGCAGGGGGTTTTTCTTTGGGGTTCAGTCCAACCGGCTCAGCAGGTGCCGCGCGGCCTGGGCAAACCCCGCCCCCCGCTCGCTGGGTGTGACGTAACGCGGCGGGTGGGAGAGTTGCGCGGCAAAGCGCTCGATGTTGGCCACGCCCACACTGTTCGCAAAGTGCTCGAACATGACCTGGTCGTTGGTGGAGTCGCCCACATAGACCCAGCGGTCGGTCTCGGCATCCAAGTTGCGCCCCCAAAGTTGCTGCACGATCCAGCGCGCACCTGAGAGTTTGCTGTGCTCGCCGAACCAGCCGTTGATGTGGATGCTGCTGACGGTGGCGGTCATGCCTGCGGATTGCATGGTGTGCACCACTTGTTCGATGGCCGTTTGAGGCAGCTGCGTGAATTCGCTGTGGTCGATGGCGATGTCGGTTTCGCGGCCTGCGCTGTCTTGCGAGCGAACAGCACCGGGGATGCTTTGCTCGATTTGCGCCAGTACCTCTTGCATGCGTGCAAAGTTGGCAGCGCGAGTGGCGGCACCCTGTTGGTAGAGTTTGCGCAGTGCTTGGTCGGTTTCATGAACCAGTGCCACGGCACCGTTTTCGGCGACGATGGCGTCCACGGGCCAGCTTTGGGCAAAGGGCTCGCTCCAGCCCACAGGCCGCCCGGTGATGGGCACCACGTGCAGTCCAGCGGCTTTGAGGGCGGCCAGGGCCTGCAGTGCGTCGGGGGTGATGGCACCGTCGGTGGTCAGCGTGTCGTCAATGTCGGTGAAGACGCCAATGAGGCCTTGCGGTGGACGCCATTCGGTAAGCGGCTGCATCAAAACCCTTTGTAGGAGCCCCGCCCTCGGGGCGATGGGTGTTGGATGGCGAGGGCTCATCGCGGCGAGGGCGCCGCTCCCACATTCAATTGGGGTCAGATCCCGATTAATTCTTTGATCCCGATTCTTTTTGTTTCTTTAGCCCGCAGAGCCCAGCGCCAAGCCCGCGTGCTCGCGCAGCGGGTGGAAGTGGATTTTGGGAAAGCGCTCTTGCGCCAGCCGCACGTCGTACGGGCTGGTGCACAAATAGGCCAAGGTGCCTGCTGCATCCAGCGACATGCGCTGCGGGTAGGCGTTGGTGAATTCGCGCAGCTCGGCCGGGGTGTCGGCGGTGATCCACCGGGCACCGGTGTACTGGCAGCCTTCCAGGCGAACATCGCAGTCGTATTCGGCTTTGAGGCGGTGCTGCACCACTTCAAACTGCAGCTGGCCCACCGCGCCCAGCAGCATGGGGCCGCCGATTTCGGGCTTGAAGACCTGGATCGCGCCTTCTTCGCCGAGTTGATCGAGACCGGTTTGCAGTTGCTTGGTGCGCAGCGGGTTCTTCAGGATCACGGTCATGAAGAGTTCGGGCGCAAAAAAGGGCAGCCCGGTGAATTGCAAATTCGCGCCGTCGGTGATGGTGTCGCCCAGCTGCACGCCGCCGTGGGTGGTGAAACCGATGATGTCACCCGCATAAGCTTCGTCCACCGCTTCACGCCGTTGCGAGAGGAAGGTGACCACGCTGGTGGGGCGCAGTTCTTTGGCGGTGCGCTGAACCTTGAGCTTCATCCCGGGGGTGTATTTGCCTGAGGCCATGCGCACAAAGGCGATGCGGTCGCGGTGGTTGGCGTCCATATTGGCCTGCACCTTGAACACCACGCCCGAGAACGCGCTGTCTTCGGGCTGGATTTCTTTGACCACAGGCTGCTTGTTGACCAGCAAGTTGCTGGTGCGAGGCCGGGGCGCGGGGGCCAGGTCGACCAGGGCGTCCAGCACTTCCATCACACCAAAGTTGTTCACGCCGGAGCCGAAGAACACGGGGGTCTGCTTGCCCGCCAAAAAGGCCGCTTCGTCAAAAGCGGGCGATGCCCCAGTGGCCAGCTCCATGCTGTCCATGGCAGTTTGCCATTCCAGGCCAAAGCGCTCGGCCAGTTGGGCTTGCTCGGTGAGCGGGATGGTTTCAAAGTCTTGCGGCAGGCGCTCGCTGCCAGAGTCGAACACCGTCATGGCCTGTGTGCGCAGGTTGATGATGCCGCCAAACGATTTGCCTTGGCCCACAGGCCAGGTCATGGGCACGCAGGGCATGCCCAGCTCGCGCTCGACTTCGTCAAGGATGTCGAGCGGGTCGCGCACTTCGCGGTCCATCTTGTTCACAAAGGTGATGATGGGTGTGTCGCGCTGACGGCACACCTCGATCAGGCGGCGGGTCTGGGCTTCCACACCGTTGGCCGCATCAATGACCATGAGCGCCGAATCCACTGCGGTGAGCACGCGGTAGGTGTCTTCCGAGAAGTCTTTGTGGCCGGGCGTGTCGAGCAGGTTGATGACGTGGTCGCGGTAAAGCATTTGCATGACGGATGAAGCCACTGAGATGCCGCGCTGCTTTTCAATTTCCATCCAGTCAGAGGTGGCGTGGCGCGAGGCCTTGCGAGCCTTGACCGAACCGGCGATCTGGATCGCACCCGAAAACAGCAAGAGCTTTTCCGTCAGCGTGGTTTTACCCGCGTCGGGGTGGGAAATGATGGCAAAAGTCCGGCGGCGCCGGGTTTCGAGGGCGTAGGTCACAAGGGGTCCTGATCGGGAAGGCGCCGCAGGGGCGTCAAGCGGGCGGCCATGCGTGGCCGCGATGGGGGGGATTTTACTTTGCAGGAGTCCCGCCCCCGGGGCGATGGCTCGCGTACTGCTGGCGCTCCATCACGGCGAGGGCGCCGCTCCCAAGGGGACAAAGGACCGCGTCCACAGCGCGGCATCTCTTGCCTTTATAATCCGAACATTCCGAGGAGCGTTGCAGCGCCCACCAGCCCCGAAGCTGGCAGCAGGCGTGAGGCTCGGAACCTTCAACCAGCAACGACGCTCATCCACTTGACGTGTGGTGAGCCTGTTTTTCCGATTCAGTGCTTTGAACCCGCGCGTGTGGTTTATTCACATTGCTTTGGAGCTGAACATGAATGCACGTTTGAACACCCCCATCAACGCCGACTGCGTGATCGCCGACATCGGCTTGGCCGATTGGGGCCGCAAAGAAATCAAAATCGCCGAGACCGAAATGCCGGGCCTGATGGCCATTCGCGAAGAGTTCAACAAGGCGCAACCCTTGAAGGGCGCACGCATCACCGGCTCTTTGCACATGACCATCCAGACGGCCGTGCTGATCGAGACCTTGCAAGCTTTGGGCGCCGACGTGCGCTGGGCCTCTTGCAATATTTTCTCGACCCAAGACCACGCCGCCGCGGCCATTGCCGCCAAAGGTACGCCTGTGTTCGCCATCAAGGGCGAAACCTTGGCCGATTACTGGGACTACACCCACCGCATTTTTGACTTTGGACCTGCCAACACCGAAGGCGAAGGCCCCAACATGATTTTGGATGACGGCGGCGACGCCACGCTGCTGATGCACTTGGGCAAGCGCGCCGAAACCGACGCGTCTTTGATCGCCAACCCCACCAGCGAAGAAGAGACTTGCCTCTTCAACGCCATCAAGGCCAAGTTGGCCGTGGACCCGACTTGGTACAGCCGCAAGGGCGCCCACATCATTGGCGTGACCGAAGAGACCACCACGGGCGTGCTGCGACTGAACGAAATGGCCGCCAAGGGCAGCCTGATGTTCCGCGCCATCAACGTGAACGACTCGGTGACCAAGAGCAAGTTTGACAACCTGTACGGTTGCCGCGAATCCTTGGTGGACTCCATCAAGCGCGCCACCGACGTGATGATTGCCGGCAAAGTGGCCGTGGTCGCCGGTTACGGTGACGTGGGCAAGGGCTCGGCCCAAGCCCTGCGCGCCTTGAGCGCTCAGGTGTGGGTGACCGAGATCGACCCGATCAACGCCCTGCAAGCCGCGATGGAAGGCTTCAAGGTCGTGACCATGGAATACGCGGCCGACAAGTGCGACATTTTCGTGTCGGCCACCGGCAACAAGAACGTGATCCGCTACGAACACATGGCCGCCATGAAGGACGAAGCCATCGTCTGCAATATTGGTCACTTCGACAACGAAATCGACGTTGCCTCCCTGGAAAAGTTGCAATGGGATGAGATCAAGCCTCAGGTCGATCACATCATCTTCCCCGATGGCAAGAAGATCACCTTGTTGGCCAAAGGCCGTTTGGTGAACCTGGGTTGCGCCACCGGCCACCCCAGTTTCGTGATGTCTTCTTCGTTCGCCAACCAGACCATCGCCCAGATCGAACTGTTCACCAAACAAGACCAGTACGAAAACGGCAAGGTTTATGTGCTGCCCAAGCACCTGGACGAAAAAGTGGCACGTTTGCACCTGAAGAAAGTTGGGGCGATGTTGTCCGAACTCAGCGAAGAACAAGCGGCCTACATTGGCGTGTCCAAGAACGGTCCTTACAAGGCCGATACTTACCGTTATTGAATCGAATCGCCCCGAGGGCGGGGCTCCTACAAATGAGTTCCAGTGCCTTGGCCCCTGTAGGAGCGACGCCCTCGTTGCGAATTGAGGTTTCATCGCCCTGAGGGCGGGGCTCCCACAAGCGATTTTTTAAACTGAATTGACCGATTGATGCGCATTGACCAACTTCTCGTCGAACGTGGCCTGGCCGCTTCTCGCTCACAAGCCCAGCGACTGATTGCTGGGGGCGTGAAGTGGCAGCAGCCCGACGGAGTTTGGCGCGCTGTCGTCAAAAACCGCGATGAGGTGCCCGTAGGCGCTGCGCTGGAGTTGCTGGACGACGCCGAGTCGCGCTATGTGTCACGTGGCGGCCTCAAGCTCGAAGGGGCCTTGAAGGCCACGGGCGTTCAGGTCGAGGGCTTGCGCTGCCTGGATGTGGGCCAAAGCACGGGCGGTTTCACCGACTGTTTGCTGCAACTCGGCGCGGCCGAGGTGGTGGGTGTGGATGTGGGCCACGCCCAAGTGCACCCGCGCATCAGCCAAGACGAACGCGTGGTCTGCATCGAGGGTGTGAACGCCCGTGAGCTGGTGCCGGGTGATGAACGCATTCCTGAGGCACTGGAAGGCTTTGATCTGGTGGTGGGTGATGTGTCTTTCATCTCGCTCACCCTGGTCTTGCCGGGCGTGGTGCATTTGCTCAAGCCCACGGGCCAGTTGCTCATGCTGGTGAAACCCCAGTTTGAATTGCAGCCGGGCCAAGTGGGCAAGGGCGGCATCGTGAAAGACGACACGCATTTCCCGTTCATTGAAAACCGCGTACGCACCGCTTTGACCGAATTGGGTATGCAAGTGACGGCCTGGCTGGACAGCCCGATTGCGGGTGGAGACGGCAACCACGAATTTTTTGTGCAAGCCTGCTGGCCTGACCCGGCGGCTGTGCTGCCTGCGCGCGCGGCCACACGCGTGGCACACGAGGCCGATCTGGCCGCCAAGGCCTATGCCAAGGCCAACGACTATTGAATACTTGAAGGTGTTGTGATGTCTGGTTTGAAATTGCCCATCAGCCTGGAATTTTTTCCACCCAAAACGCCCGAGGGTGCAGAAAAACTGCGCGCCGTTCGCGAAAAACTTTATGGGCTGAAGCCCGAGTTTTGTTCGGTCACTTACGGTGCGGGCGGCTCGACGCAAGAGGGCACTTTCTCCACAGTGAGCGCCATCCTGAGTGAGGGCGTGGCAGCCGCTTCGCATTTCTCTTGCATTGGCGCAACCAAAGCTTCGGTACGCGCCGAATTGGCCACACTCAAAGCCATGGGCGTCAAGCGCTTGGTGGCTTTGCGCGGCGACTTGCCCAGTGGCTACGGCGCGGGCGGAGAGTTCCATTACGCCAGCGATCTGGTGGCTTTCATCCGCGCCGAGACGGGCGACGACTTTCACATCGAAGTGGCGGCTTACCCTGAAATTCACCCTCAGGCCAAATCGTCAGAGGCCGACTTGCAGGCTTTTGCCACCAAGGTGAAGGCGGGCGCCAACTCGGCCATCACGCAATACTTTTACAACAGCGACGCGTATTTCCGTTTTGTGGACGACGCCTACAAACTGGGCGTGGACGTGCCCGTGGTGCCAGGCATCATGCCCATCTCGAGTTCATCGCAGTTGCTGCGTTTTTCAGACGCTTGTGGTGCCGAGATCCCGCGCTGGATTCGGCTGCGTTTGCAGGGCTATGGCGACGACATCGCCTCGATCAAGGCTTTTGGCCTGGATGTGGTGTCGGACCTGTGCGAGCAGCTCATCAACGGCGGCGTACCGGCCATTCACTTCTACACCATGAACCAGAGCGCGGCGACTTATGAAATAGTCGAACGCTTGAAGTAACACAAGGTCATCGCCCCGAGGGCGGGGCTCCTACAGAGGGTCTGAGGTGTAGGAGCGGCGCCCCCGCCGCGAAGGGCTTTCAACGCTCGTCGAAACTCACCACCACCCTGTCGCTGGTCGGGCGGGCTTGGCAGGACAAGATAAAGCCTTGCTCGACTTCAGGCTTTTCGAGGGTGAAGTTTTTCTCCATCTCGGTCGTGCCTTCCATGACTTTGCACCGGCAAGTGCAGCACACGCCCGCCTTGCACGAATAGGGCAAATCCAGGCCCAGCGACAAAGCGATGTCGAGGATTTTTTCGTTGCGGCGCATGGGCATGTTGTAAGGCTTGCCGTCCAGCACCACGGTGAGCTGCACTTCGCCCTCCTGCCCCTCAGCGTTGTCGGATGGGGGCATGCGTTCATCGGGTTTGCCCAGCACCGCTTTCGCCCGTGCTTCGGGCGTCAACGCGTCTAAGGTGGGGGAGCTGAAGCGTTCGCTGCGGATGCGCTCGGGTTTGACGCCAGCGCGCAGCAGCGCTTGTTCGGTGGCTTCGATCATGGCCTCTGGCCCACACACGAACACCTCGTCCATGCTGCCCACAGGCAAGAAAGCGTCGATGAGGGCTTGCACTTTGGCCGCATCGATGCGGCCTTCCAGCAAAGGCACTTCTTGCGCTTGGCGCGACAAGATGTGAATCAAGGTCAGGCGTGAGGGGTAGCGGTCTTTCAGGTCTTGCAGCGCTTCGTTGAACATGACGCTGTCCATGCGGCGGTTGCCGTAGACCAGAGTGAATTTGCTGTCTGGCTGCTCTTCCAGGGTGCTGGCCAAAATCGACAGTATGGGTGTGATGCCCGAGCCTGCGGCAAAGCCTACGCGGTGAATGGCGCGGGGCCGTTGCACCACAAAGCGGCCATCGGGCGGCATCACGCGCAATGTGTCGCCTGTTTTAAGTTGGCTGGCGGCCCAGTTGGAGAATACGCCACCTTGCACAGGACGGATGCCAACTTCGAGCACGCCGTGTTGTTGCAGCTGGCTGCGTGCCGAGCTGATGGAGTAGCTGCGTCGCACATCGCTGCCGCCGATGCTGGCGCGCAAGGTCAGGAACTGGCCGGGCTGGAAGTCGAAGCTGCCACGCAGATCGGCAGGCACACTCAGCGAGATCGCCACGGCACCGGCTGCTTCGGGGCTGATGCGTGCGATCTGGAGCTCATGAAATCGGAGTGCGGACATGGTGCTTCACAGCGGCAAAGCCGCTCAGTAAGGTTTGAAGTAATCGAAGGGCTCCATGCAGGCCAGGCACCGGTAAAGGGCCTTGCAGGCGGTGGAGCCGAAGTGGGAGGTTTCGGTGGTGTTGGCCGAGCCACATTGCGGGCAATTCACCACCGCGGGCTTGGCACTGCGGGACGCAAACTGCACCACGTTGGCCGCGCCCGATGGTGTGCTGGCGCAAGCGTGCGGTGGGGCAATGCCATAAGCGCGCAGTTTGTCTTTGGCGGCTTCTGTCATCCAGTCGGTGGTCCATGCCGGGGCCAGCTGGGTCACCACGCTGCCTTGCAGCCCGTGGGCTTGAAGCAGGGCTTTCACGTCGTCTTCGATCTGGCCCATGGCGGGGCAGCCGCTGTAAGTCGGGGTGATGACCACCTCAAGCCCTTGCGGGCCTTCGCGCACGTCGCGCAAGATGCCCAGCTCGCGCAAGGTGACGACCGGGATTTCCGGGTCGCTCAGGGCTTCGAGCAGGTTCCAGGCGCGGGCCACATCGGTGGGTGGAGAAGTCAAGGCCATCGGCGTGGGTTACCAGGTCGCTTCGGGGTGCGCGCGGGCCAGGCTTTGCATCTCGGCCAAGACAAAACCCAGATGTTCAGAATGCAGGCCTTGCTTGCCGGTGGGCACAAAACCGCCATTGGCGGGGCGTTGGAGCGTGGCTTCTTGCAGCGCGGCGTCCACGATCTGGTGCCAGTCGGCCTTGAGCGCGGCGATATTGGCACCGGTGCCGTTGAAAAGGGCTGCCGATTCATGCGCACTGGCGGTCCAAAATTCTTGGGTGTAAGGCATCAACGCATCCAAGGCCGCTTGCGCTTTGGCGCGCGACGCGTCGGTGCCGTCGCCCAGGCGCACCACCCAGTCGCGCGAGTGGCGCAGGTGGTAGCGCACTTCCTTGAGCGATTTGGCGGCAATCGCGGCCAGTTGCGTGTCTCTGGAGGCTTGCAATTGGTCCCACACCAGCACCATCAGGCTGCTGTACAAAAAGTTGCGCACGATGGTGGTGGCAAAGTCGCGGTCGCCTTGGGCAGTGGCCGACATGAGCGGCATGTGGGGCAACTCGCACAGGGTGTAATTTTTGAAATCGGGCACGTCGCGAAAGTACGCCAGCGTGTCTTCGGTGGCGTCGCCGCCTTGCAGCGTGGCCGCGTGCTGGTACAGCATGCGGGCTTGGCCGATCAGGTCCAGGCTGTTGTTGGACAACGCGATGTCTTCTTCGAGGATGGGGCCGTGGCCGCACCATTCGGCGTTGCGCTGACCGAGGATCAGAGCGTTGTCGGCCAGGTGCAGCAGGTAATCAACAGGAGCGTTCATGGTGGCGCTCACATGTGTCCGACTTCGTCGGGTATGACGTAGAAGGTTGGGTGGCGGTAGACCTTGTCGCCAGCAGGGTCGAAGAATTCGGGCTTGTCGTTGGGCTCGCTGGCCGAAATGCTGGCCGAGGGCACCACCCAGATGCTCACGCCTTCTTGGCGGCGGGTGTAGACGTCACGCGCCATTTGAAGGGCGTGCTCGGAATCCGACGCATGCAGGCTGCCGCAGTGCTTGTGCTCCAAGCCTTGCTTGGATCGGACAAACACTTCCCACAGGGGCCATTCTTTCAACGCGGCAGTGTTGGCTGAACTGTTGGCAGTGGTGTTCATGCGGCTTCCTTCATGTCGCGGGACTGTTGTTTGCGGGCGTGAGCCAGCGCCGCTTCGCGCACCCAAGCGCCGTCGTTCCAGGCCTTGACGCGGGCACCCAAGCGTTCCTTGTTGCAAGGGCCATTGCCGTTGACGGTGGCCCAAAATTCGTCCCAGTCGATCTGGCCATAGTCGTGGGCTTGACGGGCTTCGTTCCACTTCAAATCAGGATCTGGCAAGGTCACGCCCAGCACTTTGGCTTGCGGCACGGTCGCGTCGACAAACTTCTGGCGCAGGTCGTCGTTGCTGATGCGCTTGATGCCCCAGCGCATGCCTTGCGCGCTGTTGGGGCTGTCTGCGTCGGGCGGGCCAAACATGGCCAGGCACTTCCACCACCAACGGTTGACGGCGTCTTGCACCATGGCTTTTTGTGCGGCCGTGCCTTGCATCATCACCAAGAGGGCCTCATAGCCTTGGCGCTGGTGGAAGCTTTCTTCTTTGCACACGCGCACCATGGCGCGGGCATAGGGGCCATACGAGCAGCGGCACAGGGGCACCTGGTTCATGATGGCGGCGCCATCGACCAGCCATCCAACCACACCCATGTCGGCCCAGTTGAGGGTGGGGTAGTTGAAGATGGAGCTGTACTTGGCTTTGCCGGTGTGCAGGGCGTCGAGCATCTGGTCGCGGCTGGTGCCCAAGGTCTCGGCCGCGCTGTACAGGTACAGGCCGTGGCCGGCTTCGTCTTGCACTTTGGCAATCAAAATTGTTTTGCGCTTCAAGCTGGGGGCGCGGCTGATCCAGTTGCCTTCGGGCAGCATGCCCACAATTTCGCTGTGCGCGTGTTGACTGATCTGTCGGACCAGCGTCTTGCGGTAGGCGTCAGGCATCCATTCGCGCGGCTCAATGCGGCCGTCGGCATCAATGCGGGCGTCAAATTGGGCTTGCAGCGCTTGTTCGCTGGCGCTGGCTTGCTTTGGAACGGCCTTGAGGCCTGCGGTCTTCACGTCGTCTTGGTCAGAAACACTGAAGGATTGCGTGTACATGGGCTTCTCCCGCGCCTGACAGGATGGAATGATCTTGGCGCAGGGTGAGTATAACAATTAACCGACCGATCGGTCGGTTAATTTGACGGTGACCCATCAGGGCTTACCCTGAGTCTGTCAGGGGTGTCAGGACGAGGACTCGACCTGCCAGCTTTTGCCGTTGCCGCGTGCCAGCGCCGGGCCAACCATGTCCAGGGCTTGCCGGATATGGTCTTTCAGCGTGAAGGGCGGGTTGATCACAAACATGCCGCTGGCCGTCAGGCCCCCTTCGTCACCGGGGCCGCGGCCAATGGCCAGCGTGGCATTGAGCCAAGGCTTTTGGGCTTGGTTGGTCAGGGTGCGCAGGCGCCGGGGCAGCTCGTGTGCCTCGGGGCGGGGGATGATCGGGTACCAAACCAGGTAGGTGCCGGTCGAGAAGCGCTTGAGGTACTCCTGAATGACGTTGGCCACTTTGACGTAATCGGTCTTGATTTCGTAGCTGGGGTCGATCAGCACCATGGCGCGTTTGGAGCCGGTGGTCGATGCTGGGGGCGGCAGTTGCTTTTTGAGTGCCTCAAAGCCGTCTTCGCGACTGACTGTGATGGTGCGGCCTGCATCAAGCTGGGCGATGTTAGAGGCCAGTGACTTGCTGTCGGTGGGGTGCAGCTCAAACAGGCGCAGTCGGTCGCGCGACTCGTGGCGCATGAGGCGCTGCATCAAAAAGGGCGAGCCAGGGTACACCTTGGCCACGCCGCCGGGGTTGAAGCTGGCGATTTGGTCCAGGTAATCCTGCACGGGCTCGGGCACCAATTCGGCGGTTGCCACGGCATCGAGCAGTTTGAACAAACCGTCTTCGGCCTCGGCGCCTTTTTGGGAGTAATCGCCATCC
Source organism: uncultured Burkholderiales bacterium (assembly GCA_903822825.1). Taxonomy (GTDB): domain Bacteria; phylum Pseudomonadota; class Gammaproteobacteria; order Burkholderiales; family Burkholderiaceae_C; genus Limnohabitans_A. Next base: position 44,772 of record CAIJQQ010000013.1, on the reverse strand, counting down.
AGTCGGTACAGGCCAGCACCGGAATGGGTGTCGATCAGGGTGATGCCGGCCTCTTTTTGCATGAGGTGGCGCAGGGTGGCGATCAAGGTGATGTGCTTGAGCACATCGGCGTGGTTGCCTGCATGGAAGGCGTGTCGGTAACTGAACATCCGACGATGGTAACCAATAACTGCCGCAAGTCTTTGATTTTTCGTATAATGGCAGGCTTCGCAGCGCTTTTGTGGTCCCGCGGCGAAGGCGCTGCTGTTTGCAAAATCAGTGGCACATTCCCACCTAAGAGGCTCCCAACAGAGGAGCACCGACCGTGGAAAAGGACCCGACAAACCTTTCTTTCAAAGAGAAAACTCATGACAACAACTTTCAGCGCCAAACCCGCTGAGGTCGTGCACGAGTGGTTTGTGATTGACGCGACCAACAAGGTCCTCGGACGAGTAGCCAGCGAAGTTGCTCTCCGTTTGCGCGGCAAACACAAGGCCATTTACACGCCTCACGTCGACACCGGTGACTTCATCGTCATCATCAATGCTGCCCAGCTCAAAGTGACTGGCACCAAGAACCTCGACAAGATGTACTACCGTCACTCGGGCTTCCCCGGCGGTATCACACAAACCAACTTCCGCGACATGCAAGCCAAACACCCTGGCCGCGCACTCGAGAAGGCCGTCAAGGGCATGCTGCCCAAGGGCCCCCTCGGTTACGCCATGATCAAAAAACTCAAGGTGTACGGTGGTGCTGAGCACCCCCACACCGCCCAACAGCCTCAAGTGCTGGACATCTAAGGAGCCTTGAGATGATTGGTGAATGGAACAATGGCACAGGCCGTCGCAAATCCAGCGTCGCCCGCGTGTTTCTGAAAAAAGGCACTGGCAAGATCACAGTCAATGGCAAGGACATCCAAGCCTACTTTGGCCGCGAAACTTCCATCATGATTGCCAAGCAACCCCTCATGTTGACCAACCATGCCGAAACTTTCGACATCATGATCAACGTGCACGGCGGCGGCGAATCCGGTCAAGCCGGTGCAGCCCGTCACGGCATCACGCGCGCCCTGATTGACTACGATGCAACGCTCAAGCCGATGCTGAGCCAAGCTGGTTTTGTCACCCGCGATGCCCGTGAAGTCGAACGTAAAAAGGTGGGTTTCCACTCTGCGCGTCGTCGCAAGCAATTCTCGAAGCGTTAATCCGCTTTTTCGGGTTTGCCCAAAAGCCGCAACGGTTCGCTGTTGCGGCTTTTTTGTTATCGGGGTGGCGAAAGCCAAAGCCCACAAGCGCAGTAGCGGTACTTCCTGCGCTTGGCGGTAATTCCCGACCAACGCGCTATACTATTTGACATTGAACCCGGAGAACACCATGAGCGCTGTTGCTGAAAATATCCAGACCGAAATGCCCGCACCGATTGTCTTCACCGACAGCGCTGCGGCCAAAGTGGCCGATCTGATTGCCGAAGAAGGCAACCCGGACCTGAAGCTGCGCGTGTTTGTGCAAGGTGGCGGCTGTTCAGGCTTCCAGTACGGTTTCACGTTCGACGAGATCACCAACGAAGACGACACCACCATGAGCAAACATGGCGTGTCGCTGTTGATCGATGCGATGAGCTACCAGTACCTGATTGGGGCAGAGATCGATTACAAAGAAGACCTGCAAGGTGCACAATTTGTGATCAAAAATCCGAACGCCACATCCACTTGCGGTTGCGGATCGTCCTTTTCGACTTGATTGTTGGGCACGGCGAGCGCTGAGCTCCGCCAACCATCAACGGGGGTCAGCGTGGATACACCGCTCCCAAAACACGGGCGCCACGGGCGCCCGTGACGCTGGTGAGGCTGGCTGGCTCCCGTCGCACGGCCTTGAAGGCCAACCAGGCGAATGCTGCCGCCTCCACCTGCAGGGGCGGCAAACCTTGTTCTTCGCTGCTGACCACCTGCAAACCTGGCAGGCCTTGAGTCAGCAAGGCCATCAGATGGCCATTCAAAGCCCCTCCCCCACACACAATCAACTTCTGCGCGTCTGGTGCGTACTCGCGCACGTCTCGAACACAGGCATGGGCCGTGAAGGCGGTCAGCGTGGCCTGGATGTTTTGTGGGAACAGGTCGGGCAAGTCGTCCAAGTGCTGCTGCAGCCATGCCGGGTTGAAAAGGTCGCGGCCTGTGCTTTTTGGAGGCTGTTTGCTCAGGTAGCTTTCGCCCAGCAGGCGAGCCAGCAGCATGGGTGAGATTTGGCCCGTCGCGGCCCAGTCGCCGTTGCGGTCAAAGGGCTGGCCGGTGTGCGTCTGGCACCAGTGGTCCATCAAGGCGTTGCCCGGGCCGCAGTCCCAGCCCATGGCCTGCCCATCGGGCAGCAGTACGCTGAGGTTGGAAATGCCGCCAATGTTGAGCACGGCCACACATCTTTGAGTCTGGCCAAACACGCCCAAGTGAAACGCGGGGACCAGTGGCGCGCCTTGCCCACCCGCCGCCAAGTCGCGCGACCGAAAATCGGCCACCACGTCGATGCCTGTCAATTCGGCCAGTAAGGAGGGGTTGTTCAATTGCAGGCTGTACCCCACGGCCGGCTGGTCGGGCAAGCCGTCAAACTCCAAAGGCCTGTGGCGCACGGTCTGGCCGTGTGCACCGATGGCAGTGATGGATTCGGGCGCATGGCCAGTCTGGGTCAGCAGCGCTTGAACCACCTGCGCGTAATGGCGTGCGATGCCGTTGCCCGCCAAGGCGGCGCGGTGCAACTCGTCCGGGCCACTTTGGTTGAGTTGCAACAGGTCTGTCTTGAAGGGGGTGGGGAACGGTTCGAAAGCGTGGGCCAGCACCTGCATGGCGCCGCTCGGTACAAACCGGGCTAGGACACCGTCCACGCCGTCCAGCGAGGTGCCTGACATCAGGCCAATGAAGAGCGCCTCAGCGGACATGGTATGGCATGAGGCAGAAAAAAGGGGCTCCGCAGAGCCCCTGGGTCACCGCCAGTGCGGTCATTGGTCGGTACTTTCGCGCATTTGCGCGGCTGCCATCAGTTGAGCGCGAGCGCGCTGTGCCTGGCTTTTGAAAGCGGTGAGGGCTGCAGGGTTGACGGGGCCACTTTGGGCTTGCTGGGTGATCGTTTCAGGATCCACGTGAACGCCGTTGACGCGGAACTCAAAATGCAAGTGCGAGCCAGTTGACCAGCCCGTGGAGCCAACAGCACCGATCGTTTGACCTTGCGTTATTTTTTGGCCTTTTTGAACCTGAATTTGACTCAAATGCGCATACAGGGTGCTGTGGTTGTTGGCGTGCCGAACAATCACCACATTGCCGTAACCACTTTGCGTGCCCGCAAAATCAACCAACCCGTCACCGACACTGAGTGCAGGTGTACCGGTTGGTGCAGCGTAATCAATGCCACGGTGGGCTTGGGTGGTTTGGAAGATGGGATGCAAGCGAACGCTGAAGCCGCTGGTCTTGCGGGAAAATGGAACGGGAGAGGCCAGATAGGCGCGCTGCAGGCTTTTGCCATCGAAACCGAAATAGTTGCCTTTTTGGCTGGGTTCTTGGAACCAGACGGCTTCGTATTTCCGTTGACCATTGATGAACTCTGCACTGATGACCTTGCCTGCCCTCAGAGGCTCACCGTCGGCTTCAAGGACTTCATAAACCACAGCAAAGCGAGCCCCTTTGCGCAAGGTTTTGTGAAAGTCGATTTGGCTCGAAAAAATGTCGGCCAGTTGACTGACCACGGTGTCTGGAAGACGTGCCTCGTCAGAAGCTGCGTAGAGGGAGCCGTTGACCGTGCCGCCAGCCATGCGGATGCTGGTCTGAGTGGGCACATTTTCGATGCGTGCGACCAAAACGTTGGCTTGCCGTTCTATCACCAGTCGCGTGAATTGGCGGTCGGATTCTGCGTTGAGCCAACGCACACTGAACTCGTTCAGTTGCTGGTTGTCGCTGGTCTCGGCCATGACGGCGCGACCAGGGCGGCTCAATGCATCACGCACCATGCGGCTTTGCCGCATGAATTGGGCAGCTTGTGGATCGACGACACCGAGCCGTCGCAGAAGGCTTTCTTCGGTGTCCGTTGAGCGGGTCGTGTCGGTGCGCCGAAGTTTGAGGGTGCGAAGGTCAAGCTGCTCGGCTTGGCGGTCCAAATCTGGGATGGCAATGGAAGTTGTCAGCAGCACAGTGGGCAGATCGGATGCGTCAGGACTGAGGTTGGCGACCGCAAATGCGCCGCCTCCTGTGATCAAAAAGACTGAAGCGAGGGTGGCTGCAATTTTCTTGGCGTGTTGTCTGATGTGATGCGCAAGAGGGCGCAGCAACGTTGCGGCAGGATGCGCACTGTCAAGCCAATCGAGCCCACGCTGCAGGGCCAGCAGCAATGCGCCGGCCAGCACCACACACCAACGCAAAGCGTGAATGCCAAGCGCTACTGTTTGTGTGAGCAAATTTGAGAAGAAGATCATGGGTTCTTTAAAGTGCAGTGGTCATTGCCTGAGTCAAATACCATCTGCCATCATCAGATGGGCCCGGACATTAAAATGCGGGACCAGCGAAAGTTGACCATTTTACCTTGGATGCTCACGCTTCACCCAGAAAAAACCCTTATGAATCAAGCGCTTGTTACAAAATTCCCGGTCACGGACAAGACCCGTGAGGCCATGGCCGTTTCTTTGCGCGGCTGTGAGGAGCTGATTCCTGAGGCCGATTGGTTGCAAAAACTGGCCAAGTCCGAGGCCACAGGTGTGCCTCTGCGCATCAAATTGGGCCTGGACCCCACCGCTCCGGACATCCACATCGGTCACACCGTGGTGCTGGGCAAAATGCGCCAATTGCAAGACTTGGGTCACCAGGTGATCTTTTTGATTGGCGACTTTACCAGCCTGATCGGTGACCCCTCTGGCCGCAACAGCACCCGCCCGCCGCTCACCCCCGAACAGATCAAGCTCAATGCCGAGACCTACTACAAGCAAGCCAGTTTGGTGTTGGATCCTGCGAAGACAGAAATCCGATACAACAGTGAGTGGTCGCTACCTTTGGGCTCGATGGGCATGATCCAGCTGGCGGCCAAGTACACCGTGGCCCGCATGATGGAGCGCAACGACTTCCATGACCGCTTCCACGCGGGCACGCCCATCAGTGTGCACGAGTTCTTGTACCCCCTGATGCAGGGTTACGACTCGGTCGCGCTCAAGAGCGACCTGGAATTGGGTGGTACCGACCAGAAGTTCAACCTCTTGATGGGGCGCCACTTGCAATCCGAATATGGCCAAGAGCCCCAGTGCATTTTGACCATGCCGCTGCTCGAAGGCCTGGACGGTGTGGACAAGATGTCCAAGTCCAAGAACAACTACATTGCCATCACCGAGGAAGCCAACAGCATGTTTGCCAAGGTGTTGAGCATCTCGGACGCCCTGATGTGGCGCTGGTACATCCTGTTGTCGTTCAAATCTCTGGCAGAAATCGAAGCCCTGAAAAAAGAAGTCGAAGGCGGCCGCAACCCGAAAGACGCCAAGGTCATGCTGGCCAAAGAGATCACGACCCGCTTTCACAGCGCTGCCGCTGCCGATGCCGCCGAGCAGGACTTCATCAACCGCAGCAAAGGCGGCGTTCCAGACGACATCCCGGAGGTGTCGCTGACCGGCGCGCCTTTGGGCATCGGTTCTTTGCTCAAGTCGGCCGGTTTGGCCCCCTCGACCAGCGAGGCCAACCGCCTGATCGATGGCGGTGGCGTTCGTGTCGACTCCAGCGTGGTCAGCGACAAAGGACTCAAACTGGGTGCTGGCACTTACATCGTCCAAGTGGGCAAGCGCAAGTTTGCCAAAGTGACCCTCGCGTGAATCGGATGCCACTTGTGCGGCAGGTCACCCTGTATTCAACGATCCGATGTAGGCTCGCCGCATGAAACGCTTTGAATCTTGGATGACCCCTAAACGCCTGCTCATGGCGTCCATTGGGGTCGCGCTGGTCACCATTGCCCTCAAAACATTGGCGTGGGTGTTGACCGATTCGGTGGGTTTGCTGTCGGACGCGATGGAGTCACTGGTCAACCTGGCCAGCGCCATGTTTGGCTTGCTCATGGTCACGGTGGCCGAGTCGCCGCCCGACGAAGACCACCCTTATGGGCACCACAAAGCCGAGTACTTTTCTTCCGGATTCGAGGGCATCCTCATCATCGTGGCGGGCCTGGGCATCATCTGGGCGGCCAGTCACCGCGTTTTCGATCCTCAGCCTCTGGCGCAAGTGGGTTTGGGCTTGTCGCTGTCGGTTGGCAGTTCGGTGCTCAATGGCTTGCTGGCCTGGGTGATGTTCCGCGCAGCGCGCCAGCACCGTTCGCTCGCGCTTGAAGCCGACGCTCGGCACCTGGTGACCGATGTCTGGACCTCGGTGGGCGTGGTGGTGGGCATCGTTTTGGTGGGGCTCACGGGCTGGCTGTGGCTGGACGCCGTGGTGGCCATGGGCGTGGCGCTCAACATTTTGAAGGAGGGCGCGCACCTGGTCTGGACCTCTTCGCAAGGCCTGATGGACGAGGCGGTAGAGCCAGATGTCAAACACGACATTCAACAGGTGCTGGCGCGCTTTGTTTACGCGATCGATGGCCGCGACGTGATCCGTTTTGACCATGTGGTCACACGCAAAGCTGGGCAACGACGCTTCGTGGACATGCACATGCACATGCCGTCCAACTGGTCACTGGGGCATGCTGCATCTTTGCGCAGCCGTGTTGAACAAGCCTTGATGGAGGCCGTGCCCGGTTTGCGGGCCACGATCCAACTGCTGCCCAACGACGTTGAGGCGCACATTGACGATCCGAAGGATGCGGCATGATCACGGTGCTGCAGCGTGTCTGCGAAGCGAGCGTTCGGGTTGACGGCAAAGTCATTGGCCAGATTGAGCAAGGCTTGCTGGTGCTGCTGTGTGCCGAGCAAGGCGACACCGGTGCGGTGGCCGACCAGCTTTTGGCCAAAATCCTGAAGTTGCGTGTTTTCAGCGACGACGCTGGCAAGATGAACCTGAGTGTGCAGGACGTGGGCGGTGCCCTGCTGGTGGTGAGCCAGTTCACTTTGGCCGCCAATGTGTCGGGCGGCAACCGCCCCAGTTTCACGCAGGCAGCCCGGCCCGATGAAGGCAGGCGACTGTACGAACACTTTGTAGCGCAAGCGAGGGCTTTGCACCCTTGGGTGCAGACAGGGCAGTTTGCCGCCGACATGAAAGTGTCGCTCGTCAACGACGGCCCCGTCACCATCCCGATTCGGATGACGGCGCCTGCTTAAAGATCTTTGGCGCCTTGCCCTCAGTCCATGCGCGAAAGTCGTGAAACAACAGCGGCTTGCGACTGAACCATTTGCAGCCGCAGCAACCGAGCCAAAATTTGTGGCTGCTCCTGCGCGTCCAGTGTCCAGAACTTCAGCTTGTTTTCCTTGACGGCCGGATCAATGAACAGGCCCTCTTTGCGGATTTCAAAGTGCAGATGGGGGCCGGTGGAAAAGCCGGTGGAGCCCACGTAACCAATTTCTTCGCCCCGCCGCACCAGCGTGCCGGGCTTTATGTCTTTGGCGTAGCCCGACAAATGGGCGTAGTAGGTGTGGTGCCCCTCTCCATGATCAACGATGACCAGGTTGCCGTAACCACCGTTGAAACTGGCGTGAATGATTTCACCATCGGCCACGGCCACCACAGGTGTGCCAATAGGGGCTGCAAAGTCGATGCCTATGTGATGCCCTTTGACTTTGAGTGTGCGAATCACCATGCGTGGCTTGGCTTTATTGCGGGATTTGACCGCCACGCGCCGGGAGACGGTGGTCACGCTCGGGCCTACGCCCCTGGAAATGCGGGTGAATTGAACCGGTGACTTCCACAGCAAGCGCTCGTAATCCACACCCTGCATGCTGAAATAGGCCCCAGGAACATGGATTCGGTCAAGCCAGACCGCGATTTCGGCACGGTTACCGGTCGCTGACTCGATGAGTTCGATGGCGTATATTTTTTCCGAAGCTGATTCGCTGTCCGGGGTGAGCGTCAGTCGCAGATGGTGTGCTGCCGGTTCGGGTTTGACAGCGCTGACCATCTGTTTTGCGATCAAGTCCACCTCCCACTGCAAATGCGCTGGGATGTCCTGCAAATCGACACCCTCAGGTCGCAAACTGGCTGTGGTGATCTGGCGAAGTGCTTCTGTGCCAGTGGGCAATTGCAAGGGAGAGGGGTTGGCGTTGCTGCTCGGCGCTGAACGCGAAAACATCAGGGCAGCGGTCTGGCCTTCTGCGCTGTCTGGCGCGATCAGGGCCAATGCATTGCGCACCATGGGTGTGGTGACGGCGACCGAGTAGGGCTGGCACGGGCTGGAAGGGGATGCTTGCAAGGCAGACACCGGTGAAGCTGTCGGCATTTCGAGTTGCAGGCGGTTTTTGATTTGTGCGATTTTTTCGGAGTCCAAGCAGCCTGACTCCAGCACCGTGTCGTGACCGGCGGCAAGTGTGGCGGCCGGTGGGGAGCGCATCTGCTGGACCACAACGTTGCGTTGCCCAGCTTTTTTACCCTTGTTCACGGCCGTGGCTTTGCTGGAAGATTTGACGTTGCTGTTGTGGGTGGCGCTGTGAGCCATCATTTGTACAGACAGACCGATTGTCAGACTCAGCAATAAAGTGGCACTCAATTTCATGGCAGGCTGGCAAGGAAGTGCCGCAGGCGTTGGTTGAACAAGTTGGCGTTGTCTACAAACAGGGCGTGTCCCGCATCGTCAAACACCGTCGCGCTGGCCAGAGGATGGGTTTGCAACAGTTCAGCTGACTGCTCCGTGAATCTGGGCGTGATGGCGTACCAGACGGGGACGTGAGCGGCCAGCACGGCGTTTTTGTAGTAAGTCCGATCATACGGCTTATTGAGCAGGCTCCAGGCGGCCTTGGGAGGCAGTTGAACTGCCGATTTTTCAATCCAGCTCAGCATGCCCTCCGGAGGCGATTGCTTGAACATGCCTGTGGCAAAGCGATTCACATAGGCTTTGAATGCGTCTGCCTGCATGGGTCGGTGGCTGTTCAGTGCCGACGAGGGTGGTCGCGCCATGCCAATCGAGTTGTCGATCAGGACCAGTCCGCGCAAATCCGGGTGCTCGTGGCGCACAGAGTGGTCGAGCACCTCCATGACGCCCAGAGACCAGCCAATCAGCACATGATCTTTGACGCGGGCGTGGTGCAGCAGCTCTTGGATGTCACGTGCTCGGCTGACGGCGTCGAGCTTGTTGGGGGGGGCCTTTGACAGGCCCTGGCCTCTTGGGTCAAGCGCGATCACGCGAAAGTTGGGTGAAAGCTCGGCCATTTGTGCTTCAAATATGCGGGCAGGCATCAGCCAGCCTGGCACGAACACCAAAGTCAAAGCGCCCGAGCCCGACTCCAGATAGTGCAAGCTCAAGCCGTCTGAAGTTTTGAAAAATTGACTTTTGGCCATCGCGGCTTGACCGCAGTGGGTAAAAAAAATCAGCCCAGCGATCAGAAGTCTTCGTTTCATGGTGGGGCAGTCGTTGGTTTATGCCAAGGGCCTGATCATAGGCACTCTTATCGGATATAAAAGCAGACTCTCTGTTCATTTGTAACGAATGAATGACACATTCAATTTCATTCAAGGCATGGTTGACATGACAATTTTTCCCGCTCGCGCTCTTGGGGCTTCTTTGGTATTTTGGTCCCTGCTCCTTGGGCACGTCTGCCACGCTCAGACCGCGCCCAGCGTGGCCAAAGAACCCCAAGCTTTGGCTGCTTTGCCCTCTGAGCCGGGTAACGATTTGCTCAAGCGCTTTGGCTTCATGCCGAGCGAATGCCCTGGCTTTACCCAGGTGGCCGCCAATTACCAATCACGATTTTCAGCTCCCATGCGGGCCTGGGCGGACCAACACACCGCCAAACTGAATGCCAAAAAGGTGGTTTATCCATTTTCAGGGGCGGACATTGTGACGGTTGCATCTGTATTTCCTGCGGCCAATCACCTGATTTTGGTGGCTGATCAGTGGCCCGAGTACGCCAGCAACAAGCCAGTCGCGGCGGGCCAAGCGGCCAAGGAATGCGAGACCATGATGTACTTTGCACGTTATGGTTATTTCAGGACCAATGACCTGGAAGGAAAAAATTCCATCAAGCCGCGTTTCATCAAACTGTTGACTTACAACGTTGCTTTGAGTGACGCCAAGATTCGCAGCATCGATTACTTGACACTGGGTGAAGGTGGTGTCGCAGCAGTCCATACCAAGTTGGACGGCATCCAACCCGATGGCTTGCGGTTCTTGGTGAATACCGCCAGCGGGCGGGAGTTGAAAATTGACTATGTTCGAATGGATTTGTCAAACAACGGCCTGTCGATCGGCAAGAAGTACCATGCGTTCATGTTGGCGCAGATGGATGACGCGGTGATGATCAAGTCGGCCTCGCACCTGCTGCAAAAACCGTATTTTTCCACTTTGGCTTCTGTGGTCGCCGATAAAACGAAAAGTGTTGTGCAGGACGAAACCGGTCTGGACATCGAGCCTTTGCGCAAGGTGTTTGATGTCAAAAGCTACGGCAAATTCCATGCACCCCATCCGCTTTGGCGTGACAGCGCCTCTGGACAACGTCTGATCAAATACCTGAGCGAACAATCGGGAATTGAGTCCTTGCCTTTCACCATCGGCTACGAAAAGAAAAGCGGCTCTGTCTTGCTGGTGGGGGCCCGCAAAGTTACCCCCTGATTGTTTTGGGGATCAGTCCTTGGGCACACCCTTGAGCGAGGTGGTGCTCAGCCAGGCGCTGAAAGCGGATTTTTGAGATTGCGCTTGTTCGCTGCCGGCGGTGGCATCGCTGCGCAAGAGGAGGGGCCTGAAATCCTTTTGAAAGCCCGCTTCTCTTTGGCTGAGTGCGTTGACCAGGCTCACGCCACGGCCGGTGGTGTCCAGGATGGGGTAGCGCTTGGCCGAAAACGTGACCGGGAAGGCCCGCACACCCCGCACTTGGCCGCTGGCGCTGAACAACACCTCGGGCAGCAAGGAAACGTTGGAGAGATTTCGGGTGCTCAGTCCTCCTGCACTCACAAAGTTACCGATCGAGTGAAAGACCGGCGTCGCGCCAACGCACTCCGCCGCCCTCACGACATGGGGGCCGTGCCCGATGAGCAGAGCAGCGCCGGCGGCTTGCATGCGCTGCGCAAATGCACGGGCATCACCACGTGATTCGTTCAGGAAAATTTCAGGACCGCCCGGCAAGAGTGCTGCGGGGTCCCCTTCGCCCCCGAGTTGGTAAAACACCACGACCACGTCATGGCCTTGGCGAAGCTTGGCCACCTTGTCTGCCATGGCCTCCAATTCGAGCACATTGTTGAACACCGTGTAATGGGCAGCGGCCACCACGGCCACGCGCAACTGGCCAACATTGACCACGGCGTGGGTGCCCTTGAGGCCCGTGACCTGAATGCCCTTTTCGGTCAGAAAACGCACGGTGTCGAGTTGGCCCGTGCGCCCGTAGTCATTGGAGTGGTTGTTGGCCGTGGAGATGACGTTGAAGTTGGCTTCCTTGATCAGTTCGGCCACATCGGGTGAAAACCGAAAAGCGTAGGAGCGACCAGGAATGTATTTTTTGGCGGTCACCAGTTCATTGGTGATGGCCCCTTCCAGATTGCCCAATACGACCGATGCGCGCTTGAATACGGGCAAGAAGTTGCCAAACGCTTCCTGATTGGCATTGGGTGCGTCTGTGAACACAATGTCGCCCGTGCCCGTCAGTCGCCAGTCATCGGCGGCAGGCGTGACCGCTGCACCTTCACAGTCGACAAAAGGGGTGTTTTCCATGGCGCTGTGGGTCGGGCTTTGCGCCCATGCGGCCGACAGGCCCCAGAGGCAAGCCATGGTGCAGAACTGGGTGAGTCGTTGAAGATGGCGTTTGGGAAAGGGCAGTGGTGATGGGTTCATGGTGACCTCGGAGAACAAAGCAGATTTCAATGCCAAACTAGTATAGAGGGGCCATTCCTTGAGGGTTTCGCCCGGCGCGGGATAATCGGGACATGACCTCAACTTCTGCGACATCGACGCGCTTTGACCAGCTCGCGCTGGCCCCCGCCACGCTCCAAAACCTCGAACAACTGGGCTACGCTCAGATGACGCCCATCCAAGCGGCCAGTTTGCCCGTCACCTTGGCTGGCCAAGACCTGATTGCCCAGGCCAGCACCGGCAGCGGCAAAACCGCCGCCTTTGGCCTGCCCCTGATCGAGCGTCTGCAAACCGCAGGCTCGCCCAGCGCGCCGGTGCAGGCGGTGGTGCTGTGCCCCACACGCGAGCTGGCCGATCAGGTCACGCAGGAAATCCGCCGCCTGGCCCGTGCTCGCCAGAACGTGAAAGTCGTCACCCTGTGCGGCGGCGTGGCCCTGCGTGGTCAGACGGTGAGTCTGGAGCATGGCGCCGATGTGGTGGTGGGCACGCCCGGCCGCATCCTGGACCATCTGGAGCGCGGCTCGCTGAGCCTGGCAGGCGTGAACACGCTGGTGCTGGACGAGGCCGACCGCATGCTGGACATGGGCTTTTTTGACGACATCGCCAAGGTGGTGCGCCAGTGCGCCAAAGACCGTCAGACGCTGCTGTTTTCGGCCACTTACCCAGAAGGCATTGCCAAGCTGGCGGCGCAGTTCATGCGTTCGCCGCAAACCGTGAAGGTCGAGGCGCAACACAGTGCGCACAAGATCCGTCAGATTTATTACGAGGTGGGTGAAAGCCAGCGTTTGGATGCCGTGTCCAAACTGCTGGCGCATTTCCGCCCCGAGCGCACGCTGGCCTTTTGCAACACCAAGCAGCAGTGCCGCGACCTGGTGGCGGTGCTGCAGGCGCAGGGTTACAGCGCGCTGGCGCTGTTTGGTGAGCTGGAGCAGCGCGAGCGCGATCAGGTGCTGGTGCAGTTTTCCAACCGCAGTTGCTCGGTGCTGGTGGCCACCGATGTGGCCTCACGCGGTTTGGATGTGGAGGGCCTCGAAGCCGTGATCAACGTGGATGTGACGCCCGACGCAGAAATCCACATCCACCGCATCGGTCGCACGGGACGTGGTGATGCCGAAGGGTTGGCGCTGACGCTGGCCAGCATGGACGAGATGGGATCGGTCGGCAAGATCGAGGTGATGCAAGGCCGCGAATCGAATTGGGAGCCGCTGTCGGGTTTGACACCTGCTGCGGGCGGTCCATTGCAACCGCCCATGCGCACTTTGCAGATCGTCGGTGGCCGAAAGGAAAAAATCCGCGCAGGCGATGTGATGGGTGCGTTGGCGGGCGAATGCGGCCTGACCCGCGAACAGGTCGGCAAGATCAATGTGAACGAGTTCTCGACCTATGTGGCGGTGCAGGCTGCCCTGGCCAAAAAGGTCGAAGCGCAGTTGTCGAGCGGCAAGATCAAAGGCAAAACGGTCAAGGTGCGTTTGATCTGATTCAAACATAGGGGTTCTTGAGCCCCAGACCCGCCAAAATTTCAACCTCGTAGGCCTCCATCTCCTCAGCATCGGCCGTGCTGGTCTCGTGGTCCCAACCCTGCGCGTGCAAAGTGCCGTGCACCAACAAATGCGCGTAGTGGGTGGCCAGCGTCTTGCCTTGCTCTTTGGCTTCGCGGGCCACCACCGGGGCGCAAAGCACAAGGTCGGCCATCACCACCGGGTCTTGCGCATAGTCAAACGTCAGCACATTGGTGGAGTAGTCCTTCTTGCGGTAGGCCAGGTTGAGCGCGCGGCCTTCTTCTTCGCCAACGATGCGCACCGTGATTTCGGCGTCATCGGCCAGCGCGTGGCGGATGGCGCGGGCGACCGCATGGCGGGGGAGCGCTGCGCGGTGGCGGGCTGCGTAGGGGATGTCGCCAAATTGCAGCGACAGCTGGACTTGTTTCAGTGCCATGGAGTATTCGGTTTCATTCGTCGTCTTGGGCGCTGCGGCGGCTGACCGCACTGCGGTTGCGCAGAGCGGCGCTGCCTTGCGCGTCGTAGGCGTCCACGATGCGGGCCACCAACGGGTGGCGCACCACGTCGGCGCTGGTGAATCGGGTGAACGAAATGCCCTTGACACGCTTCAAAACACGCTCAGCGTCGATCAGACCCGACAGCTGGCCCTTGGGCAAGTCGATCTGACTCACATCGCCCGTGATGACGGCCTTGGCCCCAAAACCGATGCGTGTGAGGAACATCTTCATCTGCTCGGTGCTGGTGTTTTGCGCTTCGTCCAGGATCACGAAGGCATTGTTCAGCGTGCGTCCGCGCATAAAAGCCAGCGGCGCGATCTCGATCGCGTTGCGCTCAAAAGCTTTGAGCACCTTGTCGTGGCCCATCAGGTCGTACAGCGCGTCGTAAAGCGGGCGCAGATACGGGTCCACTTTTTGCGACAAGTCGCCAGGCAAAAAGCCCAGACGTTCTCCCGCTTCCACCGCTGGGCGTGTCAGCACGATGCGCTGCACACTGCTGCGCTCCAGCGCGTCCACCGCGCAGGCCACGGCCAGGTAGGTCTTGCCTGTGCCCGCCGGGCCAATGCCAAAGCTGATGTCGTGGCTGGCAATGCTTTCCAGATAGGCCGCTTGCCCCGGAGTGCGTGCCTTCAGGTCAGTGCGGCGTGTTTGCAAGGCGGGCAAGTCTGCTTCTTCGCCCCCGATGTCGCCCACCAGCATGAGCTGCACCATATCGGGTGAAATGGGTCGGTCGGCCCGCTCGTAAATGGCCTGCAAAATGTCCATGGCCCGCATGGCCACGGCCTTGGGGCCGTCGACCTTGAACTGCTCGTGGCGGTGAGCGATGCTCACTTGAAGTCCCGCCTCGATGGTGCGCAGGTGCGCGTCCAAGGGGCCGCACAGGTGCGACAAGCGGGTGTTGTTGTGCGGGGTGAAGGTGTGTCTGACGATCAAGGGGATAATCCTGTGTGAGGGCGGCAGGGCAGAGCTGTGCGGCCAGAATCTTCCCATCATAGGCAATTGAAGGCACCCCCTGAATGATCGGCAAATTGACAGGCATCCTGAGCGATAAAAACCCACCCGAGGTGATCTTGGACTGCCATGGCGTGGGTTACGAGGTCAATGTGCCCATGAGCACGTTTTACAACTTGCCAGCAGTGGGTGAGAAGGTCAGTCTGGTGACCCACTTTGTGGTGCGCGAAGACGCACAAATCTTGTACGGATTCGCCACGCTGGCCGAGCGCGAGGCTTTCCGTCAGCTCATCAAAATTTCGGGCGTCGGCCCCCGCACCGCGCTGTCGGTGCTCTCGGGCATGAGCGTGGCCGATCTGGCCCAAGCCATCACCACGCAAGAGGTCGGCCGCTTGGTCAAGGTGCCTGGCATTGGCAAGAAAACCGCCGAGCGCTTGCTGCTGGAGCTCAAAGGCAAGCTGGGCGGCGATCTGGGAGGCCTGTTTGCGCAGCGCGCAGGCGACGCGCAAGGCGACATCCAGCAAGCGCTGCTGGCGCTGGGCTACAACGACAAAGAAGCCGCAGCGGCTTTGAAGCTGCTGCCCGCTGACGTGGGCGTGAGCGAGGGCATCAAACTTGCCCTCAAGGCCCTCACCAAATGAAGGCAAACTGAGCCATGAGCATCAAAACCGACGACTTTGCGCCACCCCCTAGCCCGCGTGAAGCTTCGCGAATGGTGTCGGCCGCGCCCGTGTCCAACAACGAAGAAGCCATCGAACGCGCCCTGCGTCCCAAGTTGCTCGACGAATACGTCGGCCAGGTCAAAGTGCGCGAGCAGCTGGAAATTTTCATCAGCGCCGCCAAGATGCGCGAAGAACCGCTGGACCATGTGCTGCTGTTCGGCCCGCCCGGTTTGGGCAAGACCACACTGAGCCACATCATCGCCGCCGAGCTGGGCGTGAACCTGCGCCAGACCAGCGGCCCGGTGCTCGAAAAGCCCAAAGATTTGGCCGCGCTGCTGACCAATTTGGAGCGCAACGATGTGCTCTTCATCGACGAGATCCACCGCCTCTCGCCCGTGGTCGAGGAAATCTTGTACCCCGCGCTCGAGGACTACCAGATCGACATCATGATCGGCGAAGGCCCAGCGGCCCGCAGCATCAAGCTCGACCTGCAGCCCTTCACCCTGGTGGGCGCGACCACCCGCGCGGGCATGCTCACCAACCCGCTGCGTGACCGCTTTGGCATCGTCTCGCGGCTGGAGTTCTACACGCCAGAAGAACTGACCCGCATCGTGACCCGCAGCGCAAGACTGCTCAAAGCGCCCATCGATGCCGAAGGCTCATTCGAGATCGCCCGCCGTTCGCGCGGCACGCCGCGCATTGCCAACCGTTTGCTGCGCCGCGTGCGCGACTATGCCGACGTCAAAGGCGACGGCACCATTCACAAGGGCATTGCCCAAAAAGCCCTGGTCATGCTCGACGTGGACCCCGAAGGCTTCGATTTGATGGACCGCAAACTGCTCGAAGCGGTGATCCACCGCTTTGACGGCGGCCCGGTGGGCTTGGACAACATCGCCGCCAGCATCGGCGAAGAGCGCGACACGATTGAAGACGTGATCGAGCCGTATCTGATTCAGCAAGGCTATTTGCAGCGCACACCGCGTGGGCGCATCGCCACCTTGGCGGCGTTCAAACATTTGGGCGTCACGCCGCCCAAGTCGTTTGGCGCTCAATGATTTAGCCAGCAGTCTTGTGGGAGCCGCGCCCTCGCGGCGATCAACCTGCAGATCAGACCGTGGTTTCGTCCCGGCTGCGCCCATCCAGGTGTGTGGTGTCGGCCCAGCCGACCAATGACAGACCCTCGGTCGTCCACAGCAGGCGGTTGACCGCTGTATTGGGCAGTTGCCAAGTGCGCGGGGCTTGCAGGTCCAGCCGGGTGGCGGCGCGGTAGAGCACGTCCATCACACCGCCATGCGCCACCAGCACAATTTGCTCGCCCACGTGGCGCGCCGCCAATTCATTGACGGTGGCCAGTACCCGCTTGCGCAGGACCACCAAAGATTCGCCTGCACCGGGCGGGCTCCAATCTGGTGCGCGCTTGCGCCACTGCAAGGCATGCTCAGGCAACTCGGTTTCGATCTCAGCAAAGGTGCGGCCCTGAAAATCGCCAAAGTGCCGCTCTCGCAAACCCACATGCGGGCACACACCTTGGCCCATCGTCTGGGCAATGGTCTGGGCTGTGACGAAAGCCCTCGACAGGTCGCTGGCGTAGACCGCATGCACTTCGTCACGGCCGGCCAAGGCCTCGGCCAACCAGCGGGCCTGTTGCAGCCCCGTGTCGTTGAGCGGAATGTCGATGTGGCCCTGGATGCGGGTGTCCACGTTCCAGGCAGTTTCGCCGTGGCGGATGGCCAGGATGCGTGTGGCGAACATGCGCTCAGCGGGGGATTTCGATGTTCACCCGCTGCACACCGGCAGGCGGGTTGGGGAAGTTGGCCAGCGCCGCTTTGAACAGGGTGGCAAAAATTGGCTCGCTGTCGCGCCATGCGCCTGCGTGGCTGGCGTGCGTTTCATAAACCACCTGCCCAGAGCGCAGGTCACGCAGAATCAAGCTGACTTCGCGGCGGTAGTCGGTCAATGGGGGGGTGTTCATGCCCACACCCCAGTTGTAACCAAATGCCCCATTGCGGCCAAATGCAAATGCGCCGTAAGGCCGCCAGGGGTAGGCACCCAGTCGGCCCGAAGGGTCGTACACGTATTGCGAACTCTGAAATCCAACCAGCACGCTCAACTGGGCTTGCGCATCGTCACGCACCAAGCCTACCGCAGTGAGCGCCTGCTCGGCCTGTTGCTCGGCGAGACCTGCTTCGGGGTTGTGGACTTGCAGGGGCAAGCGCTCAAAGCGGTATTTGGCACCTGGCAACTGCGCGCCAGGGGGCACGGTGGCCACGGCGGTGACCTGGCTGCTGACCATGCGGGTGGTGGCGCAGCCCGTGAGCAGCAGGGCAGATGCGATCAGCAGCAATGCAGCAATGCGTTTCATGCGTCTCTCCAAAAAGGTCAGCCGATGGAAATCACCTGAATGCCGGGCAGGGAGGCTTCCTTGAATTCTTCTTCGTCAAAAGCCTTGTCGCCGTCGTCCGATTCAACACCCGTGATCTTCAAATCTTTGAAGCCATGCAACTTGGCGTCCATCAGGTGCGATGGCACGACATTTTGCAGGGCAGCGAACATGTTTTCAATCCGGCCAGGGTGCTTTTTTTGCCACTCGCGCAGCATGTTGCCCACTTGCAGGCGTTGCAGGTTTTCTTGGCTCCCACACAGGGTACACGGAATGATGGGGAACTGTCGGTGCTCTGCCCAACGGATGAGGTCCGATTCGGCCACATAAGCCAGCGGACGGATCACCATGAATTCGCCGTTGTCGCTGACCAACTTCGGGGGCATGCCCTTGAGCTTGCCGCCAAAAAACATGTTCAAGAAGAAGGTTTGCAGCATGTCGTCGCGGTGGTGGCCGAGCGCCAACTTGTTGCACTTCAACTCGCGCGCCACGCGGTACAAAATGCCTCGGCGCAAACGGCTGCACAAGCTGCACATGGTCTTGCCCTCGGGGATCTTGTCCTTCACGATCGAATACGTGTCTTGCGTCTCGATGTGGTACTCCACGCCCAGCTCTTTCAGGTACGCGGGCAAGATGTGGTCAGGAAAGCCCGGTTGCTTTTGGTCCAGGTTGACCGCCACCAGCTCAAAGTCAACCGGGGCGCGGGCCTTCATCTTGAGCAAGATGTCGAGCATGCCGTAGCTGTCTTTGCCCCCCGACATGCAGACCATGATGCGGTCGCCCGCTTCGATCAGGTTGAAGTCGCTGATGGCCTGTCCCATCTGGCGGCACAGGCGTTTTTCGAGCTTGTGGGTTTCGCGCTCGATCTTGATGGCTTTGGCGGCCTCTGATTCGGCTTGTGCCTGTACCCAGGCGTTGTCTGCTGCTGTGTCTGTGTTCATGAGGTTCACCACTGTCCAGTTTCCATGCGAATGGCCACTTCGCAGTCTTCAAAAATTTCAAGTTTGGCAATCTTGACGCGCACACCCAGCACGCCGGGCAGTTGCATCAGGCGGTTCGAGACTTTGCCGATCAACGTTTCCAGCAGGTTGATGTGCTCAGCCGTGCATTCATCGATGATGATCTTGCGCACCTTGCGGTAGTCCAGCACATGGTGGATGTCGTCGTCGCTGGGCATCAGGGGCTGCGTGCCCAGGTTCAATTCGGCGTCGACCTGGATCGGCTGCGGGTCGGTTTTTTCGTGCTCGAGGATGCCCAGGTTCGCGTGAAACCGCAAACCGGTCAACTCCAGGGTTTGGTGTCCTGCGGGTGTTTTCATGGCGCGGGTTTGATCTGGAAAATTTCAACCCCAACCGCTTCGCAGTCCGGGTACACGTCGGGTTTGCAGCTCGACAAGCGCACCGCTTGCACCTGCGGGTGCGCGATCAGTTCGCGCATCAGGTCGTCACACAGGGTTTCTTGCAGGACGATGTGGCCCTGGGACACGCGATTGGCGATCACTTCGCGGATGAAATCATAGTCCACCACCTCGGCCAAATCGTCTTGTGTGGGGGTGGACGCACTGTAGGGCACGAACAACTCGACGTTGAAGACGATGCGTTGGGGCCCAAGCTTTTCAAAGTCGTGCGCGCCAATGCGCACATCCACCGTGTGGTTGCGCAAAAACAGGCGTCGACAATTCAGCGCCAATGAGGTCATGAGGTCGCTCATGCAGGGTCTTTCGGTTCACCCAAAAACATCACATCGCGCGCCAAGGGCACCAAGTGCTGGCCATTGTCCACGCTCACCGTGGTGCCGGTAATGCAGGGGTTTTGTGCCAAAAACAGGCAAGTGGCGGCCACCTGTGCCGGGTCGATCGGCTCGCGCAACAGGTTCACGCGGCTGTTGCGGTCAAAGTTCTCTTGGGTTTGCGGGCCGCTCAAGAACATCAGGCCTGGGGCCACGCCGCACACCCGCAAACCAGGAGCCAAGGCTTGCGCCTGCAAGGCGACCGAGCGCTCGAGCGCCAATTTGGAGACGGTGTACGAAAAATAGTCGGGGTTCAGGTTGAACACCTTCTGGTCCAGGATGTGGACGACGCTGCGTTGACCGGGTGGGGCGTTGGGCGCGGCTTGATTGGCCATGAGCGAAGCCAGAGCCATTGGCGCAATCAGGTTCACTTCCAGCTGCAGACGGGCACCGGGCAAGTCCATGTCCTTGCCTTCGTCCGGTTCAAACAAGGAGGCGTTGTTCACCAGGCAGTCCAGTGGCCCGGTGGTTTGGGTGATGTGGGCCATCATGCGCTGGACTTCGGCGCTCAGCGCCAGGTCAGCTTGCACCAGACGCACATCGGCACCCTCGGACTGAAGTTCGAGCTGCAAAGCCTGGGCTGCATCGGCCGAGCGCTGGTAGTGGCACCACACCTGCCAGCCCGCTTGCGCAAAAGCCCTGCACAGGGCCGCGCCCAGACGCAATGCGCCGCCAGTGATCAGAACGTGTTTCAAGGTGATTCCACGGGGGAGAGAAAGACCCGCAATTATCGGTGATGGGCTGACCGCTCGCCTGCGCAGGGCCTATGCCTGCCTGTGGGAGCGGCGCCCCCGCCGCGATGGGCAACTGCAAACCGCAGGCCATCGCCCCGAGGGCGGGGCTCCTACACAGGGCGATAATCGCTGCGTGACCCCAACCGCCTTCATTTCCAGCGAACTCGCCCAACGCATCCAGCAAGCCATTGCGCAAGCCGATGGCTGGCTGGGTTTTGACCGCTTCATGGCCATGGCGCTGTATGAGCCGGGCTTGGGTTATTACGCCAACCACCTGCAAAAGTTCGGGGCCATGCCCGCTTCGGGCAGCGATTTCGTGACCGCGCCGGGCATGTCCCCGCTGTTTGGCCAAACCTTGGCCGTGCAGGTGCAAGAGGCGTTGGACACCACCGGCACCGACGAAGTCTGGGAGTTTGGCGCGGGCACCGGGGCACTGGCCCTGCAACTGCTGGACAGTCTGGGCGATGCGGTGCGCAGCTACACCATCATCGATTTGTCGGGCAGCCTGCGAGAGCGCCAAGCCCAGACACTGAAGGCCTACGCCCACAAGCTCCGCTGGCTCGACGCCTGGCCCGACGCCATGGAGGGCGTGGTGGTGGGCAACGAGGTGCTGGACGCCATGCCGGTGCAGCTGTTGCAGCGCACCCAGGGCGTCTGGCATGAACGCGGCGTGGTCAGCGCATGGGCGGATGCTGAAGGCGAGGGCTTCGCTTGGCAAGACCGCTTGACCGACTTGCGTCCCCCCGTCGACATTGAGGGCAATCACGATTACCTGACCGAAATCCACCCTCAAGCCGAGGCCTTTGTTGCCAGTCTGGCCGAGCGCTTGCTGGCCGGGCGTGGTGGGGCGGCGTTTTTCCTGGACTACGGCTTTCCTGAGAGCGAATACTTCCACCCTCAGCGGCACATGGGCACCGTGATGTGCCACCAATTGCACCAAGCCGATGCCGATCCACTGGTGGCGGTGGGCCAGAAAGACATCACCGCCCATGTGAACTTCACCGGGGTGGCCATGGTGGGGCAAAACGCTGGTTTGCAGGTGCTGGGCTACACCTCGCAAGCGCGTTTTCTGCTGAACTTGGGCGTGGCCGAGCGCATGGCGAAGAGCACGCTGGCCGAGCGCAGCCAGGCGCAGCGCCTGCTGAACGAGCACGAAATGGGCGAGCTGTTCAAGGTGGTGGGCTTTGCCACGGCCGACGATTGGCAGGCCCAGGGTTTTGCTGCGGGTGACCGCAGTCACAGGCTGTGATGCCCGTGATGTTTGTCATGGGAGCCTGACCATGTTCCGCTGGCTGATCGTCACTTTTTTGGCCCTGATCATTTTCAGCGGCCTGCAGCCCTGGTTGCAAAAGCTGGGTTTTGGCCGTTTGCCGGGTGACATCCGATTCCGGCTTTTCGGGCGAGAGTGGTTCATCCCATTGGCCAGCACCTTGCTGCTCAGCATGCTGGCGGCGGCCATCGCCCGTTGGCTCTGACCCATTGGCTTTGTGCGTGACGGGGTCGGTTTGAAGGGGCCAGAGAAGAACGTGTTACAGTGCAATCACGCCATTGGCGACTTATGCCCATCTTGCTCTGACCGAGCCGATAGCGCATCCCGGCAGAGGGATGCCAGTCTTGTCCTCCACTGTGCCCATCGCCCGCTGCGCTCTTTTTCAGAGTCGGCACAACGATTTTTTTGCTTCCTTTTGAGATCACCTCTGCACGGTGATGTTCTTTGACGGCGCCTGCGGGGCCGTCCATTGGAGGCGTATTTGGCACCAGGACGTGTCAAAACTTGAGCCACGCGACACCATCAAAAAAGATGAAATCGGTGACTTCTCCTCCATTAGATAAAATCCATGTCGATTCACCATTGTTTTCACAAGCCACTTGCGATGGGCAAGTACCGTATTGAACCTTGTTCCAGGGCTTTGCCCAATGGAACTTTTGGCGCGCAAGTGTCCGTGGCCAGTGGCCATGGCAGCGCCAGCACCGACCGCGTGATGCGGTTTGTGCCCGAATTTGCAACGTCTGCCGCTGCCAGCCAGTACGCCCTCGATGAGGGCGTGCTCTGGGTGGAGCGTCAGACAACCAAACCGATTGTGTTTTGAGAAAGACGTTTTAAATGGCAAAAGAAGAACTGATTGAATTGATGGGCGTGGTCAACGAGGTGTTGCCCGACACGCGTTTTCGCGTGACCTTGGACAACGGCCACCAATTGATCGCTTACTCCGCTGGCAAGATGCGCAAAAACCACATCCGCATTCTGGCGGGTGACCGTGTGACGCTCGAGCTGTCGCCTTACGATCTGAGCAAGGGCCGCATCAGCTTCCGTCACCTGGCCGGCCGCGCACCGATGGCGCCGCGCACGCCCCGTTGATCCGGGCGGGCAGCGTTCGCTGCCCATGGGCTCAGGCTCTTGAACCGGTGGGCGTGACCCCCATGTGGGGTTGAACCACAAAGGGTTTTCATGACCGACACCGCCGATTCTTTGCACATCGTCTGTCCACATTGCCACACCACCAACCGGGTGCGTGTGCCCGACATGCGCAGCAGTCCCGATTGCGGGCAATGCCATAAAAATCTTTTTGACGGGCACCCGCTGGCCTTGGACGCCACGACCTTTGACCGCCACATTGGCCGCAGCCAAATCCCGGTTCTGGTGGATTTTTGGGCCCCTTGGTGCGGGCCGTGCCGCATGATGGCACCAGCCTTCGAGCAAGCGGCGGCCATGCTTGAGCCGCAAGTGCGCTTGGCCAAACTCAACACCGAAGAAGCGCAGGCCTTGGCGACCCGCTTCAACATCCGCAGCATTCCTACTTTGGCGCTTTTCGTCGGCGGGAAAGAGGTTGCACGTCAAGCGGGGGCTTTTCGTTCCGCGCAGGACATCGCGCAGTGGGCGCGTTCCCACCTCTGACCGCCTTGGCGCTTACAGTGCCTGCGCAATGGCCTGCAAGCGGGCCTTGGCGATCTGCTCGCCAATTTTTGGTCCTTGGAGCCCTTGAGCCGCCGCCGCTTGCGCGATCGGGGCGGTCTCGACCGACAGGGCCGCTAGTTGCGCTTTGAGCAAACGCGCAGCCTGCGGGTAAGCCGCATCCTCGAACCCCAGCCGTCCTCGTGCATCGCATTCACACGCTTGCAGCACGAGCGCAAATCGCTCGGCTTGGCGAATGGCGTCGCAGCGATCGAGCAGGCGCATCAGTGCTTCGGCATTCAAGTCCCCACTGCGGTGGATGTTGCCGTGCTCCCGCGCCACCACCTCGGCCAGCTCCTTGCAATCGGTGGGCACGCGCAGGCGCGCACACAACTTTTGCAGCAAATTCACGCTTCGGCCTTCGTGGCCAATGTGGCGTGGCAGCACGTCGGCAGCTGTGGTGCCTTTGCCCAGGTCGTGCATCAAACACGCCACGCGCACAGCCAGCGGCGTGCCCAGGCGTGAGGCCATGTCCAGCACCAGCATCATGTGCACGCCCGTGTCCACTTCGGGGTGGTATTCGGGGCGTTGGGGCACGCCCCACAGGCGGTCCAGCTCGGGCAGCAAAACCTTGAGCGCGCCGCATTCGCGCAGCACCTCGAACATGCGTGAAGGTTTTTCGCTCATCAGGCCTTTGCCCAACTCTTGCCAAACGCGCTCGGGCACCAGGTGGTCCACTTCTCCGCCCTCAACCATCTGGCGCATCAGTGCCATCGTCTCGTCGGCCACGGTGAAGTCCGCAAAGCGCGCCGCAAAGCGCGCCACGCGCAGGATGCGCACCGGGTCTTCTGCAAAAGCGCGCGTGACATGGCGCAGTACCTTGGCTTGCACATCACGCTGGCCGCCATAAGGGTCAACGATCTGGCCTGCCCAGGCGCTGGGTGGCTGGTGCGCCAACGCCTCGGGCACGGCCATGGCGTTGACCGTGAGGTCGCGTCGGGTCAGGTCTTCTTCAAGGGTGACGTCGGGGGCGGCGTGCACTGCAAAACCTTTGTAGCCCCAGGCGGTTTTTCGCTCGGTGCGGGCCAGGGCGTATTCCTCGCGGGTCTGCGGATGCAGAAAGACCGGAAAGTCCTTGCCCACGGGCATGAATCCCTGAGCGGTCATGGCCTCGGGCGTGCGGCCCACCACCACCCAGTCGCGGTCGTTGACGGGTAAGCCCATCAAGGCATCTCGCACCGCACCGCCGACGACAAACACGTTCATGTCAAGCGCTTTGCTCAGCGAGCCACCCGGAAAGGCTCTTCAAAGTCGATGAAGTCCTTTTCGGCCAAAGCGTCGTCGATCCAGGCTTTGACGCCAGGCAGGGCGCAGACGCGGTCCATGTAGGTGGCCACATCGGCAGGCACGGGCAGGGCATAGGTTTTCAGGCGCATCACCACCGGGGCAAAGTAAGCGTCGGCAATGGTGAACTGACCAAACAGCATGGGACCACCGTGTTCTGTCAGCAAGCCGCTCCACAGGCTGCAGATGCGCTCCAGGTCGGCGCGCACGGCGGGCTTGTCGCGCAGGGCCAATGCGCCGACCTCGGGCAGATGGGCCTCGATGTTCATGGGGCATGCGCTGCGCAAGCCCGCAAAGCCGCTGTGCATTTCGGCGCAGATGCTGCGGGCCCGTGCGCGGGCGGCGCGTTCTTGCGGCCACAGCTTTTTATCCGGGAACTGTTCAGCCACATATTCGGCAATGGCCAGCGTGTCCCACACGGCCAGGCCGTCGTGCACCAGCACAGGCACTTTGCCCACCGGGTTCACGTCTTTCAGCGCGGCCTTGAATTGCGAGTCAGCCGCAAAGCTGTCAAAGCGAACATAGACCTCCTCAAAGGCAATGCCCGCCTGTCGCAGCAGCACCCAAGGGCGCATGGACCAGGAAGAATAATTCTTGTTGGCGATGTAGAGCTGGATCATTGTTTTCTCCCTTCAGGCGAAGCCCACATGTTAGCGGTCGTGACTGTCAACAGGGGACAGATCGCACCGCCAAGGTGTGTGGGGGGATGCGGCGGGTGACGATTTTCGGTACCCCGTCATGAGGAACCCGCCGCATCCCCTCACACATCCCCTGAGACTTCGAACGTCAGCGTTGTCCGAACTCAGCGGCCAGCGCGTGAGCGCCAGCTGTTCAAACGGCTGCGTGGGCCGCGGTGGCCCAGATAGCTGGGCGCCACCCCTGCTGCAGATGCTGCGCGGATGCCCAAGTCGGAAAGACCCGGCATTTGGCCTGTAGCGATGTTGTCCACCTTCATGGAGGCCAAATTGTCCCGGCTCATCAGGGGCTCGCCTGGGGCCAGCTCCATGGCCGCGGCTTGCAGCCAGCCCACCCACATCGGCAAGCCGATCACGGGGCGTCCTTGGCCGTGGTTCACCCCGGCCCATTGCCCAGCGCGTTGCACCAATTCGCCCAAGGTCATCACGTCTGGTCCGCACAGCTCATAGGTCTGGCCAATGGTGTCCGACTTTTGCAGGCAGGCCACCACCGCGCGCGCCACGTCGCCCACCCACACAGGTGCAAAGCGCGTGCGGCTACCTGCCAGGGGCATGAAGGGCACCACGGCCTGCAGATCGGCAAACAGGTTCAAAAATTTGTCTTCGGCGCCAAATATCACGCTCGGGCGCAGCACCGTCAGTTGCAGGCCTGCGCCTTGTAAAACAGTTTCACCACGCGCCTTGCTGCGCTGGTACATCGAGGGGCCTTGCAGGTCTGCGCCAAGCGCACTCACATGCACCAGCCGCTGCACACCCGCCTGGTGCATGGCGTCAGCAATCAAGCCGGGCAGTGTGACGTGGACTTGTTCAAAGCGGTCTTCGTTGCCATGCAGCACAGCCACCAAATTGACCACCACATCGTGCCCAGCCATCAACCGGGCCAAGTCGGCGGGGTTGTGGACTGAGGCTTCGATCACTGTGAGGCCGGGGAGGCTTTGCACGCCGGCTGCATTGGCGGCGCGGCGTGTGGGCACGGTGACCTGCCAGCCCAGTCGGGCCAACTGTTCGCACACCTGACGGCCCACAAAGCCGGTGCCGCCCAGCACCAAAACACGGGGCGCGGTCATTCAGGTGTTCAGGCCGTGAACGGCTTGATTCATGGCGTCCATGGCCTGGATGACGATCTGGGTGCGCCACTCATCGGTGTCCACATAAAAAGCGTCCATCAGGTCTTGCTTGATCTGCTGGCGAAGGGCATCGGGCGCTTCGGGGTGAAGGTGCAGCCAGTGGTCGCCGCGCAGAGCGTGCATCACCTTTTCTTGCGGCTGGGTGCCATATTCCATGGCAATACCGGTGTATTCGGCTTGCGGACATTCTTGGTAGGCCGACATCCACATCAGACCCGTGAGGAAGGCTGAGGTCGAAGAGCCATCGTAAATCGAGGTGATGCCTTGGCCCCACCAGGTTTTGGCGCGGGCGTAGGCCGCTGCATCGTCAGCACAGGCAAAAATGCGCTCGCCCAGACCGCTGGGACCCAAGCCGGTGTGCAGGTCGATCCAAGCGAATTTCTGGCAGCGTTGACCGTACTTTTGCAACACCTTGCGCACGGTGAGGTTGCTCCAGGTGGGTGCCTGGCCGCCAAAGAACAGGCCTTCAGGAAAGTCGTGCTGCCCCTTGGAGATGGCCGCCTGAAACGCCTTCATGCCACGCTCGGCGATGAACTGACCCGTGGCTGCCGCGTTGGCCGCATCCGGTGGCCAAACTTCGGGCAACAAGAGGGGTTGAATTTCTTTGTAGGGCTCGTTGCTTGGCAAGGGCTTGGAAAAGTCCTGAAAGTTGCGGTTGATGTCCACGTTTTCGTGGGTCACACGCCGCACATGCGAAAACCCATGCGGGTTGAGCGCATGGATGTAGAGCACCGCCACGCCATTGGCCTTGGCCGCTTCGCGCCAAGCCGTGTTTTGAAGGGCATGGACTTGTACGCCCGAGCCGCAATAGCCCTCCACCCCATGGCAGGCGCTGCTGATGATCAGCAGGCGCTGTGCGTCGGGGGCGCCGTCGAGCACCACGTCCATGGCCAACTCTTCGCCGTCCCGGCCCTTCAAGGGGTGGATGTTGGAGTCAACGGCCAGGCCCGCAGCATGTGCTGCGTTCAGGAATTTCTGACGAGCTTCGGCATAGCTTTTGGAAAAGCCGGTTTGGATATCGGTCATGCGGGTTTTCTTTTCAAGCGGTTTGTGTCGGATTGGCCAGCCATTGCGTGGCCAACTCGACCCAATACGTGCCGCCCAATGGGATCAGGTCGTCGTTGAAGTCGTAGCTGGGGTTGTGCAAAGTGCAAGGGCCACCGCCATGACCCATTTCGCGGTGCGCGCCGTCGCCGTTGCTGATGAACACATACGCGCCGGGCTTGGCCTGCAGCATGTACGAGAAATCTTCTGCGCCCATGGTGGGCTCTTGGTCGACCACATGCTCGGCGCCCACAATGCCGCCCATGACCTGGCGTGCAAAGTCAGCTTCTGCCGGGCTGTTGATGGTGGGTGGGTAGTTGCGGCCGAACTCGAATTCACACGCCGCATCGAACGCCGTGCAGATCGACTCGGCCACTTGCTTCATGCGCTTTTCGATCAAATCGAGCACCTCGATGCTGAAGGTGCGCACCGTGCCCTGCAACTCGCAGGAGTCGGGCACCACGTTGGTGGCTTCACCCGCGTGGATCATGGTGACCGAGATCACGCCCGCGTCCACGGGCTTTTTGTTGCGGGTGATGATGGTCTGAAAGCCTTGCACCATCTGGCAAGCGATCGGCACCGGGTCGATGCCGTTGTGCGGCAGCGCAGCGTGGCTGCCTTTGCCACGGATGGTGATCTTGAACTCGTTGCTGGATGCCATCACCGGGCCTGCGCTCACGGCAAAGGTGCCCACGGGTGCGCCTGGCCAGTTGTGCATGCCGAACACGGCTTGCATGGGGAACTTCTCGAACAGACCGTCCTTGATCATCTCGCGGGCGCCGCCCCCGCCTTCTTCGGCGGGTTGGAAGATCAAATACACCGTGCCGTCAAAGTCGCGGTGCTTGGCAAAGTGCTTGGCCGCAGCCAGCAGCATGGCCGTGTGGCCGTCGTGCCCGCAGGCGTGCATCTTGCCAGGGTAGCTGCTGGCGTGCGCGAAGGTGTTGAACTCTTGCATGGGCAATGCGTCGATGTCAGCGCGCAGGCCAATGCCTCGCCCGCAAGCACCGCCATCACGCCCGTGCACGATGCCGACCACCCCGGTGGTGCCCATGCCGCGGTGAATGGGGATGCCCCAGTCGGTCAGTTGCTGGGCCACCACATCGGCCGTGCGCACTTCTTGGAAGCACAGCTCGGGGTGGGCGTGGATATCTTTGCGAATGGCCGCAATGCTGGCCGCGTCTGTGAGGATGGAGTCGAGGATTTTCATGTGCTCAGTCTAGCCTTTGCGGCGCATTCTTGCCATCTCCCCGCTGAACTTATGGGACAACGGGCATCAGGGTTTGTGCGGAGGCGAGGGTATGCACAATGGTTGCCATGACAGGACGACCCCGTTTCACAGCGCCCTGGCTTGCCTTGGGGGCCAGTTGGCTGGCCTGGTCTGGCATGGCCAGCGCGGCCCCGGCAGCGCAGCTGCAGTGCCAGGTGACCTACGCTGGCACGACCCACTCGGTGGTGGCTGCGCCGACGGCAGACCCTTACCCCGTGCCTTGGGTGGACATTGGCGGGCGTTTTCGTTTCAAACCCATCTTGGTGGGCACGCCGCAGCGGGTGGACCGGGTGCTGATTTACGTCTACCTGGTGGAAGGCGTGCAGGCTTTGCCCATCCACCAGGCCAAGTTCCTGCCGCCTTTCCCCGCTGGCACTCAGCCGCTCACCGGCCAGCAAGTCTTGTACGCCGGGCCACTGGAGCGCGAACTGATGTACAGCTGCAGCTTGCAGGAGGGCAGGCCATGACCCACCTTTGGCGATGGTTGGCTTTGGGAATGGTGGCTTTGACGCTCGCAGCCTCGGCCCAGACCCCGGCAGCACCCGAAACTGTGACTTTGGTGTTTGCCGGAGACACCACGCTCGACGACGATGCGGGCGCTTTGATCGCACAGGGCGGTGACCCGCTGGCCGACTTTGCATCGCTTTTTGCCCAGGCCGATGTGCGCTTGGCCAATCTGGAATGCGTGGTCGCCACCGGCGGCTCGGCCGGGCGCAAGATCTACACCTTCCGCGCTCACCCGAGGGTCTTGCCCGTGCTGAAAAAACACCTGGACGGCGTGACCTTGGCCAACAACCATTCGGGCGACTTTGGCCGCGAAGCCTTTGCCGAAATGCTGGGGCACTTGCAAAAGGCCGGGCTGGCGCAGGCGGGCGGTGGCATGAACCTGAGCCAAGCCCACACGCCCTGGATGGTGGAGCGGCGCGGCCTGCGCATCGCCATCCTGAGTTACAACGAATTTCTGCCACGCAGCTTCGAGGCGGGACACGATGCGCCCGGCGTGGCATGGAGTGAGGACGAGCAGGTGGTGGACGACATCCGCCGTGCACGTCAGGTGCACCGGGCCGACCTGGTGATCCCCTTCATGCATTGGGGTTGGGAAAACGAACACGTGGCCAATGCCCGCCAACGCCAGTTGGCGCGCAAGATGATCGAGGCCGGTGCCGACGCCGTGATCGGTGGCCACCCGCACGTGACGCAAGGCATCGAGCACCACCAAGGCAAACCCATCGTCTACAGCGTCGGCAATTTCGTCATGAAAGAAACCGACAACGAATACCAGCGCCAAGGCTGGGTGTTGCGACTTGAGCTGGACAAACAAGGCGTGCGTGCTTTGGACACCCATGTGGCGCGCATCGACATGAAAGGCATCCCCAAACGCGACCCGGCCACCGCCAGCCCCTGCTGGCAACGCGGTGACGCGCAAATCGGCAATTGCCTGGCCGGTCAGCGGCGCTGAGGGTTTGTGTCCTGTGGGGGAGGGTTTGTAGGAGCGGCGCCCCCGCCGCGATGGTGCGCCCCCAGACCGCATGCCATCGCCCTGAGTGCGGGGCTCCTACAAGGCAAGAGATGCGCCACAATTCACGGCATGACCGATGCCATCCAAGTGGTGCGAGGCGCCTGCCCGCACGATTGCCCCGACACCTGCGCTTTGCTCACGACCGTTGAAAACGGCCGAGCCACCAAAGTGCAGGGCAACCCGGCGCACGCGCAGACCGATGGTGTGCTTTGCACCAAGGTCTCGCGCTACACCGAGCGCACTTACCACCCCGAACGCTTGCTGCAACCCCTCAGACGCGTTGGCCCCAAAGGCGCTGGCCAATTTGAACCGGTGACTTGGGGCGAAGCGCTGGACGACATCGCAGTGCGCCTCAATGCCATTGCCGCACGCGACCCCCAGGCCATCCTGCCCTACAGCTACGCGGGCACCATGGGCTTGGTGCAAAGCGAGTCGATCGCGGCGCGGTTTTTTCACCAGCTGGGCGCGTCGCTCTTGGACCGCACCATCTGCGCTTCGGCGGGTGCCGAAGCACTGACCCAGACCTTGGGCAACAAGGTGGGCATGAAGGTCGAGTTTTTTGCCGAATCCAAGCTCATCGTGATTTGGGGCAGCAACTCGATTGGCAGCAACTTGCACTTTTGGCGCCTCGCGCAAGAGGCCAAGCGCCATGGCGCGAAGCTGGTGTGCATTGACCCGCGTCGCAGCGAAACGGCCGAAAAATGCCACGAACACATTGCGCTTCGCCCCGGCACCGACGCCGCGCTGGCGCTGGCCCTCATGCACGAGCTGATCGTGCATGGCTGGCTCGACCCAGATTACATCGACCGCTACACCTTGGGTTGGGACGCTTTGAAAGCGCGTGCTCTGCAATGGACGCCAGAACGTGCGGCCGAGGTCTGCGGCGTGCCGGTTGAACAAATTCGCCAACTGGCCCGCGACTGGGGCACCACCCAGCCCGCCGCCATCCGCCTGAACTACGGCATGCAGCGCGTGCGCGGTGGCGGCAACGCGGTGCGGGCGATTGCCTGCCTGCCGGCGCTCACCGGCGCTTGGCGGCATCGGGCTGGGGGCATCTTGCTCAGCAGTTCGGGGCATTTCCCGGTGCGGCGCGCAGCATTGCAACGGCCCGACTTGTTGGGCGACAAGCGCCCACGCACCATCAACATGAGCACCATTGGCGACGATTTGCTGCGCCCGGCATCCCCCGCTTTTGGTCCGCAGATTGAAGCTTTGATCGTTTACAACAGCAACCCGGTGGCCATCGCCCCGGAGTCCGGCAAGGTGGTGCAGGGCTTTGCCCGCGAAGACTTGTTCACCGTGGTGTTGGAGCATTTCAAAACCGACACGGCCGACATGGCCGACTACATCCTGCCCGCCACCACGCAGCTCGAGCACTGGGACATCCATACCAGTTACGGCCACACCGATGTGCTGCTCAACCGTCCGGCGATTGCGCCCGTGGGACAGGCGCGCACCAACACCGACATCTTTCGGGCGCTGGCCCAACGCATGGGGTTTGACGACCCGTGTTTTGCCGAGAGCGACGAAAGCCTGTGCCGCAGCGCCATCGGCGATGAAAAAGACTTTGAGGCGTTGTTGCAGAACGGTTTTGCTTCTTTGCCGGTGCCCGAAGCACCGTTCGCGCAAGGCGGCTTTCCGTCACCTTCGGGCAAGTGCGAGTTTTTCAGCCAACGCCTGGCCGACCAGGGCCTGGATGGCCTGCCCGACCATTTGCCCAATTACGAGTTGGCCGCGCCCGGTGGCCGCTACCCGCTGGCCATGATCTCGCCGCCTGCGCGCAACTTCCTCAATTCCAGCTTTGTCAACGTGCAAAGCCTGCGCGACATCGAGGCCGAGCCTGTGCTGGAAATGCACCCGCAAGACGCCGCTGCGCGCGGCATTGCCGACGGCGCGGTGGTGCGCGTGTTCAACGACCGGGGCGCTTACCACTGCAAGGCCAGGCTGAACCAGCGGGCGCGTCTCGGCGTGGTCCACGGCCTGGGCATCTGGTGGCGCAAGCTGGGCTTGAACGGCACCAACGTCAACGAGTTGACCAGCCAACACCTGACCGATCTGGGTCGTGCGCCTGTGTTTTACGACTGCTTGGTCGATGTGGCTCTGCTGCAGAAAGATGAAGCCCATGCCTGACTTGAACATCGAACGTGAACACACTCTGGGTCTGGACGGCGCTCGCCTGGTGGCCGAGCGCTGGCGCGAGCAGGCCGAACAAGACTGGGGCATGGCCTGCGAGTTTGAACCCGGCGAAACCGAGGACCGCATGCGCTTTTCGCGCAGTGGTGTGAGCGGCCTGCTCACGGTGAATGAACACCGCTTTGATCTGCAACTCAAGCTGGGTTTTTTGCTCGGGGCTTATGCCGAAAAGATCGAGCAAAAGATCCGCCAGAACCTGGACGAATTGCTGGGCCCGGCTTGATCAGGGCAGATCGGCGTTGGCCTCTGGCGCGCTGGACGTGCGCGGCCCTACGTTGCCCAAACGCGCTTTGAGTGACTGCGGTTTGCCGGTGATGATGGCGGCGTAATTGGTGGTGTTGGACAGCACCTTTTTCACGTAATCACGCGTTTCCTGGAACGGGATGTTCTCGGCCCAGATGGCTGCCTCAAGCACGGGGCCGTTGCGCCAATTGCGCGGGCGGCCGGGCCCCGCGTTGTAGGCCGCAGCGGCCATGGGCATGGAGCCTGCAAAGTCGTCCAGCACCAGCTTGAGGTAGCCCGTGCCAATGGCCACATTGACTTCCTTGTCGGTGATCTGCTCGGGCGTGAAATTCGTCAGGCCGATCTTTTTGGCCGTCCATTTGGCGGTGGCGGGCATGACCTGCATCAGGCCCGAGGCGCCCACGGTCGAACGCGCATCCATGATGAAGCGGCTTTCCTGTCGGATCAGGCCATACACAAAGGCCGGGTCCAAGCCGATGCCCTGTGAGCGGCGCAACACGATCTCGCGCAGGGGCATGGGATAGCGCTGTTCCAGATCGATCGCCACCTTGGTGCGGTCGCTGGTGTTGATGCAGCGGTCCCACACCTGGCGCTGGCAAGCCAGGTCGGCCGCGGCCAGCAGATCGCGGTCATTCATGCCGCCCGGTGTGTGCAGGTTGGTGCTGTAGTTCCACTCGCGGTTGCCTTCTGGGCGCAAACCCAGCTGAATGGCATACAAGGCCCGCTGCAAGCCGGGGTTGGCGAAGGCCTGGCCTTTTTCGAGAGGGGTCAATGGGCTTGGGCGCTCAGGCACCGTGATGGTCTGGCCCAGCTCTTCGAGCGCCAGCTGCTCGTAAAAGCCTTTCACGCTGGCGATGCTGCGCAGCAGATGTTGGGCTTCTTGCTTTTGCACGTCACCCGTGGCGGTGGCTGCCAGGGCGCGGGCGCGCCAGTAGACCCAGGCCGGGTCAGTCCGGTTGTCTGTGCTCAGGGCCTCGGTGGCGGTGAGGACCTGCTTCCATTGCCCCTGGCGCAAGGCGGCGCGGACTTTCCAGATCAACAGGTCATCGTTCAAATCGCTGTCCTTTTGGACTTTGGCGAAATAAGCGCTGGCGTTGTCTTGCAGCTTTTGCGCCGCTTGTTTGCCAATCACGGCCCAGGTCCAGTGCCGTTCTTCAGGGGTGAGCATCAGGCCCCAGCGCTTGTCGAGCTCTTTGGCGGCCTTGTCCGGGTCAGATGCTGCGAGCCGGACCAGCGCCAGCACTGCCAGCTCCTTGCGGTTCTTGGTGATGGCCAGGATGTGCCGATCCAGGTATTTGGCCGGGTCGTTGAAGATCAGGCTGACCTGCTCAGACAGGCGGGGCGCTTCGATGTCCACCGCATCTTTGGCCGCCTTGGGCTTGTTGGCATCCATGGCAATGCGCGCCTTGCGCCACAGGTCAAGGCCATTGATCTTGCGGCCAGAATGCAGGTGGTCGGCCAGATAGGTGCAGCCGTCGTCTGCGTCTTTTTGTGCGTACCACAGCCGTTTGGCCTCGGCCGCCACATCGGCTTTGCTCAAGATGGCCTCGGCCGCCAGGGCGTAGCAGCTGACTTCCTTGTCGTCCTTCATGCGGTAGCTGCGGTGCTGGGCAGCCACCATGGGCCAGTCGCGCCGCTTGCCCAGTTGCTGCAGCCAGTCGTTGCGCAGCCGGTCTTCGTAGTAGCTGCCGGCGTATTTGGTGAGGAACCGTTCGATGTCGGCTTCTGAGGCCGTGTCCAGCCGCACCCGCAGTTCCCAGTAGGCTGCCAGGGGTTCGAGCGTGTGGCCTTGCACTTGGGGCAGCAGCGCCGTCAGGCGGGTGCGGTCGTTTTTGCGGAAGGCCTGGTGCATTTCCAGCAAGCTGTCGTCCCCCCGGTTTTGGGCCTGCGCAGCGGGCACAAAAAGGCAGGCAGCAGACAAGACACCCAGCAGTGTCAGAATCGAAGGCAGTGGCTTAAAAAAAGGCATAACGGATTATGGACAAAGCAGAAGCGAAAAAAGCCTTGCGAAAGGCCTTGATCGAAGAAAGATTGAACCTGCCGGACCGCTTGGCGCGGGCCGAGGCGCTGCAGCGCATGATGCGCATCTGGCTGTTCGATCGCCCCGATGTTGTCATCGGCGCTTACTGGCCCATCAAAGGGGAGTTCGACCCCTTGCCCGCCTTGCACCGCTGGAAGGAAGACGGCGAGCTGCTGGACGAGCCCCAACCCCGCCGCATTGGCCTGCCCGTGGTCAACAAGGAAACCAAGACGCTCACCTTCCACGCCTGGTACCCCGGTTGCCCGATGGAAGAAGACGCCTACGGCATCCCCAAACCCAAAGACACCGAAATCATTGTGCCTACGCTGCTCTTTGTGCCCTGCGTGGGCTACAGCGCTGGGGGCTACCGTTTGGGCTACGGTGGTGGGTTCTATGACCGCACCCTGGCCGCACTCTTGCCCAAGCCTTTCACAGTGGGTTTGGGTTACACCCATGGCTATGTGGACGACTTCGAGCCCGAGCCACACGACGAGCCACTGGCCGCCATCCTGAACGACAACGGCGTCGTCTGGCCGGTTTGAAGGTGAGGCATTAACACCATGGCCCGACCCAAATCAGCAACCCACGACATCAAGCGCGACGCGATCCTCGACATCGCGGCGCAATGCTTTGCCGACCACAGCTACCCTGCGGCGAGCATGAACGAGATCGCCAATGCCTGCGGCACTTCCAAAGCCCGCCTGTACCACTACTACGAGAGCAAGGACGCGATCCTGTTTGACTTGCTTGACCGGCACACCCAGCGCCTGCTGGCACTCATTGCCCAGACCGAGGCCAAAGCCCAGCGCCAGAACCTGGACGAGCGCGCGGCGCTGCACGAGCTGGTGCGGGCCTTTTTGCACGAATACGAAACCTCGGCCACCCGCCACTCGGCCTTGCTCAACGATACTCAATTCTTGAGTACCGAGCCCGACGAGTCCTTGGGCAATTCGCAGCGCGAACTCATCCTCAACCGACAGCGCGACATCGTGGCGGCCATGACGCGCTTTCTCAAGCGCGCCTACCCCGAGCGACTGAACGCTTCCAATCAAACGGCTCAGACCATGATGCTCTTGGGCATGATCAACTGGACCTTCACCTGGCTGCGCCCGGGCGGCCCGATGAGCTACGCCGCGTTTGCCGAAGAGGTGATCGGCATGCTTGAAAAAGGCCTGGGCTGAAAACAACTGCCCCTGCTTTTTGTGGGAGCGGCGCCCCCGCCGCGATGGTTGTTGAACTGCAACGTTCTATCGCCGCGAGGGTGCGGCTCCCACTTTGAGAATTCAACTATCCGTAACGCATTTCGTTTAGGTAAAATCTGGGCGATTGAAACCACACCCACAGGAGACCCCATGGCCACCCAAAAAGCCGCAGCAAAAGCCCCCACCAAAGCCTTCGCCAGTCATGCCGACCTGACCGAAAAGAAGATCACTTTCGAGCAACTCAGCCAGCACTGCTGGGCCTACACCGCCGAGGGCGACCCCAATTCGGGTGTGATCATCGGTGACCGCTTCATCATGGTCAGCGACGCCACGGCCACGCCTGCCATGGCGCAGGACCTGATCCAAAAAATCCGCACCGTCAGCGACCTGCCGATCAAATACGTGCTGCTCACGCACTACCACGCTGTGCGCGTGCTGGGTGCTTACGCCTACGCCGCCGAAGGCGCGACCGAGATCATCGCCAGCGAAGGCACCTTGAGCCTGATCAAGGAACGCGGCGCGCAAGACATGAAAAGCGAGATGGAGCGTTTCCCACGCCTGTTCCGTGGTGCCGACAGCGTGCCCGGCTTGACTTGGCCGACCATGGTGGTGGGCGGCGGCGACCCGACCAAGAGCGAAGTGCCCGGCAAGCTCAGCATCAACCTGGGCGGCGTGGTGGTGCAAATCTGGCATCCGGGCCCTGGCCACACCCGTGGCGACACGATTGCCTGGGTGGAAGAAGAAAAAGTGCTGTTCTCGGGCGATTTGGTCGAGTACGAAGCCGGGGTGTACACGGGTGACGCGCAACTTGAAGAGTGGCCCGCCACGCTCGAAGCCCTGCGCGCACTGAATGCCGAAGCCATCGTGCCCGGCCGCGGCGAAGCCATGAAGGGCAACGACAACGTCAACAAGGCACTGGACTACACCCAGCGCTGGGTGACGACCTTGTTCCAGGCCGGTAAAGAGGCTGTGGCAGGCAACATGGACCTCAAAGCCGCCATGGCCCACACGCGCAAGAGCATGGACCCTGTCTTTGGCCATGTGTTCATTTACGAGCACTGCCTGCCGTTTGACGTGACCCGCGCTTACGACGAAGCCAGTGGCATCAAGAACCCCCGCATCTGGACCGCCGAGCGCGACATGGAGATGTGGAAAGCGCTGCAAAGCTGAAGGCAGCACGCACTGAACAACAAAAAACCCGCCTCAGCGGGTTTTTTTGTGGCCTGGCTTGTGGGGGGCCATTCAGGGGCGCATCAGGTCTTGGAGGTCGCCCTCGTAGTTGCGCAGCCTGCGGGCCGCGCGCTGCCGTTGCTCGGCACTGGTGCTGTTGTGAAAGTTGGCCAGGTTCAGGCAAGCCTGCGTCCGCAGCCCTTGTGCCTGCGCGGCCTCGGTGGCCTGAGGCGGCATGAACCAACGCTGCCAGACAGCAAAGAGCTCCGCCTCCAGTTGTGCCGTTGAAAGGCTTTTTTGCTGGATTTTTTGCAAGGTGGCCAGCATGTCCTGCTGCTGGCGTTTGCGTTGCTGCATGCCCCACTCGGCTGTCCACTCGGACTGGTTCATTTGGTTCTGTAACAAGCCCGTTTGAGCAGGTGTCAGGTCTCCATAGAAGTCACTGAAACGCTCGGTGGCTGAGTTCATGCGCCGTCTGAGGCGTTCTTCGTGGCTGCCGCGCAGCCACTGCTTCTCCCATTCTTCGTTCTTCAGATCGAAGTGCCGCGCGAGGTGGCTCAGCTGTCGCGGGCTGAGCGAGGCCACCACCGGAGCCGTTTGCCTCAATGCCTCTTGCACCAAGCGGTCGGCCCGGGCCTGGCCATCGCTCCAAAGGGTGCAAACGTCCTGCGCTTGGATGTTGCCTTGGCTGCTCAAGGCGGTGCGGTTGATCAACTGGGCGTACAACGGCAATTCCTGTTGGCGGTGCCAGCGCTGCAAATTCTCCAAGGACTCTTTGACCTTGACCGTTTGGGCGTCGCTGAACGACAGGTAATTGTCCAGCCACCAATAAGACAAGGTGGGCAGCTGCTGGTAGCCGAGCTTGAGGGCGCTGCAGCCTTGCAGCAGGAGGAAGGCCAGCAGCAGCCAACAGCGACGCATCATTTGAGGCCTTTCACTTCGAGGGACCAACCCACAAAAAAGCTGCTGTTGTATCCCGGTCGGATGTCTTCTACCGACAGCCGCCAGCTGTCGGTCAAGCCGCTGCCCAGGATGCTGACGGGTAAGCTCCAAGTGTAGAGCGTGCCCGTGAGCAGGCAGCTTCCCGCAGTTGATGCCGAGCTCAGGCTCACCTGCGTGGGGGTGCCACTGCTGCTCAACAGTTGCACTTTGAGTTCGGAGACATCGGCCGGGCTGACGCACAGGCCCAGCAGCACCGACTGCACTTGAGTGAGGCCACACGGCGAGATGTATTTGGGCACGCTGACCGAAGGGGTGGTGCCCACCGCGTAGCCACTGGTGCCGCCATCGGCATACACGAGGCCAAAGCCGCAGGTTTGTGGCACAGGCACGGGCACAGGAACAGGGGGAGGGGGCGCCGATCCACCGCCGCACGCTGACAGCAGCGTGGTGCAGACCAAGAGGAACAGCCCTGGAACAAGGAACTTCAAAGCAGGCTCATTTCGCATGAAAAATCCAAACCAGTTTGGCCTCCGGGCAGCGGCATTCGCCAAGTTAAGGGCCAAGACGCCATTGTCCACGGATCACGCGCCCCGGACAGTGATAATCCACAAAACAGCACCCTCAACGGGTGCCCTGATTTTGATCGAGAGACATCTATGACGAACTCCTCTTCTCGCCCTGTTGACGTGGTGGTCATGGCCGCAGGCAAAGGCACACGCATGAAAAGCGCCTTGCCCAAGGTGCTGCACACCTTGGCGGGCAAGCCCATGGTGCAGCATGTGATCGACACCGCCCGCAATTTGAATGCGCGACGCACCATTGTGATCACAGGCCACGGCGCCGAGCAGGTGGAGCAGGCACTGACCAGCGCGCAGATGCAGGATCAGGGCCTGAAGTTTGCCCGGCAAATGCCCCAGCTGGGCACGGGCCACGCGGTGCAGCAAGCGGTGCCCTTGCTGGCCGATGACGGCGTGGTGGTGATCCTGTCGGGCGATGTGCCGTTGACGCGTGCCGAGACTTTGCAAGCCTTGCTCGATGTGTGCGCGGGCCAACAGTTGGCCCTGCTGACCATTGATTTTGCCGACCCCACAGGTTACGGCCGCATCGTGCGCAGCCTCAGAGGGCAGGTGCATGCGATCGTCGAGCACAAAGACGCCAACGAAGAGCAGCGTGCCATCCGTGAGGTCTACAGCGGCATCATGGCGGTGCCTGCCAGGCTGCTCAAGCCTTGGCTCGCGCGGCTGGACAACCAGAATGCGCAGCAAGAGTTCTATCTGACCGATGTGGTCAAGTTTGCCGAGGCCGAAGGCGTGCCCGTGGTGGCTTACAAGATCGAAGACGCCACCCAGGTGGCGGGCGTGAACAGCCCGGCCCAACTGGCCGAGCTCGAGCGGGCCTACCAGCAGCGCCAGGCACAGGCCCTGATGGCCGAGGGGGTACGCATCATCGACCCGGCGCGCTTTGATGTGCGGGGCGAGCTCACTTGCGCGCAGGATGTGCAGATCGACGTGAACTGCATTTTTCAAGGCCGCGTGCAGCTGGGCCAAGGCGTCAAAGTCGGGGCCAACTGCGTGATCGCCAACTGCGTCATCGAGGCCGGGGCTGTGATCCATCCCTTCACCCACATCGACGGCGAAAAACTCGGCGTCACCGTGGGCGAGGGTGCCTTGATCGGCCCATTTGCCCGCCTGCGCCCCGGTGCGCAGCTGGGGGCCGAGGTGCACATCGGCAACTTTGTCGAGGTCAAAAATTCAACGATGGCCAAGGGCGCCAAGGCCAACCACCTGGCCTATTTGGGCGACGCCACCGTGGGCGAGCGGGTCAACTATGGCGCAGGCAGCATCACCGCCAACTACGACGGCGCCAACAAGCACCGCACCGTGATCGAAGCCGACGTGCACATCGGCAGCAACTGCGTGCTGGTGGCCCCGGTGACGATTGGCGCGGGCGGCACGGTGGGCGGCGGCTCGACCATCACCAAGAGCACCGAGCCCGGTGCTTTGAGTGTGGCCCGTGGCAAGCAGGTCAGCATCGCCAACTGGGCACGGCCTCAGAAAAAGCCCAAGGCCTGATTCTTGCCCGCTCAGCGACCTGTTCAGCGTTGTGTATCTGACTTTTTCAGGGCGGCCCAGGCCATGCGATCCACCCAACTTGGGGCGAGCAGCTTGAGCCACCGGCCCACATGCCCGATGGGGCTCATGAGCACATCGCGCTGTCGTCGCTCGGCGCCTTGCAAGATCTTGCGCACGCACACGTCGACGGGCATGGCCTTGTCTTCGCTCAGGCCGCTGGAGCCTGCAGGCTGGCCCAGGGCATTGAAGCCACGGCGGCGGATGTCGGTGTCCACCACCCCGGGGTAAGCGATCGTCACCGACACCCCATCGGCCTGCAATTCGGTGCGCAGCGCTTCCATGAAGCCATTCATCGCAAATTTGCTGGTGCAGTAAGCCGTGCGACCCGGCACGCCCACCAGGCCCGCCAGCGAAGAGACCGCCACGATTCGGCCGCGCGAGGCTTTGAGGTGCGCCAGCGCGGCATGTGTGCACCAGATGGTGCCCCACAGGTTCACGCGCATCAGGTCTTCGTACCAAGCCAAATGGGCTGCATCCACCTCATGGAGCAAGGCGTGTGCAGACACACCGGCGTTGTTGATCAGCGTGTCGATCCGGCCAAAGTGCTGCAAAGCCTGGGCGATCAGAGCTCCGCAGTCTGCGCGCACGCTGACATCGGTCGGCACGCACAGCACTTGCGCACCGTGCTGGCGGCACACATGGGCCACAGTGTCGAGCTTGGCCGTCTGGCGGGCGGCCAGCACCAGCGCCACAGCGGCCCCTCTTGTTTGGGCCAGCTGCGTGGCCATTTCGGCCCCAATGCCTTCAGAGGCCCCGGTGATGACGATCACTTCCATGTCATTTCTCCTTGTGTTGGCGGTTCAAACCACCACTTTGATTTTGGCAGCGGCCTCGCGGGCGCGTTGCAGTGCGCCAGGGCCTTTGGCCAGCGCCACCGCCATGCGGCGGTAAGGCCGCGTGGTGGGCTTGCCAAAAATGCGCACGTCCACGCCAGGCTCGCTGAGCGCCGCTTCAATGCCCGTGTAGGTGGGGGCGCTGCCCTCCTTGTCGGCCAGCACCACGGCGCTGGCGCCTTCGATGCATTCAATGTTCGGGATCGGCAGACCCAACACGGCGCGGGCGTGCAGGTCAAACTCGCTCAGGTTCTGGCTGATCATTGTCACCATGCCCGTGTCGTGCGGACGGGGGCTCAGCTCGCTGAAAATCACCTCGTCTTTGGTCACGAAAAACTCCACGCCAAAGAGGCCCGCGCCCCCTAAGTCGGTGGTGACCTTTTCGGCCATGTCTTGCGCAGCTTTGACTTGCTCGGGCTTCATGCCCTGGGGTTGCCAGCTGTACTGGTAATCACCGCGCTCTTGCACATGGCCAATCGGCGGGCAAAACAGCGTCGGGCCTTTGCGCTGTCGCACGGTGAGCAGCGTGATTTCAAACTCGAAGTGGATGAACTCTTCGACGATGACCTTCTGGCGGTCGCCGCGCATGCCTGCGCAGGCGTAATCCCAGCTCGCTTGGATGTCAGCGGCGGTCTTGGCAACGCTCTGGCCCTTGCCCGAGGAGCTCATGACCGGCTTGATGACGACCGGAAAACCGATCTCGGTGGCTTTGGCCAGCAGCTCGGCGGCCGAGTCGGCGTAGCTGAACTTGGCGGTGCGCACGCCCAGGCCCACCGCCACATCGCGGATGCGGTCGCGGTTCATGGTCAGGTTGGCGGCGCGGGCGCTGGGGATGACTTCAAAGCCTTGCTTTTCGACATCCAGCAGCACCTCGGTGCGGATGGCTTCGATCTCGGGCACGATCAAATCCGGCTGGTACTTGGCAATCGCCGCGCGCAGCGGGGCTTCGTCCAGCATGCTGAACACGCAAAACTCGTCGGCCACCTGCATGGCGGGCGCGCCCGCATAGCTGTCGCAAGCGATCACATGGCAGCCCAAACGCTTGGCGCTGATGACGAATTCTTTGCCGAGTTCACCGGAGCCCAAAAGCAGGATTTTTTTCATGGGAAAAGACCTTGAAAGTAGGAGATTGGAAATTGGATTGGATTGTGCGCGAACTGTCTCTGCTTGCGCTTACACAGGCAGGGGCAGGGTGGTGGTGAACTTGGCCCGCTTGGTTGAAAAGAAGGCTTTCACATTGCGCACATTGGCGTCTTGCGTGAACAGCGCCTGGCTGATGGCCAGGTAGTGCGGCATGTCGCGGGCCTGCACCACCAGCATGAAGTCGGGCCCGGGCGACACGCGCCAGCACTGCTGCACCGCATCGTGCGCCACGGCGCGGGCTTCAAAGGCGTCCAGGTGTTCGCTGCCCTGTTTGTCGAGCGACACCTCGATCAGGGCGGTCAAGCCATGGCCCAGCGTGGCGGCGAGTCTGTCGGTGCTGAGCACGGCCACCTGCCGCTCGACCCAGCCGCCTTCCACCAAGCGCTTGACGCGGCGCAGGCAGGTGGGGGGCGAGACATTGACCTTGTCGGCCAACGCCACATTGCTCAGGCTGGCGTCGTGCTGCAGGCTGTCCAGCAGTTGCAGGTCGATGGCATCGAGTTCATTGGATTCCATAAATCACATTTTAATGAAATTAAATTCCATGATTGATTTATTATGAAATAAAAAACCAAAATAAACTGAAAATTGATCTGATATTTTTATTGAGCGTGCCTACCATCGCACCCATCCCCTCTCTTTTGGAGTCCCTCCATGTGTGGCATCGTCGGCGCAGTTTCTTCCCGCAACATCGTTCCCATCCTCGTGCAGGGCCTGCAACGGCTCGAATACCGGGGCTATGACTCCTGCGGCGTGGCCGTGCACGCGGCCAGCCTGAACGGCGGCACGGGCGGCTTGCAACGCGCCCGCAGCACCTCGCGTGTGGCCGAGCTGATGGACCAGGTAAGCGCCGACCACATCGAAGGCGGCACCGGCATTGCCCACACCCGCTGGGCCACACACGGCGCACCCGCCGTGCACAACGCGCACCCGCACTTCAGCCACGGCACGGGCTCGGCAGATACCAAACCTGGCAAGGTCGCTTTGGTGCACAACGGCATCATCGAAAACCACGAAGAACTGCGCGCCGCTCTGCAGGCCAAGGGCTATGTCTTCAGCAGCCAAACCGACACCGAAGTCATCGCCCACTTGGTGGACAGCGCTTACGACGGCGACCTGTTTGAAGCCGTTAAAACCGCCATCCGCCAGCTGCACGGCGCGTATGCGATTGCGGTGTTCCACAAAGACGAGCCACAACGGGTGATCGGTGCGGGTGCAGGTTCTCCACTCATTTTGGGTGTGGGCCAAGGCGAAACATTCCTCGCCAGCGACGCGATGGCTTTGGCAGGCGTGACCGACCAGATCGTGTACCTGGAAGAGGGCGACGTGGTGGACATCCAGCTGGGCAAATACTGGGTGGTGGACCGCGACCACAAGGCCGTGACCCGAGTGGTGAAAACCGTGCATGCGCACAGCGGCGCGGCCGAGTTGGGCCCGTACCGCCACTACATGCAAAAGGAAATCTTTGAGCAGCCGCGTGCGATTGCCGACACGCTCGAAGGCGTGGAGGGCATCACGCCCGAGCTGTTTGGCGACGGTGCTTATTCCACATTCAAGGCGATTGACAACGTGTTGATCCTGGCCTGCGGCACCAGCTACTACAGCGGCTGCGTGGCCAAGTACTGGATCGAGGCCATTGCCAAAGTGCCTTGCCAGGTGGAAATTGCCAGCGAATACCGCTACCGCGACTCGGTGCCCAACCCCAAGACCTTGGTGGTCACCATCACCCAGTCGGGTGAAACGGCTGACACATTGGCCGCCTTGCGCCATGCGCAAAGCCTGGGACTCACACACACCCTCACCATTTGCAACGTGGCCACCTCAGCCATGGTGCGCGAATGCCAGTTGGCCTACGTCACGCGCGCAGGCGCCGAGATTGGCGTGGCCTCCACCAAGGCCTTCACCACCCAACTGGCCGGTTTGTTTTTGCTCACTCTGGCCTTGGCGCAAACCAAGGGCCATTTGAGCGACGCGCAAGAGGCCCAACACCTCAAGGCCATGCGCCACTTGCCTGCGGCTTTGCAAGCGGTGCTCAGCTTGGAGCCGCAGCTCATCGCTTGGGCGCAAGACTTTGCGTCCAAAGAAAACGCCTTGTTCTTGGGCCGTGGCACCCACTACCCCATCGCCTTAGAGGGCGCGCTCAAGCTCAAAGAAATCACCTACATCCACGCCGAAGCTTATGCCGCCGGTGAGCTCAAACACGGCCCCCTCGCCTTGGTGACCAGTGCCATGCCGGTGGTCACCGTGGCTCCCAACGATGCCCTGCTGGAAAAGCTCAAAAGCAATATGCAAGAGGTGCGCGCGCGCGGCGGCGTGTTGTACGTGCTGGCCGACGGCGACACGAAAATTCAAAGCAGCGAAGGCGTGCACGTCATCCGCATGCCCGAGCACTACGGCGTGCTCTCGCCCATCTTGCACGTGGTGCCGCTGCAACTGTTGGCGTACCACACGGCGTGTGCGCGGGGTACCGATGTGGACAAGCCGCGCAACTTGGCGAAGTCTGTCACGGTGGAGTAGGTTAGTTTTTAAAGCTTGTATGGCATAGAATGGCAAAAATTGCCATACAAGGAGAAGGCTATGTCTCTCAATGTGTC